>NZ_JBHTHA010000027.1:0-102772 GCF_042676385.1 Paenibacillus sp. GCM10027628
GCAAAACTTGCAACGAAGGTTCAAATTGGCAACGTTGACGACGTTATCGCAGCAGGCGACACTGATGCTTACGTACCGATCATCGCATACGATGCTGCTGGTAACCAATTGAGCGCAGACGATATCGTCAGCACAGAGAACCAAAGCCAGATCCGAATCAGCGCAAGCACTGGTACTGGTTACTTCTCGCTCGAAACTGTAGGTTCACACAAAGGTCAGATCCATTTGACTAACATCCCTGCACAGAAAAACGGATCTATCTCGGTAAGTGCATTTATTGCTACTTCTAATGTATCAAGCAGTGACACTAAGAACTTTACTGTTCAAGCAGCACGTATTCCGGATCACATTAAAGAGGCAACTGCTCCTGGTAAGCAACTTCTTCCGGGTGGTTCCACTGGATTCCAATACACTGTAATTGACCAATACGGCAAGCGACTTGACACCTTCAACCGTGTTGATTCGAATGGTAATGTTGTTACAAGTGGTGGCAACTCTTACAGTGTAACTGTAACTGCAAGAACTTATACGCCGCAATACAATACAGCTACTCCTCCAGTATTCACAGGATATGCGAGTGCCCCTGATTCAAACGTTTCGGTTGGTACTAACTTGAATGGCGCAACTCCGATGCTTATCACAGCTGATAACGACGCTGTTGTAAACGACGCTGGAAGCAAAGCCGTATTTGCAAGCAGTGCGACTGCACAAGCGATTACTGATGTTAAAGCATTCAACGGTAACACTTACCGCTTTGCAGCAGCTAATGTAACGACTGCTAAGAACTACAAAACAGATTTAGTCGTGACGATTTGGAAGAACGGCACAGATGAAATCAACAAAATCACAAGAACTGCAACAGTTGCTGACTCGGCATCCACGAATTTCACTTATTCGGTAAACAGTGTTGCAACACTTTGGAATGCTAAGGACAGTGGCGTAGTTACTACGGCTGTATATGTTCCAGGTGTAACGGTTGACGGTACTGACAATGACACTGCGAGCCAAATTGGCAAAAGCACTCAGCTGAAAGCAAACAGCAAGTTTGGTCGTGAGGTAACGATCTCCGTTAAGAATGCTGCTGGCGAAGTAGTGGGTCTGCCAAAACGAATTCTTTCTATCTCTTCTTCCGATACAAATGTAGCTAACGTTCTTCAGGTATCTTCCTCTGACGGCGTTAATACAACTAACGGAATTGGCAAAGCATACGTTATTGGTAACAAAGCCGGAACTGCTACTTTGGCAATCAGCTTCGTAGCTGCCGACGGTTCGACTAAGACTTTGACAACTCCAGTAACTGTTAAATCTGATGCACTTGCAGTTTCGAACGTTACTTGGGATGACAAAGGGTATAACGAGGGCTTAGCATTCAATGCCTTCACAAACCTCAATGTTACCGATAATTATGGTAAGACTTTTGAAGACGGAGATGCTCTGCACTATAACTACTTGCTTGGCGTAACATTCTCTGTTTCCAACGTAAGTGCTGGTGCGACTGTAACAGTTGACCAGTTCGGTAATGTAAAAGTAACTGGTTCTAGCAGCGCAACATTTGATCTGACTGCGACTTCCGCAACAGGCAAAACTGCGACTACTACAATCTATGCGAGCAGCAGCACTACTACTCGTACAGTGCACTAATCTCTTTAAAAAGGAGACCCTTCGGGGTCTTCTTTATTTTGTTTATTAAAGTATTCCGACGATGCATTTTTTATATGGTTTGACGGCTTAGCAACTAGTAGGTATGTTGGAAAGCGGCGTAAAAACAGATTCAAAAGTAAACCAACTGAAAGAAAGAAGAAGACCCCGAAGGGTCCTCTTCTTTCTTTCAGTTTTTTGTGAAATTATATATTAATGAAGTAAATGTTGCTAAAAGAATGATAAAATAAGAGAAACAATTCAATGATAGGGGGAAACTGTATTGCGTAAAATTATTTTGTTGGTTGCATTCATGCTAGTCTGTACTAATATCGTAAGCGCTGCAGGAGTTCATGGGGATTTTGAGGGGAACCCAATTGTCAAAATAACTTCAAATGGCAAAGATGTAATCAGTGATGATGTACCGGCAATTAACTATAAAAATAGAACTATGGTGCCGATTTATTTATTATCAAAAATTGGTGCTACTGTAGTTTGGAAAAATGATTCTTACAGTGTTGATGTAAGCCTTAATAATAAAGCGGATAATATGGAGAATTTGACTGATGCATATACTTGGATAAATGATATAAATAATCAAGTATGGATGTATGCTATGAAGTTTAATTTATATATGAACGAAGATAATGCAGAAACGTATTTGCAAACAATAAACAAAGGCTATCAAGAACTCGTTTTGACAAATAATGATGTAGTAGATTATGTGCAACAGGTTAAAAAAGAAGTAATCGCAGCGAATAATCTCGATGAGATAATTAGCAAGCAAAGAAGCTTAATAAATCAAGCTAGTGAAACAAAAAAATTATTTGAAATTTGGACTAACAATAAAAATGATGCACAAATATTGAAAAGTTTGAAACTAAGTATTATCAATTTAGTAAGCAATGCCGAACAAAATGTAAATGACACTAATAAAATTAGGCATGGGTTAATAAAGCAAAATGGTAAGTCTCAAAAGAGCAATTAATTTAGTAAAGTGAATATAACAGGACAGATTTTCCATTCTCCAAGTAGAAGTTCTATTTAACGTTTTTACTATAACAAGACTCATTGACGCTAATGAATATTAAGAATAAAATCAAAGTACTCGTATGCAACGCATGTTTGTTTATGATGTTCTCATTAGATATCAACAAAAAAGGGTAGAAGATTCACTTTTATTAACCTAAAATTGGAGAAAATGATTTTATGAAAAAAGAAAAATGGATTGTAGGCACAGCTTTTTCAATTATCATTCTTGCTTCGTTCATCTCCACCTCCCAAGCCGAAGCCCCAACCCCCGGCTCCGCAACGGACCCGGTGATCACGAAGAGCTACTTCGACCAGAACACCTTAAGCGAAGCAAAGGTGAAGGACATGATCGCCTCCGCGATCGCGGGAAATGCTGGCGGAAGCCAGCCTAGCGGGAGCAACGGAGGTACCGGCACTGGCACGACGCCAGCGGCAATGACGGTTGTCCAGCTGAAAGCGGGACAAACCCTGTATGCCGGCGCTGGCGCCGAGTTTATCGTGCGATCCGGTAAGGTGATCGCAGTGAGCAGTGACGAGAACGGGATCCCGGACGTTACCGGTGGCAAGGATATTGCCGCTGGGACTGAGATCGCGACGAATCATCTTTTGATTTTTCCACGCGATGGACGTGGTATTAAGCCAGCTCCGAAAAATACAGCTGACATTTTTGTCATGGTGCGTGGGAGTTACTTATTATTGAATGAGGATGGCAGTACAGCTACTCCATAATTTTACCCGTGTTGACAACATCTTATGCGTTTCGACACCCAAGCTTCTAGCCATAATAATAGGCGTACCCCACCTATGAAACGTACTCAGGAAGGCAGTTTTTCAGAAGAAAAATGCTTAGGAGGCGACAGTTATGGCTAGAAGCAATAATGTCAAAGTGGTTCCCGAGTCTAAAAAAGCACTTGATATTCTTAAATATGAGATCGCTGCAGAGCTTGGGCTACCTGTAGGGAAGAATTTCTCCCAAAACGCAGACACAGAATTTGCCACTGAATTAGGCGCAATCCCTGCGAATTCCATGAAGGAAGATTATTGGGGTCATATTACTTCCAGAGATGCTGGAGCTGTGGGAGGAAACATTACGAGAAGGCTGATTCAAAAAGCCGAAGAAGTTCTGTTTACCCTCTAATTCCCTGGCCTTATTCTTTCAAATCTTAACAATTGTTTCATTGACACTAGACGACAAATAAAGTAAGATAACTAATTGAAGGTCAATGTTTAATCAAACCTTTTCCAATCGGAAAAGGTTCATTTTTTGTTGACGCACTTATTTTTTTACCATACCGGAATTCAAGGTTCTTTGTAGCGCTCACGCGCATAAGAGGGGATTCCGTTTGGCGTGAAAAGCTGCCGCTAAAGCCGGGCCCATTTTAATCACCATCTAATGATGTTAAATTTTGACGCATTGGTGATCAAACCTACTTATATATGCGGTCGCCATTATGATGGAGCCTTTTCAACGGTTTTCTCGTATAGGCATCGATTTAAAGCTTTTCAAACATACTAAGATTGATTAGGAGGATGAATAAGATGGCTCAAGGACGTCGTTTATTTACATCCGAATCCGTGACAGAAGGTCATCCGGATAAGATTTGTGACCAAATTTCTGACTCGGTATTGGATGCTTTTTTGGCCAATGATCCGAATGCTCGCGTAGCATGTGAGGTTTCTGTAGCAACTGGCTTGGTATTGGTAATTGGTGAGATTACTTCCAGCTCTGAATATGTAGATATTCAGGCAATCGCTAGACAAACGATTAAGGAAATCGGGTACACACGCGCAAAGTATGGTTTTGACTACCAAACTTCCGCAGTTCTCGTTTCTTTGAACGAACAATCCCCTGACATTGCACAAGGTGTTAACAAAGCTCTTGAAGCAAGAGAAGGTAAAATGTCTGATGAAGAAATCGAAGCTATCGGTGCAGGTGACCAAGGTTTGATGTTTGGTTTCGCGGTTAATGAGACTCCTGAACTTATGCCGCTTCCGATCTCGCTTTCTCACCAACTCGCTCGTCGTTTGACTGAAGTTCGTAAGAACGGTACGTTGCCTTACCTTCGTCCAGATGGTAAAACGCAAGTTACTGTTGAGTACGAAAACGATAAGCCTGTTCGTGTAGATGCCATTGTTGTATCCACACAGCACAGCGAAGAGATCACTTTGGAGCAAATCCAAGCGGATATCAAAGAGCATGTTATTAAACCAGTCGTTCCTGCGAACTTGCTGGACGAAAATACAAACTATTTCATCAACCCAACTGGCCGTTTCGTTATCGGCGGACCACAAGGGGATGCGGGTCTAACAGGTCGTAAAATCATCGTTGATACTTATGGCGGATATGCACGTCACGGCGGTGGCGCATTCTCCGGTAAGGATCCGACAAAAGTTGACCGTTCCGGTGCTTACGCGGCGCGTTATGTTGCCAAAAACATCGTAGCTGCTGGACTTGCTGATAAATGCGAAGTTCAATTGGCTTACGCAATTGGTGTTGCAAGACCGGTATCTATTAGCGTAGATACTTTTGGAACTGGTAAAGTTAGTGAAGAGAAGCTCGTTGAGCTGATCCGCAATAACTTCGACCTTCGTCCAGCCGGTATTATCAAAGAATTGGATCTGCGTCGTCCGATCTATCGTCAAACAGCTGCATACGGTCATTTTGGCCGCAACGATTTGGATGTTCCTTGGGAGCGTACAGATAAAGCTGAGTCTTTAAAATCACAAGCATTGGCTTAATCTTGATACCTTAAAAAAGGCTGTTCGTCGCTATGACGGATGGCCTTTTTTGCGTTGTAGAAAGATGCGCCTTGCAATTAGTTGGAAGATTATGTTGGCATATAAATACAACTATTTTCCACTCTACCAAATTCGTAACTTTTTCCATAGTTTAAGAGTCTATATAGATGTCCAAAAAAATAGATACTAGACTTAGACTGAAAGAGGAGAGTGGAGAGGCAACATGAAGGTTCAAAAGCAACTTGGGATGGGTGCGCTGGCTTGCGCATTGGTATGGCAATTGACGGTAGGGACGACGGTATTCGCGGCGGATTCAGTACTGACTCTGGGCTCGCAGGAAGCAATTACGTCAGGTGCAATTCTTAAAAATTATGTATGGACAACGACAAGAAGCAATAAGGATGTTTCGGTTAATGCGAATGTCATTGAAGTCGATTTAACGAATCCGAATGTGAAGATCGATGCGATGGCAGGTACGAAAAATCAATTCACGAAGAACCAGAGTGTACTCGGCATGGTGAAGGATACAGGCGCTGTAGCCGGAGTGAATGGTGACTTCTTTAATACACAAGCTGAGGGTGTACCGGAAGGTGCGCAGATCACGAATGGACAGGTGATGGCTACGCCGGCCAAGATTTCAGGTCTGTACTCGTTTGCAATCACGAAGGATAATCAGCCGATTATTGATATTTTTGATTTTCAGGGGACGGTAAAGGCGAAGGACGGTACGACATTCGATTTAGGCGGTGTCAACAAGACCTATTATTGGGATGATAACGATGTAGCTATGATCGCTGACGGACTCTTCCTTTATACGAGTGCATGGGCCATGGATCAGCGTGCAGTTGATGGAACACACGTTCCTACTGAGGCGCTTGTGCAGAATGGCATCGTGAAGGAAATCACTGTGGATACGAACATCAAAAAGATTGCACCAGCTGACGGATATATTCTTAGAGGTTCGGGGCTTGCACGCGATTTTATCGTGAATCATCTAAAAGTTGGAGATCCTATCACGACGAAGTATGATATGATTCCGCACGATCCTTCCAAGAAATATGATTGGAAAACTTTCAAAACGCTGATTGGCGGAAGCACCCTTCTTGTGGATGAGGCGAAGCCTAGCTATTTTACACGAAATATTGCGGATTTTAGCGGTTATACCCCTCGGTCCCGTACGGCCATTGGTTACTCCAAAGATATGAAAACAGCGTATATTATCACTTCCGATAATAGCGGCAGCAGCAAAGGAATGACGCTTCCGGAGTTGCAGCAATTTATGATACAAGCCGGTGTTTGGAGAGGTATGGTTCTGGATGGCGGCGGTTCTACGCAAATGGTTTCGAGGCCGCTTGGGGAATTTGACCCGAAATTAACAAACCAAACAGAGAACGGGAATCAACGCGCGGTAGCTAACGGTGTAGGTGTATATTCCACTGCTCCAAAGGGTGAGTTAAAAGGTCTTATATTAAAAGGGCAAAAAGTTTTATTCATTAATGAATCCAGCACTTATCAATTTAAAGCTTATGATGATTATTATAATCCGATTACCGTAGATTCGATTGTTCCGCAGTGGAGCAGTTCCACGACGAACGGTTCTTTCAAAGACAATGTGTTTACAGCAACACAACCTGGTAAAACGCAAATTGTTGCCAAGTCCGGTAAAGGCTCCGCGACTATGGATGTTGAAGTGGTAGGTAGAGACCAAATTTCTTCGATGAAATTTAATACAGGGTCTTTCTCAGTAACTGAAGGCGGAGATTTCAGGTTGCCTATTTCGGTGACGACGAAGAGCGGGGTAACGAGAGATTTACCGCCTGCATCAGCACAATACGAGGTAAGTGGAATCAAAGGATCGGTTCAAGACGGCTTTCTCCATGTGGACAGCACGGCAGGCAGCCAGGTCGCTCAGGTTATTGCCCGCTATGATGGCTATAGTACGATGGTCACGCTACCGGTCGGACAGGAAAAGGTTTGGTACGATCTTGATCACTCCTCTGTACTGACTACAGGAGACAAGTACCCTGCGGAAGTAGTATCGAACGTAGTTATAGGCAAAGAAGCGAATGGCAACAAAACACTGGATATTAGCTACGATTTCACCAAAGGAACCGGAACGAAAGCTGCTTATGCCAGATTTGATGGTGCAAACGGTACTCAGATCGGTGGTGAACCGCAGGTTATTACGGCCAAAGTATTTGGTGACGGCAGCTTCAACTGGGTACGCGCTGAGTTCATTGATGCGGATGGCAAGTCGCAATTGAGGAGCTTAACGGAGAACACGAACTGGACAGGATGGAGAAAGGTTACAGCGGATATTTCCGATATGAAATTCCCTGTGAAACTGAAAAGTGTCTATGTAGCCAATCCGGCTAATGGCCAGGATGAACGAGCGCCAAAAGGGAAAATTAGCATCGATGATATATCTTTCATTTATAAAGGACAGGTAGCAGCGTTGCCGAAAAATTCAGTGAAGCTTACCGTCAATAAGAAACAAGCAAGCTTGAATAATCAGTCAATGACTTTGGAGCAAGCGCCAACCATTATTAACGGTAATACTCTGGTTCCGGTTCGTTTTGTAACAGAGGCTCTTGGCGGTAATGTGAAGTGGGATGATAAAGAACGTAAAGTGACCGTGATCCGCGGCGATAAATTGATTGATTTGTGGATCGATAATCCTGATTTGTTGGTGAACGGAGAACGCGTAACGGCAGAAGTGGCTCCCAAAATCATGAATAATGTTACGATGGTGCCTTTGCGACTAATTTCCGAGAGATTGGGCTTTAAAGTAGGCTGGGAACCCCAAAATCAAGGAATAACGCTGGAATAAATAGTGCTAGAAGTACACTTCAAATCCGTAAAATTGTGTTACAATATGGGGTAGACTAATTGACAATATCGTTTTCATAAAAGGAGTTTGTTCCACTTGCAGCCAGACGCTATAGATCGTGTCATAAAAAACGCCATTAACGTCATGGAGAGCAGTAAATACCAGATTTTTGAGATTGCAGAAACATCCCGGCTTGAGAAAGAGGCACTGAACCGCGAACTAGAAGAGATTCAGGAAGAAACCAGTGTCACCATTGAGCTGGTGGACAAGCTGGAGAAGGATTATAAGCGATCCCGTATTAGGCTTACGGAGGTTAGTCGAGATTTCAACAAGTACCGCGAGGATGATATCAAGACAGCCTATGAAGCCGCTATTGCGCTCCAACTACAGCTGACCATCGCCAGGGAAAAAGAGAGCCATCTCAAAACTCGGCGTAATGATTTACAGCAGCGAGTGAAAAATGTGGACAAACAGGTGGAACGGGCAGAGACGATCGTCTCCCAGATGAATGTTGTGTTGGAGTACTTGTCGGGGGATCTCAATCAGGTTACCCGCATTTTGGAATCCGCCAAAAATAGACAGCTGCTCGGTTTGAAAATTATTTTGGCCCAGGAAGAAGAGCGGAAGCGGATCGCGCGCGAAATTCACGACGGCATGGCACAAACGCTCGCTAATGTCGTGCTTCGTACTGAGATTGCGGAACGCATGCTCGGCAAGCAGGATATCCCGTCAGTCAAGGAAGAATTAGTAGATTTGAAGGGACAAGTCAGAGGGGGGCTTGAAGAGGTTCGCAAGATTATCTTCAACCTCCGCCCTATGGCGCTTGACGATTTGGGCATTGTACCCACGCTGCGCAAATATGTGCAGGATTTCGAGGAAAAGCACAGAATTCGTACGCAATTCAATCTTGTGGGCAAGGAAACTCGCATTCCGTCCGGACTTGAAATTGCTATTTTCCGACTGGTGCAGGAAGCTCTATCGAATGTGATCAAACATGCGAAAGCCACTTTTGTATCTGTTGAGCTCACTTTGGAACGTGATCAAGTTCAAATTTATGTGGTAGATAACGGGATCGGTTTCGATGTGATGCAGACGGAGCAAAGAATAGCCAAGGGGAACAATTTTGGTTTGCTTGGCATGCGTGAGCGTGTTGAGCTGCTGGATGGCTCGATGGTTCTAGAGTCTGAAAAGGATTCGGGTACAAAAATAACGATGCTGATCCCTATCGGCGGCAGAGCAGAGAACAAGGAGGAAAATCAGAATGGACAACACGGCGAGTCATAAACGTAATGTGCGCATTGTGATTGCGGACGATCATCAGCTTTTTCGCGAAGGTGTTAAGCGAATCATCAACATGGAAGATGATATGGAAGTGATTGGAGAGTGCGGTGACGGTATCCAAGTCATTGAGCTTTGTAACCAAATCACACCGGACATCGTTCTGATGGACATTAATATGCCCCTGGAAAACGGAGTTATCGCTACCGAGCGTCTGAAACTCATTTTCCCTGACATCAAAGTTATTATCCTTTCCATTCATGACGATGAAAGCTATGTGTTCGAGACGCTCCGCAAAGGAGCTTCCGGCTATTTGCTGAAAGACATGGAGGCGGAGTCGCTCATCAATGCGATTCGTTCCGTCGTAGCCGGCCATGCCTATATTCATCCGAAAGTGACAGGCAAGCTGATCAATCAGCTTCGTCGCATGACTTATCTCGACGATGTTGGCGTTGTCGGTTCGGGACAAGGTGTTAAAGATACAGGTTTGAAATACATACATAATGCAAACAGTCCGCTTACCAAACGTGAAGCCGAAGTGCTTCGACTCATGGCGGAAGGAAAAAGCAATAAGCTGATCGGCGAGTTCTTGTATATCAGTGAGAAAACAGTGAAAAACCACGTCAGCAGCATCCTCCAAAAAATGGAAGTTGACGACCGTACGCAAGCGGTTATTATTGCAATCAAGAATGGTTGGGTGACACTATAATAGGAGTTTAAAAAGTCCGCTTTCAGAACCGAGAAGGTTGGACGATATTCGGAGAAGGAGGAACGGAGCGTAGTGGGTTGCTACGAGAGTACCGGACTTCCCGGATTCGTTCAAGATTCGATGCCGAAATACTTCATGAAATAACTTCGTTATCAAAGTGGTCTTTTTAAACAACCATTAAAGGAACCCCCCCTCTCTCTACGGCATACAATGCAGGTAAGGGAGGGAGCCGCTATGTGGATCGGATTGCTTTGGATCGTAGGCTGCTACGGAATCAGCATTGCTGTGCTTCATATCTTGTTCAGAATCCGAAAGGGAAGAAACAAGAAGCAAGCTAAAGTTCTACTAGTTACCAAAAACAATCAAAATCAAATTGAATGGTATATTCGCTCATTGTTTTTCTTTTCTCGAGTAAAAGGCAGCCAAGTTAACGCCGCAATCTTCGATGAGGGCTCGTCGGACGACACTCTGAAAATCATTGAGCGATTATCCCATACCCACTTGCTTGAGATTTATCACCAAGCCGATGATGAATTCGTCGATGATTATTTGCGACAGCATGAAAATGAACCATTAATCGTTGTAAATCTCAGCAATCGGGAGGATCTGGTGAAGATCCCAGTTGTGATGTAGCAAATGGATTCTATACAGAGAGCAAGGTGAAGGATGAAGGGTCAACTATATGCGGTGCATATCGGATCGCGCTGGACATGGAACCTGACGATTCACGCGCATACCGACATTCATTATTGGTTCGAGCAATACGGTGCCGACGCCGGCATCCTACTGCTGGAGCCTTTTATTTCTTTAGGGCAAGCTATGAAAATGCTTCAGATGATTTCTTTAACCTCGGAAATGACCTCTTGGAATGTTCAATCACCATCCTCATTGCTTACGGCGAAGCTTCAGAACATAGCGCAGAAATGCGAGATAGCTAGCCATGTAAGCGACTCATTCTTAATCACAACCATCTCTTTTGAAAAGTGGAAACAAGGCATGTTTCCTGGCATCCCAATAAAGGCTGATAGGTACAAACATATAGTGGAGGCTTGTAGTGGTAGAGCGCTCCTAATTGATGAAATTCAGCAGTTAATAGCGTACATTGGCGTCGACGCTGTCGAGTCAGTTACTTGGCTACCATATCTGCAGCTTGCCTACTTGAACGGCGATTTGGAGCTGAGTAATGGCCTAAGGTTGATTGAATACCGGGACTGGAGGCGTGGCTTCAAAAAAGTGACGACCTATTACTGCAAAAGGTGTGGAACCGGCTCGGATCGGATGTTTTGGGCGAGTTGTATTCATTGTGGACAGGATTGTCCGTATTGTGAAGAATGTCTGACAATGGGGCGAACGCGATTTTGTTCTTTGCTCATACGTGGTCGGAGTGCCATTCAAGGGTTAGATGGGAAGAAGAAGGGAGATTACAAAGTCTTTATCGAGCCTTGGGGGCTGAGTGAGGCACAGACAGCGGCCTCGTTGGAGGGCCTGCGGTATATCGAAGAGGGTGCACGGTCCCGGCAGCAGGGAGTGAAGAGTGGGGAGGATCGTCACGGTACCCAAAAAAAGTTCTTAATCTGGGCGGTGACAGGCGCCGGCAAAACGGAAATGATTTTTCCTTTTATCCACCATACCGTAGCTAGAGGCGGACGCGTACTCATTGCTACACCGCGCAAAGACGTTGTGCTGGAACTACAACCGCGGATAGGACGAGCATTCGCCCAATACAGTGTTGTCACGTTGTATGGCGGGAGCGAGCAGAGGTGGGAGCAGGGGCAGATCACAATCGCTACGACACATCAGTTGTTGAGATTTCATGAGGCTTTTGATCTTGTAATTGTTGATGAAATTGATGCGTTTCCTTATCATAATAACCCCATGCTTGCTTACGTTGCCGCCAAAGTTGTCAAACCGGAAGGCACTAACATTTTGCTGTCGGCAACTCCGCCAAGCGCTGTAAGAAAGGCTGCGGAACGTGGGCGTTTAGCGCATGTTCGCGTACCTGTGCGGTTTCATAGGCATCCGCTTCCGGTGCCACAGCTTCTTGCTGTCCCTTCTTTGCGTAAATGCATTCAGTCTAAGGCGCTGCCGCAGTCTTTATTGACCAGGCTGCAGACTTCAGTGAGACGTGGAGCGCAGGTGTTTGTTTTTGTACCGAACATACAATTGGTAGAGTCAATGGTTGAGTTGCTGCGGGTTAAGCAATTAGATATCGATGGGAGCGGCAAAGTTATTAGCGTTGAGGGTACCTCCTCCAAAGATTCGGATCGAACCTTGAAAGTACAGCGTTTCCGCGATAGAGAAATTCGCGTGCTTGTCACAACCACCATTTTGGAGCGCGGGGTCACGGTTCCTAAATCTGATGTTTTCATTTTAGACGCAGACTCAAGGCTTTTCGACGAGGCCGCCCTTGTTCAGATGGCAGGACGTGCAGGGAGATCGAAAGATGACCCGGCAGGACTGGTATATTTTGCATCCAAGGAACTAACTCATTCCCAAAAGGAGGCCATAAGACAAATTAAACAGATGAACCGAATTGCTCGTAAAAGGGGTTATTTGAAAGGGGGAAATGAATGAACGAGAATAAGGGAAGTTTGATTGGACGGGCCGTAGAAGTGCTTCTTTCACTGCTTAGCCCGCGAAAAGATGAGTGTCTGCTTTGTAAACAGGCTAGCCACTTACAGAGCGAAGAGTTTGGGCTTTGCCATGCTTGCTTTAAGCGAATTCCTTGGATTCGAGAAGTGATGTGCTCAAACTGCGGTCGGGGTGAGCATTGCTCGGATTGTATTCGCCGGGAGCGGACGTATTTCTCGAAAAATCGTAGTGCTGTTAGGTACGATGATGCAATGAAGGAGCTGCTTGCACGTTATAAATACCGTGGCGATGAACGGTTGAAATCGGTAGTTGGGCATATGATGGTTCATGCTTTCGGGCTGCTTCATTCGGAGGTTGGGCGGAAAGATCGGAAAAAGGTTTCAAACGATACGTTCGAACTCATTACATTCGTCCCCGTAAGTGAGCGCCGACTGCTTGAGCGGGGGTTTAATCAAGCGGAACAGATGGCTACCGAGCTTGGCCGAAGAGTTGGCATTCCGGTTATGCCTTTGCTGGTTCGTTCAAGGCATACGGATAAGCAAAGCTTCAAAAAAAGAAGCGAGCGTTTGGATGATTTGCAGCATGCTTTTGAAGTAAGCACGTCACAAGTTGAGCTGGTTAAATGTACATCCGGATCAACATTTATCATCTATGTCGTAGACGATGTCTACACAACGGGGAGTACCATGAATCAATGCGCCAAGGTGCTAAAAGAAAGCTTTGCTGCAGAAGTATTTGGAGTAACTTGGGCTCGGTAGGACCGGAATCAGCTTAATAAATAGAAAAATAGGATATGCAAAAGATGTCGAATTGCGGTAAACTGGAATTAATTATATGTTATTGGGAATAGTAGAAGGAGGGCTGTACAATGAGCATGAATGTTGCGAATTGTCCGCGTTGTGGAAAGATTTTTGTAAAGGGATTCAATGACGTTTGCCCGAATTGCGTCAAAGAAATTGAACTGCAATATGAAAAGTGTGTAAAGTTTCTGCGTGAAAATAGAGGTGCGGCTATTCAAGAATTAAGCGAAGCAACTGAAGTCTCAATTAAACAGATTACCAAATTCATCCGCGAAGGCCGGATTTCAATTGTGAATGCGCCGAACATGTCGTATCCATGCGAAGTGTGCGGGACGTTGATTCGTGAAAATACCATGTGCGAACCTTGTCGGGCGAAGCTGGTGAAGGATGTCAGGAACAATGCGGAAGATCAGCGGCGGAATGAACAACTCAAAAAGCAAGAGGGCAGAATCAGCTTCAACATTAAGGATCGGTTGCAAGACAGACATTAGTTCAAGAAATAGGACTAGAGAGATATAAAGTTTCATACGTAAGGTGCCGATAATAATTCTAAAGATTATCGGCATTTTATTTTATATGTCAATGTGATAGGAGTGTGAAGAGTATGAAAATTAATGAAAATCAACGTATAGGTGCTATCAATCCTTATAAAAAAGCGAGCGATGCAAAGTACGCTCAAGCAACAGGCAAAAAAGACAGACCCAAAGACCAGGTCGAGATTTCGGCTGAAGCGAAGGGACTGCTTGATGCGCAAGGAAGCGCTCGTACGGAGGAACAATCCCGTCGCATTGAAGAATTGAAGTCATCAGTCGCATCAGGTACGTATCATGTGGATGCGAAAAAAATCGCAGAGAAGCTTCTTCCTTATATCAAGTAGTTATGTATTACATCAAATGAAATTAGGTGAACCATCATGTCGATTCAAGCATTAATAGATGTTCTATATAAACTGAATGATGCTCATGTTGTTTTATTGGAGCTCGGTGAGCGTAAGAAACAGGCCATCATTCAAAATAAAGTCGACATTTTGAACCAGATTGTAAATAAAGAAAATAAGTATTTGGTACTGGTTACTGAATTAGAACAAATGCGGTTGCAAGAGACAGGAAGTTATCTAATAGCCAGAGGATATCATCCCAATCCACAGATTACAGTAAGTCAGTTAGTTAAATTGATTTTTAAAGCTGAAGATAAGATGTCTTTGCAAGATGCCCAGGAAAATTTATCAAAAACCTTACTTAAACTTCGGGAGCTCAATACTTTGAATAAGCAACTGATCGAAGATTCATTAAACTACATCGATTTTTCTTTAGACCTCTTTTTGGGTAGGTTCGATGATGAACCTATCTACAGCAAACCCACGGAAGCCCAACAAAGTATAACCAAATTGAATATATTCGATGCGCGTGCTTAATGAGTCATATGCAAATTAGGAGGATGAGCAGAAAATGAGGTCAACTTTTTCGGGTTTGGAAATATCTACTAGGGCCCTATTTGCGAATCAAGCGGCTTTGAATGTAACAGGTCATAATATAGGTAATGCCAATACACCGGGGTATTCTCGGCAAAGAATCGACTTAGTCGCTAGTCAGCCTTTAGAAGCGCTTGGACTGTCCAAAAGTACAGCGGCAGGTATGATAGGACAAGGCGTTGATGTTAATCAAATTTCAAGGGTTCGAGAGAAATTTCTGGATGATCAGTATTACAATGAAAATAAATCTCTCGGAGAATGGAATACTCGGAACGACACATTAACAAAAGTTGAGGCTATAATAAATGAGCCTTCAGATACCGGGATACAGAAAGTCGTTGATGGTTTTTGGAATTCTTGGCAGGTTCTTAGCCGCGATCCAGAGAATTTGACGGCAAGGGCTTCTCTGAAGGAAAATGCGCTTGCAATGACGGATGCATTTAATTCGGTGGGCTCAAAATTAGATTCTCTCTCTTCAGATTTAACGAAAAATATTGATATTAAAGCCGGAGAGATTAACACGTATACATCGCAAATTTCAGATTTAAACGTTCAAATTGCTCGAGCTGAGGGACTAGGTGATAAGGCAAATGATCTACGGGACCAGAGGGATTTACTGGTGGACAAAGTATCTAGCCTAGCCAATATTACGGTTACCGAAGATGATAAAGGATATAATATTGCAATTGGAACTACATCCTTGGTTTCATCTACCTCTGGAGCAAGTCCTGTTACTCAGGCTACTCTGGTTGCAGCCGTTGGCTCAGGAGATTTAAAAAGCGGGGAAATATACGGGATGATTTACTCCCGTGATAATTATTTAACCAACTATAAAACGCAATTAAATTCCATGATAAATACGATTGTTCAGGGAAAAGTGACAGTTACTTTGCCCAAGGGGAGTGTAATTCCCGATGGTACGGTATTAAATGGTGTTACTTATTCCGGGACGATCGCTGCGAGGACGCTGGCAAATGATACACAAGTGCAGGTTAATGGTATAAACGGTTTGCATCAACTAGGTTATACGACAGACAATCCTCCTGTTTCAGGGATTCCATTCTTTACTCTAAAACCAGGTGAGACGGAATTTACTGCGAATTCAATTACAGTTAATCCGGATATAGTATCTAAAGTTTCCAATATTGTAGCTTCTGCTCGTGTTTATGTGGACAGTTCGGGTAAAACCCAAACTGTACAGGGAAATAACGATATTGCGCTTGGTATCGCTAATCTAAGGAATACGAAGTTCACCTTTGATCCAACATCTAGTGGAGCTCCCTCTTTAACAAATGGCACGATTAATGATTTTTTTCAAGCGGTCGTGGGTCAATTAGGTGCTCAAGCTCAAGAGTCGGGGCGTCAAGTGGATAATCAGAATGTACTTGTGCAACAAGTAGATTCTCGCAGGCAATCAGTAAGCGGGGTCTCTCTGGATGAAGAAATGTCAAACATGATTAAATATCAGCAAGCTTATAATGCTGCGGCTAAGTCCTTAACGATATTCGATACTATTCTAGATAAATTGATAAATGGCACCGGCGTTACAAGGTAAGCTACTAAAGGGGTGAATATATGACGTTACGTGTTACTCAAGGCATGATGAATATGAATTTAATGAGAAACTTAAATTCAAATTTGCAAAGAATGGATGACCTTCAAGCTCAGCTTTCATCGGGACGTAAAATAAATAAGCCATCTGATGATCCGGTTGGTTTGAGCTATACACTGCGTTATCAGAGTGAGTATGGGCAAAACGAACAATATGTTGAGAACTTAGCTTCAGCGAAGTCCTGGATGGATAATACGGATTCAACATTGGACAAGGCGAATCAGGTTCTGCAACGCATGCGAGAATTGACGGTGCAAGCTTCTAATGGTTCGAATTCACAGGATGCACTTAATTCAATTAGCAGTGAGGTGTCACAGCTCTCTAACGAACTTGTATCAATTGGGAATACTCAATTCAATGGGAAGTATATTTTTAACGGGCAACAAACAGATGTAATGCCATACTCCAACCCTAATGCGGCTGAAACCGTGGACGTGGAAAATTCTAAGATACAATTTGGGATAGGGACAGGGGTGACGCTTCCAATTAATGTAACCGGAGATCAAGTCTTCGGGAATTCGACTGATACCGACAATGTTTTCGCTATAGCGAAACAATTAGTTGCTACCTTGCAGACTAATAATCCTTCGGCCATTAGTAATATGTTGGGTCCTATTGACTCTAGAATGACTAAATTTTTATCGGTAAGAGCTGAAGTTGGGGCAAAGATGAATCGCATTGATTTCGCGGATAATCGTACGCAAGATACGAGTGTGAACCTCCAATCTTTAATCTCAAAAACATCAGATGCGGACATTGCTGGGACCCTAACAAATTTAAAAACCGCCCAAAATGTTTACCAGGCATCACTATCTGTAGGAGCTAAAATTATTCCGCTAAGTTTGATTGACTTCTTACATTAATATATTGTGATTGAGGTGTAGCTGATGTTTCCCATTCCACAAATACAGATTCATCAGCAATACGCTCGGTTAGATTTCAAAGCGGAGCCCGCTACACTGAATATAGAGCAGCCGAAAGCTACGATAGAAATGCATACGAAGCAAGCTGTTATGAACGTTAACCTCCTATCAACGGGCGAATTAAAGATCGACCAATCTCGCGCTTGGGATGCTATGGGGATAGGCGGGGTGCTTGCAACCAATAACCGTGTAGCATCCCAAATGCCAGGAATAGCGGCAGCCGCCATTGTCAAGATTGTAGAGGATGGGAATCGAATGGCAGCTATTAATTCTGGTGAGAATGCAATCTCCGAATTAGCTTGGGAGAATGCTTTCCAACCACCCTCCGATATACAATATGCGGGAGAACCCAGCTATTTGAATGTTTCTGAAGAATACACCCCTAGTCCGCTACATATGGAACCGGAAATGGGGGAAGTACAATTCCGGGCAACTCCTAATAAGCCTGTTATCGATTCGCAACGAGGAAGATTTACAGCTTACTTAGCCCAGCGTAACTCTGTAGAGATAACGCCACCTGTTATTGATAAACGACTATAAAAAATCCTTTAGAGTAGGTTCAGAAGGATGTTTCTAAATATGAGCTAATCTATGAAAGGAGACGAGAGGATCAATGAAGCAAGAAATTCAATTTGTAAGGGATATACCTGGTTTTTCCGGATATTCCAAATTTTCGTGTGAAACGGCCGAAGAACAAGAGCCCTTTGCAATGTTACAATGTCTTGATAACGAAGATATTGGATTTATTGTAGCGAATCCCTTTTCTTTCTTTCCTCAATACCAGATAGATTTACCCAACGAAGTGATTATGGATTTAGAAATTCTGCGTCCGGAGGATGTCCAAGTTTGGGGGGTCATTACATACCGATCAAGTCTTGTTCAATCCACAATTAATCTACAAGCGCCAGTGATAATCAATACGCGTAATTGGAAGGCGATCCAAGTGGTGCTGAACCATTCTGAAAATTTGATTCGTCAGCCATTACTACCCATTGCCCAAACGGATGGTTTGAATCCGTCAGGATCGCTTGATATAAATCAACTGCAAGGAGGCAACCGGGATGTTAGTGTTAACTCGCAAGAAGGGGGAGTCAATACGAATCGGCGATGAGATTGAAATTAGAGTCTTATCCGTGGAAGGGGACGGAATAAAACTAGGCATTATAGCTCCGCGTTCGCTTGCTGTATATCGTCAGGAAATTTACGAAGCGATTCAATTGTCGAACCGTGAAGCTGTAATGCAGTTTAAGGTGGATAGGGATATTGGCCTTCAAGCTATGAGGAGGCAGCTGATGTCGTCAGATAAAGCAGACCATCTCAATGAATAGCATTCCGTATGCTTAACAACGATTTATAAAATGCTGATAAATAAAATAAAGCCCTAACAGTTGAGGAGAGTGTATTGTTATGGTAAGCAGTACAAGTTCTACGAGTTCTACAAACTATAGTCGCGTAACTGGCCTCATTAGCGGCATGGACACTGACGGCATGGTCAAGAAACTGATGGATGCTGAACGGATCCCGTTGGATAAAATAATGGGCCAGAAGCAGAAGCTGCAGTGGAAGCAGGATGCCATAAGGCAATTAAATGTAGATATACAAACGTTCATTACTGGTACGAAGGATATGCGTTTGCAATCCTCCTTTGCTCTGTTTACTAGTAACTCGAGTGATCCTACTGTTGTGACTTCTAAGGGGACTGGAAGTGGAGCCAATCAGGTAGCACAATTTTCAAACATAACACAACTTGCTAGTGCTGGACAAAGTGTTGGCACACAAGTCGTTGCTAATGCTGATGCGAATTTAACTGCTGCAGGTTCCTTTACTGTTCAGGCTTTACAAACAGATGGTACTTATAAATCAACGACTATTAACTATACTACAGCGGACACAGTAAATGGTATTTTAAGTAAGATTAATAGTTCTGGAATAGGTGCAACTGCATTCTATGATAAGAACTCTGGTCAAGTTGTAATGTCAGCAAATGCTACTGGTAAAGGTACAACTGATGTAGCATTAAAATTAACAGATACTACTGGAAATCTATTGACAGGAACATTGGGGCTTAGCAGTTCAGATGGGAAAAACGCAATGTTTACTGTAAATGGTCTAACAACTTTTTCGCAATCCAATACCTTTAACTTTAGTGGAATACAATACACCTTGAATAAAGTTAACGCGGGTACTGTAAGTGTAAGTACAACAAGGGATGTAGACGGAATTGTTAACAAGATCAAAGATTATTTAACCCAATACAACACGATGCTGGATAAAATAAATGGAAAAGCTTCAGAGACCGTATACCGGTCTTACCAACCGCTTACTGACGCACAGAAGGCTGAAATGAAGGATACCGATATCCAGGCTTGGGAAGCTAAAGCGAAGAGTGGTGTGCTAAACAACGACAGTATATTGCAACAAGCGTCATATGGATTCCGTAACGATGCATATTCAACCGTTCAAGGGCTTCCAACCGGATCTGCAAATCAATTGTCATCTATTGGCATTACGACAGATGCGTATCAAACGCAAGGCCATTTGATTATACAGGATGAAACGAAACTGCGAGCGGCACTAACGAACAATCCAGATCAAGTCATTCAGATGTTTACTAATTATAGTGCAACGGATAGCACACAAAATGGTGTGGCTTGGAAATTGTATAATCGGGCCAACAGTACGATCTCCCAATTGGCTGCCGTTGGTGGATCGGGAACCAGCTATTATGATAATAGCATTATCGGAAAAAATATTACGGACTACAACACACAAATTAATGACTGGAATATTAAATTAAAAGATAAGGAAACAGCCTATTATAATAAGTTTTCTGCGATGGAAACGGCACTTTCTAGATTGCAGTCTCAGTCGAGTAACCTCATTAGCCAAATGGGAGGTGGCTAATGAATTCAACTGATGCTTGTATTGATGGCGTTCTTGCTCAACTCACCATTATTTTCCAAAAACAAGAACATTTTCTCTCCACCGATCATGATTTCGAAGATATGTCAGAATGGGAATGCTTGTCCAAGGCTTGGGATGATAGTTTCGTAAAGTTACAATCTTCCCTTCGGGATAACAAGCTTTCGGGATCGCAAAAGGAAGCTATGTTGAACCTTGTAGAGGCTCATCATAACTTGAGTGGTTTTGTCAAGAGTGAATTGACCAAACTCAAAAGCCAAATAGGGCGAATCAACAAAGTAAATACGGCTAGAGTGAAGTACGAAATTCCATTCACCGATAGTGTTTTTTACGATACGAGAAAGTGAATTGATCAATTCAAAACGCCACAGAGGTACAAATATGCAGAGCTATGAAACCAACAATCAAATATGGGAAGAAATATATAAGAGAAATGATAATCACTTGTCCTATCCTGATGATGTGTTAGTAAGGATTACCCATCGATTGCTTGATCCGAAGAAGCACAGCACGATCTTGGATTACGGATTTGGAACCGGTTCCAATTTAGTTCATTTAATCAAAAAAGGATATAAGCTTTCAGGTGTTGAAGTAAGTGATTGCGCAATAGCTAAATTAAAAGAAAGGCTGCATCTGGATGGATACGTTGCAGAATTACAAAGCAATGCGAGTGGGAAAATACCATTCGTGGACAATTCATTTGATGTGGTCATAGCCTGGCAAGTGTTATATTATAACAACTGGGATACTTTTCGTGACGCTATGAGCGAAATTGAACGGGTATTGAGACCTGGTGGAATATTCTTGGGAACAATGGCTGCTGTTGGCGATTACTCACACACCCACAGTATAGTGGTGGGTGACAGCATATATCGTTCCACCGTACCTGGGCAAGAAGGGGCTACCCTAATTATTTTGGATGAACAAGAGCTTGAAGAATGTTTCCCGGGACGAAATCTAGTTAAGGGTTATTTTGGATTCCAATTTGGGGAAAGACACGGGAAGCATTGGGTTATTAGTTATGAAAAGTAATGAAAATCTATGCTGAAAAAAAGTGTAAAATTACTATAAACTAATTGGTCAGAATTGACGATATAAAAATAGAAGACAAGAAAACGATGCGGCCGCTCGCGACTTGTCAAAAATAAGCACATGGATGTGCGATTATATAATTCAAGGAGGAATTTAGCAATGATTATTAATCACAATATTTCTGCAATGAATACTCACCGTATGATGGGTATCAACCAAAACGCCACTAGCAAATCTTTGGAAAAATTATCTTCCGGTCTTCGCATTAACCGCGCCGGTGATGATGCTGCCGGACTAGCAATCTCCGAAAAAATGCGTGGTCAGATCCGTGGATTGGATCAAGCTAGCCGTAACTCTCAAGATGGTATTTCCTTGATTCAAACTGGTGAGGGTGCCCTTAATGAAACTCAAAGTATCCTTCAGCGTATGCGTGAGCTGTCTGTTCAATCGGGCAGTGACACTAACACAAGCCAAGATCGTTCTAACATTCAGTCTGAAATGACACAGCTGACGAATGAGATCGACCGAATCGGTAATACTACAGAATTCAATACCAAGAAGCTACTTGATGGCTCTATGGGAGCTGCTGTTAACGTGGCTGTTGCTAATGCTAACACCAACGCTGCTTTGACAGATTCCGCCGGGGGTGCTATTACTACTGCTAAATTGCTTACCAATTTAAGTGATTCCGTAGGCAACTCTCTTCAAATTAAAACAGGTGATTCGTTAACTATTAATTATCAAGTCAACGGCTCGACGTTTACCGCGACTATTAACGTTATATCGACCACGGACGTAGCAAGTGTTATTTCTGCTCTTGATGCTGCAGCTAATACATCGACTACAATCTCAGGAAGCAATCTCGTCGTTACCGCTGCTACTGCGGGCTTTGCAGGAGCTGTCAATGGTTTGACATTAACTGTGAAAGACTCTACGGGTGCAATTCGTACTGCGGCAACTAACTCATTCTCTAATTTCTCACAAACAACTCAAGCTGCTAACGTTCAATCGAATGGCCAAGCAACTTTCCAAATTGGGGCAAACGCGAACCAAACTATTACTCTTGGTATCAATGACATGCGTGCCAGCGCACTTGGCGTTGCAGGTTTGCAGGTGACCACGCAATCTCAAGCAACGGTTGCTATTAAGTCCATTGATGCAGCGCTGCAAACTGTTTCTGCACAACGCGGTAATTTGGGTGCTATTCAAAACCGTTTGGAACATACGATTTCAAACTTGGATACTTCAAGCGAGAATCTTCAAGCTTCCGAGTCCCGTATTCGCGACGTAGATATGGCTAAAGAGATGATGAACTTTACGAAGTCCAACATCTTAAACCAAGCATCTCAAGCAATGCTAGCTCAAGCAAACCAACAACCACAAGGTGTTCTGTCTCTGTTGCGTTAATCTTAGACAAAGCATTGATAAATATGTTCAAATGGGCCAACCTATCCTTGGGTTGGTCTTTTTTGAACAATAGAAATAGCTTCTGAGGAGTGAAATGATGAAATCCGTTGCAATTCACCAAAGTCAATACATCCCCTGGGCACCATATTTCGCTAAAATAGCTTCTGCTGACTTGTTTGTTGTGATGGATAACGTACAATATCAAAAAAACGGGGTTCAAAATCGAAATAAAATGCGTAATAAACAAGGGGATTTTTGGTTAACGGTTCCCGTATCTGGCGAATTATCTGACCATATAATCGATAAAAAGATTCATGGCGAACAGTGGAAAGAAAAACACTGGAAATCTATATATAGCGCATATAAAAAAGCACCCTATTGGCAAGAATACGAAAATGATATAGAAAATATTTATAAAGGGAATTATGAAACTTTATTTCAAATAAACCAAACTTTTCTGCTATATCTTTTGCGGCGATTGGAAATACAAACGCCTATCATTCGGATGTCTGAGTTACAGGTTACGGGGAATAAGTCCGAATTGGTATTAAATATATGTAAATCTGTACAGGCAACCGAGTACATCAGCGGGTCCGGTGGAAGAGTCTACATGGACCTTGATTCATTTAAACGTGAAAATATACAGGTTACCTTTAAGGAAGGAGTCATTCCACGTTACCATCAATCTAATGGAGAGTTTATTGAGGGGCTTTCTATTCTGGATATGTTATTTAATGTGGAAATCAACGAAATTATAAATTTTTTGAAGAAATAATAAGTGCACTATGGGAGGAGAACATGAAAAGGATCCGAGTTTTCTTTTTAACTGGGATACGTTCTGAATATGATTTGTTGTATCCTGTCATATATAGAATGAACCAAGACCCTTCATTTGATGTGAGCGTTATCGTATGCGGAGCTCACTTGACCGAGTTACATAATAACAGTTATAAACAAATTGAAAATGATGGATTTCGTATTGTTGAAAAAATCGAATCCCTACTATATTCAGAAAGTGAACTGGGAAAAGCGAAATCCGCTGCCATTCTTATGCAGGCATTAACACAAACCTTAGCTAGAGAAATGCCAGATTATTTGGTGGTTCTTGGAGATCGTGAGGAAGTTATAGTCGGCTCACTTGTCAGTACATATCTAGGAATTCCTGTAGTTCATATTGCAGGTGGCGATCATACCCTACCTGTTTTAGGGGATGTAGATGAAGCTGTAAGACATGCTGCCACCAAGTTAAGTCATGTTCATTTAACCATGGCTGAGGCTCATTCTGAACGGATCACACGAATGGGTGAAGAACCATGGAGAGTATTTACTGTTGGAAATCCCGGGATTGATCGTCTCCGAATGGAGCAAGGGGCTTCACTAGATGATCTTGCCGAGGTATTGGGGCCGTTAGTTCGTTCCAAATATGTTATTCTGATTCATCATCCGTTAAGTTCGGCGATTCAAGAATCTACCGAAGAAATTCGAAGTTGTCTGGAAATATGCATTCAAAAGAACATCCCTGTATTCGTAGGATCCCCTAATAGTGACCCGGGATTTCAACGTGTAAGGGACGTAATTCACCAATTTTCAGCAAATGATAACGTTATCGTTTATAATAATTTGCCTAGAAATTTATTTGTTAGCCTTCTACGCAACGCTCATGTCCTACTGGGTAACTCATCACTAGCTTTGCATGAAGCAGGTTATTTGGGACTTCCTTCTATTAATGTTGGAGAAAGGCAACGAGGGCGTTTGGCAGGAAATAATGTGCAATTCATTTCGTCTGATACGGATGAGATTAGGGCAGCTCTAGATAAAGCTGTTTTTGATGAAAATTACAGGGCAGGAATAACCAAGCACAGCTCAGTATATGGGGATGGTTACATGGCTGACCGAACGCTAGAGATATTTAAGAAACTACCAGGTAAACAAGTTTTATTAGCTAAAAAAAATACGTATTAGAATTCTACGTTTTGAAAGGGGAAAACAAATGGGCAGAATTATGGTGATCGCCCCACATCCAGATGACGAAACATTAGGTTGTGGAGGAACTTTACTAAAACATAGAAATAAAGGGGATTCCGTTGCTTGGGCAATTGTTACCAGTATAAACGAGAATTTAGGATACGATTCCGGTTTTATTCAGCGGAGAAAAGAAGAAATAAGTTTGGTATCTGCATCATATGGTTTCGAAAAGATATATGAATTAGGTTTACCATCGGCTCATTTAGATACGATTCCTTTGTCGGATATTGTGCAAAAAATGGGTGAGTGTATTCGAGACTTTCAGCCAGATACCATATATTTACCTTACTGTGGAGATGTCCATTCGGATCATAACTACGTGTTCAACGCAGCATGTGCATGTGCGAAATGGTTCCGCTATCCTTCAGTCCAAAGAGTACTCGTATATGAAACTCTGTCAGAAACAGAGTTCGGTTTAAATCCTGACCGAAATGCTTTTCGTCCTCAAGTTTTTGTGAATATAGAACCCTTCTTGGATGAAAAGATCGAAATAATGCGTAATTATAAAAGTGAAGTAGCTCCATTTCCTTTTCCTCGCAGTGATGAAGCTATACGAGCGTTGGCCTCATTCAGAGGTATTTCTATTGGCTCAGTCGCTGCGGAATCCTTCATGTTACTAAAGGAGGTTCTATGAAAAGGACTTTTATTATTGCTGAAGCAGGTGTAAATCATAATGGGTCTCTTGAAACAGCAATGCGTTTAATTGATACCGCAGCAGATGCTGGGGCGGATGCTGTTAAGTTTCAAACTTTCAAAACAGAGAAACTTGTCAGTAAGCATGCTGCAAAAGCAGACTATCAGAAACGATTGACAAATGAAGATGAGACGCAGTTTGAAATGCTTAAAAAATTAGAACTGAATCATGATGATCATCTCAGATTAATACGATATTGTGAAACAAGAAACATACAGTTTTTATCGACACCATTTGATTCCGATAGCGTGGATTTATTGGGGAGTACATTCGGTCTAACGACTTTAAAACTTTCTTCAGGGGATTTAACAAACGCACCGTTGTTGTTGCAAATATCCCAGATGAAGAAGAAGGTTCTATTATCTACTGGAATGAGCCATTTAGGGGAGATTGAAACAGCATTATTTGTACTGGCATTTGGTTATCTTCGACAACCGACGGAGAGCTTTAATTTGACAGAGGCAAAAAAGGCTTACGGAAGTGTAGCAGGGCAGCAATGGTTAAAAGAAATGGTAACGCTTTTGCATTGTACAACCGAATATCCCGCTTCTTTCACTGAAGTGAACCTGAAAGCAATGGAAGTTATGCGTGCCGCTTTTGGACTCGGAGTTGGTTATTCAGACCACACCGTTGGTATAACGATTCCGATCGCGGCATCTGCCCTAGGTGCAGAAGTGATTGAAAAACATTTTACGCTTGATCGAAATATGCAAGGGCCAGATCATCAAGCTTCAATAGAACCGAAAGAACTACAAGAGATGGTTAAGGCTATTCGAGATGTAGACGCTGCTTTAGGGACTGGAATCAAAGTGGCAACTGCCTCAGAAATCAAGAATATAAAAACGTCTAGAAAAAGCATTGTAGCTGCTAGACCAATCCGAAAAGGCGAGCAATTCTCGGAAATTAATATTACGATTAAAAGGCCAGGTTCTGGGAAAGAACCAATAGAATATTGGAATATTCTTGGGCAAGTGGCAGATCGTAATTATGAACAGGATGAAAACATATGAGGCTAGACCGCCCGGTTATTGTGTTGGGTGGCGGAGGACATGCTAAAGTTGTCATTGATACACTTCAAGAGATGGAACATAAGATATTAGGTTGTGTGATAGCTGGCAATATCGAATCGCAACTGGAAGTCATGGGAGTAGCAATACTTGGCGACGATAAATATGTAGAACATTATGCACCAGAAGAAGTCTTTTTAATAAACGGAATAGGTTCTATTGGAAATAGTACTCTGAGAAAAAATATTTTCGAGAAATTTAAACAGAAACAATATATGTTTTTAAACGTGATCCATCCCAATTCATTTGTTTCTAAAAATGCGGTACTGGGGGAAGGCGTTCAGATTATGGCAGGATCCGTAATTCAATCCGGAACAATTATTGGAAGAAATTGCATTATTAACACAAAGGCCTCTATAGATCATGATAGTAAAGTTGAGAACCACGTACATATAGCTCCTGGAGCAGTGCTTTGTGGGAATGTATATATAGGACAAGCAACTCATGTAGGGGCGGGAGCAACAATTATCCAAGGGATTCATGTTGGAAGTTCTAGTATTGTTGGAGCCGGTTCAGTAGTGGTTAAAAACGTGCCAGACAATACCATTGTTTTTGGGAACCCAGCCAAATGTAAAAAATAACAACTACAAAATGAGAATGTAAATGTCGATATTATTATTACAAAGCCAAGGAGGATATGATATGACGGAATCTATAAAAGAAAATACTATAGAAATGATCGAAGAGATTTTAATTTATATTAACCGTGCCCGAAAAAATCGAGATATCATAGAACAATATTATTTTGAACAGAAATTCGAAGCTGCAAAAATCGAACTAGATAATCTTTTTGAAGGTGTCGTCTGGATCGAGTACGCGGGGTTGCAATTGGGTATTCCGAATTCCATCTCTCTCAAAGACCCCCTGTTTGATGGGATAAAGGAAGCACTTGAAAAAGATGACTGGCTTACCTTAATTGATTTTATCTCTTATCAATACAAACGATACCTCGATATTATCGAGATAACCTATTGGGACAAATACAATGAAATGAAAGGGCGTATCGGGTAATGTCGTGGTATGAGCATAATATCCAAATTCTTAAGGAACAAAGCCGTTACGCTTATCTGTACCATCAATTGGAACAAATAGAACAACACGAAGAGTTTGATTGGTATAAATCGTTTATTGACGAAAGTGAAGAATCCCACAAATCGGAAGCGATAAACTCTATTCAAAATGCGATTGATTTGGACGAAATAAAAAGGAGCAAATCAATCGTCATTCTTGGTTTTGGGTTGGGTTATGTGCCGGAGGAACTGCTTAACTTTGTATCCGATCAAGCGTTGATTATTGTCTTGGAATCGAATTTACCTCTCTTGAAAGCTGCGTTTCATCTGAAGGATCTAAGCAAGGTGTTATCATACGGCCGATTGGCTATTATTTCCTCAGAAAATGATCGACTTGAAGCATCCATAACGAAATTTATTCTTAGCAACTATTTTTTTGTTACTAACCGAATTCTATTTATAGAGAATGACTTGATAAATCAAAGAGATCTTAATTATTTAGCTTTATTAAGAACAAGTTTTGTTAATGCTAGATTATCGTTTCAAGGGAAAATGGGGAATTCACCTGAAGATACCATTATTGGAAACATTCAAAATGCAGTCAATATTCATGAGACTCTTTCCACGTATCCCTTTGAAGAGCTACTTGGTAAATTTAAAGGTGTTCCTGCCATTTGTGTAGCAGCTGGGCCGTCTTTGGCTAAGAATATGAACCTTTTAAAAGAATTGAAAGACAAAGCGCTGATATTTGCATGCGATACAATAGTAGAGAAATTGCAGAAAGAAGGTATCATTCCCCATTTTGTGTCTAGTCTTGAAAGAGGAATTGAAGTTTATAACTATTTTTATAAGGATAAACAGTTTGATCCATCGATCATTTTTATTGGATTATCTCTCCTTTACCCGAAAATATTTGAGGAGTATCCAGGACCTAAAATGGTGGTTGCAAGAAAAGGGTTATCATTTGAGAGTTTTTTAAAGATGTCGATACCATATTTAGCTCAGATTGAAGCTGGTAAGAGTGTTGCACATTTAAATTTCGCGCTAGCACATGCCTTGGGGTGCGATCCTATCATTTTGATTGGACAAGATTTAGCTTTTGGGGAAGATGGTCATACACATGCTAAGGGTACTTACGATGAAAATGAAGCCTTTTTGTCTACGAATCAGTCGACAATGGTTCCAAATGAATTAACCTATATGGTGGATGGTTATTATGGTGAACAAGTTCGAACAAACAATCTTTGGAGTATTTTTAGGGAATGGTTCGAACAAAAAATATTGGAAGTAGATGTGAAATGCATTAACTCAACAGAAGGTGGCGCCTACATCAAGGGAGCGGAGCATATTTCTCTTAAGGAGGCTGCGGAACGCTATTGTATAAACGAAATTGATACATTCCTTCTTGACTCTATTCGAAATTATAAGTGTGATTCTGAACTAAAACAAAATACGGGAAAAACCTTATATGAACAAACAAAGATAATGGATGAAATCATAGATAATATGATCGAGGAATTTGATAAAATGATTGATACACTTCAAGGATATCAAATTTCCAACCTATGGAGTAAAAATAGGGCTATGGTTGCAGAATCGTTCCGCAGCATATATGCCGAGTATCTTAATATTTTGCTTAAAGATCAAAGTTTATTAAATATGATACAGTACGGTTTATTCACCACTGTTTCGAGAATTAATCGTGTTGAAGTTATTGAGACTGGAGAACAATTCACTAAAATAAGTAATGATTTGATTGAACTAATGAATTACTCGAAAAAATACGCTAATGAACTGAAAAAAACCTATGAAGTTTTATTAAATCAACTAGGATAAACAGTCGGAGGTGTAGGATATGGCTCAATGGGAAAAGATTCTGATATTACCTGACATTTCAATCTTTTCTGCACTAAAGATTCTTGACCAATCGGCCATGCAGCTACTGCTTGTAGTTGATCCTATGAAGCGATTACTTGGGACAATATCTGATGGGGATTTTCGTCGTGGTATTCTAAAGGGAATATCAATGGATGCTTGTGTCCGTGATGTCATGAATTCTTCACCAATTGTGGGTTCAATCAACGATAATCATGAACGAATCTTTGCTCTTATGCGTACAAAAAAATTACGTCACATTCCTATTCTGAATAAGAATGGTTGTGTAGTTCGAGTAGAAACACTCGATGAATACATTAATGTTGAAGAGATGGAGAACCCAGTAGTGTTAATGGCCGGTGGATTAGGAACAAGGCTTCGGCCATTAACAGATGATTGCCCAAAGCCTCTCTTAAATATTGGTGGAAGACCGCTTCTTGAAACAATTATTTCAAATCTGGAGAAGAACGGCTTTCGTAACATTTTTATTTCAGTTAATTATCGTGCTGAAATGATTGAGAAGTACTTCGGAGACGGAAGTCAATTCGGGGTTAACATTCGATACATTCATGAGGAACAAAGAATGGGAACCGCGGGGGCCCTCACCCTTTTGCCAGAAGCACCAACGAAACCAATAATTATCATGAATGGAGACCTGCTTACTAAGGTCAACTTCAAACAATTACTTGAATTCCATATCGAACGTGAGGCAAAGGCCACTATGTGCGTACGAGACTATGAGTTTCAAGTTCCATACGGTGTAATTAACATTAACGAACACCGGATTAAATCTATTGTAGAGAAACCTATACAACGATATTATGTGAATGCGGGAATTTACGTTTTAAATCCCGAAGTATTGAAAAGGATACCGAAGGAAACTTTTTACGATATGCCTACTTTGTATGAACAATTAGTTCATTCTAATGAAGAATCTGTAGTTTTTCCAATTCGCGAGTATTGGTTAGATATCGGAAGAATGGATGACTACAATCGTGCAAATGTTGAGTTTATGGAGGTTTTCGGATGATTCTAGGGCATAAAGTTCTGGCCATCATTCCCGCGAGAGGCGGTTCCAAGGGAGTGCCTTTTAAAAACATTCGGCCTCTTGGGGGGAAGCCATTGATTGCTTGGACCATTGAGGCAGCAAAGCAGTCAAAATATATTGATCGGCTAATCCTCACATCAGACGATAGCACTATTATTAAGGTAGCGAAAGAATACCGATGCGATGTTCCGTTTGTTCGGCCAGCTGCCTTGGCGCAGGATAAAACGCCTGGTATTGATCCGGTTCTTCATGCGATTGAACAAGTTCCAGGTTATGATTGGACGGTTTTGTTGCAACCTACTTCGCCGCTTCGAACAACGGAAGATATTGATGGATGTCTGGAAGCATGTGTACTAAATCGAGAAGTCAGTTGTGTGAGCGTAACTGAGCCGGATAAAAGCCCATATTGGATGTATACTCTTGATGATCAGGGGAAAATGAATCCTTTGTTTTCGGGCATTACTGCCGAACGTCGTCAGGACTTACCCCAAAGTTATGTCCTTAACGGAGCAGTATATACTGCCAATACAAGGTGGTTAATGGAGTATGGTAGTTTTATAGGTCCACAAATGCGAAGTTATTTAATGCCTAGAGACCGATCTATCGATATGGATACAATTGCTGATTTTGAATATGCTGAGTGGTTGTTACTCAAAAGGGGTGAAATCAATAAATGAATCTACGCGGTAAAAAAGTGCTCGTAACCGGCGCAGACGGCTTTATTGGATCGCATTTAACTGAATATCTGGTACGTTTTGGTTGTGATGTTACAGCTTTCGTCATGTACAACTCATTTAATTCTTGGGGATGGCTTGACGACTCGAAAGAAGAGATTAAACACCAGCTTCGCGTCGTTTCAGGTGACATTCGAGATGCGTATGGTGTACGTCGTGCTATGGAAGGTCAGGAAGTGGTTTTCCATTTGGCCGCTCTTATTGCTATTCCATTTTCTTATACTTCTCCTGCTACTTATGTGGAAACTAATGTAACAGGGACTTTGAACGTCGTCCAAGCTGCTAGAGATATGGGTGTAGAAAAATTAGTGAATACTTCAACAAGCGAAGTATACGGAACTGCCAAGTATGTTCCCATTGACGAGGCACATCCACTGCAAGGGCAATCGCCTTATTCTGCATCGAAAATAGGAGCGGATCACATCGCGATGTCGTTCTATCATTCTTTTTCAACCCCGGTGGCCACTGTCCGCCCTTTTAATACTTATGGACCTAGGCAATCTGCACGTGCTGTGATACCGACCATTATTACGCAGGTTGCGGCAGGGCAAGACCAAATCCAACTTGGGTCCTTGCACCCAACACGTGATTTTAATTTTGTGCAGGATACGGTTCGGGGATTTGTTTCGATGGCAGAATCGGAACGATCCGTGGGAGAAATTATTAACATTGGCAGCAATTACGAAGTGTCCATAGGGGACACAGCTCATACGATTGCTCGTTTGATGGGGAAAGATGTCACAGTGGTCACCGACGACCTGCGATTAAGACCGGATAAAAGCGAGGTCGAAAGGTTGTGGGCAGATAATTCAAAAGCTAAACAAATGCTGGGTTGGGAGCCTGTCTATGGAGGCTTAGACGGTTTTGAACGTGGGCTCAAGGAAACCATTGCATTTTTTATGGAGCCCCAAAATCTACAGCGTTACAAAACAGGGATATATAATATATGAAATCAAAGAACGAATTTGTCGATACAGTAATTGCTACTTTACGTAAAGCTCTTTCATCGGAGAACAGTAAGTTAACACCCCTTCATGCACCTCATTTTTCAGGAAATGAATGGAATTATTTAAAAGAATGTTTAGACACGGGTTGGGTTTCTTCTGTCGGCCCATTTGTTGATCGCTTTGAGAAAGAATTGGCAAGCTTTACAGGCGCCAAGTATGCGGTAGCTGTCGTCAATGGTACAGCAGCCCTTCATATATCTTTATTACTTTCGGGTGTGCTTCCTGGAGATGAAGTACTTATGCCTTCTCTAACTTTTGTTGCAACTGCGAATGCAATTACCTATTGTCAGGCTGTCCCCCATTTTGTTGATAGTACTGAGAATACATTAGGTATCAATGTTGATAAACTAAATGATTATTTGCTTGAAATAGCGTATATAAAAGACGGAAATTGTTACAATCGATTTACAGGTAGAAGAATCGCTGCATTAGTACCAATGCATACTTTTGGTCATCCTGCTGATCTGGAAGGGATTTTGCTGATCTGTGAGAAGTTCTCATTAACTTTAGTTGAAGATGCTGCCGAATCATTAGGTTCATTATATAAAGGACAACATACGGGTACTTTTGGAAAAGCGGGGGCTATAAGTTTTAATGGGAATAAGATCATGACTACTGGCGGTGGAGGGGCTATAATTACCAATGATGAGTCCCTAGCGAAGCAGGCAAAGCATCTAACGACAACTGCCAAAGTACCTCATTCGTGGCATTTTATACATGATAGGACAGGTTTCAATTATCGGATGCCTAACATTAATGCTGCACTGGGATGTGCTCAACTAGAGCAGCTACCCTTTTTTATCGAAAGGAAAAGAAGGTTGGCCCATCTTTACTCAGAGATGTTTCAACAAGTCTCTGGTATTCGATTTTTTAGGGAATCTACAGGCAGCAGAAGCAACTATTGGTTAAATACTCTGATTTTAGATACTGATTATGCATCTGAACTTGAGTCTTTGTTAAAACAAACTAATGAAGAAGGTATTATGACTAGACCTGTCTGGAGACTTCTCCACGAATTACCAATGTATGTTGATTGTCCTAGCATGGACTTATCAGGATCACGTGATTTAGAACGTAGGATACTGAATATTCCAAGCGGGGTTGAGTTAATTTAAATTTTTACGAAAAAATTTGTGATTTAGTCGATTTTCTCTTTAAAGTTTTCCAGCATTTGTCGATATAGTTCTTATATAGATTAATCGGAGCAGCAAAAAGGAGGAGATCAGGATGGCAAATGATTTTTCGGTCAATAGTTCTACGTATGTACCAAGTATCCCTATTGTTACTGGTTCTGCACAAGTGACTAATTCTGTTGACCATGGAACCACAACTATTATAGGAGAGAGCTTAACCTCTGGTTTTTCAAGTAGTAATGATCATGCTAACTCTCAGCAGCCTATTAAAGGGATTCAAACTTCCGTTGAATTAAAGCAAGCGGAAATGCGTGGCGATAAGGTTAGCGCTGGTGACGAAGTCGTAATAAAAGCCATTGAAAAAGCGAATAAAGCATTGGACGGCAGATATACGTCATTCGAGTTTTCGGTACATGAGAAAACGAAGCAGATTTCGATCAAAGTATTGGATAAGGATACCGGTGAAGTGATTCGAGAAATTCCGCCAGAAAAAACGTTAGATATGGTAGCGCGACTGTGGGAAATGGCCGGCATATTGGTAGACGAAAAGCGCTAAGGGGTGGACAAACAAATGTCGATGAATATGCAACAAGAACGATATTTACATAATACGGTTCAGCAAGCTTCACCTGCACAATTGCTATTGATGCTATATGATGGGGCGATACGATTTTGTAAGTTGGCTGTAAACGAACTGAAAAAAGAAAATTATCCAGCTGCAAATAACCATTTGCTTAAGGCGCAGGATATAGTTCGTGAATTAACTTGTACCTTAAATATGGAGTTCCCAATCTCAGAGAATCTATACAAGCTTTATGATTACTTCAATCACTTACTTATTCAAGCGAACGTTAAGAAGAGTGAGGAGCTTGTGAATGAGGTTCTATCCTATTTAATAGAATTAAAAGAAACATGGATACTAGCTTCTAAACAAGCACAAATACCAAATAGAAATATAACAACCAGATAAAAAGATTAAAGCAAATTATATAGAAAATAGAACAACATCTCCCTTACAATTTAGAAAGTTCTGAAATAGGTCCTGTTTTTCTACATTTGTAGAATACAGGTCCTTTTTGCATTTAATGGATTATCATGGTTTTGGGTCAATTGCTTTTAGAATGAGTTCTTTGATGATTTAGATATAATGAGGTTAACTTTTAGGTCTCACATTCCGCACCCCTGCTACTCTGAAAATGGCGAATTATGGTGTATGCTAGAGTCCATAGAGTAAGAATAGTGAGGTGCGGGAATAAAGTGATTCGAATTGAATGTGTATATGAAGCCGGATATCTCCATCTGCTAAGCGGAATCATGAACGGAGCTTGGCCTTAGCAAGAAAATCGATCAGCTTGTGCCTGTCGATCCGCAGTGCCGAACCACAGCAGGCGAAGCGGTCAAGTTGTTGCTGCTCGACATGCTCAGCGGAAGACAAGCCTTGGTACATCTGGAGAAGTGGGCACAAGCGCAAGATTTAGAGGGGCTCTTCTATCCTGGCTTGTAAGCCTCTTGGTTCAATGACGATGCGCTCGGACGTCATCTTGACTGGTTGTATGAAGCCGAGCTGGGATGAGCAAAGCCACATTGGACGTGGCGAAGGCATTCCACGCCTATTTGCTGACCCCTGCACCGAACCATTTGAAAATCGTTAAGACTGCGCTGGAAGCCGCCGATGCACCAGATGCGCCGTGGACGGAAAAGGTCACGTTTGTGTCATCCAAGGGAGGCGCCACTTATCGCTGGCTGGCGTCGGAGGCCGAGCATAAAGGACATTTGCTCCGCTTGGTCGTCGTGGAATCCAGCGCCTTGGACAAGAAGAAAGAACATACTCTAAACAAGCAGCGGGAAGCCGAACGCCTTCACTTGGAGCAAGCCGCGAAGGACTTGGCGCGCTCACCCTTCCATTGCGAGGCCGATGCCAAGAAGGCAGCAGACGTCTAATTGAACGAGTAAAAACTTCAGTTTCATGGTCTCGCCATACAGGCTGTGTTTAATCATTTAAAATTACCCCCAAAAATCGTCATGCTCTGCCGCCGAGAATTTCCAGCAAAGTAGACATGGAGAGGCGGCATGATAGGCTAAACAAGCCTCTGCGAAGCCCGTGGCTTCGCGCTTTCGCAGTGAATCATGCCCGTAAAAGCTCCATGTCAACTTTGTCGTCATTTCCAGCTACAGACGATTTTTATGGGTGACCTAACATGATTTTTTGGGGTAATTTGGCTTGATAAAATACAACGCCGCAGACGGAAGCGGTCTATGTGCTGCAGATCGTGGTGACCCCGGACGAAGCGCGTTTTTAGGAAGCGCGTCGACGAGCGTCTCGATTCGTGTTGGCCACGACGTTACCGCTACAGTGGCGAGGCGAAACGATGGATGGCACCGCTGTACTCGGTCTTTACAAAGGCCAGATTCATGTGGAGATGAATTCTCATTTCTGAAGGTTCCCGTCTACACGGATGAAATCTACTTGAGGGGCCGGAGCGTGTCAAAGTGTTCGGGTATTTGTTCTTGTTCGCCTTGATGATCTACCGGGTATTCCAACGGCGCATCCGTCAGCACATTACGGAGCAAAAACCGATGCATGGAAGCAGGTGGGCGTATCTTACGAAGACCTACGGCAGCGGCTATTTTTCAAATCTTCAAGTACCTGAAAGTAGTCGCCTTCCGATTGCTGGGTGGAACGCGAATCCGACAATTCGGCAACACTTTGACCAAAGAACAGAAGCGTGTGCTGACTTGTCTCGGTTTCGATGAATCGCTGTATCTCGGATAACTTCATTGCCTCTTAGCAATGGTGCTAATTTGGCCATCGCTTAGGCTGTTTTGCCCCTTCATTTTCAATGAAAATTCACTCTGTAGCCTAGCTTTGAGGGGCGGAATGTGAGGTCAACGATTCAGATAAAAAAAACCGCATCCATAGGTAGAATGGTTTCACAGCCCATCTGCCTGCATGGAAACGGCTTTTCATTTATCGAATTAATTGTAAAATGGCTTGAGGAGCTTGATTAGCTTGTGCGAGCATGGCCATAGATGCTTGACTCAAAATGCTGGCTTTCGAGAATTGCATCATCTGACTAGCCATATCCGTATCACGAATTCTGGACTCACTGGATGATAAGTTATCATTATAATTCTCCGTGACAGCTAATGTATGCTCTAGTCGATTCTGTAGGGCTCCGAATCTAGCGCGTTCTGCGGATACAGAGCTAATGGCGTTTTCGAAAGAGTCGATTGCGCCAGAAGTGTCTATTACTAAACTTACATTTGAAATCCCCAGAGAGGAGCTATCTACTTTAGTTAATCCTACGTCTAAGGTTTGACTATCGTTCGCACCCACTTGCATTTTCAGTGGGGTAGAAGATGTGCTTGGATAAATTTCGTTAAAGGGAGTTGGGTCCCCGGAATTTACTGTGTCGTTAATGACAGTTGTATCGGTTAACACAGCTCCGCCATCGGCGTTTGCTCCTCCAATTGCCCCGGTATCCATATCAGCTAAATTCATAGTAGCCATGAAAGCAGCACCATTGGCAGCAAAATCTGCTTTAAATCCAGCTACTCCGTTCCAAATACCTACCGTAGGGTCAGCAGCATGCGATGCTTGAATAAAAGATATGGCTTGATCCAAAGTACGAGTATGGCCCGGGTCAGCGACGCTGTCGGATAAATAATCGATGACATCTTTGATCCCGGCTCCACCAGCGGCTTTAATGCTAGCGTGCATGTAACGAATAGCGGTGTAAGCGGAAGAATAATGCGCGCTATCGCTTACCCATGCTGCCCCGGCACTGCCCAGGTCGTTAACGATCGTCTGCCGATTAGCCGCAGTATTGCCTCCGAGTACGGTAAGATCGCCTAATGCGCGTTCATCCGCACCGTGAATGAATTCGGCTGTTCCTTCTTTGAACCAAGTAGAGATGCCGCTTGTTTCGGTGCCGTTAACGCCTTCACTCCAGTTCATGGTACGGGCCATAACGGCATGAGTCATTTCATGAGCAATCGTACGGTCAGCGGATAAACCGCCGATCGTGTTCGTTGTTGCATCATAGTCGGCTAACTCAATGTTCAACGAAACGTTGGTTCCGACTCCTGGAAGGCCGTTAACCATAGAGCTTACGTAAGCTAATACTCCTCCGGGAGCGCCTTGCACGACATTAATTTGCAAATTCGTATTATCTGGCGATATCCCATAGTAGGTTTGAATACGATCCACGCTTTGCTTTAACCATGAGCCTTTTAAGTTAGTGACAACTGTATTGCTTCCCGCAAGGGCACTTTGCGTATTTAATAGATTAATCGTATTAAAATCTGTTGTGCTGGCTATGCGATCCACTTCTTTGACAATTTGGCTAACTTCGGCTTGGAGATTCGTCTTGTCTGCAGTGGTATACGTATCGTTTGCGGCTTGTACAGCAAGTTCCCGTCCTCTTTGCAAAAGGGAGTGAATCTCGTTCAGTCCGCCTTCTGCAGTTTGAATCAAGGAGATGCCATCTTGAATGTTTCGGGAGGCTTGACCTAAACCACGAATTTGGCCTCGCATCTTTTCGGAAATACTAAGGCCAGCTGCATCATCCCCTGCTTTATTTATTCTTTGGCCGGACGAGAGCTTTTCTAGGTTGCTTTGCATATCATTGTTATTTTGCTTATTCATTCGCCAAGACGATAAAGCGGAGAGATTGTGATTGATTCTCATTTTTGTTCACCCCCTATTCCGGAAAATATCAACATAGTCTGTTATTCCTAGTTAATAATATCGGTAAACAATGCTAATACTTGTAGAGCATAAGCCTTGTGAACATCCCCAACACCCACCTGTGGATAATGTGTACAAACCTGTGAATAACTTTGTGAATAAGTTGTAAAGATGCCCAATACGACAAGGTTCTACAAATTTTTCACTTATCCACGGGATGTATATACCGGAATTTTCAAATAATTTAACTTTATGCTAAGGAATAAATTGACATGCCAAGCTGACGGGTGTTATAGTCGAAAAGTAAGGGCTTACATTATTTGAAAATGAAGGGAATGTGTACGGCATGCAAGGTAAAGTGAAATGGTTTAACGCAGAAAAAGGTTATGGTTTCATCGAGCGCGAAGACGGTGGGGATGTATTCGTACATTTCTCAGCGATCCAATCCGAAGGGTTCAAAACTTTAGAGGAAGGTCAATCTGTATCGTTTGACATCGTGGAAGGCGCACGCGGACCACAAGCAGCTAACGTTAGCAAATTATAATCATCCGGCTGAGAGAGCCGCTTGAATACATGTTTGAATCAGCAGCACCCTGGAGGTATTTCCGGGGTGTTTTTTTGCATATAAATCGAAAGATTGAAATATAAAGGAATTTTGAAGATGGGGTGGAATGTAGTATAGTGTAAGTGAGGAAGGGAGATGTTGAACATGGATATTAGCATTCGCGGAGAACACCTTGAAGTAACTGAAGCACTCAGGGACTATGTCGAGAAGAAGTTGACAAGACTAGAGAGGTATTTTGAAGCGCCCCTTACATCAGATGTACATGTAACATTAAGCGTCATCAAAGGTATGCAAGCAATTGAAGTGGGAATTCCACTTGCAGGCGTGTTGCTGAGGGCTGAAGAACGTAATAATGACATGTACGCGTCCATTGATTTGGTTGTGGACAAGTTAGAACGTCAGATTCGCAAGCACAAAACGAAAGCTAACCGTAAAATTCGCCAAGAAGGCGGCAAGCGCGATTTATTTAAAATTGAAACTTCACCGACGATGTACTTGGAGGAAGAGGAAGATTTTGAACTGGTTCGCAACAAACGCTTCACTTTGAAGCCGATGGATGTGGAAGAGGCCATTCTTCAAATGAACATGGTTGGCCATAATTTCTTCGTATTTTCCAACATGGATACGGATCAAGTCAACGTTGTGTATAAACGTAACGATGGTAAGTATGGCCTGATTGAGCCAGCGATGTAATTGTGCTGCAAGAGGCCAATAACGATAATAAAGTAAAAGCTTGGTTCGACTTGGTCGGGTCAAGCTTTTTCCTTTTGTGGCTTTCATGCAAGTACTCACTTTGAGGGGATTTCATGCATGCAATCCGGCGTTCGATTTCATACTATAAAATGAGCAACCATGTTATTTTTTTGCAACAATGGCGCAAATTATACGTATATACGGTGTAGTAGGTGGAAATGAGAGCCATAGGAAATGAGCGTTTGTTGCGGCAAGACCGCCAAACTGTTACAATTTAAGGATACGAATGCAAGGGAAAGGGGTTCACCGATGCTAGGACTTGTGAAGAAAATTTTTGGTGATTCCAATGATCGGGAAATTAAACGGATGCTGAAGGCTGTTGATCTGATCAATGAGCTGGAAGCCAGCATTCAGCCGCTGTCGGATGAAGAGCTGAAAGGCAAGACGGTAGAATTCAGAAACCGCCTGGAGCAAGGCGAGGATCTTGATGATTTGCTGCCAGAGGCTTTCGCTGTCGTGAGGGAAGCTGCAAAGCGCGTTCTCGGCAAACGTCACTATGACGTTCAGCTTATTGGGGGTATGGTGCTGCACGAAGGCCGTATCGCGGAAATGAGAACAGGGGAAGGGAAGACGCTCGTAGGAACGCTTCCTGTTTATTTGAACGCTTTGCTCGGCAAAGGCGTACATGTGGTAACGGTCAATGATTACTTGGCGCAGCGCGATAGCGGGGAGATGGGCCAGATTTACCAATTCCTCGGTCTGACGGTTGGGGTCAATCTGCACGACTTGTCTCATGAAGAAAAGCAAGCGGCTTACGCTTGTGATATTACCTATGGAACAAATAACGAATACGGATTCGACTACCTGCGCGATAACATGGTACTGTACAAAGAGCAAATGGTTCAACGTCCGCTATACTATGCGGTAATTGACGAGGTTGACTCTATCCTTGTCGATGAGGCGAGAACGCCGCTGATCATTTCAGGACAAGCCGCCAAGTCGACGGATTTGTACTACGCGGCCGACCGTTTCGTGTCCAAGCTCAAAGAAGAAGAGGATTACACGATTGATATTAAAGTGCGTTCTGTAGCGCTGACTGAGGAAGGCGTAGCGAAGGCGGAGCGGGCTTTTGGCATTGAGAACTTATTTGATCATCAAAATGTGACTATCAACCACCACGTAACACAAGCGCTTAAAGCACGTTTCATCATGAAACGCGATGTGGATTACGTCGTGCAAGAAGACGAAGTGATGATCGTTGACGAATTTACAGGCCGTATTATGACGGGCCGTCGATATAGCGATGGGCTGCACCAAGCCATTGAGGCGAAGGAACAGCTGCAAGTGCAGAATGAAAGCATGACGCTTGCGACAATCACGTTCCAGAACTACTTCCGGATGTACCGTAAGCTTGCGGGTATGACAGGTACAGCGAAGACGGAAGAGGAAGAGTTGAAAAAAATCTACGGCCTCGAAGTTATCGTCGTTCCGACGAACCGTCCGATGATTCGTAAAGATTTGCCGGATGTTGTGTATAAGTCGGAAAACGGCAAGTTCAAGGCGGTAGTGGAAGAAATCGTGGAGCGCCACAAAAAGAACCAACCGGTTCTCGTAGGTACGGTATCCATCGAGAACTCCGAGCGTCTTTCCGAGATGCTGAAACGCAAAGGCGTACAGCATAAAGTACTGAACGCGAAGTATCATGCCGAAGAAGCGGAAATCGTATCCCGTGCGGGTCAGCCCGGCGCGGTGACGATTGCTACGAACATGGCCGGACGCGGTACGGACATTATGCTTGGCGATGGCGTACATGAAGCGGGCGGACTGCATATTATAGGAACAGAACGTCACGAGAGCAGACGGATCGACAATCAGCTGCGCGGTCGTGCGGGCCGTCAAGGCGACCCGGGTTCCTCCCAGTTCTATCTGTCGCTGGAAGATGAGCTGATGAAGCGTTTCGGCGCGGAGAACATTATGGCGATGATGGACCGTCTGGGTATGGAAGAAGATCAGCCGATTGAGAGCAAATTGATCTCGCGTGCTGTAGAATCGGCTCAAAAACGCGTAGAAGGCAACAACTTCGATGTGCGTAAAGTCGTTCTCCAGTATGACGATGTGATGAACCAACAACGTGAAATTATTTATAAGCAGCGCCGCGAGCTGCTCGAATCCGAGAACATCCGCGAGGTAATCGAGGGTATGATCAACTCCGTGATCGAGCGCATTGTGAAAGCCCATTGTTCGGAAGAGCAAATTCCGGAAGAATGGGAGCTGCATGAGGTCGCAAACTTCGTTAACAATAACTTGTTGAATGAAGAAGCTCATATCACCGATCAAGACCTATGGGGCAAAGAGCAGGAAGAAATTATTGAGCAAATCAAAGCGCTTGTCAGCAAGCGTTACGATGAGCGCGAGGAAGAAATCGGCGCCGAATTCATGCGCGAGTTCGAGAAGGTCGTTGCATTGCGCGCGGTAGACAGCAAATGGATGGATCACATCGATGCGATGGATCAGCTTCGCCAGGGTATCCACCTTCGTGCATACGGCGGTACCGATCCGCTCCGTGAGTATCAATTCGAAGGCTTCGAGATGTTCCAAGAGATGATCGACAGCATCCGTGAAGAGGTCGCGATGTACATCATGAAAGCACACGTACAAAGCAACCTGGAGCGTCAAGCGGTGGCGGAAGGCCAAGCGATCGATCCGAAGAACGAAGCTGGCGGCAAAAAGCCCGTCGTGCGTGACGAAGAGCGCATCGGACGAAATGATCCGTGCCCATGCGGCAGCGGCAAAAAGTTCAAACAGTGCCACGGGCAAGGCAGCTAATCTGCCGGCCGACTTACTTGGATAGAGCCGAGGCACAACCCGAATAAAAGAGGTGTCAGACATGCTAGAACCAGAAGTAAAGCAAGACCTGAGAGAGACAGCAAAGCGACTAACCGAATTACGGGGGTCTCTTTGACTTAGATCATAAGCTGGAAGCGATCGGGGATTTTGAGGAAAAGATGGCGGCGCCGGACTTCTGGGACGATAACGAGAAGGCCCAGAAGACCATTGCCGAGCTCAACGCCATCAAAGGCGTTGTGGATCAGTTCCAAGCTTTCTCGAGCGAGTACGACGACCTGATGGTCCTGGTCGAACTCGAGGAAGAGGAAAGCGACGCCAGCCTGGCCGCAGAGATTGCCGGCGGCATCGCGGCTCTCGTGAAGAAGCTCGAAGCGTTCGAGCTTCAGCTGCTGCTCAGTCAGCCGTACGACCGGCTGAACGCGATTCTCGAGCTGCACCCGGGCGCCGGGGGCACCGAGTCGCAAGACTGGGCGGAGATGCTGCTGCGCATGTACCGCCGTTGGGCCGAGAAGCGTGACTTCAAAGTCGAGGTTCTCGACTATCTGCCCGGCGATGAGGCCGGCGTCAAGAGCGTCACGCTTATGATCAAGGGCTTCAACGCCTACGGCTATTTGAAGGCGGAGAAAGGCGTGCACCGGCTCGTCCGGATCTCGCCGTTCGACGCTTCCGGCCGACGACACACGTCCTTCGTGTCGTGTGACGTCATGCCGGAGATCGAAGACGATACGGAGATCGAGATCCGCACGGAGGATCTCAAGATCGATACGTATCGCGCCAGCGGCGCCGGCGGTCAGCATATCAATACGACGGACTCGGCTGTGCGGATCACGCACGTGCCAACTGGCGTCGTGGTCAGCTGTCAGCAAGAGCGCTCGCAGATCAAGAACCGTGAGAAAGCGATGAAGATGCTGCGATCCAAGCTTTACGAGAAGAAGATCGAAGAGCAGGAGAAACAGCTTGCCGAGATTCGCGGCGAGCAATCGGACATCGCATGGGGCAGCCAAATCCGTTCTTATGTGTTTCATCCCTATAGCATGGTCAAGGACCACCGAACTTCGGCCGAGACTGGTAACGTAGGAGCTGTGATGGATGGAGATCTGGATACGTTCATCGACGCATATCTCCGTCATCAGATTCGCAAACCGGAAGCGCAATAAGGTATTCCGCATGGCTGGCTGCACATTAACTGCAATCAAAGACATTTGATGCAGTCATGTGCAGTCTTGGATACCTACGAGCAGTCATACGCATACAAGCTTTGTCAGACGATCATCCTACACCTAATGGTGTAGGTTTTTTTGTGAGAGGAGGGCCTTCGGTGCCCAGAAAAGAACCGCGTTTACCTATAGGAAGTCCTTTACATACGGTTATTGAGTATGTTTTGCTGGTTGTCGGCTCGCTGATTATGGCGGCCAGCTTCAATGCTTTTTTGAATCCGAATCAAATTGCATCCGGTGGGGTAGCGGGTGTTTCTACGATTGTGCAGCATCTCACCGGATTGAATCCAGCGATTATCCAATGGGGGCTGAATATTCCCATTTTCCTGCTGGCGCTATGGCTGCTGGGCGGGCAGTTTGGGCTGAAGGCGGCGGTAGGTTCTGTTGTTTTCCCGCTTTGCGTATTTGTGACGACCCATATTGGGACGCCTACACATAATCTTTTACTTGCCGCAGTTTATGGAGGCATAGGGGTTGGTCTAGGTCTTGGCATCGTGTTTCGGGGACGAGGATCGACGGGTGGGCTCGGGCTGGCTGCGCAAATTTTGCACAAATTCTCAGGGATGAGCCTAGGCTTCTGCGTTGCCATATTCGATGGCTTAGTCATCTTGAGCTCTGCCCTTGTGTTCACACCGGAGAATGCGCTTTATGCGCTGATCGGACTTTTTGTTACCACGAAGACCATTGATGTTGTACAGCTCGGATTCAACTATGCCAAAGTGGCATTTATCGTTTCGGAGAAAACGGATGAGATCCGCAAGGCGATTTTAAACGACTTGGACCGGGGGCTGACCGAGCTGAACGGCCATGGGGGTTACACGGGAGAGGCGCGAACGGTCATGATGGTTGTCGTCAAGCAGAATGAAGTAACGCGCCTGAAGACGCTGGTTCGTGCGGTGGACCCAAAGGCTTTCGTTATTTTGAGCGAAACGAATGAAGTGTTGGGCGAAGGGTTTAAGAGGCACGCTTAAAAGGAGGCGTTTCCATTTAGATACGCAGCGAAAGGACGTACGCAAGTACGTCTATTTTTCTGCCCGCAAATTGATCCGGCGTAGAAGTTGCTTGTATGGTATAAGATTTGGGATAATATGACTATTGAAAAGCATAGGAGGGATAGAAGCCGCCGGAGGACTGTATATATGAATAAAATGCAGGGTTTTAAGGGATCGGTATAGGGTTATAGGAAAATCTGTTATACGTGCAAAAAAGTCGCTAAGATGCTTATATTAGAGCCTCATAGAGACACAAACCGGCATGAAAAAATTCATTGAATTATTATGTATACGACTGTATAATAATACATATATTTTGGGGACGTTTGGGGGAATTTCTAATGAGTAACGCGGTTAGAGCGGCTATTATCGGAGCTACCGGCTACGGTGGTGCGGAATTGATTCGTCTTTTACAGGCACATCCATTGGTTCAGATTACTTCCGTGATTTCGACTTCCAATGCGGGAGCACCGTTAGCGGATCATTTTCCGCATTTGCAGGAAATCGTTGTTGATATTCTTGATGAATTGAACGTGGAGTTGATTGCCGGTAAAGCGGATGTCGTATTCCTGGCGACGCCGGCAGGTGTTAGCGCGGAGCTATCGCCGAAGCTGCTTGAAGCAGGCCTCAAGGTGGTCGACATTTCTGGAGATTTACGGTTAAAATCGCGTGCCGACTACGAAAAATGGTACAAACGCACGGCGGCTCCGGAAGCAGCGCTCGAACGCGCGGTATATGGTCTTTCCGAAGTATTCGGGGATGAAGTGAAAGGGGCAGATCTCATCGCGAATCCGGGCTGCTATCCGACAGCTACGCTGCTTGGTCTCATTCCGGCGGTAAAAGCAGGTTGGATCGATCCCTCAACAATTATCATAGATGCGAAATCCGGTGTTTCCGGAGCGGGACGCGGCGTGAACCTCGGTGTTCATTACTCCGAAGTGAATGAAAATTTAACAGCTTATAAAGTGAATAAACATCAACATATTCCGGAAATCGAGCAAGCGCTGAGCCGTGTGGCGGGTAAGCCGGTTGTGACGACATTTACGACGCATTTGGTTCCAATGACGCGGGGCATTATGTCAACGATGTATGCGACCGTGAATGGCGAGCATACAGCAGAAGATTTTGAGAAGCTGTATCGTGATTATTATGAAGGCCGTAAATTTGTACGGATACGGAACAGCAGCGGTAAGCCGCCTGCTACCAAAGAAGTATCCGGCTCGAACTACTGCGACATTGGCTTCGTGGTTGATGAGCGGACAGGTCGTGTGACGATCGTGTCAGTCATCGATAACGTGGTGAAAGGCGCTGCCGGGCAAGCAATTCAGAATTTGAATATCATGATGGGCTGGGACGAGACGACAGGGCTGTTGTTCGCGCCAGTTTATCCTTAAGCGGAGGGCGAACATGTCAGTGTCAGGTCAAGGGAAATTCACGGTCGTACCGGAGGGCACAGTTACGACGCCAAAAGGCTTCCGCGCAGGCGGACTGCACTGCGGCTTGAAAAAAACAGAGCGCCACGATCTTGGCGCTATCGTGTGTGAAGTGCCAGCGGCAGCGGCCGGCGTGTACACGCTGAACGCGTTCCAGGCGGCACCGCTGCGCGTGACGCAGGAGAGCATCGCCCAAGACGGCAAGCTGCAGGCGATGATCGTCAACAGCGGCAACGCCAATGCGTGCACCGGCCAACAGGGCGAGGACGACGCGCGCGCGATGCGCGCCGCAGCTGCGAAGGCGCTAGGCGTGGCGGAGCATCACGTCGGCGTGACGAGCACGGGTGTCATCGGCGAGCTGCTGCCGATGGGCAAGGTTTTGAGCGGCATCGAGCAACTGCCGCAGCGCGTGAAGGCAGATGGCGGCGACGACTTCTGCCAGGCGATCCTGACAACGGATCTCGTGAAGAAGATGACGTGCGTCCGTCTTGTCGTAGGCGGCAAGGAAGTTCACATTGCCGGAGCGGCTAAAGGTTCGGGAATGATTCACCCGAATATGGCGACGATGCTCGGTTTCATGACGACCGATGCCAATATTGAAAGCAAATACCTGCAGCAGCTGCTGAGCAGGATTACAGATAATACGTTCAACATGATCACGGTTGACGGCGACACCAGCACCAACGACATGGTTGTGGTGATGGCGAGCGGTCTCGCGGAGAACGACGCTTTAACGCCGGATCACCCGGACTGGGAATCGTTCGCCGCAGGCGTGCAGTACGTCGGCGAGTACCTTGCGAAGGCGATCGCTCGCGACGGCGAGGGCGCGACGAAGCTGATCGAGACGACGGTTGTCGGCGCGGAGAGCGTCGATGCGGCTCGCAAGATCGTCAAGTCGATCATCGGTTCGAGCCTCGTGAAGTCGGCCGTTTACGGCGCAGACGCCAACTGGGGCCGCATCATTGCGGCTGTCGGTTACTCGGGACAGCCGGTGAATGTGGACACGGTCGATATCCGCCTGGGCGATATTGCGGTTCTCACGCAGTCGCGTCCGGTGAAGTTCGATGAGGAAGCGGCGCTGGCCTACTTGAAAACCGATACCATTCAAATTCATGTGAATTTAAATATGGGCAACGGCCAGGCAACGGGTTGGGGCTGCGATTTGACTTATGATTACGTGCGGATCAATGCTGCGTACAGGACTTAAGCTGATCTTATCCGGATTTATTTGGGCAAAGGGGAAACGTAAGCTGTGAAGAACAATTGCTTTGTGATGAAATGCGGCGGAAGCACGCTGGCGGCTTTGCCGGCAAGCTTTTTTGAAGATATGAAGCGGCTCCAGGATGAGGGCATCGTAACGGTTATCGTTCACGGCGGCGGACCGGCGATCTCCGATACGCTGACGAAGCTGGGCATCGAGACGGAGTTCGTGAACGGTCTGCGAAAAACGAACGAAGCTGTGCTGGACGTTGTGGAGATGGTCTTATCCGGTCAGATCAACAAAGAGATCGTACGGCGCATTCAGTTGACTGGTGCAGCGGCACTCGGATTGTCCGGCGTTGACGGACATCTGATTGAGGCTCAGCCAGTGAGCAACGCACACGAAGTCGGGCTTGTCGGCGACGTGACCAAGGTGAATGCGGAGCTGGTTCAAGGCATCGTAAACATGGGCTATATTCCGGTCATTGCACCGGTAGGCCTTGGCTCCGATGGCGGACAGCGCTACAACATCAATGCGGACACGGCTGCAGGAGCGGTCGCCTCCCATCTCGGCGTAGAGCAGATGATAGTGGTGACGGACGTTCCCGGCATCATGAACGGAGAGAAGCAGGTGCTTCCTGTGGTCAGCGTGGCACAGATTGAGGAGATGATCGCGAGCGGTGAGATCTACGGAGGCATGATTCCGAAGGTTCGCGCAGCGATTGCATGCATACAGGGTAAAGTGCAGGAAGTGGTCATTGTGAATGGCTCGGAGCCGAATGTGCTCAGTAAAGTGCTGAAAGGCGAAGGCATAGGCACGCGTATTGTAAGATAACGATTAAAGCTTGCCGTTCTACGTTTTTAAAGCTGTTTTTCAGCGTTACGCTTAGAGACAGGCGAGAGTTTGTGGATTTAAGACGATTTTTCGTGCTTATGGCGTGCAATAGAGGTAGTTTCGCCCAAGAATTTGGCCAATAGCGATGAAATTCAGCGTTAATCAGGCTGAGATTCGTGAAACGAATACTTTAACACGGTTTTTCCGCGTTAGAGTTCTCTGAACCGACACGGTGAACACATAGGACGAAGAAGTTTTTACAATAAAGGAGGGAATGTATATGACGGAAACGGGAAAAAGCTCACTCTTTCCAACTTATGCGAGATTTCCAATCACGCTGGTGAAGGGTGAGGGCAGCCGCCTATGGGATGACACAGGTAAGGAATATATCGACTTGATGAGCGGGATTGCGGTGACGAATCTTGGACACGCGCCCCAGGCGGTGAAGGAGAAGTTGGTAGCGCAGCTCGATCAGCTGTGGCATGTGAGTAATTTGTTCCACATTCCGAATCAGGAGAAGCTGGCTAAGCTGCTTACAGATAATAGCTGTGCGGATGCGGTGTTTTTTTGCTCGACTGGAGCGGAGGCGAACGAGGCAGCTATCAAGCTGGCGCGACGCTATTCGCAAAAAGTGCTGCAGAGCGGTCGATACGAGATTATCACGTTCAACATGTCATTCCACGGACGGACGTTGGCTACATTGACAGCCACAGGGCAGGATAAAGTGAAGGAAGGCTTCCATCCGCTTCCGGAGGGCTTTAAGTATGCGCCTTACAATGATATTGAGGCTGTTCGCAGCCTTGTGAACGATAAAACATGTGCGATTATGCTCGAAATGGTGCAAGGGGAGGGCGGCGTTCTGCCCGCTGACCCTCAGTTCGTTCAAGATCTCGCAGCCCTGTGCAAGCAGGAGAACCTGCTGCTCATCGTAGATGAAATCCAGACGGGCGTTGGCCGTACGGGTAAGCTTTTTGCCTATGAGCACTACGGCATTGAACCGGACATCTTCACGTTGGCCAAAGGCCTTGGCGCAGGGTTCCCGATTGGCGCCATGCTGGGCAAAGCGCATCTGGCTGAAGGCTTCAGTGCCGGCAGTCACGGCTCCACGTTTGGCGGAACGCCGATTGCGACGTCTGCAGGCATTGCGGCGATCGAAACGGTGCTCGCGAACAAACTGCCTGAGCGCGCAGCTGAGCTGGGCGCATACACGGTGGAGAAGCTTGAGAGCAAGCTCGCCGGCAATCCGCTTGTCGCGAAAGTGCGCGGCATTGGTCTTCTGATCGGCATCGAATGCACGCAGCCTGCAGGTGAAGTGATTAGCGAAATTCATAAACAAGGCGTGCTGGTCATTCCGGCTGGACCGAATGTGATTCGTTTGGTGCCGGCTTTGACGATCCCGCAGGAAGATTTGGATAAAGGTTTGGACGTAGTATGCGAAGTGCTTGCTCGGAAAGCGGCAGCTTCGGCAGCAAGTGCGGGTTAGAGTTAACAGTAGAGAGGTTGGATGAAATGAACAGTACCGTACAGGAAGAACTGGCTGCCCAGCTCAAGGGCAAAGATTTTCTTGCTTTGGTCGATTATACAACGGAAGAAATCGAATATTTGATTCATTACGGCATCGAGCTTAAACGCAAGCAAAAAGCGGGAGAGCCGCACCGCATTCTTGAAGGCAAGACGCTGGGGATGGTTTTCGAAAAGTCGTCCACACGCACGCGTGTATCCTTTGAAGTCGGGATGTACCAGCTGGGGGGGCAAGCGCTTTTCCTCAGCAAGAACGACATTCAGCTTGGACGCGGCGAAACGGTGTGGGATACAGCCCAGACACTATCCCGTTATCTCGACGGCATTATGATTCGTACTTACGAACACCGTAAAGTGATCGACCTCGCGAGAGGGGCGACCGTGCCGGTGATCAACGGCTTGACCGATCATGCGCACCCTTGCCAAGTGATGGCTGACTATCAGACGGTTTTGGAGAAAAAAGGAAAGCTCACAGGACTCAAAGTGGCTTACATCGGGGACGGCAATAACATGGTGCACTCCTTGATGGTGGGCGCGAGCAAGCTTGGCATGCACTTCGCCGTCGCATCGCCAGGTGGCTACATGCCTGACGCTCAAGTGGTTCAGACTTCCAAGGATAACGCGGCGCAAACGGGCGGCAGCCTCTTAGTGACCAACGATCCGCGCGAAGCGATCGAAAATGCCGATATCGTTTACACCGATGTATGGGCGAGCATGGGTTTTGAAGCTGAGCAGAAGGAGCGGGAAATTGCTTTTAAGAACTTCCAAGTGAACGAAGCGCTTGTGAAGTATGCGAAGCCGGATTACCTGTTCATGCATTGCCTGCCGGCGCACCGCGGCGAAGAAGTGAGCGAGGGCGTTATCGACGGGGCGCATTCGGTTGTATTTGATCAAGCGGAAAATCGTCTTCACGCGCAAAAGGCCATTATGGCCGCAACGATGATATAGATTATAGAAACGGAGAGATTGTACATGGCTAAGGAGAAAATCGTACTCGCCTACTCCGGCGGGTTGGATACGTCTGTTATTTTGAAATGGCTCAAGGAGACTTACGACGCTGAAATTATTGCGTTTACGGCGGATATCGGTCAAGCGGATGAGCTGAACGGCCTGGAGGAAAAAGCGCTGAAAACCGGCGCCTCCAAAATCTACATCGACGACCTGCGCGACGAATTCGCGAAGGACTTTATCTACCCGATGTTCCAAGCGGGTGCTCTGTATGAAGGGCAATATCTGCTCGGCACGAGCATCGCCCGCCCGCTGATCGCGAAGCGCATGGTCGAGATCGCCCGCGCTGAAGGCGCAACGGCGATTGCTCACGGCGCAACCGGCAAGGGTAACGACCAAGTGCGCTTCGAGCTGACCGCTGCGGCACTGGCGCCTGAGCTGTCCGTGATCGCGCCTTGGCGTCTGGAAGAATTCCGCGAGCAGTTCCCTGGTCGCGCGGAAATGATCGCCTATGCCGAGAAACACGGCATTCCGGTTACGGCATCTGCAGCGAAGCCTTACTCGACTGACCGCAACCTGCTGCACATCTCCTTCGAGAGCGGCATGTTGGAGGATCCGTGGTTCGATGCGGCTGCGGATTCCAACAAGGACATGTACGTACTGAGCGTATCCCCTGAGGATGCTCCGGACCAAGCGGAGTACCTGGAGCTTGATTTCGAAAAAGGCGACTGCGTTGGTTTGAACGGCGCGAAAATGACGCCGCTGCAAGTCATGGAAGCTTTGAACCAAATCGGCGGCAAGCACGGTATTGGCCGCGTAGATATGGTCGAAAACCGTTTCGTCGGCATGAAGAGCCGCGGTGTATATGAAACTCCAGGCGGTACGATCCTGTTTACCGCTCACCGTAAAATGGAGTCGCTCACGATGGACCGCGATGTCATGCACCTGCGTGATTCGCTGATCTCCAAATACGCGACGCTGGTTTACAATGGTTTCTGGTTTGCGCCAGAGCGTTTGGCAATCCAAGCGCTTGTAGAAGAAAGCCAAAAGAACGTTACGGGTACCGTTCGTTTGAAACTATACAAAGGCAACATCATGGGCGCAGGCGTGAAAAGCCCTGTATCCCTGTACAATCCGGATATCGCTACGATGGAAGCGGATCCTTCCAAAGCTTACGACCAAGGCGATGCAGCCGGATTTATCCGCCTGAACGCGCTTCGTTTGAAAGTATCTTCCGGCGTTCAACAAAACGCAAATAAATAAATCTATAGCTCTTGCAATCGGGCTTTCCCATCGTGGAAAGCCTTTGGGCTGTGAGATAAACCCCTATCGAGGTCTTTCGAAGATGAGCGACCGCGTTTAAAGGTGGGTTTATTCGCCAATCAGAAAGTCTTCACTTCGCTTTAGCGTTATAATGAACTTAAACTTTCTGATGTGGAAAATACGAGAGGGGAATTTACAAGTGTCTAAGCTTTGGGGTGGACGTTTTACGAAGCAAACCGACCAGCTGGTCGAAGAATATACGGCATCGATTCTGTTTGATAAAGAGCTCGCCGAAGAGGACATTCAAGGCAGCTTGGCGCATGTGACGATGCTTGGCAAGTGCGGTATTCTCCCTGCGGAAGACGTGGAAAAGATCAAAGACGGTCTGCACGAAGTGCAGCGCATGATTCGCCGCGGCGAGCTGGAGTATACGATTCAGAACGAAGATATTCATATGAATATCGAAAAAACGCTGATCGATCTGATCGGTCCGGTCGGCGGCAAGCTGCACACCGGCCGCAGCCGCAACGACCAAGTGGCGACGGATATGCACCTGTACCTGCGCAAGCGGGTGGTCGAATTCGTCGGCCTCCTGATCAAGCTGCAGGAAGCCTTGATCGAGCAAGCCAAGAACAATCTCGATACGATTGTTCCGGGCTACACGCATCTGCAGCGGGCGCAGCCGATTCTGTTCGCTCATCACATGATGGCTTATGTCAGCATGTTTCAGCGCGATCTGGAGCGTTTGCAGGACAGCTACAAGCGCGTGAACATTTTACCGCTTGGCGCTGGCGCTCTCGCCGGCACGACGTTCCCGATCGACCGCCATTTCGTGGCGTCGCAGCTCGGCTTCGACCGCGTGTACGAGAACTCCCTGGACGCGGTCAGCGACCGCGACTTCATTCTGGAGTTCCTCTCGAACGCGTCGATGATCATGATGCACCTTTCTCGCTTCTGCGAGGAAATGGTGCTCTGGTCCAGCACCGAGTACGCGTTCATCGAGCTCGATGATGCGTTCTGCACCGGCAGCTCGATCATGCCGCAGAAGAAGAACCCGGACGTCGCCGAGCTCGTCCGCGGCAAAACCGGCCGCGTCTACGGCAACTTGTTCGGTCTGATGACCGTGCTCAAGTCTCTGCCGCTGGCTTACAACAAGGACATGCAGGAAGATAAAGAAGGCATGTTCGATACGGTCCGTACCCTGCAGGGCGCGCTTCAATTGTTCGCGCCGATGGTGTCCACGATGAAAGTGAACACGGATCGGATGAGACAAGCAGTAAACCAAGACTTCTCCAACGCTACGGATATCGCGGATTACCTGGTAAACAAAGGGCTTCCTTTCCGCCAGGCACATGAAGTGATTGGTAAAACTGTGCTGTACTGCATTCAAAATAAAAAATACTTGCTTGATATGACGATCGAAGAGTTCAAAACGTTCTCCAGTCTTTTCGAATCCGATATTTATCAGGTTCTTCAGCCGGAGCAAGTCGTTAACGCTCGAAACGTGTACGGTGGAACGGCCAGTAATCAAGTAGCTGACGCGATCGGACGCGCGGAGCAAGTGCTTCAAGCATCGAACGAATGGTTCCAAACTTATTTGGAAAAAAGCAAATAAAGCTAGTTCACCATTCAAAAAACCTCCAGTCCCGTGCATTATGCGGAACTGGAGGTTTTGCTTTTTCACATCTATTTATCCGTAACGGTAACCGAACCCGTATCGGTTTTTACTTTAATCTTTTTGCTTCCATCCCCAATCGTACCCTTAACCGAGCGGTGGTCGGATTCTTTGACAGAAACGCCTGGAATATCCAATGTTGCTCTTCCGGTATCTGTGCTCAAATCAAAACTGGCAGAAGTAGGAGCTGGTGATAGTTGAAGTTTAATGCTCCCTGTGTCTGCATCTAACATTACGGAATCGCCGATATCATGAAGTTTACTGTTAATTGTGCCGGTATTCGTGCTGATTCGTACATTTCCTTGCCCGTCATTTACCCTTATGGAACCTGTATCGCTTCTAAGGTCCAACTGCTTGCCTTCGAAACGATCAAGTGTGATCGTGCCGGTATTTGTATCGGCCGTTAACGTTTCCGCTTTCAATTCCTTAAGATTCAGAGATCCCGTATCCGAAGAAACGGTAATGGCTTTATACAGTTTGTTAGGAAGCGTAACCTCGGTTCTCAGTTGATCGTTGAAATTGGCGATCAAGTTTTTCAATTCGTCGAGGTTGAAATTAAGAAGCAGGATTTTTCTATCTGGGCAAACGTTAACTTTCCATGCGTTAGAACCTTCCGTTACGGCATCGATCGTGCAATTTTTGGCACGGCTTTTGGTAATGGTTCCTACGAGATGAACCTTGATTTCATCGGTATTGCCGGGTATAAAAGTCACGCCGGTAATATCGTTTTTGATTGTAAGCGTGTCGATATTCGCTGCAGAAATTTTCTTTTCGATATCGATAGTGGTCGAGTTAGCGGTAAAATCGGTATCTTTAAACGAGATCGCACCGCCGATAAGGCCGATGGCCAGACAGGCAAAGCCGACAAGCAAGAAAAATTTGACTCCATGTTTCATGGCTTAGGCCCCCTTAATCAGTTTGGCGTTGAATTGAATGTAACTCCAGCTCAGCTTGAAGAACCATTTGAACAACCATGAGCTGAGTGTCGTGAAAATGATACCGAGACCAAAGCAAGCTAACATCGCAAAGAAGATCAATCGGACATCGTTGCCTGCACTATCCATGAAACTGCCGATGACACCAATCACAGGTGCGATGATCAAGGCAATCCCGGAGACGAAGAATGCGACAAGCGTACCGAGAATGGCAAACCAAGGTCCCATGACAAAGATGAGGTTGAAAAAACCTAGCGCAATACTGACGATAATTGCCTTAATGCCCGACTCCGGTTTCGTTGGGTATGGCGGCGGATATGGAGGGTTATAAGCATGAGTAAAAGGCGCGTGCCGCTCCGGTTCATAGACGGGTGGTGCGGGTTCAGGTCTTCGAAAAGGGGGCTTCTCCTCATCCGCAGGAGGTCGTTTTACGGGTTGAGGATTCGTTTGAGCCGTCTCCTTGGGAGCGTCCCAGTTAGGAACCCGCGGATAGCCGAGCGATTCGGCCACATCTTCCTCGTTTTTTCCGTTTTCGAGTGCTTTTTGAAATAATTCTTCATAGACAGACAATATATTTTGGCGTTCCTTCTCAGGAAGTCCGCGCAGCCGGTAGTTAAGTTCTTTAAAGTAGTCCGATTTACTCATCTTCCTGCCTCCTTCGTCCATTTCTCTCATGTACTAAGAATAAAAGAAAAAAGTCATAATGACCTAGTATCTAGAGTCATATGACCTGTCATTAAATATCTACCGAAAACTCGGTCCCTTTACCCCGTCTTCGAGAATCGGGCTGCCGTTTTCGCTCTGATTGCCATCTTCCGGCTTGATGTCGCTGCGGTTGGAGGCTACGAGTGTGGGTACGGCGGCGTAGCGATCTTTGGAAATCCGTTCTTTGCTGACCACGGTTCCGCTTACCTTTTTATAGCGATAAGTCTCTACGACATATCCTTCTTTGCCTTGGGCAATGGGTTTGGTGGAACCTGGAGGTAAAGCAGGGTTGTGCAAATATTTGATCGTAGGTTGGATCGTCTCAACGATTTTGGATTCGATGTCGTAAGTGTCCGTGGCCGGCAAACGGCCGAATAGCTTCACCGTCACGTCCCGATCTGTCGTGACTGCGCGAATGAGTAAATAGGCACCGGTGTTGTTGCGGAATTTGAAGTTGATATAGCCGCTGGCAAAGGTTGCGTCCTGCCCTAATGGGACATAGCTGACAGGCAAGGAGTGGTTACGCCGCTCGACGATTTCAAGACCGCTCCGCAGCACAGCGTTATACAAGGTGGATGAAACTTGGCAAATGCCGCCGCCGATACCGGGGACGAGCTTGCCATTGAAAATGACCGGCGCTTCCTGGTAGCCGAATTGTGCTTCGGTTTTTTCGATAATTTTGCTGTAATCAAACGTTTCACCTGGTGCCAGCATCATGTCTTGAATCGAAGTAGCCGTCGAACGGATGTTATGAATGCGGCCTGTTCCTGAAAGGGGGAATGTCGTTGTGAAATCAGCTATTTTGCGTTCGATACCTTGTTTTTTAAGGGAATCAACCGTAACCGAGGGTTGCTGCATGTATATAGGGATAGATATTTTTAGTGGCGTAGGTTTGCTTAATACACCAGTAACGGGTGGGATTCTGGCTTCAAGTTCCTTCCGCAGCGTGATCGTATCCAGCCGGGGAACAGCACGTTCGGGAGCGAACCGGATCGAATCATCCGGGTTCACAACCCGACGCGCAGCTACCGGTTGACGGTCGTACAACTCTTTCCAGTTCTGCTTAACGGCTGCGTTCAGCTTGTCCGGGTCAATGGAAATGAGCAGAGGCAGCTCCGCGTGGCGCGATGCCCATCGAGCGGCGATGCGGTCTTGGATGGAGCCGTGGAATAGGCTCTGAACGGCTTGATCGAGCTGCTCTCTATGAAAGACGACCCCGAGGTCCGCCAAAGAAAGAATTTTCCCGGCTACTTCCGGATCAGAGGATTCAAGTCGCACTTCGAGGTTTTCATAAAGCTTTAACTGGCGGGTAAGCTGCTGTTCAAATTGCGTATAGGAAAGCCCGCCGGCCTTCCAACCGGCAACCTGAAATTGGGCGGGCAGTTTCTGGCTAGTTCCATAAGAATAGAGAGCACCTCCGCATGCGCCCGTGACTACAACGATAAACGATAAGATCAGAATGTATTTATGAGTCGGCGATAGTTGTGGGGAGTTGATTGGCATATACAGCGGCTCCTTTGCGCTACGAAATAGCTGAGGCAAATAAATGCCTGTACTATTATGTGTATCGCAATGAATCAGGTTTTAGTACCAAGCGTTGATTTGGCACCTTCGATGGCTTTCCCGGAACCGGTTCCGGAAGGTACCTGAAAAACAAAACAAGCTGAAGCCGTTAGAGATCCGGCGCCAGCTTGCAGCATAAGATTATTTGGTTCCCGTAAAAGTAATGCCTTTGATAAAAAATTTATTGCCGAACACATATACAAGCAAAGCAGGCAGGGTGAAGACCATCGACGCCGCCATGATATAGTTCCAGTACGAGATATACTGGCCCTTGAACGTATTCATGCCCAGAGGAAGTGTGAACATCGAGCGCTCTGACATAAAGAGCAAGGGCTTCAAGAATTCATTCCACGAGCCCATGAAGGTGAAAATCGCCATAGCTGCCAGCGGCGGTCCGGCGAGCGGGAGTGCGACTCGAAAGAACATGCCCAACCGAGTCATACCATCCATTTCAGCGGCCTCTTCCAGTTCCTTGGGGAAACTGATAAAAAACTGCCGCATCATGAAAATATAAGTAGCTTGAACGGCGGTAGGGATAATCAGCGCGCTAAAGCTATTCAGCCACCCGATATCTTTAATGATCAAGTACTGGGGAATCAGCGTGACTTTATCCGGTACCATCAGAATACTCAGGATGAAGAAGAAAATCAGCTTGTTGCCGGGGAAATCAAATCTCGCCAAGGCGTATCCGGCCATCGAATTCAGCAGCAGGTTCAGCAGGGTGACGGCGATGCCGACCATGACACTGTTCAAAAACCAGCGGGGAAACATTTGTTCGCTCAAGAAAATGTATTTATAATTATCGAGTGTAAATTGTTTTGGAATAAAAGATAAACCGGTCGTGGAAATTTCCGCAAGCGTCTTGAACGAAGCGGAGAGCGCCCACAGGAACGGGACAACCGTAATGACGGCATAAAATAGCAGCAAAATGTATGTCAAAACACGCGCGATCGAACGGGTTCTGGATGTTGCCATCGGGGTACTCTCCTTTCTTAGTTCAATTTTTCTTCGCCGAACAGTTTGCGTTGAATGACGGTGACGATCATGATAGCACAGGCCAGCATGAAGGCGAGAGCCGATGCGTAGCCCATATCGAGGTTTTTGAATGCATATTGGTAAATGAGCAGCACGAGGGTCAATGTCGAGTTATCAGGTCCCCCTGAGCCGTTGGATAAAATGTAGGCTTGATCGAACAATTGGAATGTGCCAATCAATCCCATAGTCACTACGAAGAAAGTGACAGGTTTGAGCAGCGGTATGGTAATCGAAATGAATCTCCGCCATGTTCCAGCGCCGTCAAGTTCAGCAGCCTCATATAACGTATCCGGAATATCCTGCAGCGCTGCCAAATAAATGACCATAAACTGCGGCGCTGTGGAAAATATATTCATAATCATAATGCCTTTGAGGGCGACACTGGGGTCTCCCAGCCAGTTATAGCTGCTCATGCCGAGCAGATTGAGTACATCGTTCAACAAACCATCGGATTTATAAAGCCACATGAAAATAAGTGTTAAAACAGCGGATGAAGTAACGGTCGGCATAAAATAAACGACTCTAAAGAAATTGCGGAATTTGATTTTGGAATTCAATACCGAAGCCAGTACCAAGGCTACGATCGTTTGCAACGGTACGACGTATATCGCATATTCAACAGTGTTACGTAGCCCGATCCAGGCCCGGTCGTCATCGACCATGCGTGTGAAGTTGCGAAGCCCGATAAATTTATAGCTCACGCCGCCCAGCAGCTCAACCTTATGAAGCGAAAGAAAAACCGCATACAGAATCGGCAGCAAAAAGAAGGCGCCCAGCACGAGCAACGACGGCGATACGAACAAATATCCCGAAAGGACGTCCCGCCATTTGCGGCGGTTCCAGCGTCGTTTCATTCATGCTCCCCCTTTCCTGTAAAATGCCGTAAAAGAGGAAGTTTCTCCTCTTTTACGGTTGTTGAAACAACGATTCGGTTTATTTGCCGGCGGCAATTTCCTTGTTAGCCGTTTCCTGTGCTTTTTTCAAAGCTTCTTCTAAGGTTACTTTTCCTTGGTATGCGGAAATGAACTGGTTATTGAAGTTGTTCATGATCGTAGGCAGTGTTTCCTTCGCTTGCCATGGGATCGAGTAGGAGTTACCGGCTACGAGTGCAGCGCGCAGCGGATCTTTATCAAAACCGAGCTCTTTAGCTACGGATTTGCGCGATGGAAGCGCAGAGCCTTTGCTGGTCCATGTTTTCATGCCTTCTTTGCCCGTTAGGTATGAGATGAGTTCCCATGCTTCTTGTTTATGCTTGGAGTTTTTATTCATGACGTAGGCAACCGTGTAAGCCATGGTTGCTTTTTTGCCATGTACGGTTGGCACTTCGGCTGTGGCGAAGTCGAGATCTTTGAACGTGTTTTGCAAGTACGGAATCGCCCAGTTACCTTCGATCACCATAGAAGCTTTGTGTTGGCCGAACATTTCGCCGCCCCAACCTGCGCCGAGATCTTTAGGTTCACCTGCGGATTTGTCTTTCAAGTGCATATCGACAACAGGCTGTAAGCCTTTAAGCGCTTCAGGAGAAGAGAAAGCCGCATTGCCGTTATCGTCAGACACTTTGCCGCCAGCCGCTTGGATCATGAACATTTGGCGAGCCAGCTCAGGCGCAGCGCCGAATCCGTAGCGGCTTACTTTGCCGCCGTCGGCTTTGGTCAGTTTCTTGGCAGCATCTTGAAGCTCCTCCCAAGTCGCAGGAACTTTGGTAATACCGGCATCAGCGAAATCTTTCTTGTTATAGAAGAGCGCCAACGTGGAAGTGTCTTTCGGGAAACCGTAACTTTTGCCGTCTTTGCCTTTAAATGCGTTAAGGAGAGGCGTCTCGAAGTCCGCTGTATCGAACTCAGGCTTTACGTAGCCGTCGAGCGGCTCAAGGACGTTTTTGGCGATTAGGCCTGGCGCTTCGAATGCGTCAAGAAAGAAGACGTCGGCGCCTTCGCCACCCACCAGACGAGTCTTGATAACATCCATGTATTGATCGGCGATTACGTCAAATTTGACGGTAATGTTCGGATGTTTGGTTTGAAAATCTTTAAGCACTTGTTGGAAAAGCGCTGTTTCTTCAGGGCTCGAGCCCCAGCCATTCAAGGTAATTGTCACCGGATCCGCGGATTTAGGTGCCTGAGTCGCTGCAGCTGTAGTTGCAGGAGCGGAAGGTGCCGGTGTTGCAGTGTTCGTTTGGCTGCCGCAGCCTGAAATAACGATCATCGAAGATACAGTAGCGAGGGAAATGCCAGTAAACCATTTTTTCATGAGATAATGCCTCCCTTTTATAAGCTTCCTTTTCAATGCTTTTATGATGGATGAATCACTTGAAGCCCTGATGTGTTATTCAGCACGATAATCGTCGTTGTCTTCGTCCGCGGATCAAGTTGAACGTGTAGGCTCAATTTGCCCTGGGCGACCGTCATGTTGCGTACCGTAAGCTGCGTCATGCCTGCTGGCAGCACAGGATCCAGGCGGATCGTCCCGCCAAGCGTGTCGGGCTCGATACCGAGAATCGCTTGCAGGAATACAAGCGGAGTGCCTGCGGCCCAAGCTTGCGGCGAGCACGCGACCGGATACGGGACAGGCTCGCCGACGGATTCGTCGTATCCGCAGTATAGTTCGGGCAGCCTATGGTACTCGAAGCTTTCCGATGCTTTCATCAACCCTTCGATAACTTGAAGTGTCTCCGCTTTATAGCCACAGCGACTCATGCCCAGCATCACGAGTGAATTGTCATGCGGCCAAATGCTTCCGTCATGATAGCTCATCGGGTTGTAACCGGAGGATTCGGTACTCATCGTACGAATGCCATAACCGCTGAACATGTCGGCGGCTACCAGTCTGCGAACCACTGATTGCGCACGTTCCGGCTTCAGCATTCCCGACATTAAAACGTGGCCCGGATTGGTTGTAACGGACTGCACCTGCTTCTTGTCGGCGTCGAGTGCGATCGCGTAGAAGTCTTCATCTTCCATCCAGAAGCTGGCTTCGAAACGCTCGCGAAGCTCTTCCGCTGAACGTGTCAGTTCGTCGGCCAGCTGATCTTTACCCAGCTTGCGAAGTATGGGAGCGAGCTTCGTTTTCGCTTGATAGACGTAACCCTGCACTTCAGCGAGTGCGATGGGGGCTTTCGCGTAATCGCCGTTCCTATGTACGACGGAGTCGCCGGAATCTTTCCAGCCTTGGTTGGCGATGCCTTTGGATGATTTTTGATAGTATTCGACGAATCGGTCGCCATCCGCATCTCCGTAGGTATCGATCCAGCTTAACGCACGCTCGATGCCCGGCATCAGGTGCTCGATCAGCGCCGTATCTCCGGTCCATTGCACGTACTCCGCAGCAAGAAGAAGAAAAAGCGGCGTTGCATCGATGGTTCCGTAATACGGAGTGAACGGGATTTGGTTCGTCAATGCCAGTTCGCCGTAGCGAATCTCGTGCATGATTTTGCCCGGTTCTTCGTCGCGCCAAACGTCTTCCTTGGTGCCTTGATAGGCAGCCATAGTTAGAAGCGTCCCCTTGGCGATATTCGGCTCGGCTGTAAGCATTTGTAGCGCAGCGATCAAGCTGTCGCGACCAAAAGGAACCGAATACCACGGGAGTCCGGCGACCGGGAACTGGCCGTGGCCGAGATCGGTGAGGAGGACTCGCAGGTCTTGAAGTCCGCGGTTGTACAGCTGATCGAACAGCGGCAAATCGCTTTCGACAGAGGTCGTGTTCTCATTCCAGGTCTGATAGGAGGCTTTCAGTTGTTCGATTGCCTGCTGTGCCGGCACCTGCTTAGGTCCTTTGCCATCGATGAAAGGAGCAATGAAAAAGGTCACCGCTTGGCGCTCCTTGGGCGCTAACTCGAATCGGAACGCGACGGTGCCGTCATTACGGACCGCCGTTTCGGCTCGGTCCCAGTTGATTTGCGTTTGGCGTACTATGCCATCTGTGCCTTTGTAGCTTTTGGTTAGCTTTCCTTGTTCATAAACGTCTGGCAGCGCTTCCCCGAAGGTGCCGTTCTGAAAGCCGCGAACAACGAACATGTCGGCGAAATCGCTCTCGAAGCGGGAAGTAAAATCGAAGGCCACCGGCTTCGGATAAAAGTTCGTGAAAGTAATGGTTTCGTACAAAGCCCCTTCGTAAATGAAGCGCTGTCTTTCCAGTTCAACAGATTCTCTCCAGAGAATCAAGTTCCCATCCGATTCCATATGAGGATTCGTCATGCGAATGGTAGCGATATAATTCGTTCCCGCGGAGGAGCTGAGCAGAATGGGCTTTTTATCATTGATCCGGATTTCGAAGCCGCTTAAAAAGCGGGTATCCTTCGTATACAGACCGTGCCCTGCTTCATTACCTGCGGGAATATCACCGGTTTTATCGGTCATCAGAAAGAGATCGTTCTCCTTAATGACGCGGTAATCCATTCGGTTCACCCCTTTTCTCTGATTTTTCTTGGTGTGATTAACACAGTTTTCAATTACCGAAACGTTTCGGATAAGCTTTTTAAAAAAGGAAAAAGAATCTAAAGGGGACAGGTCCGCCTCATTTCTTTATTCCTGTGTAACTCAACTCACTTTACGAGCTATCAAACAAAACCGAAACGTTTTGGTCTTCTTTATTTTTGATTATACATAACCATGAAATCATTTACAATCCCCCTAAGCATATTTTTTAAGCGTTTACATTATCGTAATAATTAAGATTGAAACTATTAAGGGATTATATTAATATAGAAATTATATAAAAAGACAATTATTTATTACCAAAACGTTTCGGAAAAGGTGAGCGCGCAAGTATGATTACTATTAAAGATATTGCTAGAGAAGCCGGCGTGTCCGTCACCACCGTATCGCGCGCATTGAACGGATACGACGATGTCAGCGAGGATACCCGCAAAAAAATTCAGCTCATCGCCGATGAGCTAGGATATAGCCCGAACATGGCTGCCCGCAGCCTTATTTCCAAGAAAACGCAGACGCTTGGATTGCTGCTGTCCGGGATTACCCGCAACAGTTCCAAGGATAGCATCGCCTTTGAAATCCTGTGTGGGATGAACGATCGTGCAGGCGAATTAAATTACGATCTGATCCTGTTCAGTACGACACCACAGAAGCAGGCTGCCAAATCTTACAAAGCACTCTGTCAGGAGCGCGGAGTCGATGGCGTCATCATTATGGGTATTCGGCTCGACGACCCTTATTTGAAAGAGATTGTCGGCTCAAAGCTGCCGTGCGTTCTCATTGACATCCCGCTAAAGAATAATAATGTCGGATATGTGACGACAGATAATGTTCAGGGCGCATACCGGATGACGCGATACCTGATCGATCAGGGACACCGCAAGGTGGGGCTTGTAAACGGCCATGCGCAAGCGGATGTCAGCATCAAACGGCTGGAAGGATACAAGCAGGCCTTGCAGCAGGCGGGTATCCCGTACGAAGAGGAGCTGGTGCTGGATGGCGGGTTCTCCGATGAAGGTGCACGTGATGCAACATATCGTCTCATGTCGCAGCGTCCCGACGTCACCGCTATTTTTTGCGCCAGCGACTTGATGGCTCTCGGCACCATGCAGGCGCTTCGCGGACTCGGACTCGATATTCCAGGCGACGTCTCGGTAGCCGGATTCGACAATATCAGTATTTCGGCCTATTGTTCTCCCACGCTGACGACGATCAGTCAAAATCCGTATGAAATCGGCTATCAGGCCGCTCAGATGCTGATTGATATGCTGGAAGGGAGACAGATTACGAAACAACTCGTGCTGCCGACGGAGCTTCTCGTTCGCGCGAGCGTCAGTGCACCGAAACAGCAGTAACTCATCAAAACCGTCCTAGTGAATGGGCGGTTTTTTTGTGTGCGAAGGTGTCTTGCTTATAATTGCTAGGCGCAGAACAATCATATTCTCTCAAAAAATGATATAATGAGGGTGATTGGCACGAATTTTCTGGGCCTTCTAAAGGATTTTCGGCTTTTATGTCGAAAGGATATAGGCTATCTATTTCATTAGGATGTGATATTGTGATCGAAATGCAGGACGTATGGAAGACGTACTCCAACGGCACTCATGCATTGAGAGGGATTAATATAAAAGTGGACCGCAACGAGTTCGTCTATGTTGTTGGGCCATCCGGCGCAGGTAAATCTACTTTTATGAAATTAATGTATAGAGAAGAGAAGCCGACTAAAGGACAGATCTTTGTTAACGGTTTTAATTTGGAAAAGCTAAAGCAGCGCAAGATTCCTTATGTACGCCGCAATATTGGTGTTATTTTCCAAGATTATCGATTACTTCCAAAGCTTAATGTGTTTGAAAATATCGCATTTGCCATGGAAGTTATCGAGGCTCCGAAGAAGCAAATTAAGAAGCGCACGATGGAAGTTTTGGAGCTTGTCAAATTAAAGGATAAGGCGAACTCATTGCCTTCACAGCTATCGGGCGGCGAGCAGCAGCGTGTGGCTATTGCCCGGGCAATAATCAATAATCCATCCGTCATAATCGCCGATGAACCGACAGGAAATCTCGACCCGGAGACGTCCTGGGGCATTATGAAACTGATGGAGGAAATTAACTTCCGCGGTACGACGATCGTCATGGCTACACACAACAAAGAAATCGTCAACACGATGCGCAAAAGGGTTATTGCCATAGAGCAGGGCCTCATTGCGCGTGACGAAGCGCGGGGGGAATACGGCTATGAAGATTAGTACGCTCTCTCGCCATTTGCGCGAAGGTACGAAAAATGTCATTCGAAACGGCTGGATGACGTTCGCGTCGATCAGTTCGATTTCGATTTCATTATTTATTCTTGGTATTTTTGTGTTGATTACTTTGAATGTCAACGATATTGCCAGCCAGATTGAGAAACAGGTGGAAATCAACGTTTACCTTGAAGTGAACACGTCTCAATCGCAAATAGACGCCCTGGAGAGCCAAATCAAGGGTATTCCTGAAGTAAAGACGATTAAATTCGTCTCTAAGGAAGAAGGACTTGTTTATTTGCGCCAAAAGATGGGGGAAAGCGGCAAGGCGCTGCTAGAAGGCTTTGACGGGGATAATAACCCGCTTAACGATGCATTTACCATTGAGGTGGACGACCCCAGGAATGTCGCAACGGTTGCGGATCAAATTAGCGCGCTGAATATCGGGAAAGATCCGAAACCGATCTACAAGGTCAACTATGGCAAAGGCACGGTAGAAGCGCTGTTTAAAGTGACGGAAGTCGTACGTTGGATTGGTTTTGGCATCGTCATCTTATTATCGTTTACTGCGGTATTCCTGATCGCGAATACGATCAAAATCACGATTCTTGCACGACGCAAAGAAATTGCCATTATGAAGCTCGTTGGGGCGACGAATTCTTTTATTCGCTGGCCATTCTTCATTGAGGGCGCTTTGCTGGGCTTCATAGGTTCTGTCATTCCGGTAGGTCTGATTTTGGGCGGTTATTGGAAGCTTATGAACACTGGTTCCCTGGACTTAAGTTTAATGATGATCAAATTGACGCCCTTCCATAACATCAGCTTCACTCTGACGGCGCTTTTGTTAGGCATCGGCATGGTGATTGGGATCTGGGGAAGCTTAATTTCCGTCCGCAAATTTTTAAGAGTTTGATAGGATGTTTTAAAAGACCACTTTGATAACGAAGCTATTTTGAAAGTTTATTCGGCATCGAATCTTGAACGAAAATCGGGAAGTCCGGTACTCACGTAGCAAATCACTACGCTCCGTTCCTCCTTCTCCGATTTTCGTCCAACCTTCTCGGTTCTGAAAGCGGACTTTTAAAACTTTCATTGTATTTACGAGATAGAAAGATCACTAGAACAAGATTTCCAGGCTTGGTTTGGAAGAATGGGGAGGCTACGTGCTTGAAGAAGAAGATTCTGCCCTTGTTGTTGTCACTCGGCATTGCCGGTACGCTGGTAATTCCATACGCGGGCTATGCCGCTACAACGACGGAAAAAATCGATCAGCAGCTGTCGCAGCTTAAACAGAAGAAAGCGGAAATGCAGCAGAAAGCGAACGACACCCAGAATCAAATAGCAAAAGTACAGACCGAGAAAGACCAAACGACCAAAGATATGAAAACAATCGTTAATCAGGTCAATGAGGCGAGCAAAAAACTCTCCGATCTGAACAATCAGATCGATCAGGTGTCTGATACGCTGGAAGAGAACGGGAAGCAGTTGGACGAGGCCGAGGCTCGCGTCGCGAGTCGGGATCAAATGCTGAAGTCCCGCCTTCGGCTCATGTATATGAACGGTTTTGTTTCTTATATGGATGTGCTGATGAGCGCAACCAGCTTTTCTGATTTCTTGAACCGCTTGGAAGCTTTGAAATCGATTGTGAATCAGGATAAAGAGATTCTGGAATCGAATAAGAAAGATAGGGATACGGTTGAGCAGAAGAAACATGAGACCGAGCAGCAGCTTGATCAAGTAAAGGCGCTCTACGCGGAAGCGGATGCCGTTCGCAATGATTTGAAGGCCAAGGAGAAAGAGAAGGAAGTAAAGATTGCCTCTCTGTCCAAACAGGAAAAAGTGCTCGAGGATATTTCCGAGGAAAGTGAGAATCAACTTACCCAATTGGCTAAACAAGAGGCGGACTTGCAAGCGAAGAAGCGGGCAGCTAGCAAAGCTAAGTCACCGTTTACTTATTCAGGCGGGAAGCTTGGTTACCCACTCGCCGCTCAGGCACCGATCACATCCGATTTCGTTATGCGGATTAACCCGGTCACCGGCAAGCCTGAAAACCATAAAGGGATTGACTTGGGAGCGCCGAAAGGAACGGAAATTCGTGCGGCCGAGAACGGGTCAGTCATCTACGCTTCTTGGATGAACGGTTATGGTAACTGTGTCATCATTGATCATGGCAACGGTTTATGGACCGTATATGGGCATATCATGAATGACGGCATCTATGTTAAAGTAGGCGACACGGTGAAGCGTGGTCAAGCGATTGCGGGTGTTGGCATGACGGGTCAAGCGACGGGTTACCATCTGCATTTTGAAGTTAGACTTAATGAGAAGCCTGTCGATCCCAAACCTTACTTGAGATAGGACAACTTGGTTATAAAACGAGCATAGCTTGTCATATAATAAACAGGCAGACTCGAACGGAAAGCGGGCTTGCTGTCATTAGAGCGAGCCTGTTTTCGGTATTTCATGGGTTTATGGATGAAAAGGTGGTGAATCACGCTGTGCAGTTTAAAGGACGCACCGTGCTTGCTTTTGTTTTATTAGCGATGTTTGCAAGCAGCATATTGACATTAACGATTGTTGACTCTTCGACATTTTGGGGATGGAAGGATAAGCCGGCAGGCAGCGCTGCAGCCGCTGCATCCACTTCCTCGGGACTGTCGAGCAAGGATTTAAACAAAATCTCGACGACATACCAGCTGATCGAGAGCAAGTTTTTGAATCAGACGGATCATGACAAGCTGGTCAATGGCGCAATAAACGGTATGCTCGAATCTCTCGAGGATCCGTTCACTGTGTATATGGATCAGAAAGAAGCGAAGCAATTCGACGAGAGTATCTCGTCATCTTTCCAAGGGATTGGCGCGGAAGTATCGATCGACGAAGGCAAGTTCGTCATCGTCTCCCCGATCAAAGGATCCCCGGCTGAGAAGGCGGGCATTCAGGCCAACGATGTGATCATTTCGGTCAACGGCGACAAGCTGGACGGGCTTACGCTCAATCAGGCGGTTATGAAAATCCGCGGCCCAAAAGGGACTCAGGCGAAGCTTGAATTAATCCGCCAAGGCGTCGGCGACCCGATACAAGTCATCGTTGTCAGGGATAACATTGATGTGGAAACGGTCTATGCCGAAATGATGCAGGATCAAATCGGCAAAATTGAGATTCGCCAGTTCTCGGCGAATACGGCTACACGCTTCGCCGAAGAGCTTAAAAAGCTTGAAGCGAAGGGGATGAAAGGTCTTGTCATCGACGTGCGCAATGACCCGGGCGGTCTGCTGAACGTGGTGGTGGACATCGTGAATCCATTCGTGCAGAGCGGTAAGCCGATCGTGCAAGTCGAGAACCGAGACGGGAAGCGGGAGCCGACACCTTCGACAGGCAAAGGCAAGAACTATCCGGTTACCGTGCTTGTGAACAAAGGCAGCGCCAGTGCTTCTGAGATTTTGGCCGGGGCTTTCCAAGAAGCGGTCGGCAGCAAAATCATCGGCGAAACGTCCTACGGAAAAGGCACCGTTCAGGTGACTTTTGAGAAGGAAATGGGCGATGGCAGCAACATTAAGATGACCGTTTACAAGTGGTTAACGCCAAACGGCAATTGGATTCATAAGAAAGGCATCCAACCGGATATTCCGGTTGATCAGCCGGCGTATTTCAAAGCGGCTCCGCTCACCAAGAAGTCGGTGCTGAAGCAGGACAGCAACAGTGATGACGTGAAAAACCTTCAGCTGATGCTTACGGGTCTTGGTTTCTCTACAGACCGGTCAGACGGCTATTTCAATGAGAAAACGGGAGCAGCTGTAAAAGCGTTCCAGCATGCAAATAATTTGCCGATGACCGGTGAAGTGGATACGGAAACGGCAACCAAGCTGGAAAAAGCGATCCTGACGCAAATTCGCGAACCGAAGAATGACGCCCAGCTGAAAGCAGCGGTGCAGGAATTGCAAAAAGAGATCGGGAAATAAAGTTGATCAGATGTTGGAAATTCAGCATCAGCGGCAGGAAATAAGCGCTTATGGTCGAAATAGTGTAGGAAGGTTGCTTAGGCGGCCTTCCTATTTCTTTTTCACCAAGGAGCCCCGAATCGTATGGATCTAGTGGTTCAATTTTTGGACAGATTTCTACACGCCGTACTGCAGCTGTTTTTAAATCCTTTTTACTATATAGGCATCCTATTTATCGTGCTGCAATACCGCAAGCAGGTGCAACTGGAGCGCAAATTGTTCCATACTCGCCTGCACTCGCTGCTGGACGAGACTTGCCGTACCGTGCTATGGGGATGGATAGGTGGGTTGACCGCCTCTTTGGCGATGTTGTTCGTTGGCGTGACCGTGCAAGCGGAAGCGGTGATATTGCTATGGGCGATTACAGTAGTGTTACTAATCATACGAGTGAGATTCTTATGCCTCGCTTACGCTGTTGGGATATTGGGGATTGCCCATGCTGTTGCGGGATGGTTGCCCAATATGTCCAATTTGCAAGAGCAAGCCCCGATTCTGGATATCGTGGTAAACGCGGATATTCCATCACTGCTTGTCGTTGTAGCGATTCTTCATATTATGGAAGGCTTGCTGGTAGGATTCCAAGGCTCTAGGATGGCGAGCCCGCTCTTCCTCGAAGGAAAACGCGGCAAAATCATCGGTGGCTACCAGATGCAAGGCTTCTGGCCGGTTCCGCTGTTTCTTTTAGTGCCTCTTGCAGGAGGCAGCATGCAAGAACTTCCTTGGGGGACGCTGCTTGGCACAAACCTTGCAACAGGCTGGACGCTGCTTGCGTTCCCGGCGATGATCGGCTTCACCGAGCTAACGATTTCCAAGCTGCCGCAGATGCAAACGCGTCTAAGTTCCCGCCTTTTGTATCTATATGGCTTGATCCTTTTCGGAGCTGCTGTCGCTGCTCATTTCTGGTCACCGCTAATTATCGTGGCAGCCGTGCTCTGCATTGGATTGCATGAGGCGTTAGTCGGTTATAATCGCTGGATGGAGGCCAAGGAACGACCGTTTTTCGTCCACGCGCAGCAAGGACTTATGGTGTTGGCCGTTGTGCCCGGAAGTCCGGCGCATGACCTGGGCATCCAAGCTGGTGAGCTTGTCCATAAGGTGAACGGGCATAAGGTTTTAAATAAAACGGATTTTCATGCCGCTATGCAGCTGAATGCCGCCTTTTGTAAGCTGGAAGTGCTGAACCATCAAGGTGAAGTCCGTTTTCTCCAGCGGGCCATTTTTTCCGGTGAACATCATCAGCTTGGCATCGTTTTGGCGCCGGACCAACAAGCGCTTTATTATGTGGAGCATCGGCCGCTGCACTTGTTCTCCTTTTTAAGAGGTAAGCTTACAGGGCTTCTATCTAACGATTCGACCAAATCTTTGTAGTATGTACAGGAAAAAGACCCTGATTCTCTTCGTGAGAGGCAGGGTCTTCGCTTTATTTGGCTGTTGAGGTCGGGTTCAATTCATTACGTAGTACGATAATTTCGACACGTCTGTTTTTCGCACGATTTTCATCGCTGTTATTGCTCACTTTGGGCATCGTATCCGCGTAGGCTGTAGCAATAAATTTATTGTCATCAAGTCCAGCCGTATCGCTAAAGTAACGAAGTACGGATAACGAACGGGCAAACGATAATCCCCAGTTATCCTTGTAGGGCGACCCGGTCGCCAGTGGAAGATTGTCCGTATGACCTTCTATGCTGACTTTCGTGTTCAGGGTTGGAAACAATGAGGCAAGTTTCTGCAGAATCGGGATGGACGCCGGTTTTAAGTCTGCTTTACCCAGATCGAATAAAAACAGATCGTTAAGGGTTATCGCCACGCCCCGATCCGTATCGCTTGCCGAAACCTGCGCCTGAAGATTTTGATCCGTAATATAAGCTTGGACTTGTTTTAAAAGGTCTTGGAGCTCTTTTTCGCGCTTTTCTTTGTCGTTGTCTTCCGGTTTGCTTTTATCGTGCTCTTCCTTTTGCACGTCTTGATTATGCTGTGTGAAATCTTTATCTTTACTGTCTGCGTCGCCTTGCTTCGGCGTCATTTGTCCGCTAATGCCGTGGCCTTTATCAAGGACCGAATCGGCTTTTTGGAATTGCAGGTTTAAGACCTGCGCGAGAACGGCATACTTTTGAGAATCGACTTTACTCATGGCATACATGATAATGAAAAATACCAGGAGCAAGGTGATCAAATCGGCGTAGGTGATAAGCCATCTTTCATGGTTTACATGCTCTTCGTGCTTCTTACCTCTCCTCGCCATCATCAGCACCTGCCTCTACTTGATTCTTCGTTGATTTATCATGTAGGAAGGAGGTCAGTTTTTTCTTAATCAGCTGTGGGTTTTCACCGGCTTGAAGCGCCAGGATTCCCTCTAGCATCAGCTCCATTTCGGAGATCATCTCTTTGCCGCGCAGCTTGATTTTACTCGAGATAGGGAGGTAGATCAGGTTAGCGCTCATAACCCCATAAAGTGTAGCCGTAAAAGCGACTGCAATCGCCGGACCCAGTGTTGACGGGTTTTCCAGGTTGCCAAGAACGTGAATCAGACCCATTACGGTACCGATGATTCCCATGGTTGGGGCATAGCCGCCGCCGGCTTCGAATATTTTAGCCATATGGTCCACCTGGTGTTCGATTGCATCCATTTCCAGCTCGAGAATTTGTCTTGTCAGCTCCGGATCCGTACCGTCAACCACCATTAGCAGGCCGTCTTTCAGAAAGGGGTTCGGATGCTCTTGTGCGCGCTGCTCCAGAGCGAGTACGCCTTCTCTTCGCGCGACTGTAGCCATGTCGACAATTTCATTGATGGTCGAAGCGGAATCACGCTTTTCTTGTTTGAAGGCTATACTTAGTGCTTTGGGAATCTTGGTCAAAATGGAGCCGGGGAAGCTGACTGCCACAGCTCCGAAAGTGCCTCCGAACACGATCAGCATGGCACTTGGTATGATCAAGGAGCCGATGTGGCCGCCATCCCACATGTAACCGCCGATTAAACCCGCAAGACCTAATACTAAACCGAGAACCGTTGTCAAATCCATGATTGTACCACTCCTACAAGGTGTAATGAAGAGATAGCCGTTGGTATCAAGACGTAAATTGGAAGTCGAAAAATAATCCAGTTTGCATCAATGATGTAAAAAGGGTATAATAGAAAAACCAGAACAAACATTCTTATATAAAGGAAATGTTGGAAGTTCTACTTCTTTATCGGATATTGCAAAGTGAAACTTTATAGGATAAAAGTCCGATTTATTTCCATAGTGTAGGTGATAATTGATGAATGATATTGTGGTCAGTTCAAAGAAGTTTGAGCTCGTATCCGAATTTGCTCCTCAGGGCGACCAGCCAAGAGCCATCGAGGAAATCGTTCAAAGCATTCAAGCGGGGAAGAGGCACCAGACGCTGCTTGGCGCTACGGGAACAGGCAAGACGTTTACGGCCGCTCAGGTAATCGCGAAGTTAAACCGTCCTACTCTGATCATTGCACATAATAAAACGTTAGCCGCACAGTTGTGCAGCGAATTTAAAGAATTTTTCCCTCATAACGCCGTCTCCTATTTCGTCAGCTACTATGATTACTACCAACCAGAAGCCTACATTCCTTCCTCTGACACGTACATCGAGAAAGACTCCAGCATTAATGAAGAAATCGATAAGCTCCGCCATTCGGCAACCAGCTCGTTGTTCGAGCGCCGTGACGTCATCATTGTTGCGAGCGTGTCGTGTATTTACGGTTTGGGATCGCCGATGGAATACGGTTCTTTGCTGCTTTCTTTGCGTGTGGGGATGGAGAAGTCGCGAAATGAGATATTGCACCGGCTCGTGGATATTCAGTATCAGAGAAATGATCTGAACTTTGTGCGCGGTACCTTTCGGGTACGCGGGGATGTCGTTGAGATCTTCCCGGCTTCGCACGGTGAACATGCGATCAGAGTCGAGCTGTTTGGCGACGAGATCGAACGGATAACTGAGATCAACGTACTGACGGGCGAGATTATCGGGGAACGCGAGCATGCAGCCATTTTCCCGGCGTCTCACTTCGTAACGCATGAAGATACGATGAAACGTGCGCTCGTGAATATCGAGCGGGAGCTGGAAGAGAGGCTTGCGGAGCTTCGCGAGCAAGGCAAGCTGCTCGAGGCGCAGCGGCTGGAACAGCGGACTCGCTACGATATGGAAATGATGCAGGAGATGGGTTTCTGCTCCGGCATTGAGAACTATTCGGGACCGCTGACGTTCCGTGAGCGAGGGGCCACGCCTTATACGCTTATGGACTATTTCCCTGAGGATATGCTTGTCATGGTTGACGAATCACACGTGACCCTGCCGCAAATCCGGGCCATGTATAATGGTGACCGTGCAAGGAAAGAAGTGCTCGTCGATCATGGCTTCCGGTTGCCTTCCGCTCTCGACAACAGACCGCTTCGTTTTGAAGAATTTGAAGAGAAGGTTAATCAAATTTTATATATTTCGGCAACGCCTGGACCGTATGAACTTGAAAATTGTCCCGAAATGGTTCAACAAATCATTCGTCCGACGGGGCTGCTCGATCCGATTATCGAAGTGAGACCGACGAAAGGTCAAATTGACGATCTATTGGCAGAAATACAGGATCGCATTCGCAAAGACGAACGGGTCCTGGTGACGACGTTAACGAAGAAAATGGCGGAGGACTTAACGGATTACTTCAAAGAAATTGGAGTAAAAATACGTTACTTGCACTCCGACATTAAAACGTTCGAAAGGATGCAAATTCTGCGTGATCTGCGTCTGGGAACGTTTCACGTTCTTGTAGGGATCAACCTTTTGAGAGAAGGGCTTGATCTCCCGGAAGTGTCTCTTGTCGCCATCTTGGACGCGGATAAAGAAGGTTTCTTGCGTGCTGAGCGTTCGCTGATCCAAACGATCGGCCGTGCTGCGCGTAACGCCGAAGGCCGGGTTATCATGTACGGAGATAAGATCACCGACTCGATGGATAAAGCGATCCGCGAGACGAACCGGCGCCGAAGCATTCAAGAGGCCTATAACACGAAGCATGGGATTACGCCGCAAACCATTGCGAAGAAAGTGCGCGATGTGATCGAGGCGACGAAGGTAGCCGAGCAGAAGGCGGATTATCTCACCGGCATGAAGGGCGAGAAGATGTCGAAGAAAGATCGCGCTTCGCTGATCGAACGCTTGGAAGCCGAGATGAAAGAAGCGGCCAAGAACCTGCAGTTCGAGCGAGCAGCAGAGCTGCGTGACGCTATTATGGAAATGAAAGCTGAAGCCTAATGGAGGCTTCAGCTTTAGATGTGATTAACGCCCGGTAGCAGGGCGAATAGATAAAAGGCTTGGAGAGGAAGGGTATTCGTGTCCAGAGATAATATCGTCATTAAAGGAGCGAGAGCTCACAATCTGAAAAATGTCGACGTAACGATTCCACGCGATAAGTTTGTCGTGCTAACCGGTCTTAGCGGCTCGGGCAAGTCGTCACTTGCTTTTGATACGATTTATGCAGAAGGCCAACGTAGATATGTAGAGTCCTTATCTGCCTATGCAAGGCAGTTTCTCGGACAGATGGATAAGCCTGATGTGGATTCCATTGAAGGATTGTCACCGGCGATTTCTATCGACCAAAAAACGACAAGCCGCAACCCGCGTTCGACCGTCGGAACGGTGACGGAAATTTACGACTATTTGCGGCTTCTTTTCGCCCGCATCGGACGACCTCATTGTCCAACGCATGGCATCGAGATTACGTCGCAAACGGTGGAACAAATGGTTGACCGGATCCTGGAATATCCGGAACGTACAAAGCTCCAAATTCTTGCTCCGCTCGTATCCGGGCGTAAAGGCGAACACTCAAAGCTGTTTACGGATATTCAGAAACAAGGCTTTGTTCGGGTGCGTGTTAATGGCGAAACCCTCGACCTTGCTGAGAAAATCGAGCTGGATAAGAACAAAAAACATACGATTGATGTCGTCGTTGACCGTATCGTCGTGAAAGACGATGTACACGCCCGCCTAGCCGATTCCTTGGAAACGGCGCTGAAGTTAGCGAACGGACGCGTTATTGTGGACGTCATTGACCAGGAAGAGCTGATGTTCAGTCAGAACCTGGCTTGTCCGGAGTGCGGCTTCAGTATTGAAGAGCTTGCGCCGAGAATGTTTTCGTTCAACAGCCCATTCGGAGCTTGCCCCGAATGTGATGGTCTTGGCAGCCAGATGATCGTCGATCCGGAGCTTCTCGTTCCGGATAATAAGCTGACGATAGAAGAAGGAGCTTTTGAAGCGTGGGCGGGAAGCACTTCGAACTATTACCCGCAATTCCTTGCGGCGGTTTGCGAACATTACAAAATTCCGCGTGATGTGGCGGTTTCCGAGCTTAATAACGACCAGATGAAAGTGATTTTGTACGGCACCGGCGGAGAGAAAATTCGTTTCCGCTATGAGAACGATATGGGAGCGACGAAGGAAGCGCTCGTTCCTTTCGAAGGCATTATTCGCAACCTGGAGCGCAGGTTCAAAGATACGTTCTCCGAAGGTATTCGCGAGCATATTCAAAGCTATATGAGCACCAAGCCCTGTCCGAAGTGTAAAGGTCAGCGTCTGAAGCCTGAAACGCTCGCTGTCACGATTAACGGCAAGAACATTGCCCACGCGACTTCTTTGTCCATCGGCGAGGCTGAAGAATGGTTCCAGTCACTGGACTTAACCGAGAAAGAACTTACGATCTCTAACCTTATCCTTAAGGAAATTAGAGCTCGCCTGGGCTTCCTGGTGAACGTCGGCCTAGACTACTTGACGATGCACAGAGCGGCAGGCACATTATCCGGCGGGGAAGCTCAGCGGATTCGCTTGGCTACGCAAATCGGTTCCAGCTTAATGGGCGTTCTGTACATTTTGGACGAGCCGAGCATTGGGCTGCACCAACGGGATAACACCAGACTGATCCAGACGTTGGAGCATATGCGAAACCTTGGTAACACGTTGATTGTCGTAGAACATGATGAGGATACCATGATGGCAGCCGATTATATTATTGACATCGGGCCTGGTGCGGGTATCCATGGCGGTCAAGTCATCGCTCAAGGCACGCCGAAAGAGCTGATGGAAGACCCTAATTCATTAACCGGACAGTATCTCAGCGGTAAACGGTTCATTCCTGTTCCTGCAAAGCGCCGCAAGCCGAATGGTAAGTGGATCGAAGTGAAGGGCGCCAAGGAGAACAATTTGCGCAACGTTTCTGCGAAGGTGCCGCTTGGCGTGTTCACTTGCGTGACAGGTGTGTCTGGTTCTGGCAAAAGTACGCTGATCAATGAAATCCTATTCAAAACGCTTGCGCGCGATCTGAATGGCGCCAAGGTTCGCCCTGGCGAGCACAAAGAAATCAACGGCTTGGAGCATGTCGATAAAGTGATCGATATCGACCAATCCCCGATCGGCCGTACGCCGCGCTCTAATCCGGCGACATATACGGGAGTGTTCGACGATATCCGTGATGTTTACGCAAATACGAATGAGGCTAAAGTTCGCGGTTACAAGAAAGGCCGCTTCAGCTTTAACGTGAAAGGCGGCCGCTGCGAGGCTTGCCGCGGAGACGGGATCATCAAGATTGAGATGCACTTTTTGCCGGATGTCTACGTGCCTTGCGAAGTGTGCAAAGGCAAGCGTTACAACCGTGAAACGCTGGAAGTGAAATACAAAGGCAAGAGCATTTCTGAAGTGTTGGAGATGACGATTGAAGATGGCTGCGAGTTCTTTAAGAACTTGCCGCGTATTCATCGTAAATTGACAACACTGCTCGATGTAGGGCTGGGCTACATGACGCTCGGCCAGCCAGCGACAACGCTGTCCGGCGGCGAAGCCCAGCGCGTGAAGCTCGCGGCGGAGCTGTACCGCCGCAGTACGGGCAAGACGATCTACATCCTCGATGAGCCCACTACGGGGCTCCACATTGACGATATCGATCGTCTGTTGAAGGTGCTCCACCGTCTCGTCGAGAACGGTGAGACCGTGCTGGTCATCGAGCATAACCTCGATGTCATCAAGACGGCGGACCACCTCATCGATCTGGGGCCGGAAGGCGGCAGCCGCGGCGGGCAGATCGTAGCTTCCGGTACGCCGGAAGATGTCGTGAAAGTGGCCGGATCCTACACCGGCCAGTACTTGAAGCCGATCCTCGAGCGGGATCGGGAACGCTCTGAGAACTATGCTAAGCGTCTTGAAGTTCTGGAAGACGCGGTGGGTTAATCATGCAAAAGCTTGGACGCATAAGGCAGAAATGCCTGAGCATCCAAGCTTTTTTACATATGCCAAACTCTTAATCTGGATTTTGTTAAGATTTAATTGAAACATACAAGCTTCGACATTTTTACCCTCTATCCCCACTAGGCGTTCTAGTCCTATAATAAATTTATAAGATATATACAACAGCCAGAGAGAGAAAATTAAACAGGGTGTGGAGGCTTTCAAATGAAACCGACTTTAGAATTACAAGAGATCATTACTGCATTGGGCATCGATCCCAAACGATATCAAGCCTGGAAGCAAAAAGAGCTGCAAGATGCTCAAAACCGTAAGCTCATTAATGAATTGACGGAAACTACGACTCTTTATGAAATGGTCGTATAGATAAGAGTTTTTGATAAAAAAACAAGCCCTAAGATCCAAATTCGGGATCAGAGAGCTTGTTTTTTTTGAAGTCTATATGGATTAAGAAGCGTCAGCCAAAATTTGTGTAAGCTTCTCTTGGAAAGCGCCGGCGCCAACACGGTTGAAGAAATCGTTGAATGACTCCCCGTTATTGCGGCTCTCTTTAAAGAACAGAATCAATTGGGCCAGTACAGGGCCAACGTTATCGCCTTTTACACGGCCTTTGAGCGTCGTATTGAATTGTGCGCCAGGTCCTAGAATACCGCCAACGGCAATGTCGAAAGCGTCAACCATACCTTCAGGCGTCTTGATCAAAGCGCCTTGCAGACCGATGTCGGCAATATGCTTTTGACCGCAAGCATTCGGACAGCCGATGAAGTGGATACGCACTTCTTCGTCAAGCTGGACGTGCTCATCGAGGTATTCTGCTACGCTGACCGCACGAGCTTTCGTTTCTACAACAGCAAGGTTACAGAACTCGTTCCCTGTGCAGGAAACTGTACGGCTCATAAAGTGCTTAGGATTTGGCGTTAAACGCTCAAATACTTGCTCTTTAAGCACTTCATTGATTTTGTCGTTAGGAATGTCGGAAATGATCAAGTTTTGGGAAACCGTAGCACGCAGGGTGCCTTTGCCGTATTGATCGGAGATGCGAGCAAGGTCGAACAGTTCGTCTGCGGTCAGACGGCCCACAGGCAAGCTAAGACCGATGTAGCTCAATCCTGCTTGTTTTTGCGGATGAACGCCATCGAAGTAAGCTGCTTTCCAACCTACGGTTTTGTCATCACCTTTGGTAGGCATTTCGCCGATCACTTTCACGACTTCCTCACGGAATTTCTCTACGCCCCAGTCCGCTACAAGGAATTTCAAGCGAGCGTGATGACGTTTTTCACGATACCCATGATCACGATAAACGGTCGTTACACCGACTGCCACTTTTAATACTTCTTCAGGCGTCACAAACATATCCATCTGTTTGGCCAAGTGAGGTTTAGCGGAAAGACCGCCGCCCACCCATGCGTGGAAACCGATCACTTCTTTGCCATCAATGACTTTCGTGGCCGGCGTGAAAGCCAAGCACTGGATCTCAGCGTGCCCGGAGTTATAAATGTTCGAGGAGATGGACATTTTATACTTACGAGGCAGGTTTGAGAAATCGCGGTTCATCAAGAAGAAATCGTTCACTTGATTGACCAGATCTTTGGTATCAATAAGCTCGTCCTTATCGATGTCGGCAAGCGGGTTACCAACGATCGTACGCGGGCAATCTCCGCATGCTTCATACGAGTATAAGCCCACTTTATCAAGGCGGTTAAAAATATCCGGTAAATCTTCAACGCGCAGCCAGTGGAACTGAATCGCTTGACGTGTCGTGACATCCACGAGATTGCGTCCGTATTGTTTAGCAATCGCAGCCATTTCTCTAGCTTGCTCGCTGGTCATAACGCCAGAGTTAATGCGAACGCGCATCATGAAATGTCCGTCTTTCGGTTTTTGCTCATAAACGCCTGCCCATTTGAAGCGGTTCATATCGTCTTCGGGAATGGAATCGTAGCCTTTATGCGCATACTCTTCAATAATCGTACGGATCACATCGAGGCCGTCTTTTTCTAGCTTCCATAATTCCATTTTGTTTAATTTGGATGTGTCCTGGTTCCATATCGGTTCGTAAGCCACGTTGTTAGATCCTCCCTATGTGATTTTCGCAATATCGCCAGATAGCTGGCATCGAAAGCATAAGCTTATTAATAAAGCCATAGCGGCATGCCAATTTAATTACGACATAATTAGTGAGAATGCATTAAGATAGTACCATACTTACTGTTATAGGTAAACGCAATTGGCTGGGAAGAGATATAAGCATTTGTTATACCTATCGTTCAAATGTGTTATATTGTCGGTAGGATGCGGAGATTCTATGCAAATGGTGACAAACTTGTTACACATCCGTGGAATTACTTGCATCTAATGCCCAATCAAGCTAACATAGAAGTAAAATAGCAGGACGTGTGCCTTGCACCGAGTTACGATGAGGAGGATTCACAATGTTATTAGCAGCAGAAGCGGCAGCAACAACAAGTACTTACAGCAGCTTTGATATTTATGTACTGATCTTCACGGTTGTCATTGCCATTGCTTTCATTAAGCAATTGATTACACCGAAAAGAAATCTGTTTGCTCTTGGATTTGCGGGAGTAGCTTTAATCGTATTCGGCATCATGGACGTCGTGATGATTAAAGGCTGGTAATCGAATTTAATCATGAAACGGATAAAAGCCCACAGAATTCGATCGTGAGATCGGCACCTGCGGGCTTTTTGTATTGCCGGGATATTTAATTTATACCCACCACATTTCACCAAGAGGTTCCTTGATGAGGACTTGTTGAAGGTTTTGGACAGCCTTGGAGAAGCCTTCTTCTACGGACATTAATCCGTCTTCATGTTCAATGCTCACGACATAGTCATAACCGACAAGGCGCAGCGCGCTGATGATGTCAGCCCATGTTTTGAGGTCGTGACCGAAGCCGACAGAGCGGAACTGCCATGCGCGGTCGAGCATGTTGGAGTAGGATTGCATATCCGTTACGCCGTAACGGTTAACGTTGATCGGATCAACCGTTGTATCTTTTGCATGGAAATGGTGAATCGCACCTGCGCGGCCGAGAATTTGTACCGCTTGTACAGGATCGATACCTTGCCACCACATGTGGCTCGGGTCAAGGTTCGCACCGATCACATCACCCGCTGCTTCGCGCAAACGAAGGAGGGTTGCCGGTGTATGTACGGAGAAGCCGCCGTGCAGCTCGAGACCGATTTTGATGCCGCGGTCCGAAGCGTACTTACCGGTTTCGGTCCAGTAAGGAATGACTTTGTTCGCCCATTGCCAGTCGAGAATTTCTTGGAAATCGTTCGGCCAAGGCGCAACCGGCCAGTTCGGATACTTCGCATCCTCATGGTCGCCAGGGCAGCCGGAGAATGTATTAACAACCGGAACCTCTAGGCGTTGTGCCAGATCAATCGTTTGTATAATCGCATCATGAAATTCTTTGGCGATCTGTTTTTGCGGGTGCAGCGGATTACCGTGAACGCTCAGCGCACTGATTGTCAAACCGCGAGACTCCACCGCATGTTTGAACGCTTTCAACTTGCTTTCATCGGCAAGGAGCTCTTCCGGTTTGCAGTGTGCCGTACCTGGATAGCCACCAGTACCGATTTCTACGGCATCCAGACCTTTCGCAGCGATATAATCCAATGCTTCCTCAAAAGGTTTACCGCCGAACAGAACCATAAATACGCCTAACTTCATTACGTACACCTCCAGTAATATGAGTGTTTAAAAAGTTCGCTTTCAGAACCGAGAAGGTTGGACGAAATCCGGAGAAAGAGGAACGGAGCGTAGAGATTTCTACGTGAGTACCGGAGTTCCCGGTTTCGTTCAAGATTCGATGTCGAGTTACTTTCAGACTGACTTCGTTATCAAAGTGGACTTTTTAAACAACCTTGTAAAGGTAAAAGGACCACTTCAAATTATATCACTCTCATCAAGTAAAATGAAGCAAGCCCTTATAAATGCGAAGCACCGTTTCATAATTCGAGCTGTAGATAATGACCGAAACCGTCACGAGCGCTTGGGTCACGAAGCAGCGAAAATAGAAATAGGTCTTGGATACTTTTTTCTTGTTGACCGTCGTAATTTTGAGCAAATTTTCAACAGCTAGAATAATGCCGTGGTACAAGCCGTAAAAGAAATAGAGCCAAGTAAAGCCGTGCCATAAGCCAATCATCACCATGATCAGGACCGAGAGTCCGGAAGCGACCCACCGTGTTGGAACGGAACGTGAGAAGAACATGAAGATATGGTCCCGGAAGAAATCCCCGAGTGTCGCATGCCAATTCCGCCAAAATTGTGTCATAGAAGGCGATAGGAAGGGCCGCTTGAAGTTCTCAGGCATCGTATAACCCATCAGACGGCCGAAACCGATAGCCATATCGGAGTAACCGGAAAAATCGAAGTATATGAGCGCGTAAAACCAAACAAGCAAGAACAAGGATTGATGCGTATGCAGATCTTGCTTCAGAACCTGATCGAAGATGCCGGTCATCCAGGTGACGACGACGATTTTTTTGAACATCCCCAGAATAATCCGCTTGACGCTGTCTTCGAACAGAGTGGAGTCAACCGTATAGGGCTTTTTGCTGTCTGCCATAAAGTCGCGGAATTTCAAAATCGGTCCGGACGTGAATGTCGGGATGAACAAGATATAATTGGCATAATCTATCGCCGGTACTTGGCCGTCTTTGCCGAAGAAATAAGCGAAATAATAACCGTCTATCACTTTAAGGACGTTATAGATGAGACCCAGATAGATGATGGCGTCGAAAAGCGGATGATGGAATACATCCATAACAAACAGCCTTACACCGAGGAAAACACCGACAACATTGGCCACAATGGCTAAAATGAACGTAGCCTTCCGCCAAACCGTCGTCCGGCATAAGTAAACAAAACCACCGTAGTTGATCAACGTATAAACGGCGTAGAACAGACAAAGCTTCTTGCTGAACAGCAGCAAAAAGCAAAGGCTGAAAATAATCATGAGAATGCGCTTATTTCCCGCCCACTTGCGAGTGAGCATCAGAACGGCGACCATACCCGCCATAGCGATAATCGCGTTCATATTCATATAAAACATAGCTATAGAACTCCTCGCTTCAAAAAGCTTGCGTCACCTACGGTTCGTGAATGGATAAGGTTAGAACTTCTCGTAGATGAACAAGCCCTTGCCGGTGAAATAGACGAAAACCAAATACAGCATGACAAGATAGACTAGGATTTCGACGGTTTTTTTAAGGAACTTAACCATGCGTCAACCTCCTTGGTGAACAGTGGAGCGCCTTCTTCCCGGTTCAAATGAACGAGATCGTGAAAATAATTCGGATCGTATTTATGCATGAGATCAAGGGTCGGAACATGAGCGGCTTGCAACTGGCGATTCACTTCCTGCTTGAGCGAGGCGACGTACGGCGGATCAGCGTAAGCTTTGTTCCACGGCATCCAGATCACGCGAAGTGGAAGTTGATGGTCGCCCGCATACCGGATAACCCACTGCAGCGCATCGAGATTTGCTTGAAAATCCTTGAGCGTCATAGAGCCGAAGCGTTTGTTATAGTCATCCCATTTGCTCTGAAGAGAGGCATCATCCTGGCGTCCGGGATAAAGCTCTTTATCAATCCAACGCGGCTGGTAGGCGAGACTGCCTTTCCATAAATTTTTGGTAAATTCTTCGCCGGAATCACGGAAATAGTCGCGATAGGTATAGACGTAAGGTTGATACCAAGGTTTGAACCACTGGTAAGTAGGGTCCGTTTCAAGGCTGTCAATCATCGTATGGACATCAATCGCGATAACGAGCTCATCTCGAACCTGGTACAAGTTGCGCGCTAGAATCTCCTTCAGATCCGTCAACTTCCCGTAAGAAAGCCCCATTTCAACCAAGTGAGCCTCCGACTTCTCCTCAATATAAGCGCCCGTAACGGACGAATTACCGAAGAAAACCGGTCCCGATTGGGACCAGTTATGGTGGTAGAGCGTTTTGGTGAAGTCGTTTTTATAAAACCGGCGCGAGCTGACCATCGGATTCCACCATGCGATGAGCAGGTCGGAAACAACGAGAGCCAGCAGCAGGCCGAGGACGAAGCTATTTTTTTTAAGAAAAGTTGCGGCTTTCATTAGAGCGCCTTCTCCTGCCAAGCATGGTACTGCTCACGGAACGCCTTCGGCCACAGCTGCTCGTCCAAGCCGTACTGCGCCAGGAACGCGAATGCCCATCTCTCGATACCGAAGCCTACGCAGCCGGTCACGGCGTTGCGTTTGCCCATTTTGATATTAAATGCGTTGCCGAACGTGTTGCTGTGGAAGTTAACCGAGCTGCAGGCGATTGATTTTTTTACATGTGGAATCGTCAAGCGCAGCTCATATTTCATTTCCTGATTGCGCTGGAACGAAGCTTTCACTTGAAAATCGTTCGTGAAGAATGGATCATTAGCAATTTCCATCATACTGTCGACATTCCATTCAACCGCAAGTTCTTTCAAGTATTCAATCGACTTCAAGCGATTTTCTTTAACGAAATCCGGCTTGCCGACGAAAATAATTTCGCGCATGGAGAAGTCGAGCAGACGGCCGAAATCGGTATGGTTTTTGGATTCGAAACGGTGGCATTTGGCGATAGCCGTTACGACAATACCTTCGCCTTCGAGTGTCTCATCCTGCAGCCCTTCATAGCAGTGATAGCACGTGGAAGGATTCATAGTGAAGTTCGGTTTCGGCATGTTCCGATCAAGTTCCAACGCATGATCTTTGTTCCAGCCGCCAGCATCGCGGATCGACTGGGAGAAGGATTCAATGACATCCAAATCCTCTCGAAGATGCGTTAAAAAGTGAATATGTTCCGGGAACGATGTAAAGTGGTTCGTTTTGTTCAATGTCTCCGCGTGAATAACGGCAGGGTAATGTTCTTCTTGCATACCCTCGAATCGTTTCGCGATTTTCGTTACGAAGGAGTAGTCCAAGAAACGCATGAGGCTGGAGAAAGGTTCACGGAAAATGAAGAGACCGGGTTCTAAAACCTTGATAGCCTTACGTTCCACTAATTCTGCAATAATGTCGCCTTCATAAGGAGTATCGACTTTATGCTCGAATAGAATGTTTTCCTTAAAACCGAAGTCGCCTTTGGAGAAACGTTCGACAAGACGGCCTACGCGTTCGATGATGGCATCGCTGCCGTTAGGCGAGTTGTGCTTAATATGGAGATAGCCGTTTGCGATGAAAATATCCTCGATATGCTCATCGACGAAGGCAGATGCATATTTGACCTGTCCATGCTGACTTTCAGCCAGCTGTTCTAAAGAAATCTTACATTCCATCGTTCGTTACCTCGCAGTCTTCTTGGAAATAAAATCGGCAATCTCGCGCACCGTGTTCATGGAGTATAGCATCAGGTCCTGATTCGTGACTTGGATGCCGTAAGTCTTCTCAATATGGGCGATCAGCGCCGTAGCTCCGATCGAATCAACAAACCCATAATCAAACAGGTGGACGTCAACGCCGAAATCATCGTCGTCCGCTTCAATTTCGTAACGCTCGCGAATGTGCGCCTCTAGCTGGGTTATAAGTTCTTCATTGGACATGTTGCAAAGCCTCCTGGTCGGTGGTAGTGAAAGAAAATGAAGGCGGAAATCAAGGTGTCTGCGCCTTCGAGATGGTAAGCGTTATTGAATCCCCGTAACGGGTGATTGTATAGGTGTGCGCCGCAGCATCGTGCTCGACTTTGAGATCCGTAGATCCTGTGAAGAGCAACTCGTCTGGGCTGTATAACTTGAATTGCTGCAGGCCGGCTGACTTTAGATCGATCGCATAGCCGCTGCCCTTTGAACTCAGCTTGAACGGTACGTTGGATCGTATCATATGGAAACTTTCTTTGCCCGGTGCAATGCCAACCGACGACGGCCCGGCAAGCCCCACATAGAAGCGGTTATCCTGTGTAGTATAGATGTCGGAATCGCTTTGCAGGGTGTATTGGGCGAGCTTCTCGCCTTTCTCAATAACGATGCCTAGCGTGTTCTTGTACTCATCCGCCAAGCCAGGTACCTTGGTCAAATCTGGCGTTAAAGTGGCATGCCAATGCGGGCTGCCCCCAGCCAGGCGATCTTTCAGCTTGTCCCACCAATAGGAGGCCCAAGTCTGGCTGATATGGACTTCACCCTTCATGGCAGCCAAGAAGGACTGGGCCATTTGGGTTTCGGTCATAAAGTTATAATCATGCTTCGTACGAAGCTTATTAAAATAGTCGGCGAATTCGGTTAAATCGGCGATTTTGGCCGGCACGGGAAAATGGTACTCGATGTGCTCGAAATAATCAATCGGCATATCCAATTTCACCATCGACTCAAAAATGTCGGTTGTTGCATAATCGCCAGTCCGCAGTACGGGCGTCGGCGTATGAATCAACATCGTGGAATCCGCCCCGCCTTTCCGATCTTGAAGAAGAAACGGGAGCGACCAAATCGAATCCGGACGGGCAATAACCGGTGAATCCGAAGGCAAGAAACCGAAATTATACCACATGCTTTGCTGCTGTTCGCTGCGAAGCGTTTGCTGCTGATCTTGATTATTTACACGCCAGGTGTGTTGATTCGTGCCAGGATGCAGCCACGGGATGCCGAGTTTGTCGAAAGCTTGCTTATGAAGCTCGACTTCCGTAAGTTCCTGCTCGGCGGATTTGTAATTATGCACGAACACATGCGGATTCAAATCCAAGTGATTGTCCTTGGCATACTGGATAAAGTCGCTCAACTCCGCCTTGTAAGGAAATTGCGGGTCGTCGATCGCAACGGGAGAACCGAATTCAACGCTGCCGACAATCAGATCGTCCGCTCCGTCATGATTGAGATCGAGCCATAGCGGGACGGAATAGTGGCCAGATACCAAAGCATGGTTGCCGACTTGGTTAAGGCTGGAACCGTTGATAGGACCTGCATCCGACCAAGCGCCGTTGGTTTCTTGGATGAACACCTGCAGATCCCCGTCGCTCCCGCCGACCACGATGTCCGGTCGGCCGTCGCCGTTTATGTCACGCACGGCCGGCGCAGCGTGCGTGCCGTGATTAGGCAGCGCGAAGATTACGCTGCCTTGTTGCAGATCAAGGGCCTTGGCGCTGCGGCCCTTGTATAGCCACACTTGTCCATCGGCTCCGCCCAGGACAAGGTCGAGCTTGCCGTCGCCATCGATGTCGGCGACGGCTGCCGCTGCAGGCCCGCCGGGCAGCTGCAGCGGCTTGCCGCCTGCGAGCACGGCCGCGGGCGGGCCGAATCTGCCGCTAGCGAGCTGCGGCAGGTAGCGGACAGCGCCGGACTCGTCGGAGACGACGAGGTCCGGGCGCCCGTCCCCGTTCACGTCGGCGGCGTGAACGGTGGTGTAGGGCCCGAGCTGGAGCGGCTTGCCCGACTCCAGCAGCAGCTTTGAAGGCGCGCCGAACGTGTCCGGCTGCGCCTTGCCCTCCGGCAGCGGCTCGCTAGCGTACGCTGCAGCATCAGGCCCTTGATTCGTGTAGACGTACACGAATCCGTCGGCGCTGCCGGCCAGCAGGTCCATGCGGCCGTCGCCGTTCAGATCCGCCGCGGCCGGGTACGCGCGGTAAGGCAGCTCGATCGCGCTCGCCAGATCGCGATACTGCGGGAACAAGGCTTGGCGCAAAGGCTTGCCGCCAGCCATCACGTGCAGCCCGCTCGCGTAACCCGAGCCGGGCAGCTCCCCGACGAACTTTGGCTGCGTGTTCGTCCCGGTATTGAGCTGTACGGTCACGCTCTCGCGCCATTGCCCCCAATAAAAGGCATTGCGCACAAGCGTGAACGAAGGAATTTCGTCGTACTTCTTGAGCAGCTCCACCCAAGCGATGCCGTCCTTCTGCTGAATGGCGGGCATCGCCTCAAAATGGTTCTGGAAAGCCATCGCGGGTCGGCCATAGGGACCAAGCACCTTTTTGGCGCTGTAACCCAGGGTTTCCTTAGATACATAAGCCAGCAGTTCGCTGCGGTACTGCATATTAGCCGCGGCAAAAGCGAAATGGAAGTAGGGCTCCAGCGGCAAGTCCCTTTTATTGAAGTAAGCCGTTCCGGGTACAGGCTTGCTTTCGGCATGGTATTTTTCGGCAAGCTGTTTAAAGCCTTGATTCGGATCCATCCCGCTCTGCATATCGTAGCCAGTCGGGAAATAACGGTTCGGCAGAAAGTTGCTGCTGACCAACACCGTCCCGGAGCCGACCCGATTCATGATGGAGAGTGAAACCTGATCCAAAGATACGATCGTTTGGGCCGAAGAGGGAATGAATCCGTATCCCCAGTTCAAGCCCGGAAGGCTATCCAGTGTGTTATGCTTGAAATAGCTTTGGCTAAACAACTGAAAAACCTGCTGCAATCCTTGCAGATTGTAAGGAACTTGCGGGTAGGCGAAGCTAGGTGTTTCTTTGGCCAAGCTAGGCGCAGATGCCATCTGAGCGTCCCTTGTCCTGAGATCAACAACTTTCCGGGCACCTAAGAATTCAGGCGGAAAGCTGGAGGCGAACTCGTTTTCTACTAATAAATGCCCGCCTTGTTCGACATACTTCATGAGTTTGGCGGATTGCTCCGTCCAACTCGGATCTTGCGCAAGTGCAGGATCCAAATAAATCGCGTTATACTCGCGCAGCGTTTTCGCTGATAACGTATGGAGGTCTTGCCGTTCAAGTTGAACGCCGACCTGCAGGGTTTGCTGGTAATTTCCGTAGGCTGCCGAATCGTAGGTGTCAGAGCTCGTCGCATAGAGGAGCTTTATTCCGTCTACTTTGCTGATGAAGAAAAGCAGCGAAATGAAAATGATGAAGCCAAGCGCTATGACAATAAGCAGCTGTGGCACACGAAATTTCGACAAAACCAAGTGTGATCCCTCAATTGCTAAATAAGGTAACTATCCTCGACATTATAGCATTTATAAGGGGCTTTGTTAACTTTTAAAGCCTGAGAGCGGCTCGCAGACGGCGTAGAAAAAGAAAGCGGATGTCGGAAATTGATTAAGTTTGCAAGGTTCCTTCCCCATAAATTACCTAAGCGAGGGATGTCGGCCTCTAAAGCTTACTGCGGGTACATGACGGGGACCCCCTCCCTAGCTTCCGTCCCACCCTTTCTGTTACACTAAAGAGAAGACTTGAGAAAACTTAAGGATCTATTTGTGAAAGGGATTTGCTGCCATGCGTACGATACGCAGAGAAGATATAGAGTTGTTAGCCCCTGCGGGGGACTGGGATTGCCTGAGAGCGGCTGTTGCCAATGGGGCGGATGCCGTGTTTTTTGGCGTGGAAAAATTCAACGCGCGTGCCCGTGCCCATAACTTTACGATGGACGAGCTGCCGGAGATTATGTCGTTCCTTCATCTATATGGGGTGAAAGGATTTCTGACCTTTAACATCCTTGTATTCGAGGAAGAGTTGAGTGAGGCGAAGCAGCTGATTGAGGCTTGTGTGGATGCGGGCGTGGATGCGGTGATCGTGCAGGACCTCGGTCTTGTGAAAATGATTCGCGAAATCTCCCCGGACTTCCCGATTCACGGGTCGACGCAAATGACGATTACTTCGCCGGAGGCCGTCGAATTCACGAAACCGTTCGATATCGAGCGGGTCGTGCTCGGACGGGAGAACAACCTGAAGCAAATCAAGCAAATCGGCGACCAGGCGAAGCTGCCGATGGAAGTTTTCGTGCACGGAGCGCTATGTGTCTCTTATTCGGGTCAATGTCTGACATCCGAAATGTGGGGCGGCCGCTCCGCCAATCGCGGGGAGTGCGCACAGGCTTGCCGTCTGCCGTACGATTTGATGATCGACGGCGTGCAGAAGCCGATGGGCGACGTGGCTTATTTACTGTCGCCGAAGGATTTGGCGGCGCTGGAGCTAGTGCCGGAGCTGATCGAGGCCGGCGTGACGTCTTTTAAAATCGAGGGGCGTTTGAAGAGCCCTGAGTATGTCGCCAACGTCGTGAGCAAGTACCGACGTGCGATCGACCGTTATTTCGACGGGGAGAATCCGCGCCCGACGAAAGAAGAGCTGCGCGAGCTGGAGCAAAGCTTCTCGCGCGGTTTTACCGTTGGTTTCCTGAAAGGAACCAACAACAAGCAGCTCGTCGAGGGGACTTATCCGAAGAGCCGCGGGGTATTTGTGGGCCGCGTCAAGCAGATTCTGCGCGACGGGGTGATCTGTGAGCTGGAGGCGCCGGTGAAGCGCGGCGACGGTATTGTCTTCGACGCCGGGGATCCGACGAAGAAGGAAGAAGGCGGGCGCATCTATGATTTGCGCCGCAAGGGAGAAAAGCTTGAAGGCGAAGCAGAGGGCGGTTTGATCGAAATCATTCCGGGTCGGAATGATGTGAACTTGACGCGGCTGCATGTCGGCGACCGCATCTGGAAGACGAATGATCCGCATCTTGATAAACGTCTGCGCCAAAGCTACGAAACCGATAAGCCCTACCGGACGTTCCCGGTTAGCGTGAAGGTGACCGGTGTAGAGGGCGAGCCGCTCAAAAGCTGGTGGACGGATGCTAGCTGCGGCCATACCGTCTTCGTGCAATCCGAGCTTCCGCTGGTCCGCGCGGAAAAACGTCCCATGGACGAACAGCTCTTTCAGGAGCAGTTCGGCCGGCTTGGCGGCACGATTTACGAGCTCAGCCAGCTGGATGTCCAGCTGACCGGCGAGCTGATCGTGCCGATGCGCGAACTCAACAGCATGCGCCGCGCCGCTGTTGAACTGATGGAAGACGAGCGGCAGAAACCGCGCTCGTACCAGAAGCGGCACATCGGCGTGTATGACGATGTGCCACAGCCTGCGGCCCAGCCAGCTGTCAGCACGCCTGAGCAAGATGTGCAGCTCACCGCGCTCTGCCGGAATCTGGAGCAAGTAAAGGCGGTTCTGAAAACCGACGTTAATTTCATCTATGCCGATTTTGAATTCATTAAGCAGTTCCCCGCAGCCGTAGAAGCCGTTCACGCGGCCGGCCGCAAGATTGCTCTTGTAACGCCGCGCATTCATATGCCGGGGGAGACGGGCTATTTTAACAACATTTTGAAGCTGGCACCGGATGCCGTGCTTGTACGTAATACCGGCGCAGCTTATTACTTCCTGAAGCATCAGTGGGAAAACCCGAACGGACCGAAACCTCAGCTGATCGGCGATTTCTCACTGAATATTGCGAACCACAAAACAGCCGCGCTGTTCTTGGAAGCAGGTCTGTCGAAGGTGACGCCTTCGTATGACTTGAACATTCAGCAAATGGTGGACTTGCTCCGCCGTGCCGAAACGTCCAAGCTCGAAGTGGTGATTCATCAGCATATGCCGATGTTCCATACGGAGCACTGCGTATATTGCACGTTCTTGAGTGAAGGAACGAACTACACGAACTGCGGTCGTCCTTGTGAAGAGCATCGCGTTTCCTTGCAGGATCGGGTCGGCATGTCGCATCCGGTTCGCGTAGATGAAGGCTGCCGCAATACCGTCTACAATGCGATCGATCAGTCTGGAGCGGAATATTTGAGCCATTTCATGGAGCTGGGCATCCGTTCGTTCCGCGTGGAATTCCTGGAGGAATCGCCAGAGAAGGTGCAGGAGATTATTGCTCTGTACCGCCGTGCGATCCGCGGAGAGATTAGCGGAACGCAAGTATGGAAATCGCTGAAAGCGACCAATCAGCTTGGCGTTACGCGTGGTCAGCTAGTGAAGTAATAGGTTTTCGGAGCCCCTAACTGCAAAACATACAGTTAATTTGGCCTAATTAGACCAATTGCGACGGTTAACCTGCAAAAAGTGCATGATATCTACTGAGAAAATGGACATTTGCGCCAAATAGGTGAAATTAACTGTACTTTTTGCAGGTCAAACTTTGGATAAACCTCTCATGTTCCTTTTACATGTAGAAAATGCAGTTCAAGGCACAGTAGAACAACCTCTTGAAAGAGTCCGTTGCTGCCGCAACTCCTTCCAACGAAGAGGTTGTCGGAAGCTCCTTCGGATTCCCGCAAGACTATTCCATTCGCGCTATCAACAACGCGCTGACTCATGTGGAAAAAATGGGATGATGACGATGCGATTATGAGGCCTTAGGAACAAAGGTCGCTAATAAGGCACAGTAAGGACGCTAATGTTTGCCAGATCACTTTGATTCTTGCTAGGAAAGAACAAAGGTCCATAATTAGCGAACGATATTCGCTGTATATGGACTTTTGTTCTCTCCCGCCACTCAGCGGACAACTCTCCCACATATTAGAATCCCAAAGTTCTATATTAGTGCACCGTGGGGCGCTAATTCACAAAAACTGCCGATTACTTGGCAGAATCCGCTATCCCAGAAGCCATCAACGTTGCTGATACAAAGAATAGGAGATGCCCCAAGTAGTTTCATTTACTTATGGGACAGCTCCTTTTTTCTTGACAATCCATTTGAAAATTTCATTTTGTTCACAATTTGGACACATTTTTTTAATCTTTTTTTCAGATTCGCTTAAGGTTGGTTTATTGTTGCACGGGTATAGTGATGATGGTTTATATGAACGAACGTTATGAATGGAGGATCTTCGATGCTTGAGGTCAAACAGGTCAGCAAGCTGTACGAAAATGAACGCGGCGTGCATAACATCGATTTCTCAATGCAGCGCGGCGAGATCGTCGGCTTCTTAGGGCCGAACGGTGCTGGCAAAACGACGACAATGCGAATGATTACGGGATATCTTAATCCGACACATGGACAAATATGGGTGGATGGTCTCTCGATGGCCGATCATCCGAAGCAGGCACGACGCAAGATCGGCTATTTGCCGGAAACGCCGCCTTTGTACCCGGAGATGACAGTGCAGTCCTATTTGCGTTTCATTGCGAATTTGCGCGATGTGCCGGCGAGGGAACAAAAACTGCGCGTCGCCGAAGCGATCGACAAGCTTGGCCTGCAAGGACGCGAGAAGCAAGTGATTCGCTCTCTGTCCAAGGGCTATAAGCAGCGCGTAGGGTTAGCGCAGGCCATTCTTCACAATCCGGATCTGCTGATCCTGGACGAGCCCACTTCGGGTCTCGATCCCAAGCAGATCATCGAGATTCGCCAGCTCATTCACGAGCTGGGCGAGAACCATACTGTGCTGCTGAGCACGCACATTTTGCCTGAAATTAACGCGATCTGCAACCGCGTTCTCATTATTAACCAAGGCCGCGTCGTCCTCGATGAGCGCCCGGAGAACCTCGGCCGCACGATGGGCGAGACGTTCGAGGTGTCGCTCGAGGTCAAAGGACCACGCGAGCGGATCATGACCGAGCTGCGCGGGCTGGAAGCCGTCGCCGAGGTCAAAGAAATCGGCGCCGAAGCAGCGCCGACCGCTACCGAACCAGCGTCAACAGACGCTGTAGCAACGACGGAAGCAGCTTCCGTGAAGCTGCTCGTGACCTCCGCGGATCGCTCCGATATCCGCGAAGCCGTATTCTTCCGCCTCGCGCAAGCGGGCTATCCGATTCTCGAAATGAAGCGGGAAAGCCTCAGCTTGGAGGATATCTTCCTTAAGCTGACGACGGACGAACCAGCCGAGGATACATCATCTGCAACCGAGGAAGAGGAGGTGGCCGCCGATGCGTAGAATTTGGGCCATTTGCTCCAAAGAGCTGCAAATGTATTTCTTTTCGCCAATTGCCTATGTGGCGTTTGCTTTTTACGTGCTGCTGTCGAGCTTCTTTTTCTATATCAATTTCGTGAACGGCCAGCCGCCGATTGTCGACGCGCGTTCCGTTGTCGGAAATACCACGTTTATCTATCTGTTCATCATCCCGCTGTTAACGATGCGGTTGGTGGCGGATGAGTTCCGTCAAGGTACCGACGAATTGCTTCTGACCTCGCCGGCGGGCATAGGCGAGATTATTATGGGCAAATACTTGTCCACGCTGGTCGTACAAATTGGTCTCGTCGCGATCAGCTTGATTTACCCGCTGATTATGTCTGCCTTCGGCACACTGGATAAGCCTGTTATGTGGCTATCCTATCTCAGCATGTTCCTGCTGGGCTGCGCCATGATGGCTGTGGGTCTGTTTGCCTCCAGCTTGACGAATAACCAGATGGTAGGCGGGATCGTTGGCTTTGTTCTCCTGCTGTTGTTATGGCTGCTTGACTGGGTAAGCGGAAGCTTTACCGGCAAGCTCAAAGATTGGATCGGACAGTTTTCGCTGACGAGTCATATGACGAACTTGCAAAAGGGCGTCCTGCATGGTGGAGACATCGTCTTTTACATCACACTAGCAGCTGTGTTCCTGGTTCTAAGCATACAAGTCCTTGAAAGAAAGCGTTGGAGGTGAGCAGGATGAACAAATGGATACGCGGAACCAATGCGACAGTATTATCGATTGCGGTGATCGGCATTTTTATCATCCTGACGATTTTCCTTCATTCGTTGAAGGGCTTCCAGGTTGATTTGACCAAAAATAAGAATTTCACGCTCTCTGAGCAGACGGTAACAACACTCAAAAACCTGAATCAGGACATTCATATCATCGCCTTTACCAATAACACGGACAGCAGCAGCGATTTTATTACCCGTCAAGTTACGGATATGGCGGCTGAATACAAAAAGCAAAGCAGTAAAATCACGTTTGATCAGTACGATATGCTGAAAGAGCCTTCCAAGGCGAAGCAGTATGGTGTCGATCAAGGTGGAACGCTCATTTTTGAGATGGGCGACAAAAAGCAAAACGTAAACTTCTATGAGATGTTTAACGGCCAGCAGGACGGCTCGTACACATTCACGGGCGAAGAGAAATTTACGCAAGCCATCAAGAGCCTGACTTCCACGGAGAAGCATACGATCTATCTGTTGTCGGGCCATAATGAATACCCGCTGGATGCCATGACGATTTTGAAAAGCAGCCTGGAAGGCGCAAACTACGTCGTCAAGGATCTAAACCTGTACCGTGAGGGTAAAATACCGGATGATGCACAGATGCTTATGCTCCTCGGGCCTCAAAACGACCTGAATGATAAGGAAGCCGAGCTTATTAACGCCTATCTGAAGGATAAAGGCAAAATTTACATCGCTCTGGGCTTCAATAAAGATATGGCGACCAAGTGGAAAAATATCGATTCGATCATGAGCACCTTCGGCATTCAAGATCAGCATGCAGTGGCGATTGAAGCGAAGCAAACGTCGCTTTACGATCCGCTGACGATCATTCCGGAGTACGGCTCCCACGATATTACGAATAAGTTGGCCAGCAACAATCTGGTGACGATGTTGTCACTCGCTATCAGTTTGAACGCAGACGAGAGCGTAACGGATTGGACGAGATCGCTGCTCCTGAAAACGACAGATAAAGCGTATGGAGAAACAGATATTAATCTTCTTGCGCAATCGAAAACGAAACAGGATGCCTCGGACGTAAAAGGTCCGCTGAACCTTGGTTACGCGATTCAGAGCAAGGATAACAAGCCGAAAGCTGTTATTTTAGGTGGATCTACATTCGTGCTGGATCAAGATATTCAAAATCAAGGGAACAAAGATTTTGCGCTGAACAGCATTGGCTGGCTGCAGGAGCAAAAAGACCAAGTGACGATCCGTCCGCGCCAAGGCGATGCATTCCAGCAAGCACTGATTACGCCTAGCCAAGCGAACACCATCTTCCTTGTCACGATTGTGTTCTTGCCGCTCTTGTTCCTGGTTATTGGCGGATTAATCTGGTGGAGGAGGAGAAGAGGATGAAACGGTTTATTCCTACGATTCTGTTAGTCGTCATTTGTATTGGAGCGTTCTGGTACGCATCCAGCAAAGACTTCTTCCAAGAGAAGAAAGATGAACCGAAAGCCCTCGTCGCCATCCAGCAAGAAAATGTGAAGTCGCTTAGTGTGCATACAGCCGAACAGCAGGTTGAATTAAGCCGAAGTGCCAATGGGACCGGTTGGGATATGACAAAGCCTGCAGCTACCCCTATCAATACTAATCTGGTTGGAAGCTGGCTGGATTCGTTCGGTTTGGTCAACCAGGAGAAGATCGTCGAGCAACAAGCAACCGACCTAACCAAGTATGGTCTCGACAAGCCGACTCAGGTGTATGAAGTCACGATGAAGGATGGATCGAAGAAGGGACTTCAGGTCGGGGCACCGCTGCCGATTCAAGGCTACTCTTATGTAATGGTGGAAGGATCGCCGGTAGTATATCAGGTGAGCGACCAGTCTTTGACGCAGCTGAATAAAGCACCGGTAGATTTTGCCCAGACCAGTCCGGTTCAGTTCGATAACGATAAAGTGCTGAGTGTGAAACTGACTTGGAAAGGTCAGACCTGGACATTGACCAAGACAGATAAGGATAAAGTCACCTCGGAAGCAAACTGGAAGCTTGGCGATAAGGAGCTGAAGGGGGCTGACGCAAGTCCGCTGCTGAATGAGCTGACCTTCCTGCGTACAGCCCAGCTCCCTGTGCCTTCGGCTCAGAAGCCGACGGCCGGCGGAGAGCTTAAAGTTGAGCTCGTCCTATCCGCCGATGGCAAGGAAACGACTGATATTTACGAAGGTAAGCTGAACCAGGACCAAGTTTGGCTAGCGAAACAAGGCGGAGATTGGGCATACCTGCTTACATCCGCAGATGTGCAAAAGATAGCGGATACCTTCGCCGGCAAGCCGGCGCAGCCTGCCTCTTAATTGAAAAAAGACCGTTCCCTGAGCGTTTTACACGCTTAGCGGACGGTCTTTTTTTGCTATACTTTTTTTTCGTTCTTACATAAAACGGGATAATTTGGAAATCATATATGTAGTAATGGAAAGGAGGGTAACATTCACATGTACAATCAAGGAAACCAAGCCATTTCCGGCAAAGAACTATCGTACATAACCGATTCGCTGAAAAATGAGGAGCTGCTTACGAAGCTTTGCGTGCAAGGCGCTGTAGAATGCCAAAGTCCGTCTTTGAAGCAAACGTTGGCTCATCTTTCTCAAGAGCGTATGCAAAACATGAGTATGCTCATGAATACCCTGCAGCAGCAATCCGGCATTACCCACTAATTTCGTAACTCAAGGAGGTGCATCCACCGTGTATCAGCAAAATTATCAGCAGCAAGGCTACGGCGCACAGCCAAATCAACAAAGCCAAACCGGGCAGCCGCAAGTCTATTTACAAGAACAGGATCTGGCTAATTTTGTCCTGTCCGAATTGAAACGAACGGCCCGTGAATATACGACGGCAACCTTAGAGGCGGCAAATCCGCAGATTCGTCAGGCTTTTCAATCCTTACTTCAAAAGACGCTTCAGGATCAAGCAGCCGTTTTTCAAGAAATTCAAAAGTTGGGCGGTTATGAAACCCAACCTGCAGACCAGCAGCAGCTTGGGCAAGAATTACAAAAGCATAGCCAATCTGCAGCCAAGCTTCAGTCCTTTGTCCAGCAAAATTTGAGCAGAGCGGGCAGTGTGGGAGGTGTGGGGAGCTACCAGCAGCCGAATCAGGCTTTTACACAGCAACATCAGCAGAGCCAAAGCCAAAATCAAATCGCAGCGTTACAACAGACGTCATTTCAACCATCGCCAATGATCAACAGCTCGGCATATCCGAATGCGGTTTATAGCCAAGGGGTTTCACAAAGTGTGCAAAACATCCATAATCAACAGCAGCCATACAGCGGTCTGCAAGGACAGAGCTTCGGGGATCATAGTCAGAGCTATGGTCAATCCCAAAGCTATGCGGCAACCGGGGGCTCATCATCGGAAATTGCAGGTTTGACGGGCAAGTCTGCAAGCCAAGGTATGACCGCCCGCAGCCAAGCGAGCGCTTCTAGCGCGCAGTCGGCAGGAGAAAGTTCGTACAGCAACAGACAGCATGAAGGAAGCAAATATAGCTTCTAACCGGCTACTCGAAAGCCGTACCCAAGAAGATGTCAGCAGCTATTAGCTGTATGGCGTCTTCTTTTTTTCAATGATTTGTCCTCCTTAATGAATAATCATGGTATGGAAGCAGCTTGTCACTCATATATAAGGAACAAAGGATGTCCAAACTATGGGAAAAGGGTGTGGATCACTATGAATGCAAAGTGGATTTACGGAACAGCTTCCTTAATCTTGCTGGGCGCGCTGACAACGGCTTGCGGCTCCAAAGATGAAGCAGGGGTTGCGGGGACGAACGGGAGTTCCAAGGTAACGTCGACAGTCGCGCAGACGCATACGGAAAGTAGCGTGAAAACCATACTTTCGGGCGGGAAACCTTCTATAGATGCTACGATTGCTCAAGATGGAAGAAACGCAACCATCACGTATACAACGACCAATTTTAATTTATCCGCTGATCATATGGATAAAACGAATGTCCAAGGCGAAGGGCATCTTCATTTATATGTCGATGGGAAACAGAAGGCGATGCTAAGCAAAAATGCCCCCGTAAGGCTGACCAATTTAGCGACTGGCAAGCATGAAATTAAGATCGAGCTTCAACAGAATGATCATACCGATCTGAACGTGGAGAAAATATTAAATATTGAAGTGAAGTAATAGGGAACAAATGTTTGTATTCGGGTAAAATCGTGGGTCCAACAAGAATCAGGTCGCGCAAAGTGCATATTCCTTGAAAAGGCGGGCGATTAGCCCGTCTTTTGTCATTTGACACACCCGGATGCGTAGCATAGACTGGTGGTAGTATGGCGTATTTGCCGCCTAATCGGAGGGAAAGAATTGATCGTCAATATCAGCAAGTGGAAGCATGTTTTTAAGCTGGACCCGGATCGCGAGATTTCGGATGAGGCGCTGGATCGGTTGTGCCAGTCCGGAACGGACGCGATGATGGTTGGGGGTTCATCCGGTGTGACTTTTGATAATACCGTGGACTTGCTGGCGAGAATTCGTCAGTATGAGGTTCCCGTTGTACTGGAGATTTCCAACCAGGAGGCAATCGTACCGGGTTTCGATTTGTTCCTTATACCGATTGTGCTGAACGCCAATGATCCGCAATGGATTGTCGGACAGCATCACGAAGCGCTGAAGGAATATGGCGCGATACTGAATTGGGATGAAATCATAACTGAAGGTTATATCATATTAAACGGCGAAGCGACAGCCGCTAAGCTGACATCGGCGCGCACCGAACTGGATGTGAGAGATGTGACGGCCTACGCCCGTATGGCGGACAAACTGTTTCGTATGCCTATCGTGTACCTGGAGTACAGCGGTGTTTTTGGTGACATGGAGCTGGTGCGCCGTACGCGGAGCGTTCTGGAGCATGCCCGCCTCATTTACGGCGGCGGCATCGATACGCTGGACAAAGCAAGACAGGCGGCTGAAGTCGCGGATACGATTGTCGTCGGTAACATTATATACAGTGATCTGGAGCAGGCGCTTCAGACCGTGAACCTTGATAGAACAGGAAGGTAACATATGAACGAAACGGTTAATATTTTAGATGCGATCAAAAGACTGAATCCGCAGCAGCGTAAAGCGGTTGAGGCGGTAGATGGACCTCTGCTCATCATGGCTGGAGCGGGTTCGGGCAAGACCCGCGTGCTTACGCACCGCATTGCTTACTTAATCGGCACGCGCAAGGCGGCGCCTTGGAGCATTTTGGCGATTACGTTTACGAATAAAGCGGCTCGTGAAATGCAAGAGCGTGTTGGCAAACTCGTTGGCGGAGCGGGCAGCGATATTTGGGTGTCTACCTTTCACTCCATGTGCGTCCGGATTCTGAGGAGAGATATTTCACGGATTGGTTTTACCTCGAATTTTACGATTCTGGATTCAGGCGACCAGCTTTCGGTGATCAAGACTTGCTGCAAAGAGCTCAACATCGACACCAAGAAGTTCGAACCCAAGGCGTTTCAAGCTGAAATCAGCACGGCCAAAAACGAACTCATCACACCGCAGCAATTTGAAAATAAGATCGGCGACTACTTCCAAGGCCTTACGGCCAAGATTTACGCCCTTTATCAAAAAAAGCTCAGAAGCAACAACTCACTCGATTTTGACGATCTGATCATGGCAACGATTCAGCTATTTAAGGAAGTTCCCGAAGTTCTGGACTTTTACCAAAATAAATTTCAATATATTCATGTTGATGAGTATCAGGATACAAACCGTGCACAGTATATGTTGTGTCAGATGCTGGCCGATAAGCATAAAAGACTTTGCGTTGTAGGTGACAGCGACCAGTCCATTTACCGTTGGCGTGGAGCGGATATCACGAACATTCTCAATTTTGAGCAGGATTATCCTAATGCTACTACGATTCTGTTAGAGCAAAATTACCGCTCCACCTCGAACATTTTGCAAGCAGCTAACAAAGTCATCGCGAACAATACGGGACGGAAACCGAAGAACCTATGGACGGATAAAGAAGGCGGCAGCGCGATCAAAGTGTACCAAGCTGACTCCGAGCATGAGGAAGGCTATTTCGTAACGAATGAAATTAACAAGAATAAGTCGAAGGGTAAAAAGTTTGCCGATCACGCGATTCTGTATCGGACAAATGCGCAATCCCGGGTGATCGAGGAAATTTTGATCAAATCGGATATTCCTTACACCATCGTCGGCGGCGTGAAGTTCTATGATCGTAAAGAGATTAAAGACATTTTGGCGTACTTGCGCCTCATCTCCAACCCGGACGATGATATCAGTTTGTCGCGGATCGTGAATGTGCCGAAGCGGGGCATCGGCGATACGACGATGGATAAAGTGGCTGATATGGCGGGACGGAGAGGGATTTCACTCTATGCGATGCTGGAAGAGGTCGATGCGCTGGAAATCAATACGAAGGCGAAGCACGCGCTGGCTGATTTCCGAGAAATGATTGATAACCTCAATCGTATGGTGGAATACTTGTCGGTTACCGAGCTGACGGAGAAAATGTTAGAGCTGTCGCAGTACCGGCTGGAGATGCAGCGCGAGAACACGATCGAGTCCAAAGCCCGCCTCGAGAACATCGACGAGTTCCTGTCCGTGACGATGGACTTCGAGAAACGCAATGAGGACAAGTCGCTCGTTTCCTTCCTGACGGATCTGGCCCTGATCGCGGATATCGATACGATGGACAAGGATAAGGATGCCGACGAAAAGGATGCCGTCGTGCTGATGACGATGCACAGTGCTAAAGGTCTGGAATTCCCCGTTGTTTTCGTCATCGGGATGGAGGAAGGCGTCTTCCCGCACAGCCGTGCGTTTTCCGACAACGAAGAGCTGGAAGAGGAACGCCGCTTGGCCTACGTAGGCATCACGCGCGCCGAGGAAGAGCTTTTCCTCACGTGCGCCCGCATGCGCACGCTCTTCGGGCGCACCGCCGCGAACGCCCCATCGAGATTCCTCACCGAGATTCCGCAGGAACTCGTGGAGAATGTCTCGATGGGCGGCATCGGCGGTGGCAGCTTCTCCCGAGCTGGCCGCACCAGCTCGTGGGGCAGCAGCGGCAGCAGCTTCGGCGCTGCCGGCAGTTCGGCGAGCCGCGGCGGAGCCGGCTCGTCCGCCTGGGGCACCCCGTCCTCCTTCGGACGGACGGGTTCTAGCGCGGCTGCGCCAAGCCCAGCAGCCGGAGCAAGACCGGCTGCGTTCCGGGCGCCGCAGCCCGCCGCAGGCGGCGCGGTGCCGGACTACAAAGCCGGCGACAAAGTGTCGCACGGCAAGTGGGGCATCGGCACCGTCGTTTCAGTGAAAGGCTCGGGCGACGATACCGAGCTGCAAATCGCGTTCCCGGCGCCTGTAGGACTTAAGCGCCTGCTGGCCAAGTTCGCCCCGATCACGAAAGAATCCTAAATCCTAATTCGCCCAAAAGAGAGGAAGAGCCCGTAATGACAGATGCCATCGCGGCAATGAAAACCCTCATCCAAGAAATCAATCAACATAATCACAACTATTATACGCTCGATAAACCCACGATCTCCGATAAGGAATGGGATACCCTATACGATAAGCTCGTGGCGCTGGAAAAGGAGACGGGGGTCACCCTGCCTTCTTCTCCGACGCAGCGTGTCGGTGGGGAAATTCTCAAGGGTTTTGAACCCCATCGCCATCTTTCCCGACTGTGGAGTCTGGATAAGGCGCAAAACGCCGAGGATCTGCAAGCCTGGCACACACGCGTGCTGAAGTTGATTGCCGACTATAACAGCAAAAATCCCAATCAACCGCTTCCAGACCCCTCGTATGTCGTAGAATTGAAGTTTGACGGTCTTACGCTCAATTTGACCTACGAGCGGGGACAGCTTGTTCAAGCCTCTACGCGCGGGACAGGCACTGTCGGCGAGGGGATCTTAGCCCAAATCAAGACAATCAAATCCATCCCGCTAGAGATTCCTTACGATCAAGGGACAATTGAAGTACAAGGCGAGGGGATGATGTTCCTCTCTGTGCTTGAAGCGTACAACCAGACAGCCGCAGAGCCGCTCAAAAACGCCCGTAACGCCGCTGCTGGAGCCTTGCGCAACTTAAATCCTAAAGTGACGGCAGAGCGCAAGCTGAACGCTTTCTTCTATAATGTCGGCTATTCCGATAATATTCAATTTGCGAACCATATGGAGATGCTGCAGTTTTTGCGTGACAATCATTTTAAAGTCAGCGACCGCACAAGGTTTTTCGATAATATGGAAGACGTGGCCGCTGAACTGGAGCGGATTGCTGAGGAACGCCACAGTTTTGATTTTCTGATCGATGGAAGCGTTGTGAAGCTCACCGATATGCGCACTCGTGAAGTGCTCGGTTATACGGAGAAGTTCCCTCGTTGGGCAGTTGCCTACAAATTCGAGGCGGAAGAAGCAACCACTGTCCTTCAAAGCGTCTCTTGGGAAGTAGGCCGCACAGGTAAAATCACGCCGTTAGCCCGTGTCGAGGCGGTTGACTTGGCAGGTGTAACCGTACAGAACTGTACGCTCAATAACATTGGCGACATCGAACGCAAAAATTTAAAACACGCTCTGGGCAGTCTTGTATACATCCGCCGCTCCAACGACGTCATTCCCGAAATTCTCGGCAAAGTGACCGAGGAGAATGACGGCGAGGAAATCGTCTATCCGACGCATTGTCCGTCTTGCGGCAGCGAGCTCGAAATGCGCGGCGCGCATTTGTTCTGCAATAACCGCCTCGGCTGCAGCCCGCAGCTCGTCGGCCGTATTGCGCATTTTGCTTCCCGCGACGCGATGGACATTGAAACCTTCAGCGAGATGACCGCTTCACAGCTGCATCAAGAGCTGGGTGTCCGCGATCCTGCGGATCTATACACCCTTCAATTCGAAGACCTCGTCAAGCTCGAGCGCTTCGGCGAGAAAAAAGCGCGGAACCTCCTGGACGCTCTAGAAAAAAGCAAGTCCCGCGACTTGGCTTCATTCCTCTATGCGCTGGGAATTCCGAATTCGGGTAAAACGACAACCAAAGTGCTCGCAGACCATTACCGCAGCTTAGCTAAACTAATGGAAGCAACCCCGGAGGAGCTGATCACCCTTCCGGATGTCGGCGGCATTGTTGCGGACAGTATTTACACGTTCTTCCATGACCCTGTCATGGTATCCAGTATTGAACGGATGTTGGCGGCAGGCGTCAATCCGGAAGCTGAAGAGACCGTAGCTGTTCAAGCAAGCCCTGACAATCCGTTTTTCGGCAAAACCATCGTCCTCACAGGTACGCTAAGCACAATGGGCCGCGATGAATGTGCGAAAAAGCTGGAAGCGCTCGGCGCCAAAATCACCGGCAGCGTCTCCAAGAAAACGGACATTGTCATTGCTGGGGAAAGCGCCGGCAGTAAGTTAACCAAAGCGCAGGACCTGGGCATTCGGATCATTGATGATGAGCAGGAACTTTTGCAATTGCTTGGTGAAGCCTAATTTTATTTGGTAATATGAAGGACCTGTAGGACTGCGAATGTCTGACAGTGTCCTTTTGTTTTTAATAACGATCTTGCCTATATTCAGTTACAATGGCATTGGACGAATGGAATGGTTTGGGGTGTTCATTTGCGTTATAAGGAAGGGATTTCTACGTAAAAATCCCATAACCATGCGGGTTTGCGGGTTGTAATATAATGGATGAAGAAAGATGCTTGCATTTCATTTTGAAACCTGATAGTATATGTACTTGTCACCGCAACGAGCGATGCATTAACGCTTTAAACGGTAGCATCATCAAGCTCCTTGAAAACTGAACAAATGAATGAAACAATCAGCAAGTCACGCAAGTGACTATAATGAGATTGCAAAATCTCGTCAGCTTTGAAATTGAGCTATTCAGCTTTCAATAAAGGTTTACC
>NZ_JBHTHA010000028.1:0-62941 GCF_042676385.1 Paenibacillus sp. GCM10027628
TTTTTGTCTAAGGCAATTTCTTAGCATTAACAGGAATGTTTAGAGACACGATTGCAACATCTCCCCATGTTCCTTACGATATTAAACATCTTTCCAGCTTCGTTCAGCGTATAAAGCTGCTTATTTTCTCGTCTGTAAGCATTCAAAACATCGTTAGAAACACGACTTGATTTCCCCTTCGTCACTGTAACGATGAAAAAGAGGCTGTCGATTAACTGTTCATACCTTCGGAAATCTGCGGGAGACCACAAAATGTATGCGAAAAATCATACAAAATGAGCGGCGCACACATCGAATCAGTCGATTCTATTCGAAATTTCATACACAAAACGCGATTTGGGCCCTGATTCTGTAAATAAATCCGAAAAATCATATACATTCTCTGCATGTTTCCGTTCACGTCAAAACTATCCCCAATAATCAACAGCCTCAAAAACACCTCTGCAGCCACGCACTTGCTGTTTGGTGTTGATATAAATAGGATAAAAATTTTTAGCCGCGCTTAGCGCGGTTTTTTTTATCAATATAAATTCTTGCTTTTTCGAAAGACAAATTTACTCAACTTTACAGCAGACTCTTAATCAATGTTCATTCACCGTCCGTGCAGAATTCTTCGCGATCTTAGTGGAAAAAATTCGCCTTATTCGAAAAAAACAACGAGCAGGCTGTTAAAGATACCTGCTCGTTACCTAAAACTACTTCATATTTACATTGAAATCTACTTGCATAGGATCCTTAAAAAAACTTTGGAAAGGACCGGAAGCACCCCACATCCATAGCGTTCCGTCCTTTTTCACTGCCGCTTCGGTTTCGACCACGCTCGTTTGACTGACTAAGACGGAAGCGACATCGGTTAATGACTTCAATTGGAAAATGTCTTTCCAAGTTCCTACGGCTTTCCCTCCGAGTATCCAATCTTCACTGAAATATCCCCAACCCCACACGGTTCCATCTTTTTTCACGAAGAGTGCTTGATCTCCCGACTTGGAGAAATCGGTAATATCAGAAAGTCCAGCTACTTGAAAAGGAACAACTGCATTTTCAGAACCGTCATTTTCCGGTTTTGCAAATTTATCACGTCCCCATACCCAAACCGTTCCGTCCTTTTTCAGCGCAATATCATTGCCAATCTTCACAATATCGTTCAAATTATTCATCTGAACTGGCTTCGTCGATCGGATGGTATCATACAAGGATGGATTATTACTGTGAATTCTTGACACCGGAATATAATGATCAATCCCCCATAAGGTACCATCTTCTTTTAAAAACAATGCGTTGTCATAAGAAACGGAAATGTCCTTTACATGATCCAGTCCCTCGATAAGTACTGGTTTGGTTTGCAGAGTAAATGTCGGATCATTCTTTATCCAGCGAGGAGCGTTTTCAAAGAGCCAAACTTTTCCTGCTTTATCTATCGCCAACCCTAGCATACCGATATCCTGGATTTTTACGATCTCTTTCAGCTCTGGAAGAGGATCGCCTAACTCTGCAGAAACATGTTCTTTCACATTTGATAGATCCACATCCGTCGATTCGATGGTCCAAACCGTTCCATCATCCCTTAATACAAGGTCCCCGCTCATACTGACTACATGATCCAGTCCCTTAGCCTTCATCATGAGGATGGGATGATAACCTTCTTTTACAGAAATGGCATGAAACGCCATGCACCAAACGTTCCCTTTGTCGTCGAGGGCTAAGGGAGAGTAGGACTCCGCCACTTGGACAATTTTCGGATCTGTCTTAGACGTCTCTGCCGCAAGTGCTGTCGGAAAAGTCAAACAAGAAAGCGACAGAATGGCGGAAGCAGCAATCACAGCAGCAGATTGTCTGATTTGTTTCTTTTTCAAAATTTGCATCTCCTTCCAAACCTCCATTAATTAAGGGAAATATGAATGAATATTCCATATATATCCATACGTTAGACGTGTTAAATTAAAAAAAGTTGCATTTTTTTCTTAAACGAATAACTTTAATTGCCAAATGTCCCAGAGGCCATTGGGCGTGTGCGGTTTTAGCCTTGATTGGAGTTTTGGAAGAAAATCTGGTACCGGGGACATTGCTCGTCAAAAAAGATCCTGTTACAACTATACTGTACCCGACCATAAAGGTCGGTTTTTTTTCATGTTTGACGAATGTATTTCTTGTCAGAAAAAGGTGAAAATTGTCGAGTGTGGAATTATTATTAATTAGGAATCAATACAGGGGAATAGGGGCGTTGACGCAGATGAAATTCTCTTCAGGCAAAGCGCTGGACGCAGCCATCGCACGCTTTTCGGAAGATAGAGAAGAGTACCGCAAAGTAATTCTGTTGTTAGTCTACTTATTGTTTGTCTCATCAGCTTCAACAGTAGGTCGCACAGCGGCTGATGCGCTTTTTCTGTCGCAGTTCGACTCGACCTTGCTATCCAAAATGTATTTGCCGCAGTCCGCGGCGCTTATCCTTTCTGGAATCATATTCCAGAAACTTGGTCACCGCATACGCATTGACCGCCTTATCTATTGGCTCATTCCATCGCTTACCTTGCTTGTTGTCGTCTCGAGAATCGGCGTGGGTTTGGGGCAGATATGGGTGCTTCCCATCATCTATGTGGCTTACGATGTGTTTAACTTCCTGATGATTGTTTGCTTTTGGCAATTTGCCACTTTCATTCTCGATCAGCGAAAGGCCAAGCGCACAATTGGCATTGTCGGCAGCGGCGGCATCATTGGCGGCATTATAAGCGGGTTCGGGCTTAAGCTGGTTGTCCCTTGGGTCGGGACGGCTAACCTGATTTTTTTCTATGCGGCGCTTCAGTTGCTAGCTTTGGCGGCGGTATTCGCGCTGGTTCGGCTGAGCGGAAATCCGGCGAACGTGTTTGCAACAACGAGCAAGATAACGCAGGCGTCCATGACTGCGAAAGTAAAGAAGCGGCAAAATAAGGAAAAGGAAGGCTTGTTCCATTCCGTGCCGCATCTGGGGTATGTAGCGATTATGTCGGCGTCGCTGATTTTGGCACTTACATTCGTTGATTACCAGTTTAAGGTGATTTTGAAAGGCGAGCTGCAGAAAGACGCATTGGCGGGATTCATGGGCAGTTTCTACGGGTTAGCGGGACTATTGGCTTTAGTGGTGCAGGTGTTTGTAGCAGGCAAGCTGCTTACCCGGTTTGGTGTCATGACCGCAATCCTCGTTTTTCCGGCAGTGCTTCTGACGGGAAGTTTTGGCGTACTCTTGTTTCCAATATTGGCGATGTCGGTCATCGTCAAAGGGAGCGATAAAGTTGTCGGCGATACGATTAATTCTTCGGTCAATCAGCTCATTATGTTCCCGATTTCTCCTCAATGGCGAAACCAAGCCAAGAGCTTTCTGGACGGCATTGTTCGAAATGGAGCCAAAGGACTGGCTGCAGTCGGCCTCATTATGTTGTCTCCCTTATTATCGGCGAGAGAATTCAGCTATGTCATTATCGGTCTGCTTGTTGTATGCATTGCGGCAGCGATCAAGGTGAAGGGCGCTTATTTGGAAACGCTCTTAGCTACCTTGCAAACTGGCAGTTCCAAGCCTGACGATGCCGAGCTTGATTTGATGGACCCTGCGAGTGTGCAGTTGCTGGCTGGTGCGCTAAAAAGTTCCGACAAACAGCAAGCGCTTTACGCATTCCGAGTTCTTTGCGACATGAACGGCTTTGATCTGGTGCCGTATATTCCCGGCCTCCTTCGGCATCCATCCCGTGAAGTCGTTATCGAGGTACTTCTGCATATCGAGCGTAAAAAGATGGGAGGCCTGGAGACGGAGCTGTTCGATCTGCTCGCCGATTCGGACAACCGGGTCAAATCGCAAGCTCTCCTGACACTGGCCGCCTATGCCAAGGAGGAATATTTAGAACGGATTTCGGACTATTTGGAAGAAACGGATATGGAAATCAAATCCGGCGCGATTGCAGGGCTTATCAAACATTATGGGATTGAAGGCATGTTCCGGGCTGTCGGCGCGTTAAAACAACTCTTAGAGAGTACCGACGAAGAAGAGAGAACTGCCGTTGCCGCACTTTTTGGAAGTATAGGCATCAAGGAATTTTATAAGCCGTTGATCCCGCTTCTGCAGGACCCATCTCCCCGGGTCCGCAGGCGGGCGCTTCGATCAGCAGGCGTTCTCCAGGTGCCTGAGTTGATCGGGTACATCGTGCCCATGCTTCAACACGGAGGGACTCGCAAGGAAGCGATCGAGGCGCTCGCGGCTTATGATGAGAAAAAACTGTTTGCTCTGCTAGATCCTTATTTCAGCCGAGAGCTTTCTCCTTTGCATTTGCCGAAAGTGTTCGAGAGAATCGCGACGTCGTCAGCTTTCGACAAGCTGCTTGCTTTATATCCTTCATCCGGTTTGGAGATGAGGAACAGGCTGCTAGAGGCGATGAATCGCATTTCCCGGAACATTAAGGCATCTAAAAAGCAGACTTCGTACATCGAAGGATTCATCGCGCAAGAAATGGACTTCTATTGGAAACTGACTGAACAACTGGCCGGGCTTTCGGCCGTACAACGCTACGGGGAAGTGGCGGAAGTCGGCGTACAATTTAGGTCTGCTGTCGTGTGGCGTATTTTTCAATTGCTAGCTCTTATACACGATTCCGCTACGATTCGGGCCGTGTACGCGAATTGGACGGAAGGTGACGCACGCCAACAAGCCAACGCGATGGAATTGATGGATCAGTTGACGCATGGACCGATCCGAATCGAACTGGCGAAAATCATGGAGGCGACCAATACGATCATGAACGCCGCCAGATCAGAGTCCCAACTGATAGATCAGTTGACTTGGCTGAACCGGCAAGACGATTTATGGTTGCGTCAAGTCATTCGGTATGCCGTAAACCCGGACGAATCCGATGAGCTGAAGGAGCATATGGATCGCATCCGGCTTTTACGGAACTTCTCCTTGTTCCAAGGGCTGACGAGCAGGGAACTCTCCGATTTGGCCATGAAGCTGACGCAGACAAGCGCCAAGAGCGGAGCGTATATCTTCAAAGGGAGCGATCCCGAAAACTCACTCTTTTTGATACGAAGCGGCTCGGTAGGGATTTACCGGGACGGGGTGAAATTAGGAGAGCGGAAGGAAGGGGAATCGTTCGGGCAATCCGGGGTACTCGTCCGCAGGGAGCGTATGGCAGATGCGAAGGCAGAGGAGGATAGCCAGTTCTGGAGACTGGATTCGGATGACTTCTACGAGGTCATGTTCGACAGTTCGTCCATTGCAATTGAGATGATGAAACTGCTGTCCCGAAGGCTAAGAACGGTGTTGTCTCAACAAAAAGCGGCAGAGGCATCCGTAGGAGGTAGCGCGCAAGAGAATGTTCTAGACGAGGCAGAGATGGCAGCCAAGGAGGTCGCTGCGTCTTCCATGATTGTCGGGATCAACCGACCGGATTCGCTTCTTCGCCGCGTGTTGATATTGCAAAAAATCGATCTCTTTTCGCACCTGTCGGAAGCGGATATCGTCCAGCTGGCGCAAATGGTGGAAGAAGTGGAGTTCGATGCAGGGGAAGTTGTATGCCGGGTAGGTGATTACGGAGATGCGTTGTATGGCATCATTGAGGGAACAGTCCGTGTCCATCGGGATGATGTTACGCTCGCCTTCCTCGGTGAAGGAGACTGTTTTGGGGAGATGGCCATTATCGATAGCGGTCCGCGATCGGCCGACTGCACGGCGACTGCCCCGACCGTTTTGCTTCAGCTTCATAAAGATCAGGTATTTTCTCTTTGCTTTCAGAATATAGAGGTGCTCCGCAGCATGATGCAGGTAATGGGAGACCGGCTGAAAGGCATGAAAGGTTAAACGATTTGACGCTTCGGTGAATTATGGATTTATTCCGTAGCGCTGAACTTTTTTCCGAGAAATTAGGGCACCCTTATTGCGGGGTGCCCTGTTTTACTAATATCTTTCGAAAATCGCTTGGTCTCATACCGGTTTTGTGATGGAACAGGTTCGAAAAATAATGCGGATCGACATATCCAAGTTTATAACCAATATCGCTAATGGTTAGCTGTGTGTTCAGCAGCATCAATTTAGCGGATTCTATCTTTTTGGAGATGACATAGTTATAGATGGTGGTTCCGACCTCTCTTTTAAATAAGCGATTCATTTGTTTATTTGAAATGCCAATTTGAGAGGAGAGTCCGCTCGAGTCTAAGGGTTGCAGGATGCTGTTATCCAAAATTTGCTTTATAGCTTGTACGGTTGTTGTTAAAGCACTTCCTCTTTTACGCAAAGTTTCAGAGAGGCTGACGATCATTCGCATAAGGGTGATCTGCAGCTCAGTTTGCATTTCCTCTACTGATTTTTGCTTAGCACCTTCAATAGCCTCTTTAAACAAATGTTCCAACCCGCTATCCTGCGTCACAACATGGGGAAGCAGTTGATAAGCTTCAAGCATCTTAAGAATCCAGTTTCCGCTAATGTTAAGCCATATATAGCTCCATTGCTCCTGCCCGTCAAGGGCTGAGAAAACTTCATGGTAGCAGCCAGCTGGGAGGATGAACATGTCTCCTTGACGAGCCATATACGATTGGGAACCGACCTTAACACAGCCTTGCCCTGAGAGTACAAAACCGAAAACGGTAATTTTTGCAAGCTTTCGAATATTGCAGTAACCCGCTTCACAGTTATTAATACCCAAGAACTGCACGCTCAGAGGAGGAGGCTCTCCTATCGGAGGCAGGTGGTATATGGGTCCATACTTGCCGGGTAAGTTAGGCATGCCAGACTCGAGGCATTGGCATCGACTCCTTGCCTAGCTCTGCCCATACATATTTCAGCAACAGCTCTGATTTTAAGGTTTGATATTCGGGATTATCCCATAAGTTACGGATTTCACCCGGATCCTCTTGTAAATCAAAGATTTCACCATATTTTTGGTTATAGTACACGGTAATTTTATATCTTTGATCGACATAAGTTTTTTGATGAATCGTCGTTGGGGTATGTCGAAACTCGCAAATGGCATGATCCCTAGCTTGGCTGATCTTACCGTACCATACTTGTGACTGATCCACACCTGTCATATGGTGGGGAATCGAAATGTCGCATAGAGATAAAAAGGTAGGGGCCAAATCTACCAATGACTGAATGGCCGGCGAGGTGACCCCAGCAGGAACTTTACCAGGATACCGTACGATAAATGGAATTTTGATCAGGTCTTCGTAATGAAAACCTCCTTTGGCCTGAAGGCCATGTTGACCAAAAAAGTGCCCATGGTCTGTCGTAAATACAACGATGGTTTGGTCTGCAAGCCCCAGCTCATCAAGCTTGTCTAGAATATTTCCGATATATTTGTCCATAAGGCTGATCATGCCGTAATAAGTGGCTACCAGTTGTTTGCGGTCATGCTCAGAATATAACGTTGTATGGGAATGATATCCGTGAACCGCATATTCTCCTTCATTCCAGGGTTCAAAATCCGGATTCTCCAATTGCGTTAAGTGAAAATGAGGCGGATTTTGATCATGCTCGCCGGGAGTAACAACAGGAATGGTCAGCTGAGTCGGGTCATACATCGTATCCCACGGCTCAGGAACCAAATAATCGGGGTGAGGATCAAAGAAACTGGACCAAAGGAAGAAACTTTGATCATCTTCTTTATATTGCTCCAGAAGAGCGTTGGTCCTTTCTGCAATCCAGGTATTATAGTGATATTTTTCAGGAATCGGCCATTTGTGGAGAATGGAACGATCCATCGTACCCGTTGGCGGCAGGAAATAATCACGCCAGTTCAAACAGCCCTTCTCTTCCATCCATAGTGCGTAATGTTGGCCGACATGTGCCTCATTCGTATGATTGCGGGCCAACTCGACATGATCGAAGCCATAGAAAGGTCCGTTATGATCCTTCCAATAATCAAGATCCTGTAAGAGCGGATAAGCCTCGAGAGATGGATATTGCTCAGTAGAAGCTAGCGGTTGAAAATGAGCCTTTCCTACGAGAGCGGAGTTGTAACCGGCTCCACGAAAATCTTCTCCGACCGTATGAACATTCTCTAAAAGCTTCGTGCCGAGTGTCCATGCTCCATGCTGACTAGGGTGCATACCGGTAATAATGGAAGCTCTAGTCGGTGTACAAGTGGGGTTCGGGCAATACGCTCGTGAAAATGTTGTACCTGCTTTCACCAGACGATCCAGATTCGGGGTCGAAATTTCTGAATTAAAAGCCCCCAGCGTATTCCAATGCTGCTGATCACTTGTAATTAACAAAATATTAGGTTTTTTCATTCGAAAGCTCCTCCAAGATTCTCATTTCTATCTTTAGAGTAAGGGATGAGAGACGGGTTGGAAATATCATGATTTAGGATTCATTTAACATTATGTTAGGTTGTGTTATCTTAAGTTTAAAAGGGGAGGGAGATCACCATGCAGGAATTTGCCCACGAATACGCACAACAGCTTTATTTGAACCCGAGTGAGTTTATTAAAATGAGCGGTTTATGGTGCCTTCGCCTTGGACATAACATTGCTAAACCTAACTATCAGGTTGGGCCTAAAAGTATCGAATGCTTCAGCCTTCATTTCGTGGTTGAAGGTCAATTGCTGTTGCAATACGAAGACCGGGAAGCTATTCTCCAGCGTGGCGATATTTGCTGCTTCTTCCCGGCTGAACCCTATTCTTACCGCATTTACGATCCGGAAAAGACCTTAAAGCTGATCTGGATTGCTATTCAAGGACCTCAGACCGCACCTTTGCTACGATCGCTAGGTCTAACTAAAGCCACTCCCATTCTTCGTGCAAAAGGTACCAAGGAAGTCTGGAATTCATTATATGCATTACTTCGCTATATTTCGGATCAACCGGATGGAGTAAAGGATATCGGCTTCTCATTAGAACTTCAGGAAAAGCTATATGCCATTTTTGCCGTGCTTTTGAAAGAGGGAAGGGCTCTTAGCGAAACCAAAAGCAAAGTGAATGACATACCTTGGTTGCAACGTTCACTTGATTTTATGCAATTGCACTATATGGAAGGCATCAGCATCAAGGAGATTGCTGAATCTGCGGGGGTACACAGATCTTACTTCTCGGATATATTCAAGAAAATGATCGGCGTATCTCCTAACCGCTATTTGTACAGGCTCAAAATGGAAAAGGCAGCTGCGTTGATCTCATTAGGCGATCGGAATATTACTGAGGTCGCTTATACGGTAGGCTATCCGAGTTTATACTCATTCTCACGAGCATATCGCAATTATTATGGCCATTCTCCAGCCTGCAAGCCATGACGAAAGGAGCGGGCAGTATGATGTCCCTTTTCCTCACCTGATGAACCGTTTTCTCCATTAAGAGTTTGTTAAAAGAACGATATAATGAACTCAAACATACAACTGCTTAAGGGGGACGCATCAATGAAAAGTGACGATTTTATTACTCAACCTCCGCACCCTGAAACAGAGTGGTCCGCATGTAGGGGTTACTCTGAATCTCCCGTACTCATAGAACGAATTTTGGATGTTTCATTAAAAGATGCCAGTATTTGTACAGGACCGGATCGTATGTACTATTTGACCGGAACGACTGATTGCTTAAACTTGCAAGTATGGACATCCGCTGACTTAAAGTCATGGACGGTGCCAGTCACAGTTTGGTGCTTGGAGCAAGAGGGATCATGGCAAAAGGGGAGCCAGGGCGCCAATGGAATTTGTGCTCCAGAAATCCACTATGTAAAAGGAACGTTCTGGATCACCTATGGGTTGAGTCAAGGAGGCACCGGTTTGCTCAAAAGCTTGTCCGACTCCGTCAGAGGTCCTTACCAGAATTTGGGTATGATGACGGATGATGGGCAGGATGCTTCATTATTTGAAGATGAAGACGGAATTGTATATTGGATTTATAGTAATGGAAAGATTGCCCGCATGAATGAGGACATGACCGGTCTTGAGGAAGTTCCTCGGATGGTAGAAGTGCAGCCTTGGAAGGTCGCGGGGCGTGAGGATCATCCATCATACATTCGAAAACTGCAGATTGGAACACACGGGGCTTTTTTATACAAGCGGGATGGGTACTACTATATGTTTTGTGCAGATGCGTTTGAGCGGATGGGCAGCGATGCTGTTGACACCTTTGTAGCGGTGAGCCCATCGATCTATGGACCATACAGCCGACGGTATCTGGCAATTCCCCATGGCGGGCAAATCTCTTTATTTACCGGAATTGACAATCAGCTGTATGCATCTTTTACGGGCTGCGGCAGCTATTCGCCGGTTGAGCATTATCCTTCCTTGGTCCCCATGTCCATCGCACGTCCGGGATTCATTCGACCGATTGAGGGTGCAGTCCTTGAGAAGGGGGCTGTTGGAAGTCTCAAACCCATTGCTGATTTCATGATTCGGGATCCTCATATTAGCAAAGGACCGGATGTGGTGTATTATTTGACGGGGACCACAGATAAGCCGCATCGAAATTTTTGGGACCGGAATAACCAGCTTCACTTATGGAGCTCCATAGATCTGAAGGAATGGAACTATGTAGCGAAAGTATGGGATTTATCCGAGAACGGTACATGGGAGAACAACATTTATGAGAATCCTTGTCTCTGGGCCCCGGAGATGATTTATTTGTACGGAACATTCTGGATCACATATTCGCTTCAAGGCGGAGGCACCGGGTTGATTAAAAGTGTATCCGGACATGCAGAGGGACCTTATATCGATATGGGACGAATGACGAATACGGATATCGACTCCAGCCTGTTCCAGGATGACGATGGTCAAGTTTATTTTGTGTGGCAGGACGGGAAAATTGCCAGGATGAAAACGAATATGACGGGCTTTGCAGAAGACCCCCGCAAGCTATTGTGCTCAGATGGACAGCGCGTTGGATATGAGGGTGCTTTTATCGTGAAATATAAAGGTAAGTATATTCTTGGTGCTGCGGAATGGAATGGCGATAAACGAGTGGACGGTACTTATGATATGATGTATGCCGTTGCAGATCATTTATACGGTCCGTATACACCAAGACGGTTGGCAGTTCCCCACGGAGGCCACGGGACGATGTTTATCGATCATGAAGGAAGACTCATGTCGACATTTTTCGGAAATGATCGAACCGCTCCATTTCGGACCCGTCCGGGAATTGTCCTGCTGCAAGCCGAAGAAGATGGACAGGGGATGTGCATAGAACCTTGTAGCGTGTAATTTTAAAACATGAATTAAGCTCCTCATCGGGCCGGATTCATGTTTTTTCACATCCTGATGATAGGGAAAGGAGCTGACGGTTCATGAAGTTTTTCTCCATAAGAAAGCTGATTTCACCCACGGTAAGCATCCAGGGGAAAATCTTCGTCGCATTTAGTCTGGTTACGCTGCTTGGTATCGTAGCTGTGACAAGTATTGTTTATTTGTATATGAGAGAAACGGTCAAGAATAATGCGATTATTTCCGTTACGGAAAGCATCCGACAAGCGGACGAATCATTGAATATTCGTCTGGAGGAAGTTAGTCGATTAAATACGGTCGTCGCTACCAATAAAACGGTGCTTGAAACATTGCTTAGCAAGACAGAGGAGCCAAGCTACGAGTGGTTCCAGGAACAAAAGCGGATCGAGGAGTTTTTATCGGCTTTGATTGCTTACAAGCCATATATTTCTCGAGTCGCCGTCATAGGGCTGAACGAAAAGGTGTTTTTCGTCGGCACCCCATGGCTCGATAAAAACGTATTATTCACACCGATGATGGATTATTTGCTTCAAAATGGTACAGGGTATGCGTATTTTCATCAAACCGGCGTCAGTGACTCCATTGTGACCGGGCGCGAGCTCCGATATAACCGTAATTTAATCGGTATGGTGATGTTCGATCTGAATGACGAGTTCATTAAGAAAATCTATGATGTCAAACCAACACCTGACAGTATGTTGTATGTGGTTGATAGGAACAACGAATTTATTTATCAACCCCAAACAAGCGTTTTTAACAAGGAAACGATCATGGGGCTCAAACAGGAGCTGGCAGGGACTGACGGTTCAGTTGAAAGGGTCTTCGACCATAAGTCTTACCTGGTCATCACACGGAAATCCGATTATACAGGATGGTCAACGGTGGCACTCGTTCCGATGAAATCGTTGTTGACCGAAACGACACGAATCCGGAATGTATTAGCCACAGTAGCCATTATTGTGTTTGTATTTATCGTCATCGGTACCTTACAGGTTTCCTCGAGAATTACAAGAAATATTCGAAGGCTGAGATCCATGATGATGCATGTCATGGAAGGCAACTTGACCCTCCCGACTGTCGAAATTCATTCCGAGGATGAAATAGGTCAGCTCTATTACGTATTCAAAAGTATGGTGGCCGAATTAAAACGTTTACTTGAAGGCATCGTAACGACCGAGAAGGAGAAACGTGAAGCAGAGCTTGCTGTTTTGCAGGCACAAATCCGCCCTCATTTTCTGTATAACACGCTGAATACGGTCAAATATTTGGCCAAATTGAACGGGGTGCCGAATATTGTTGAAGTATCGGAGTCTTTGATTGAGCTCATGCGAGGTGTTTTGGGGAATACGAATGAATTTCTTTCCCTGCAAGATGAGCTGCAGTATGTCCGCAGTTATGTGAATATTGAAAAATACAAATATGTGGAACCCATACATTTGAATATAGAAGTTGAAAATGAAGAGCTATTACAGTTCAGCGTTTTAAAGTTAATGCTACAGCCTCTTGTAGAAAATGCTATCATACATGGACTTTCCTCTTCGGAGCATGAGGGCCAGGTGGCGATTCGCGTTTATGAGGAAAATGCAGAACTGAGAATCGAAGTTAGGGATAACGGCAAAGGAATGTCCAAGGAACAGATGGATGCACTGTTTGAAGTGAATAAAGTTTCAACAAGCACACGCTTTAGCGGCATGGGAGTTCGCAACGTGCATGAACGTATCATTCGACTGTTCGGGGAGCCTTACGGCTTGAGTCTTTATAGTGCGCCAGACACCTATACCACTGTGCAGATCAGATTTCCATTGCTGCCTGGTAAGGATCAATAAGGTCAGGAGGGATGAGGAATGTTTCAGGTATTATTGGTTGATGATGAGGCTTTGGCACGTAACGATGTGAAGAGTATGTTGGATTGGGAAAAACACGGTTTCACCCTATGCGGTGAGGCTCATAACGGAACTATGGCACTTTCCATGATGGAGCAGCATACGCCGCATATTGCAATTTTGGATGTAAGCATGCCGGTAATGAATGGGGTAGAACTGAGCCGTAAGATCAAAGACCGATTTCCAAAGGTAAAAATGATCATGCTGAGCAGCTTTGACGATTACGACTACGTTCGGACTTGCCTGATGAACGGGGCTATGGATTATTTGCTCAAGCATCGCTTGAACGCCGCTGGTCTATTGATGCTGCTTGTTAAAGCGGTCCAGGAATTGCAGAGCGAAGAACGGGAGCATGAAGCTCGAAGTGCTCAAACCAAAATATTTGAACGTCTAAGTCCGGTTATTCTTCGCGAGCATGTAGCTAATTTGGGCAGAGACGTGCCCCAAGCCAGTGAAGCGCTGCATTCCTATGCACGAGACAATGGTCTTTATACCCATTCTATCAATTATGGAACCGCAGCTGTACAAATCGTACCTTTTCTGTTGTTGACGGAGTCTTTTACCGATGTGCAGAAAAACCGGTTTGTGCTGCAGGCGACGGAAGTCATGCAAATGGCGATTGGCGACATTCAGAAGCGGACGGTAGGTTATGCGGGGGAAGGGCGCTTTATTGTCCTGTTTTCTTCGGAGGATCGAAGCGAACACACGGTTACAACCCAAATCAATCAAGCCATGAGCAGTCTTTCCCATTCCCTCGAAAAGTTCCTTAACTTAAAATGCGTCTATGCCATGGGGCCGCTATGTGGAAGTTTGAAGCAGCTTGGCGTCAGTTATAGCAAAGCCAATCAGGAAATTAACGATATTTTCTGTCAAGGCCTGAACACGCCCATCTTGAGAGATTCTTTGTTTATTGAAGCAAAGAAGCAATTGTTGTTTTTTCTGGAGCAGTTTGATGGGGAAAGAATTAACCATGCTATTTCAACCATTTTCGCTGTTGTACGGAGTCAGCCTGTCTACGCCATGACTGTACAAATCATTGTAAGCGAAATGCTTCATATGGTTGAAATGTTATTGAATCGGCATTTTCCTCATGCATCCAAAGAAAATAACAAACTCATTCCCTCGCGGAGTGAACTTGGGCGAATGGGAAGCGTTGCCGAGTTGGAGCACAGTTTGTTAGATTACTACGCTCGTATTGTTGAGACAATCAAGCAACAGCATTCCGGAGGACCTTATTCGCGTCATATTTTGAAAGCCGTACAATTTATAACGGACAACTATGCTTCCAACATTTCATTGGACATCACGGCTAGTGCCCTTAATCTTAATCCTTCCTATTTAAGCAGATTGTTCAAAGAGGAAACGCAAATGACGTTCACAGAGTATTTGAACCGAGTTCGCATTAAAACAAGCTGCCTGCTTATGGAATCCGGCCCCTATTCATTGAAACAGATCAGCAGTCAGGTAGGTTTTTTGAATTACACTTATTATTTTAAAGTCTTTAAAATCATTACGGGTATGACGCCTCAGGCGTACATGGATAACTTGAAACAGTCAAAAAAGTAGAATGGAAAGTCAAATATGTTGAACCATCTGGAAGAATGAATTGACTATACTAAGATCAACCCTTGGAAAACGCTTTCTTTTTTGAGGGAAACAATGACTCGATCGGAGGAACGAAAGAATGAAAAGAAATTGGGGGACGGTACTGCTTTCCACTTTGGTATTATCCAGCATGGCACTTACCGCCTGCAGCTCGGATACCCCGAGTAAAGAGAAAGAGGGCAAATCCCAAGCAGATGCTGCAAAAAGCGTGTCTGCAGATGGATTTCCTATAGTCAAAGAACCAATTAAGTTGAAAATGTTCACAAGAATTGCGCCATCCAACGGACCTTTTAAGGATATGCCGGTGTTTCAAGATTATGAAAAAATGAGCAATGTTCAGGTAGAATTCATCGAAGCGCCTACGGATGGTTTTGCTGAGAAAAAGAATCTGTTATTTGCATCGAATGAGCTTCCTGATGTTTTGTACCGCTCCAACCTTACTCCATTAGAAACCATTCGTTATGGTTCAGGCGGTCAATTAATCCCGCTCGAGAAGTTGATTGATACTTACGCTCCAAACCTTAAAAAGCTAATGGAAACCTATCCCGAGATTCGCTCTGCTATTACAACACCCGAAGGTCATATTTATGCCATCCCTGGCATTGTGACCGTCAACGCTGCAAGAACCGACAAAAAATGGATGAATCAAGCATGGCTGAAGAAGCTGAACCTGAAGGAACCTGAAACTACAGACGATCTCTACGAGGTACTGAAAGCTTTCCGGGATAAAGATCCTAATGGCAACGGCAAACAGGATGAAATCCCAATGACCGCTCGCGCAAGTGCTGGTCCTGGCCTAGGTTTACCTGTCCTGGACATGATGAGTGGAGCATTCGGCCTGGATAAGCAGCTCGGCTATTATATTAATCTTGAAAATGACAACGTGCAAATTTGGATGGGTAATGACCGGAACAAAGAGATGTTAATGTATATGAATAAGTTGTATTCGGAAAAACTGCTGGATCAGGAGCTATTTACTCAGAAGGAGGCTCAATATCTGGCCAAGCAAGGGACAGGAAATACCGGCTTCTTTTTTGATCAGACGAACAATCCCATGCTGGACGGTAAAGTTGCAGATCAATATATAGGTATAGCCCCGCTCAAGGGACCGCATGGCGATAGAATGCAGAGTGCAGCAGCTCCGGTACCCAGAGATTTTGGAGCATTTGCCATCACCTCTGTTAATAAGTATCCGGAAGCAACGATACGTTGGATCGATTATTTCTATGGCGATGAAGGATCCACCTTGCTGCGATTCGGTCGTAAGGGCGAGAATTATGAATTGCGGGATGGGATTCCCTATTATACAGATGCCTTCTTGGCGACAAAAAATCAATCCAAAATCACTCCGTATGCCGGAGGCGGGGCACCGCATCTGATCAGCGAGAAGGTAGCTTCTTACATTAATCCGCCGCAGGTTCAGGAAGCTCAAAAGAAGCTGGATCCATTCATGCCGAAGGTTCGCTACGCGTCACCTATGTTCGATGAACAAACGGCTCAAAAAATCAATGTGCTGCGGAACGATATTGATAAGTATTACGAGGAGCAGAGCACCAAGTTTATTGCAGGCGCCCTTAGCTTCGATAAGTGGGGAGAGTTCCAGGCTACTTTGAAGAAATTGAAAATTGACGAACTGCAAAAGCTGTACCAGGATGCTTATGATAACATGAGAAAGCAAAAATAAACCCGCATGATGGCTGGAGGGCTACAGATGAAGAGTACGGCAAATCCTGTAGGCGTTGCGCCTCGACCCAAATTGAGGCGCTCCAGCCTCTTAAAATCGATCGGCAGTCGATACGATCTCTACTTGATGCTGCTCGTTCCTATCGTATGGTATCTTGTGTTCAATTACGGGCCCATGTATGGATTGCAGATCGCGTTTAAAAACTTTAGTCCAGCCAAGGGGATTCTTGGCAGCAAATGGGTGGGCTTAGAACATTTCGAACGCTTTGTAGGATCTTACTATTTCTGGAGGCTGCTGTGGAACACCATTTCGATTAACTTGTTCTCCTTATTGTTTGCTTTTCCTGTTCCGGTATTTCTGGCTTTACTTGTTAATGAAATCCGCAACAAAGCGTTCAGCAAGCTTGTGCAAAACATTACGTATATCCCGCATTTTATTTCAGTCGTCGTCATGGTAGGCATGTTGATGCTGTTTTTATCTCCGCGAGGAGGTCCTGTGAATACGATCATTGAAGCATTTGGCGGAGCACCGGTTCGATTTTTGGATTCAGCCGCTTGGTTTAAAACCATCTTTATCGGCTCCAATATATGGCAAAATATGGGATGGCAATCGATCATCTATATTGCGGCACTTAGCGGAGTTAACCCGCAGCTGTATGAAGCGGCCAAAATGGATGGAGCAAGCCGGTTGCGGCGAATTTGGCATGTCTCCGTCCCAGGCATTCTCCCTGTCATCGTCATCTTGCTTATTCTCGATATCGGACATTTCATGAATATCGGGTTTGAGAAAATATTGTTGATGCAAAATGATTTGAATTCGGAATCCAGCGACGTTATATCTACCTTCGTCTACTCAACAGGTATTCTAAAAGGAGAATACAGCTATACAGCTGCAATAGGTTTGTTTAACTCCATTGTTAACTTGGCGCTGCTCGTGCTCGTAAATCGTTTTGCCCGTAAAAAAGCCGAGACAAGCTTATGGTGAGGAGGGGCGATGCGATGAGGGAACAAACATTCAAGAGAAAGAAATCGGATGAAAAAATATTCGATGCCGTCGTGGGTACATTGGCTGCCCTTATAGTTGTAGTCGTGCTGTACCCATTAATATTTATCATAAGCGCATCTTTCAGTGATCCTGCTATGGTGCTGAATGGCGAAGTGACTTTGCTGCCTAAGCATATTACTTTTGAGGCTTACAAGAACGTATTTCAAAACGATCAAATATGGCATAGTTATGGCAATACCCTCGTGTATACGGTCGTAGGAACGTCGATCAATCTTCTCATGACGACACTGGCAGCCTACCCGCTTTCAAGACCAGACCTTCCCGGGCGGGGGGGCATCATGTTTTTTGTTACGCTTACGATGTTTTTCAGCGGAGGAATCATTCCTACTTATCTCATCGTTAAAAGCTTAGGAATGGTCGATACGATGTGGGCGGTAATCATCCCGGGAGCAATTGCCACCTATAATTTGATTGTCATGAGAACTTATTTTCAAACAAGCATCCCCTGGGAGATCCAGGAGGCGGCTCATATCGATGGCTGCTCGAACTGGAAGCTGCTCACACATGTGATCTTGCCGCTTTCCAAGCCGATATTGGCGGTAATGATCCTATTCTACGCTGTCGGTCACTGGAATTCATACTTCAATGCCTTAATCTATATTCGCAGCAAGGATTTGTACCCGCTGCAGCTCGTGATGCGCGAAATGCTGTTAATCAGTCAGGCTGATTCTTTTGATAGTAGCGCGGGGCTGGTAGATAAAGTGCTGTTGGCCGAGAGTATCAAATATGTGGTCATCATTATATCCAGCTTACCGGTACTGGTGATGTATCCTTTTGTACAGAGGCATTTTGTTAAAGGCGTTATGATTGGTTCATTAAAAGGATAATGGGTGGAAGGAAGAGTTGCGTTCATGGTGCAATCTAGAGCTAAGATCCAGGTGAATACGAATCAAATCGGCAAAGACAGCATTAACCCTTATTTGTTCGGACATTTTGTGGAAGATATCAGAGATCATATGGATGCTATGCTGGCATATCCGCTTTCGAATATGGATTTTGAAAGTATGGACGGGATGTTTAGAGGGCTTTCCGGAAGCTGGCGTCCTTATACGAACGGGAAAAGCACCATCTATGCCCTCGAACCTGCTGCTGCACATCATTCCGGTCACAGCCAGCTGGTTCGAATCTATAGCGATGACGAGGCTTATGCGGGCATTAGCCAAGCGATTGCAGTAAAACAAGATCTGCATGGCTATGATTTGGCGCTGTATGCAAGAGCTTCTATCGAAATCAAGTTTGTTATAGCAGAGATTGTGGATAAGGCGACTGAAGAAGTGATTGGACGGGCGCGAATAGATTTGGTTAGCCATAACTGGAAGCATTATGAATCACGTCTCACGGTTGAACGGTATTGTGAGCATGCGGAGTTTAGGATCTATGTACCCTCTGATCATGAGCGCTGGCTGGATCATGTATCTACGGGGATGCTTTGGCTTGATCATATTTCGTTGCTCCCTTCCGACCGTGTAGGCAATGTGCGTAAAGAAGTCATGGATATGACCAGAGACTTAAACGCCGGTATGATGCGGCTTGCAGGGAATTATATTAGTGCCTATCATTGGCAGCAGGCAATTGGTCCAGTGTATGAGCGTCCCAATGTTATCAATGAAGCATGGGGCGGGTGGACGAATAAGTATTTTGGCACGGATGAGTTTATTCAATTTTGCCGTGAACTGAACGTGGAGCCTCTGATTTGTGTAAACGATGGATCAGGCACACCGGAAGAAGCGGCCGATTGGGTTGAGTATTGTAATGGCGGTGTGGATACACCGATGGGCAAACTCAGAGCAGCAAATGGCCACATTGAACCATATGGAGTGAAGTATTGGGAGATTGGTAACGAAGTTTGGGGCTCATGGCAAGTTGGACATTGCACTGCAGAACAATTCGCAGAACGCTATGTGCGTTTTGCCCAATCCATGAAGGCTGTAGATCCCGAAATTAGGCTGCTCGCTTGCGGGGATGACAAAATGGATTGGAACAAGACCTTACTAGAACGAGCAGCCGAGCACATCGATTATTTAACCTTACATTTGTATCACGGATGCGCACGTTTTGGAATGAATACACTTACGCCAAAAGAAGAGCGTTATAAGGCAATGGTCTCTTATCCGGAATGGACGAGGGAAACGATACGGCAATTAAGGGACATTTTCAGTTCTAACGAGCTCTATGCCCACCTGAAACTGGCTATAACGGAATACAACACGATGTACTATCCGAATACCATCCGCAAGGGGCTTCCTAATGAACACACGCTAGAAGCAGCAGTTGCGAATGCGGCAAATTTGAATGAATTTATTCGAAATAGCGACATGATCAAGATAGGCAGCTTCTCCGACCTTGTCAACGGCTGGCTTGGGGGGTGCATCCGAGTAGGGGATTTCTATGCGGATCAATTTCGCGGTAAGTCCTCAGGCAGAAGCGGGAATTCTTTAACTGTTTATGGCACTCCAACTTATTATGTCATGAAAATGTATGCAAACAGAGACTTGGGCTATGTTGTTCAGAGTCAAACCGAATGCGGCAGCTTTAAGGTTAGCAAGATTAATAGCGCTATGACTGCGCCAAATCTTGATGAACTGCCGAATTTGGACGTCGTGGTTTGCATGAATGCTCGTGAAGATAAGCTAACGATCTTTATGGTGAACCGGAGTCTTGAAGATACCTTAACCGAAGTGCAGCTGGACGGATTTGCAGAGTCGGGCACTGCCCGATTGTTGGAATTAACAGCTGAAAATTATGAATGCATAAATACTGCCGAGTACCCAGATTCCGTGGTCTGCGAAGCCCACAAATTGTCATTCGCGAAATCTCAAGTGACCTGTTTGTTGAGACCGTCATCCGTCTACGTGTTGGAAATCATTCGCTAACGGTAGCGAATCCGAATTGATAGGAGCTGATGATAATGAAAAAATGGTTAACGGGATTGTTTGCCTTACTTTTAATCTTGTCTTTTCCGGCATCAGGATTCGCTTACAGCAATCCGCAAATCGTACCGGACTCATGGCGTTGGAATAATGGGGATTTTTATGGGGAAGGCGATCCGTTCATCTTGAAATTTAACGGCGTCTATTATCTATACACCAGTACGGTTGACGATAAGCCAGGTGTGAAGGTTTGGTCTTCAGAAGACTTGGTGCATTGGGAATATCGTGGGCTTTGCGCTACGGAAGCGGTTACGAAAGGAGCCTATGCCCCAGAAGTTGTTTACTGGAACGGAGATTTTTACATGTATACGGCATTGCTTCGGGATGAACCCGGTACCACGCAGCGCGGACATCGCGTGCTAAAGAGCTCCAGTCCTACAGGTCCTTTCACGGCCCAAACAGGCAATAAAGTGAATGGCATTGACGGAGACGTCTTCATCGACGACGACGGACAATGGTACTTCTACAGCACGGGCAACGGGAATATCGACGTTCGCCCGATGTCCGATCCATATACGTTTGGTGAGAAATCGAATACCGGAGCTACGATGAAGGGTTGGACCGAGGGGCCAACGGTATTCAAACGCAAAGGTAAGTACTATATGACGTATACCGGAAACCACGTGTGGAGCGATGCATACAGGGTGGATTATGCGAGCAGCTCAAGTCCGGTTACGGGCTTTGTGCCGGCCGCCTCCCAGAACCCGATTCTTCTCGACGCAGAAGGAGATCATGTCGGGCTTGGGCATAACTCCATCGTTCGCGGTCCCGACCTGGATTCCGACTATATCGTATACCACAGTCATGCCAATCCTGGGCGTAATCTGAATTTGGACCGGATCGTATGGAACGGGGATAAAATGCTCGTTCTGGGTCCTACGACATCGGAACAGCCAGACCCCTCCATGCCTGAGTTTAGCGACCGGTTCCAACGGGATGGAGTAGGCGACGATTGGAAGGCCGTCGGCGGAGGGAATTGGGGAATCCGGGACGGCAGTACGTTGTATCAAGATGCCATGGGTGAACCGGAACGATCTCCTATGCTTCTATCCCGCCAAGCGACGGAAGACAGCTTCACTGCGGAGTTTAACCTGAAGCAAGTAGAGCAGGGGAACAGCGCGAATCCGCTGATGGGTGCAATATTCTCCTACAATAATGAGAAGAATTACGGTGTTGCCGTACTGAACCGCAATCAAAATCGTTTGGAGACTGTATTCCGCGTGGACGGCAAGGATACAGAACGGGTAACAACCTCTCTCCCGGATGGCTATGATTATACAAAATGGCACCAGATCCGCGTGGAGAAGGAAGACTCCGACTATCGCATTTATGTAGATGGCATGTTGAAGCAAACCCGTTCCGTCGAACGACTTGGCAAGGGCAAGATCGGTTACACGACAACGGATGCGCATGCGGACTTCGAATATATTGCGTTTAGCAATAAAGTGGGCGGTAACAGCGCAAATGCCGCTTACAAGCCGATTCCCGGCGAGATCCAGGCAATCCATTTCAACCCGAAAGGTAATGGCAAGTCTAATTCTAATGGTAATTCCGATCATATCAGTATCTCTGAAGCTACATATGGCGGTCATTATGTCGAATCGTTTAATAAGGGGAATTTGCCATACAACGTGAATGTATCCGAAGCGGGAACTTATGATGTCGTGATCAGGTATGCCGCAGCAGCCGATGCGCGAGTAAAGCTTGAACTCGATGAATCTACCGAATTAACGGACACGGTACGGCTCCCTTCGACAGGTGGCGCGGATCAATGGGATAATCAGATCATTCGGGATGTCAATCTTCCACAAGGTTTGCATAAGCTCAAAGTGATAGCAGACGGTGGAACATTCGATTTTGCCTCTCTGAAGTTCAACCTTTCCACTGCAACGACAGCCGTAACTGATGATTTTAACGATGACAACGATTTCGATTGGACGAAATTTGAACAAGGCTGGCGGGTAGATACCGGGGATGCGCCTCCGTTTGATCTTCCCAAGCCGGTTCCTGGTATCATAGAAGCACCTTTCTATAATACGGGCGGAGAAGGCATAGCTTATCATGATAACACGCCCGATAACATCGGCGGGGCTTATCGAGGCGATTCCGTTGATATCCGAACGAATAGCAACTTTAACGGGCTTAATGTCGGTTGGAATCAGGCCGGCGAATGGCTCAAATACAACATCGACGTGAAGCGAGCAGGAATGTACAAGGTCGAAGTAACGGCAGCAACCACGTTCAAAGATAATCAAGCGCGTATTTGGCTGGACGACCATACGGATCTAACCGGTGCGATCAATATTCCTAGTACCGGAGATTGGAATACTTGGCAAACAACGTTGTCCCCGAGTTTCTACTTGCCGGAGGGCAAACATACGATTACTTTCGATACGGTGAAAGGCGAGTATGACTTCGCGAGGCTGAAGTTCGTATCGTTCGACGTTCCCAAATCAATTCCGGGTATTGTCGAAGCCGTTCATTATAACACGGGTGGCGAGGGTGTCGGTTACCACGACAATACGCCCTCGAATATCGGCGGTCAGTATCGCAATGATTCGGTTGATATTCGCATTAATCCGAAAGGTGGCTGGAACGTCGGTTGGAACCAGACCGGCGAGTGGCTGAAGTATAACGTCAATGTTGCCAAATCGGCAGTTTATGACGCCAGTGTCCGTATCGCAACGGCGCTTAACGGAGGGAAAATCCGTTTGTGGCTGGATGATACGACCGATTTGACCGGTGTCGTGGATATCCCCAATACCGGAGGATGGAATAACTGGAAAAATGTCAAGCTTGGAGACTTAACTCTGCCGGAAGGAGACCATACCATCAAGGTTGAGATCGTCCAAGGCGAATATGATTTCGCAAGCCTCTCGTTCATTACGTTAAATGAACCTAAAACGCTTCCCGGGACCGTTCTTGCCGTGGATTATATGAACGGAGGGGAGGGTGTCGCTTACCATGACAACACGCCGGATAACATACGAGGTCTGTACCGTTCCGATGACGTCGATATCCGTACGGTCCCGGAAGGGTTCACGACGGGTTGGAACCAGACCGGCGAGTGGATGAAATACAATGTGAATGTCACCGAAGCGGGTGCATATAAGCTGGATTTGAGAGTGGCTACGGCCATGGTTGGGAGTCAAGTCAGATTTTGGTTGGACGATACGACCGACCTCACAGGTATCATCAATGTTCCCAATACCGGCAGTTTTAACGAGTGGATGACGGTAACGAAAGAAGGGATTTCCCTTCCAGCAGGCAATCACACGATCAAGGTCGAAATTGTAACCGGTGAATTCGACTTTTACAGCTTCCGTTTCCATAATGACCCGATCGTTCCTAAACAAGGCGTATATAAATCCCAACTGAGAGGATATCCGAAGTCGGTTATTGGCGACAGCAATTGGTCGGACTATTCCGTGGAGACAGATATCAAACTGGGCTCAAATACGCGAGGAGAAAGTAATGCAGGAATTATTTTCCGCGTAAACAATCCGGCTGACGGAACGGCATTGAGTCAGAATCGTGACGATTTCCTACAGGGTTACATGGCATACCTGACCGCAGACGGCGTGCATCTGGGCAAATTCAATTATAACTTCCAGCACTTGACCGGAAAGGCGCTAGCCGGCACGGTTGGGAATTGGATGCACATGAAGGTAGTCGTGAGCGGAACCAGGATCAAGGTTTATGTTGGGGATATGGATAATCCCCTTATTGATTACACGGATCGGAGCGATACTCCTTTCACGCATGGCAACGTAGGGGTTAGAAGCTTCAACAGTGAAAGCTTTATCGATAACTTTAAAGTAACGCCATATCTGGCGGAATAACCGACCAAATCCCATCTGTGGCATGTATAGGATAGACAGGCAAAGATGAAGCCGATTGCAGGAGATCGCCTTAACATCAAAAACCTCTCAAATCGCTCTAAGCGATTAGGAGGTTTTTTCATTTTATCACCTGTGTCGGCGATTCCCGGATTCTTTCCCGATATTATCTATAATCGATCCGATTTTATCCTATAATCTTCCCGATACATTTCCCGGTCAACACTCATGAAATCAGGAGCGCACCCGTTGTAAGATGAATGTAGAAAGTGAATTCATTTTATGGAGGTTATCACATTGAAAAAAATGAACAATGCATTGAAATGGGTGTTAGGGGCTGCGTTGATTGCAGCAATTGCGGTTCCAACAACTGTGAGCGCAAAGCCGGAAGCGAAGCCGGAGGTAGCTTCAGCAGCGAAATCGGAAGTGATGTTTGCAGCTAAGCCAGAGGCGAAACCGGAGGTAGCTTAACTGGGACGAAGTATTTTTAGAAAAGGAGAACTGGAACAATGATGTTAAATTTCAGCAAACGAAAACAAACTTCTGCAATAACTCTTCTGCTGGCAGGCTGCATAGCGTTTAGCGGGATCGCAAGCGCTTTTGGCGAGACACCGCCTCCAGGCATACAGATTAAGGAATTCAGCCTGCTTGACACTGCGTCTGACGTCGTCGGTTCGGCAGATTTTACGCCTGAAGGCAATAAGGATGGTCACTTCAAGCTGCTTCTAAGCCTTGCTCAAAAGACAGTTATCAATTCCGTCGTTCTGCGTTCAACAGATGAATACGGTAAGGATAATTATCAAGGGGTTTGGCGTACAAACCACGTGACAACCGGATGGTTGCTCGGTATTGTACAGAACAAAACCGTAACAACGGCAAGCGGTACCGCCATCGAAAGCACCATCGTCAACCCAGGTTTTCGAAAGGACGTCAAAGAACCGGTTGGAGAGTTTGTTGGAGAGCTTACCTTTGATTTGTACGCGAGCGATAACGGCACGATCAAGGAGACACAGAATTATGTGCTGGAAATTGGCACGCCGCAAGGAACGATCGTTTCTAAACCGATTAAATATAAAAATCCGATGACATCAGGGGGGACTTCAAGCTCACCGGCACCGGAAACAACACCTTCGACCTCGCCGACTCCGACACCAAGCCCTGCAACAACACCTGCGCCAGCGCCAACACCGACGCCAGGCCCTGCAACAACACCCGCGCCAACACCGACACCAAGCCCGGCACCGACTCCTGCTCCAGCGGATAGTCCGATGTTCCATGTGCTCTTCAAAGGACAAGAGCTTCAGTTTAATGATGCACGGCCAATACTGAAGGATGGCTCAACGCTGGTCCCGTTTCGTAAATTATTCGAAACTCTTGGCTTTGAGGTAAAATGGATTGAGTCTGGGATGCTCCAAAAGGCGATCGGAACGAAGGATGGTCTGACCATAGAACTAACGATCAATAGTACTACTGCAAGAGTAAACGAAAAAAATGTAAACCTGGATATTCCTGCACAGATCGTTAATGGAAACACCTTAGTTCCACTGCGTTTTGTGGCAGAAAACAGCGGATATCAGGTGTCATACTCTAGAGATGGTGGCGATGCGACTGTCCGGATCGAAGAGGCCGACGCGACTACTAAGCCAGAACCAACTCCGGCCCCAATTCCCGAATCTCCCAAAGAGGAGGTTGAACCCTATGTCGTAAAAGGATATGTTCGCGATGCAAAAGGTCAACCATTACCGGGAATCACAGTCTTTGCGGATAACACATTGCTCTATGACAGCAACATCCTCGGAGTTACCGATGATTCGGGACACTATCGGATCGAATTGCCTCAGATGGCCACATCCTGGAGGATGGGTGCTGAACTGACCAAATCGTTTAACGGAAAAAATTTCTCGTTCCATTTGAATGCTGACGCTGATCTTCCGCTCACGGGAAGTACTGGAGCCGTTCGTAACTTTACTTGGAGCAAATTTGACGGGCAAATCTATATCTATCCGTACTTTTCATCCAATGATGAATCTCTGCCGGAATTTAATATGAGCGATCTGGAAGTGACGCTGACGCCTATCGGTCCGCTGCTTGACGGCAGTGCAGGCAAGTCAATAACGAAACGCGGAGGTCCTATACAAGGCGGCGCAGGTATTGATCAGATTCCGATCGGTAGGTACAAAGCTACAGCTAGATGGGTACCGGAAGGTCACGCCCCAATGCCCATACTGGTTAGTTACTCCGAAGGCAAATATGCCGAGTCTGTAGAATTCGAATTTGGCCCTCCCAAGGGTGTATCCACAAGCAATTATCTCAGTGAACTCGTAGTTAAGATTCCTTAGAATTTCAAATTAACCAGCTGTTTTACTAATTACGTAGAAAAAGGACCTTTATCGGTTAAGCCGGTAATAGGTCCTCTTTAAATTCTTTAATGGCGAATTAGAGCTGCCATGGAAGAATTCAGAACATATAATATGATGGTATACTATAAGAAAATAACAAAGAGGTTATTAAGTAGCGGAGGAAAATGGAACATTCAAACGATGACAAAAGTATTATTTTAGAAATCCAAAGAACCAAAAAAAATCTGCTCAAATTTTTACTTTCAATTGGTTTGCTATTCATTAGTTTAATTGGATATGGATTTTATTGGGCTTTCTTTGACATGAATCGGCTCCAGACGGGTGATTTAATTGAACAATCTACCTCTCCGAACGGCAAATATACAATTAATGCGTACGTATCTAGCGGGGGGGCAACAACTGACTTTGCTGTCAGAGCAGAACTTGTTTTCAACAAAACCTCTAAGAAGAATAAGAATATCTATTGGAATTATAGAGAAGAGAATGCAAATATCGATTGGATTGACGATGATACGGTTAGGATTAACGGTCACGTTTTAAGATTGCCAAATGAGAAATATGATTTCAGGAGTGAGTGAACGCAACCATTGTCGAGGAACTCATCACAGACTGCTGCTTCTATCCAGAACGAATGCACTTTGTGCTCATTTGAGTTCGCGCACCATTTTGTAATGCCCTGGCTCCGCCCGGAAACCGATCAGATCCCGATTAATTCTTAGCATTGGAACATTCATGGAATCGTTGTGCGTTCTCAAATAAGGGACACCGATTGTGCAGGCCGTTTTCACACCGAGCATCTTTAATGCGAGCGCAATACGTCGGCCACGGTATTCAGGGAGCACACCGGTGTAGTCATGATACATCGCCTGTGTTTGCTCGTTCTGTTGCAGCGTGACAACGCCGATGTAACGATCGCCATCCTTGGCGATATGGATCCATTCTGGGCGCACACCGGCTTGCTCGATACTCCACTTTTTCCATTCTTCGAACCAGGGAAAACTGCCGGAGAAACCCGGAATATCGGGATGTGTGACCTTATAGAGCTCATATAGCTTTCTCTCGTTTTCTTCCCCCGGCTCATCCGCCAATGTTACAAATCGGATTCCAGCTCGTTCCGCTTTATGAATCGAATCATAAAGCTTGCCGCCATCAAACGATCCCAAATCAAGAACGGATTCGAATGTGAGGCGTTCCTTTACATAACCCCGGTTTTCTGCAAAAGCTATCGAACGTTTGTCCGTCTCCCTCATGAAGTCGATTAGGCGCGAGGCTTTGACCTCTACAGACCATTGATGAAGAGAAGAGTATAAGGCTCTCCCAACTCCGTTCCCACGGCTTTCTGGGTGAACAACAACGGTATGGATCAATGATCCGGGCTCTGTCCACGGAGCTCGCCAAGCTATCGCGTAGGCGACGACTTGTCCATGCTCATCTTCAGCCACCCACTTGGGACGGTCCCATCCCATCAGCTCGCCATCTTCATTGTAATGCAGCTTGCCAGGAGGAATTTTGTCCTCGTCTTCCTTCAGTCGTTTAGCCGTTGTAGGCTCCGACCATATCATATTCAACAATGGTGCAACCGCAACAAAATCGTCCGGTTGTCGCATCCTTCGAATAACAAACCTTGACATCAATCCTACCACCACCATATTCAAGTAATCACTCGTAGTTATTATCTCATGCCCCTGAAATCGCCCTCATGGTAAAATATGGGTATAAAAAGATTATTCCAACAAGGCAATGGGCATTAAGACGGCAACTCCTTTGCGGAAAAGTCGTTTTTTGCGCGAATAGAGGATTTTATGTCGGTTAATATCGTTAAAACCTTACATGAAGCGCTTTCTTTTCAGTTTGTGAAGTAGTTGCGTCTAGTAAAATAGGACTAAATCACGGGTATGAGCTTTCACTTGCAGCCATCACTTGCATTCAAAGGAGACCGGTTAGATGTTATGGAAGTATTTAGTCGCTTTGGTTCGATCGTCCCCTTTATATATTTTCCTCATTGTGATGGGGGCCCTCATCGACCTTTTGTTCCACTATCTTTCCTCTCTCAGTTATAGATATTTAATCGATAAAGCGCTGCTGCCGCGCGATGTAACGGCCTTGGCGATTGTTGTAGGCGTATTGCTTGCTATGGGCTTGCTAAACGTGATTGCCGGTATTTCAGGCGATTACGCCAAAGCCAAATTGGGTGCCAGGATGTTGTTCGATTTCCGGATTGCTCTGTTTCGGCATATGCAGCTGCAGTCTCAAAGATTTTATGAGCGTTTCCAAGTCGGTGACCTACTTGCAAGGTATTCCGACGATATTCCGACGATTCAGTCAGCCATACTTCAGACATTCACCGGGGGATTGCTGTCCGTTACAAGCGTCGTTATCGGGCTGTGTATCTTATTCACGATGGAGTGGAAGCTTACTTTGCTTGCACTCTGCGGTTCGGTGCTGTTATTTGTGCCCTACCGGTTGCTCAAGCCCCGTTCGCTTGCACTGGCCGATGCCTATTATGCGCATCTCGAAAAGTTCAATGGATCGATTGATGAGAATATCAAAGCATTCCGGGTCATAAGAGCGTTCGATTTACGCGGGAGCATGCTTGTGAGAGTGGAAGAGATTCTCCATTCAATGCTTACGATCGGCGTGAAAAGGAATTTTGTCAATTCCAATTTGAACCGTTTGCCTAATCTCGCCATTTCGATTTTGACAGCGATTATTCTTGCGTATGGCAGCTATTTGACCTTTGACGGAAGGCTCTCGATAGGTGAATTTATTGCCTATAATTCTATCTTTATTACGGTTGGCCAGTCGATGTTCGGCGTTGCCGCAGTGCTGCCATATTTTTTGGCGGCGCGGACAAGCCTTGATCGCTTGCAGCAGGTGATGGAGTGGAAGCCCGACGTGACTGAGCGGGGTGCACAGGAACTGCCGTCCGTCCGTTCGGAAATTGTGCTGCGCGATATCACTTTTGCTTATACGCCCGGCGAGCCTGTGCTGCAGCATTTTGATCTCAACATTCCTTTGAACGGCTATATTACTATCGTCGGTGCCAGCGGCTCGGGTAAAAGTACGGTTCTCCAGCTATTGTTGCGGTTCGTCGAACCGGAAAAGGGAGCGGTTCTGTATGACGGTCACGATCTTCAGGAAACCAGGTATGATTCGTTGCTTCGCCAGGTAGGTATCGTCTTTCAGGATTCGGTCCTATTTCACGCTTCGATCCGGGACAATATCGTCGTAGGCAAGCCGGATGCGACGGATGAGGAGATCGGAGCAGCAGCGCGAGCGGCCGGAATACACGAGACAATTTCAGGATTTCGTGACGGTTACGATACCCTTGTCCGCAATCATGGCGATAATCTGTCCGGCGGAGAGCGGCAGAGGATTGCGCTCGCCCGGGCTCTTCTGCGGAATCCGAATATCTTGTTCCTCGACGAGGCCACTTCGGCGCTAGATCCGGAAACCGAGCAATCGGTGAACGAAACGATCCTGTCGCTTGGGCGCCACAGATCGATTATTTCTGTAACGCATCGCTTGGCTTATGCGGCGATGTCCGATCGAATCATCGTCCTCGATAAAGGAAAGGTCGCCGAATCCGGATCGCATGAACAATTGATGGAACAAAATGGCTTGTATCGCCGAATGTGGGAGAAACAGCAAGGATTCGTGCTGTCCAGTGGAGGCGGATACGCGCAGGTGCATGCGGATCGGTTGCGAAAGCTGCCCTTTTTTCAAGGGATCGAACAAGTCGAACTGAACCAAATATCACGACTTTTTGTGGCCGAGAAATTCGAAGCAGGCGAGACGGTGGTCGAACAAGGCGATCAAGGGGAAAAGTTCTATTTGATTGCAAGAGGGAAGGTCGAAGTCGTCATCGCAACGGTATCGGGCGAACGGCGTAAAGTAGCCGTGCTGGAAGACGGCGATCATTTTGGAGAAATTGCACTCATGCAGCGTATACCGAGAACAGCCAGCATCATCACGATGGTGCCATGTTTGCTACTGTCGCTGTCGCACGATCAGTTCCACCCGCTGCTGATGCGCTACCCCTCCATTCGGGAGGCGCTCGAAGCCACATTAAGTACGCGAATGCAAAGGAGAGAGGCCTAATGCTGCAATGGATAGTTGCCGAATCGGAACAGCTCAAGGAGGACGGGGTCCGGTTTCTGTGCCGGTACGCTGAGGATCTCGGTGTTCCCTACAAGTGGAGTACAATCATGTCATCGCTTCTTACTGCACTGTGCGATAACGGCTTTATGATCGCCTTAGATGGCCGTGGACAAGTTCGAGGTCTGTTGGCGTACACGTTCGAGACTGCGGAAGATGGAAATGTGGATCGGACCCGGATCGAAGTGCATCTCATCTATCTGGAGGCTGGATTTCGTGGAGGGAGGACGCCCTTGGAGGCCATGGCTGCACTAGTTGAGCGTGAACAAGAATTGTACGAGCCGATTGAACAGATCGGATTTTATTGTACGCCAACCGAAGGCTATAGAAAGCTATTCGAAAAGTTCGCAACAGTAAGCAATACAGAGATGCATCCATGCGGTATGCTGAGTTTTTACGTAACGACGCCGGAACGACTGAAGGAATATGTCGCGCGGTACGCTTCGCTAAAGAAATAGTGAGAAAACCTTCTTTCGGAGTCTTCCCGCAGATGCGCTACCGCGTTGAGCGGAAGTTGCTATCGCCATTCAGAAAGTATAAAAACCGGCATGGCTGCCGGTTCTCATCGTTTCTTACTGTGGCTTCTGCTTAAGTCAATTATTACTGTTTCACTATTGCAGATGAACGATCGTTGTTTTGTGTTGCCAGGGGCGGATTGCAAGCCGGAGCACCCATTTGAAATCACCTCCTCTATTAAATTATAAGTAACTATACTATATATAGATGGAAACATCAAGAATAAAAGTTAATAAATACTAAAATAACCATTAAGAGGTGATTATTATGATCCAATTCGAAATATGCACCGATACGCGGCAATGGAGCAGATTTACAGATTTTTATATCGAACACCGAGCTCGCATCATCCCACACTATCCTGTGAATCTTGCGCTAAGAGACGTCAAAAATTACATGTTGCAAGGCAGGGCCGCCATTATCGTAAATGAAAGGGATGAGGTCATCGGTATTGGAAGCTTTGTACTTGGACTGGCGGAAGACGGGTTTCAGCAAAAAGAAATCGCAGTGCTCGGTAACAGCTGCTTTAAGGAGGAATATCAGAATAACCGGACGTTCATACGGGGATTACAAGTGTTGGCGGCACAAATCTTAGAGGTAAATCCTGATGTACAAGAGGTGCGAATTCCGACACAGGCCGACAACGCGTACACGAATCGTCTGTATCAAAAGCTGGCGTCAAAGCATTATTCGTATGAATCCGATTATGGAAAAATACACGTCTATTCGATACCGTTTGGTGAATATATCGAATTCTGCAATCGTTATCGTTGATCAAATAAACTTAAATCGAAAAGAGGAACTTGTATGAGCCGGACCAAAACATTGTGGCTGTTAATCGGATTGCATCTCATATTCGTGTTATTTATCTTCGTATGGCTGTTCCTTGCCGGCATGGCGATGATGGGATTCAGCGATGCCAGCGTGCTCAAGGAAAAGACAACTTGGTACTTTCTAGCTTACTTGGCTGCATATCCGCTCGGACTGCTCGTGACAATAATAGCCGGCTGGTGGCTGTTTATACGTAAAAAATTTAAAGCGGCGCTCTTGTGGAACCTGGTACCTTCGATGTGGATTCTAAGCGTGATCATCATATTAGTGTACAATATGTGATTAAACCTGTCTCACCGATCAGGTGATTCGTATGCTACAATAAAGAATAAAGTAGTCTCACATCAATGTCGGAGCTGGTTTATCCATGTTACAAAATTGGCGCGGGAGATTCGCGTTGTTCATTGGGGCTGGAATAGTCCTGATGGTATTAAGTCTATCGGTCGTAACATTGTTTTCCGCGAAAAGCGTCCCGAGAGCCGTAAAGGGTGTTCTGGATCTAAGTCAGCTGGATCTGAATAAAGACGGCCCTATCCGGCTTAACGGCAGCTGGACATTGCATTGGCATCAGCTGCTGACGGACGAGAGTGGCGAGAAGCCGACATTTGCGGAAGTGCCGGGCGAATGGAGGAGCAGTGGTCTGCCGGGACGCGGTTACGCTACGTACCGCCTCACCGTACATACACAAGCGGATGCCGGTACTTTAGCACTGCAAATTCCTGCCATAGCGCCAGCCTACAGAATACTGATCGACGGCCGCGTTATCGCGGAAACGGGGGTCGTTGCAAGCGAACGGGCAGCCGTTCGCGCAGCTTATCTACCTCAGACCGTCTCGTTCAATCCGCCCGGGCAGTCGTTTGACATATTTATTCAAGTGGCCAATGAGCTCTATCCGCAAGGCGGAATCTGGTTCAGCTTGACGCTCGGCACCGAACAGTCAATGGTCGCTTTGAAAAAGCGTACAGAAATCATAGATATCTCAGTGTTCGGAGGCTGCGCGCTGCTCGGCTTGTATCAACTCGCCTTGTTCATGATGCGCCGTTCGGAACGCTCTAACTTGTATTTCGGCATATGCTGTATATTGGGCGCCGTTCGCATCGGGTCTGTGGGCGGGATGTATATTACCCATCTGTATCCGCATACCGATATTCGGCTGTTGATTATGCTTGAATATTTGACTTATTATGGTGGAATTACCGCAGCACTGTTGTTTGTTAGACAGTTGTATCCGAATGAATTCCAATCGGCCGTTATCAAGACGATCGTCTGGGTCGGTTGCGCATTCATTGGAACCGTCGTGCTGTTTCCGGCTGAATGGTATACGCAGTTCATCGATATTTTCAAATACGTTTCTCTTGTAAGTCTGGCCTATATTTTATACGGCTTTGCCATGGCATGTTGGCGGAGAAGGGAAGGCGCTTCGCTCCAGCTCTCCGGGTGGCTTATCTTTGGAGCGGCAGCGCTCCACGATATTTTATACAGCAACAGTATCATCACCTGGTGGGATCTTCAGCTCGTGCCGTATGGCTTCAGCTTGCTTGTGTTTATCGAAGCGATGGAACTTGCCCGCCGATTTACGAACGCTTACCACATCATCGGCCACATGTCGGATCAATTGATTGCTTCGAACCGGATGAAGGACGAATTCCTGGCCAATACTTCTCACGAGCTGAAGACGCCGCTTCACGGCATTATCAATCTCTCGATGGCGCTCAGCGAGGAGAAGTCGGGACCGCTGAACGGAAAGCAGCGTGAACAACTGGAAGTTGTCATTGCCGTAGCCCGCCGCATGTCGAATCTCATTAACGATATTCTCGATTTGTCCAGATTGAAAAACAGCGGCATTGAGCTAGAGCTCGGGCCCGTAGATATTCGTGCAGTCGTATCGGCTCAGCAAGAGGTGTTCCGTCACTATATTGGCGATAAGCCGGTAACGCTTCGCCTCGATTGGCCGGATAAGTTGCCATATGCATATGCTGATGAGAATCGTCTGCTGCAGATTATGTACAACCTTATCGGAAACGCAATCAAGTTCACACCGGAGGGCGAAGTCACGGTATCGGCATGGACCGAAGTCGGGATGCTGCATGTGGCAGTAGCCGATACTGGGGTCGGTATCGAGGAGGATATGCTGGAGACGATATTTCAATCGTTCGAGCAAGTGGGTACGTCCGTTGCGAGAGAATATGGCGGAGCCGGACTTGGACTCGGTATTGCGAGGCGACTCGTCGAGCTGCATGGCGGACAAATTTCAGTAAAATCGCAGATAGGGAAAGGATCCGTCTTTATTTTTACGCTTCCGATCAGCGAAAGCAGCGTAGTGCAGGAAAGTAAACCGCGCTTAAGTGAGGAAGCTCGTGCCGTTGCAACTATGTCGTCAGGCAGGCTGGAGACGGCTAGAACGGCACAAGCCGATATGCCGAATGGCACCAAGCGACGAGAAAACATGATTCTGGCGGTCGATGACGATACAGTCAACCTGCGTGTGCTGCAAGCGGTGCTGGCGGACGAGCCTTACGAGATCATTGCGGTTACAAGCGGGCAAGAAGCGATTGAGACTTTGGAACGATTAGGAGGCAAAATTGGTCTGGTCATTCTCGATGTAATGATGCCCGGACTGTCGGGCTATGAAACTTGCAGGCAAATTCGGCAAACCTATACGCTCAGTGAATTGCCGGTTTTGCTGACAACCGTACGCAACGAGCCATCGGATGTGATCATCGGCTTTGAGGCTGGGGCCAACGATTATTTGGCTAAGCCTTTCCAAGCTTATGAATTGCGGGCGCGGACGAGGACGCTGCTGGAGATGAAGCGCTCCGCCGAAGATGCGGTCCGTTCGGAGCTGGCGTTTTTGCAGGCACAGATCAAGCCACATTTTCTCTATAACGCTTTGAACACAATCATTACTTTTTCGCTAGAAGATCCGCAGACGACGCATGAACTGCTGTTGAACCTTAGCCGATACTTGCGAGGCAGCTTCGACTTTAAAAACAAAGATAGGTTGGTGCCTTTACGGAAAGAGTTGGAACTTGTCGAGGCTTATCTCCATATCGAGCGGGTCCGTTTCGGCGATCGGCTCCGCATCCGCTATGAGTTGGACGAGGCCGCCGATTGTCTGCTTCCGCCTTTAACCCTGCAGCCACTCGTCGAAAATGCGGTGCGTCATGGCATAACGAAAAATGTAGACGGGGGGACCGTTACGATATCAGTTCGCGCCGATCACGGCTATACGACGCTATCGGTCGAAGATGATGGCGCAGGTATGCCTGAATGGGCCCGAACGTTTGTTTCGACGGAGGCTGAGGGACATGGCGGCGTAGGGCTGCGTAACATACATCTCCGAATGCTAAGGTTGTACGGATCAGGTGTTGAAATCGGGACGGGAACCGCCGGAGGCACCAAAGTCACCCTGTGCGTCCCTCATGCCGCAAGGGAAAGTAAGGAGGAGTATCGATGATACGAATTGTCGCCGTTGACGACGAAAAGCCCGTACTTCGCAGAGTCGGAAAGCTGCTAGAGCAATTCGAACAAGTCCATGTAGCCGGTTTATTCGATAAATCGACGGATTGCCTGGAATACGTATTAACAGAACCGGAGCCGATTGATTTGGTTCTGCTCGATATGGAAATGCCTGCTCTGCATGGACTAGAACTGGCTCGACGGCTTCGTGAATGTCGGCCTGAGATTCATATTGCATTTCTGACGGCTTACGAGGAGTTTGCTAAAGATGCTTTTGAAGTGGAGGCGCTTGATTATTTATTGAAGCCGGTGATGAATGAAGATTTGGCCCGCACCATCGAAAGGTATATGAGACGGAGCGGTCGCGGCCTAGACAAGATGTCTGAAAAAGGGATTGCGGTGCACAGCTTGGGCTCATTCACCGTGATGACAGACAGTGGCGCTGTGGTCCGTTTTCGAAATTCGAAAGCGAAGGAACTTTTGGCTTACTTGCATCATCACCAGGGCATGCCGGTCAGCAAAGCACAGATCATAGAGGATATTTGGTATGGACGCGATGTGGAGCGGTCACAAGTTAACCTGCATTCGACAATCTATCAGCTTCGAAAAGATCTGGAGGCCTGCGGACTGGCCAATCTAATTGTTCAAACGAAAATAGCTGGGGGCAGCTACTGTCTGCAATGGACGACGTCATACGATGATGTCGCCACTTATAAGGAAGAGATTCGTCTATTTAAACTTACGTCGTCTTTGACACATGCATTAAGAGCTGCTCAATTATATGAGGGAGGGTACATGGCGAGAAGCGGCTATGTTTGGGCGGCGCCACGACAGGCGGTACTGGAGCTGGGCTACACGGAAATTCTGGAGGCGATCGTGAATATGTATGTGAGGCAACAGCGCTACGATATCGCGTTGAATCCGCTGCGGAAGTGGGCGGAGCTTAATCCTCTAAGCGGACGGCTTCATGGTAAAATGATCGCACTGCTTCTGCTTATGAACAGGGAGTCCGAAGCAAGATCCTACTACGAGCTTGCACGGGAGATGCTAGATCAGGAAGAGGAAGTTGCGCTAATTGAATACGGCCGTATAGCTGATAATACTTTACGGCTTTTCTCTTGAATGAAAAAAAGACAGTCAAAGACTTTAATTACATGGGGCTTGACTGTCTTTTTTTTGAGCAAATTTAGGTATTTCATGACTTTCAAGAAGGTATGAAATTAGAGTTGTTGATGCTGGTGGGGTTGGTAATTTTTCCAATTATTCAAACGTAAAAATTAATGTGACGAACTATAAATGATTGTGCTTAGTGGTTATTCAACCGTATAATTTGTGTTACTATAATTTTGTAAACAATGAGAATTCAGTTAAAGGAGAGATAGAACGATGACAAGAACAAATTCTAAAGGCCGCCGACTGTGGACGGCAAGAGTGATGAGCGGAATAGCCATTCTGTTTATGCTTCTTGACAGTATCATGAAATTATTTAAACCCGCGTTTGTTGTTAACTCTACTGTATCACTTGGATATCAGGAACACCATATTATTTTGATTGGCATTCTCGGACTTCTTTCTACTATTCTTTATGCAATACCTCGTACAACGATTTTAGGTGCGGTGGTGTTGACCGGTTATTTTGGCGGCGTAATCGCGACACAGGTTCGTCTAGATGCCCCGCTTTTTTCTACGATACTTTTTCCAGTTTATCTTGCGGTATTGGTTTGGGGAAGTCTTTGGTTGAAAAATGAGCAGCTGCGCAAACTCTTTGCTGCGCAAAAATAGATGAGAGACATTTAGTCAAACATATATGTATAGAGAACCGCATGCAGCGCGAATCTACCTCAATCTGAAATACAGCGATTTATCAAGCCGATTAAAATAGGAAGATTAACTACATTTGTATGTAGTCCATACGCTTCATCATTTAAAGGCTCTCCAATCCGTATGGATGGGGGAATGGTTCCGACTATTTATTAAATATAATTCGTCAGATCATTTAGAATATAAAATAAAAAGATGCCTTGTTGTTCTTGTAGTATGCAACAAGGCATTTTTTATTTTAGTAAAGGGTAGGAATTGGAGGACAGGAAACAGCATTAATTAGCCTTGGATCAAACCCATAAAACGTCCAAAACACCCCATTCCATCGATAACCTGAAACTTCACCATACTCAACCCGAGTCGGATAAAACCAAAAACTTTCCCCATTCCATAGCCAGACATAAGTATATTCATATAAACAATCAGTTATATAAGATACAGCAGGTTTTTGTGGAACGAATGGAGGGGGAGGGGACTCTGGCATATATGCCATTTGACTTCACTCCTTAAGAAGAAAAAATGGGGATTCGCTATCTAATTCAGTTTTCAATGCACTTCGTCATTCCTGTGTATAATACGTAGGTGAATAACTAAATGTTTGTGCAGATGCCTAATTGAAAGGTTCTTCACCTTTTGGATATCATGCTTGTGAACATTGGTCATCACTTTTTTACGCTTGACCCTAACGCTAACGGCAGGGTTTAGAATGAGATTATCTCGAGGAGAAGGAGAGGATACTTTATGAATATTACACCACAAGAAGAATCCATGATTAAGGCTTTCCGTGAGGCTGATTTACCACCTTTATTTGTGCTCATTCGAGTCAGAAACGATATTGCAAATGACATTGAAAATATCAAAGAGAGCCAAAGAAATGTTATTGTTAAAAGACTCGAAACATACATCGGCCCATTATGGAATGAACATCAGGATCGGAAATTATCACAATTTAAAGAAAGCCCTTAACGATTTAATCTTAACAATGAGGCGACATGATTAGCGGGAGTTGAATGAAGACAAAGGAGCTGCTTTATTGCAGCTCCTTTTTGATTTTATTGAAAAATTCACTTTGGCGAAGCCCTTCGATGAATTCATCATCATTCTCTTGAGTCCTTAATAAAATAATCATAAAAGCATCGGTAGAAATGCCCGTGTCAAACACTATAGAGAAATTCATAAGGGAGGGAAGTTGCTTTCTTTTTCACAAGAAACCGCCCCAAAACACCTCTTGAAACGATTCGCGAAGAATTAAAGAAAAGAAAGAAACACTCCTATGCCATCACAAATGATTTAGCGCTTTCAGAGAAAAAGCTTTTGAACAAGATTAGATTGATTACTCAAGACAACAACCTTAATAATGTGACTAGAACAAAAGCCTATCTCGAGTTTTATCTCCGACATCCTGAAATCCATTGGGCATTCTTAGGCCATATGGTATCACGGAATGGAGGATGGAATATGACCGATCTCAAGGGAGAGTATCTAACCAAGCTGCTCACAAAAAAGGAGCAGGAATCATTTTTTCATTTTTTAGAACGCGGGAACTGGCTCATTTTCCAAGATGTATACCCGCAATTTCTACTTTACGATGAGAGTTTAAAGCAAAATAAACCAATGTTTTATCTACTACCACATCTGAATGTTTCTATTTTTATGGAAACGATTTGGAACTATTTTTGGAGAGTCCGAGATACGTATATTCATTGTATAGCGTTAGTCATCAATGAACAAAGCTACTTGGAACAGAGGGTCATTCAAAATCCCAATTATCAAAATGAAGTATTAAACAAATTCAAATTTCACCTTCAGGATTGGCTGTCATTTAATCAAATTCTTTTTCCTTCGGAAGATGAGAATTTAAAGGGGCAGACACTTCACCAATTCCAGTCTCTCCATGAGCGAATTTTACTTGGGAAAAGGCTATATGCCGTTTTGTTTACAAATAAGGATTTTAATAGGCAGGTCCTGGATTGGGCAAAACGTCATCCGCATACTGGATCAAGGAAGGATTACTGGCCGCATTTATTCAATTATGTAAATGAAGGTACGCCGGGAATTACTTATCCATTTAGGTTAAAATCGTGCCGGCTCCGTGAGGGAGCGAGGAGAATTTACAGTCCAAGACTTGAGCATGCCTGGAAAAATGTCAGCCAGCCGGAAGCAGAACCGGGCGATTGGTTTCAAGATATAAGCGTGGCAGATTACTTAGAGGATGACATTGAAATAATGGACGGAGAGATTAAGAGTGAATACTGTAAAACATTGGAACGACTCGAGGTTGCTGCGCTCGCCAAAAAAACGATTAACTTTTTGGAATAAAGATAGTTTAACATGTGCAATGCTGGCATCACTGCTTGGTACGTACTCCGACCTCTATTTTGTCGGTAAAGGGCTGTATCAATTTCCTCACAGGCTGCTTCCGGAGATTTTTTCGATTAATATCATCTTCACTTTAATTGGATTGCCTGTATTGACGATGGTTTTTCTGTACTTCCTTTCCCAAATGAATAGATGGGGGAAGACAGGTATGATCCTGTTTGTCAGCTTGTTAATACCGATTTTGGAAAAATTAGCAGAGCGACTAGGCGTGTTTCTCCATTCAGATAAGTGGATACATTTATACAGCTTCTTTGGTTATTTACTGTTTCTAACGTTAATTTCAGGGATTCATTTTTGGTTAAAAAAAGAAAGTGTTTAAAACAAAAAGCATCCGATTGTTACCTTCATCCAAATACAACAAAAATCCATTTTAGGATAGTCATTTTCCCAATTAAGGACAAATGTGAAGGGCAGGATAGCATGGAGATGGTCACAAAGTACAAGGATTCGTTACGGCAGTGGTGAGCTGGTACATTTGAAAGAGGACGGCATAAACTACAATAACAAAAAATCAAGAGGGGTGCTTCCGGGTGGCTTATACGGTGCAATATATACCTCTACAAAAGATAAAGTCTGGGTTTATAGGCAAATCAACAAGGCGTAGCAAAGAACTTCACAAAGTAGCGCAGGATTGCATGCAGTTATTGATCGTCAGGAAAAGCCGAAAAGAAGGCGGTTACGTCATTGTAAGCGGAAATAACCACTTGGAGTACTACAAAAGATATACGAAGAAAAACGTAGTACCCTGTCTGGTGGACAAAGGCAAAGTTTCATCGACTTTTGAATCGTTATTGAAGCGTTTTCAAAAACGCAAGCTACCCTATGCACTGCCATACACCAACACAGATCATATCGCCGGCAACAGCTGGTCCATCATCCGCTCGTTTTTGAAGCAGGATTCCCGGTTCAAAAGGTTAACCCGCAGAGAGCAGCTTAAGGTACTTCGACTCGGAATTCAATACAAGAAAACGACGATACGATCCATGAAAGCGAAGGTAGATGAGCTGATCAAAAGGTAATCCTTGCCTATTTGGTGATAAATACGTTACCCAAACCCAAACAGTGTTGATCCGATTTAAATATGTGCCACCATCAACATCTTAGATAACTCAGCATTGCGTGTGGTATAATGGGCTTGAAACGGGAGAAGAGGGATGGGAATACGTAATGAAGATTATTGACCTTAGCGTGCCGATTAGTCCATACATTCGCGAGCCATTACCGGCGAAGATCGATTATGCGAATCATGAGGATGGAGCGCTGCAAGCGGCGGCGGCCCTTGGCCTCAAGCAGGACGATTTTCCGGAAAGCAAGGCGTGGGCGACGGAAACGGTAACGCTGAATACGCATGCGGGTACTCATATCGATGCGCCATGGCACTACTGGCCGACTTCTGAAGGGAAGCAAGCAAGAACGATTGATGAACTGCCACTCGAATGGTTCTATTCTGACGGTGTGGTTCTCGATTTCAGCATGAAGCCACCGGGTTACGAGATTACGACGGACGATCTGATCGCCGAGCTGGAACGGATCGCGTATACGTTGAAACCATTCGATATCGTTCTCATCCGGAGCGATGCGGACAAACGGTTGTACCACGAACATTATGCATTCCTCCACGCAGGGGTATCGGCAGATGCTACGCTATGGCTACTGGATCAAGGCATTAAGGTAGTCGGTACTGACGGTTGGGGTTGGGATATTCCGCTCAACCTGCAGGCTGAAGCGTATAAAAAACAGCCGAGGGAAGGCGTCCTGTGGGCAGCGCATTACGTTGGCAAGGACCGGGAATATTGTCAGATCGAGAAACTAGCCAATTTGGAGAAAATTCAGAAGCCATTCGGCTTCAAAGTATGCTGCTTTCCGATAAAAGTGGAAAAGGCAAGTGCCGGCTGGAGCCGTCCGGTCGCAATCGTTGAAGAATGAGATGGAATAAATGCTACTTCACTTACCATCGTGTAGTAGCGTTATTTTCTTAATGTCATTATTGCGTTATAAAACGGAAAAGAAAGAAACCCTGTTTACCGGATGACGCGCAAGAATGAAGAAGCTGAGATCAATGATCCAGCTTCTTTTTATGTTATTTTTGCTTAATAAAATAAAGCCTTAGGCAGGATAGCGATAAACCAACCGCCGGTGCTTAATATTTGGCTATCATCAATTTTTTATTTTTCCGCAGCCCAAACACTGGTAACAGGTGCCCAATTTCCCGTTAAGTCCAAAACCAATCAGATCCTTTATAATATACTGTCGTTAAAATTGATGAAATGAGTAGGATGCCACCTTGATTAAAATGAATAATTATATGAAAAGGATGATAAGAGGGAAAAAAATTCTTGGATCCGGCGGAACGCGCGTTGTTTACGATTTAGATAATGGCTATGTTATTAAGATAGCTAAGTCTCAAAAAGGGATCCGTTGCAACAAAATGGAAGTAACGTTATACCGGTCATCGCCGAACGCAATTAAAAAATATTTTGCACCGATTATCAATTACGATAAGGTTTACCGCTGGTTAATCATGAAAAAATATATTCAAAAATTTCCTTCCGATTCTTTGATATATAAACGGCAACTTAGGCAATTGGTTAAAAAATTTTTGGATCAAGGAATCATTCCATCAAAAGGGATAGGTCGTTATTATAATCCGTATGCTCCTAACCTGCGCCTGAAGCACTTGCGATTGAAAGGAAGCAAACAGATCGTGGTCATTGATTATGGAGGATTTAAATATGCACATAAATCATGATCTCGGCAACAGGTATGTTTTAAATATGGCTTGATTCCAAATGAGATTGATTATGGAAATTTTAGATTTCGTCGAAAAAGATAAATACAACGACAAAAGAAGCCCTTGTACGGCTTCTTTGTCATGAACTGATAAACTAATGGTAATTATTAGATTGACAGCATGCTGTCGAATTGTTATGATGCAATCATGAATACAATAGATAAACCAGAGGACTCCCTAAGCAGATTTTCACTGAGTATATTCCACATTAATGGGTTACTAATGCGTTCCGGGGACATTATCACACGTTCAATTGATCAAAGCAGTGCCAGGTGGCAGGTTCTTGGGCGCGTTGGATATAAACCCCAAACGGTTGCAAAGATCGCCCGTGATATGGGACATGCACGTCAGAGCGTGCAACGTGTTGCAGACGTATTAGTTAATGAAGGTCTGGCTATCTATAAGGACCACCAGACCGATCGACGCACAAAGCTGGTTGAACTTACTCCGAAAGGTGCAGAAGTACTGGGTGCTATCTACGAACAATACGCTGAATGGAACCGGCATCTAATTACCAAACTCGACCCAGAGCAATTGGATAAGATAGCAGATGCTCTTGAGAATATCGGGCGAATTCTGGAGAAGGAGGTAAACTTCTTTAGTAATGGGAATTGGCAAAACATGAATAATGAAGAAAAAAAAGATGAGGAGAATAAGTGATTTTTGAAGGTTTTAAGGAGTCGTAAATATAAATCAATTAGGAGGTATAGCAATATGCAGCGTTTATTTATTTGGGTCGAAATTCCCGTAGGTAACATGGAACGAGCAAAAACGTTTTACGAACAGCTTTTTCAGATTGAAATGCCAAAAATGGCGATGGGCGATAGTGATTATGCGTTCTTCCCTGTTCAGGAGCAGTTTAATGGGGGGGCTCTGGTTCAAGGCCCGAATCACAAGCCAGCTGCAGATGGCGTCACTGTGTATTTGGACGGAAGCCCCGATCTAGCGACAATTCTGTCACGGGTTAACGCGGCAGGTGGAAAGGTGATTATGGAGAAAACGTATACTGGCGAGAATGCGGGTTATTTGGGGATGTTTCTAGATTCTGAAGGAAATCGCATCGGACTACAGCATTTATGAAATTCCGCAAAAAAGATATTTGTTCCTGGTTAACGTTCCATATTGGAACTTTGATACAGGGATTATCCAAGTCAATTTCACGAGTACAAAAGGTAATTTTAATGGAGTGTTTTAATGGAGTGTTTTAATGGAAAATATATATAACCAATTGCATACAGCGGAAATACTGAACCGTATCGAGAATTTAAGTCCAAATTCAAAACCACAATGGGGAACAATGAATGTTGCTCAAATGTTGGCTCACTGCTCTTCGTTTCAAGACATCGCAATGGGCAATTCCTTTCCCCCAAGAGATTGGCTAGGAAGGTTAATAGGAAGGTTTGTGAAACCTATTTTTTATAATGACAAACCGTTACCAACGAATGTGCCAACAGATTCGACGATACTCATTTTAGATGACAGAGATTTTGAGATAGAAAAAGAAAAACTGAAACAAAAGATTTTAACTTTCCAAAGTAACGGTCCTGAGAAATGTTCATCCCATCCACATCCTTTTTTTGGGAAATTCACTTCTGAGCAATGGGGAAAAGGGATTTACAAACATCTAGACCATCATTTAAGACAATTTGGTGTTTAGTATTTTTTTGCAATGATTAATAATTGCTCAACGGATACAAGTGCAAAAGGCATCCGATAATGAGCGAACGGTGGCCATTTCGAACGGGAGTTTATCGCATTACTGTGCTAACTAAAGTTAAATAAACATCTAAAGCTGCCTGCATGATCGGCAGCTTTAGATGCATCAGAAAGCATTTTAAACATGGCAATCACTTGGAGTAGAGAATCCAATGAAACAAGAGATTACTTTAAATTTATAACAGAAATTATTTTCTGACATATTCACAAAACCCGTATTTTATACATATGTCTAATTTATAGCTTTTCTCACGCTTTGTCATAATTCAAATCATTGATGGCCATGCTTATTCAAACCCACAGCCGCCACAGACCCGTCCGATTTAAGCCCGACGGTATGAAGGTAACCCGCCGCTGCCTCCACTATGTCGCGCCAGCCGTTTCGCCAATCTAGGGAAGGCATTCATAAAAGTGCGCCATGAAGGGATTGATCCCTTCGTGGCGCTAGAGGCCGTGATGCCTGGGATAAACTTGTATCCTCTATTGAAGTGCTCGAACGTGACGATTGTAACGAAGTTTTGTCCTATCGGAGAGGCTGTGTAAATCATTAAGCTAGCCCTATGTAACTAAAGTGCCAGTCGAAGTAGTACCACACTGACAGAGCTTGATGTTTCTAGCCTCTCAGCTGAATCTCATAATCCGTAACAATCTTTCCATCGTACTGAATAATTTGGCCATTTTGATTCTTATCAGACAGGATAATGTCGGTACTCATCTGCCCAGCGGCTTCGGGAGACTTGACGAATCCGCCGTGCGCACCAGCTTCCATGCCGTTCAAGTCGGTTGCGACAGCGCCAGGCATGATGCCGAAAATCTGGCGATGGCTGCTCATTTTTTCAAACTCGTAAGCGTAAGTCAGTGTCATCACGTTGAGTGCTGCCTTGCTCGTAATGTAAGCGAGCGGGTGCCAAAAGTCGGTCGGCGAAATCGGAACGGTGATGTTGACGATTTTCGCGTTGTCTGTCAGAGATGACAGCAGACTTTTGATGAGTTCATGTGTGCCGAGAAAATTCGTTTCTATCGTCGTACGTAAATCCTCAGTTGTATAGTCAAATGTGCGCTTTGCGAGGTCGAGCGCCGCGCGCCCAGGCTTGACACTATCAGGAATTCCAGCATTATTGACCAAAATATCGAGCGAATTAACCATTTTAGCCGCTGCGTGCAAGCTGTCAAGATTATTCAAATCAATCTTGATGAACGTCGCTGATATGTCTTCTGCGGCAAGTTTTTCGACTGCTGCCTGCCCACGGGCTTCATCACGCGCTCCAACGAGAATGTCATAGCCACGCTTACCAAGACTTTGAGCGATTTCGAAACCGATTCCTTTATTTGCGCCAGTGACGAGTGCTTTCATAGTGAGCTCCTTTTCGTTTTTTACTTGATACAAGCACATTATAACTTAACGATAGAATCATCAGCATCCTCCAAAACGTCTCAATTCCTCTGATACGACGGATGGGTCGTTAATCATGAAGCTGATTGTTGCTCCAGCCAATCCGCTATGAGTGCAGCTATGAAATTGAGTGTTGCTTCACGGTCTGCCACATTTGGAGTCTCAATTCCCCTTTCCAATCTTATCCAAATTAATTGTACTTCAGGAATCGGAAAATATGCAAATTTATTAATTATTAACAATTAGAAACGAAATATTATTCTTCTCTTCTGCCAGTTAACTGAACAGCCTGCCGGATTATGCCGGCAGGCTGTTTAATTAAAGTAACGTATCAATTAGCGCAATAACAAAGGCTGAACTATAACTACATATCAATTCCAACCCGCTCGTTGTAGTATCCCTCTCACAAACTCGCCTTTGGCATTCGTGTAAGCCAAATGGTCATTATGGTACCGTCGTGCAAGTTCTTGTGTAGGCACTACCACGTCGATATCAACAATCGGCTTCGCTGCCAAGCCTGGAACGGATGTACTGCCAACATGTTCTATTGTGACTACGAAATCACTTAAAACAGGAGTTACAAAGCATCGTAACTGCTGAAATAATTGAACCCAACTAGGGTCATATTCACTCACTATTAGACTGGCACCCATCAAGCCCCTCCTGACTGCTACTTTAACAGATAACGCAGCCGATCATGTGCTGGCTGCCTTCATATTATAATTGAACTATATACTCCATTACTTCAATAGACTGCCGAAAAATGAAGGAGCCTTTTGTCATTTAAGTTGTCTTTTTTTTTGAAAAGCTTAACAAACCCTATACATTCTTATAAAAGTATGGACCGCACATTGATTCATGAGTGTATACGTACGTCCATGTGAAATTCTTATCAAATAAATATATATCTAGTTCATAATCAAAATCTGATGCAACAATATCATTAGCATTATTATATTCAAATACAATATCAGGAAGATTTTGATACATGACATATAATTCACTTTTAGTCATAGCATTAAATGCATTTCTCGCTACTTCTTTTTCAAAACATTCCTGCTTATTAAAACTAAAAATATGCCACTTATACTGATTATAATGAATTTCACTTTTGGTCTCGTCGCTAATGTTCTTTGCAAATGATCTATCCCATAGATCCATAATTCCATGCTCTTTTTCCAATAAGGTTAAAATAACTACCCCTTTATCATGCATGTTTTTAGTAAAAAGATATTTTTGGTGGATAGCCTCAATGGACCAGTAAACTTTCACTAATTCTTCATCAGGTAAACTGTCTATCATTTGATTAATTTCTTGTCTATACATACCGAAATTCATTAAAATCCCTCTCTTCGCTAGCCTATTTCTGAACAATACATATACGAAAATAGGAATAAATGGTTGCGCTAAACTCCCGTTAACGAATTGAAGGTCTACCAAGTGGTAGACCTTCAGATATTTATCTATTGTACTCCGAGGGAGCGTAACAAAACATCTTCCTTGAGGAGGCTAAAAATTGTTATACTCTTTTCACCTTCATTATCACATTGATTAAGTGTATACACATAATGATCTTTTGTCTCATCCATGCTGATTCTCTTGCATCTGTAAATCTGTTTTTCATGCTCAGAACTCATTCCATCCCTGGTATTATCAATGGTCCAGGTGACTTCCCTGCCGTTTGAATGCACATCATGTATAGAGTAACCACCGTCGATAATCGGTGGAATGAGCATGAGATAGTCGCCTTTTCCATCTTTATGGCGCTGAACCATCTCATTTAAACGGTCTACATCCAACTTATTGAAATTGTGAAGGATTATACTTTTTCTGTCAGTTGTTAAATTTAAAACTAAGATCATTAACAACACCCCGATGATACCAACAAGTATTCCGATAGTTACCTTTGTTCGTATTATGCATACACCCCATTTCCTAACACATTAGACGTATGCAAACTCTATCTCGTTGTGTATTTCTTGCTAATATTTCCACAAAAGCATTATCATGACTCCGTACTCTAGTCATCCGTTAGTTCAATTAAGAATTTATGTGCATCTATCCTATTTACACTACATAGTAAAATGATCTTTGTATTCTAAAACCGCGTATGGCCTTTTGGACACAAAGAAGAAAAAAACCTTGATTTACCAAGTTTTTTTGTGTAAAAACAACATTCTTTTATTAATAAAAATATATAAAATAGGACACAAAAAAATTTCATTCCATAAGGTTTTGGAGACTTATAATATCTATTTTTAAGTTCTTCATTAATTTTTCAATACTTAATAGTTTTTTTGCAATAACGTTATCAAAATCAATACGCCCCAATTCATTGGTATACCATTCTTTTTTATCAATAAGTTCGTCATAATGTTTTTTTTCGATTATTAAATCCACTAAGTCAGTAGTATATTCGTTTATTCCCTTTTCCAATAATGAAATCTTAGTTTCGCTCCTTCTGAACTCAGTACCAATCAATCTTGCTAGCTCTAAGTATTCCTCACCTGTAAATATTCCATCATTGTTATCAAGTAACTCCCTATAGCTTTTAACATTAAAAAAATTAAACAGTGCTTGTTCAATATTACCTCTATGAGAATTTATTTCTTGTAACGTGTTCGATATCTTTAAGGTATTTACTAATTTAGCGATATGTTCAAACGGATTAAATTCAATTAAATTTTCTACTAAACTGAAAAGTACCTCAGAATTCTCAACGAGATACTTATTTCTATTTTCTATTAAATTTAAATAACCATACATGTAATAATTTGTAAAACTGTCAAAGCTACTTAAATAAATTACTTCCACAGACTTTCCTAAAGGAAAGACCCTAAATACTTTTCCATTATGATTAAATTCTTTATTTTGTATCAAATTTTCATTATTAATCCTATTAACTACTTCGTTCAATTCTAAGAAAGTCATTTCAACATTGCCAATATGTTCAGATAAATTTTCTTTATATTTGTTGATTAAGATATTGTCTGATATTTTATTTTTTTCTCCAAAGTCAATTATTTCATCACATATTGACAGTTTAAGCTTTGAGAATTGATGATTAATATCTTCCAAACTTGACTTATGTATTCTTTTCTTGATAGCTACATGGTATCGAAACACATCATCATACCCTTCCCTCATTTTTAAACATTGCTGGCCCTATGAAACTTATCTTTTATTTATTGCAGGTAGATACTCCTGTGGTTCCTAATCGAATCCATCCCTCTCGGATCGGCGACATGTCCTTAACAGAAATCTCAATCTTAAAATCCCCTGTTGGATGCCACTTATTAGGTAATGGCACATACCTAACGCTGACGATAGCTATAACCGCTATAAGCTTCTGCACTGGATGTAGTCGAGCCGCTCAATACGAGTTTCCCATCCTTAACTTCCGGCTTGTTAACAATAATTTTGTCAAGATTGACTGGAAACCCTCTAAAAGCATAGAAGTATAGAAATATCATTATCAACAACATAAGGACGCCAACTAGTATCAATATTAGGCGAGCTTTCGAAAATCGAGACCTTTCAATTATCAACGCCATGCCTGCCACCTTAAATGTTTTTACAGCCACTTTGTTAGACGAGTTATTTTTGGAAAAGTTTTCTTGATTACTTAAGAAAATCTCACCTTTAGTACAGAAACAACAACGGCTGCCCGAAGCAACCGCATTCCTCTATCGTTATCCGTGCAAAATTACCCCAGAAAATAGTCCCGTATATCTAACCAGTTGTTTACTCTAACGTATCCTGTTTCGTTTATATTGTGCGGTGCTGTAAACAAAATTCCTTGACCTTTAAATCGTTGAAAATGTCTTACATTATCATCAATAAGGTAATCCGCATGGATAATACTCTTATCTCCGCAAAAAACAAAATTCATCTCATCTAAAAAGGGGAAATGTTCCTTTAGCCATTCATATTTCGCAGTGAAAGAAGATGGATGCTCCATCGCTGCTGTGGTGATGAATACTTCAAACTGTTCACTTAATTCTTTAATTACTTCTTGGCTATCTTTCATGACATCTAAATCGCGGAAAAATGTAGAGTCATTTAAGTAAGCAATAATCTCTTTCTTTAACTGAGGACGCAACTCCCTAAGACGCGTTCCCATCAAGTCATTGACAGTGAGATTCTCATTGTAATCACGATTAAACACTCGTAAATGTTTCGGGTTAAAATCAGCTATAACTTCGTCCATATCAATTGCAATTCTTTGCATATCACCACTCCTCCCTATCTTTGAACACCATTATACATGTTTTTGTTACTAATTCTACTATACTCCCTCTATGGAGAATCACTTCTCGGAGGAAAGAGGCATGCTGAGTTGCCAGCATTCCTTTCTTTAGTATTGTTCTAGCAAAAGAACCATCCCACCAATTCTACTGATAAGATATCATCAAATGGTACCCAATCAGTTTCTTGTCGCCGATTTACTTCCCTTTGCTCACCCAGAACGTGATGCGGTCGCCATTTTTGGCGGCAGTTCCGGGAGTGAGGTCTTGCTTGAATACGACCCCTTTATCGGCGGCATTCGATTCCAGTAAAAACTGGTATCGAAGCCCGGAGGCAATTGCCATCTTCTCGGCATCCTCCCTTGTATGAGCGACCAAATCCGGGACAACGCCCGCCTTGGCTTGTACCGCGCCATCGTCTGCCGGCTGAACTTCGGCGTCTAGAGGTTTAGCCGTCGGTGCTTCCGTTCGAGCTGGCATCGCGGATGCCGACGCGGAAGGCTTCGACGGTTCGGTACGATACACCGATACCGCTGTGGATTCGGGCGTCGGAATTATCTGCGGTTTAGAACCATTCACATGGTCCGAGTGCGGACGAAGTGATAGCCAGAGCAGCAGAACGAGCACACAGAAGCCGACGGAAGCAAACAGATGCCATTTGCGCAGCTGGAACGATTTGCGGAACAGCTCGCTTAGTTCAGCCATTTTGCGGTCAGAAGCCGCACTGATGCGCGCCTGAGGCTTCCCGGGCTTACGCCCATCTGCCGTTCGGTCCTCGGCCTTTCTCTCCCCGGTTTTAGGTTCTACAAACGCATGTGACTCACGTATAGCTGCTTTCCGCTCCCGTCCTCTGGACGCCATTATATCGTAGGCTTCTGGTAAAGCCGATGTAAGAAGTGGCTCCTTCCTCTCGCCGCCGAAATCGAGCAGTACTTCCAGCTCCTGCTGAAAATCGGCAAGCGTGCATATCCCTTCATACGCCTTGCAGGCCAAAGCTATGGCACGTTCCCGAGTAACATCCGACAAATCCGCAAACAACCGGTTCAGCTCGAATGAGTAGGCACTAATAGAGGATGTAGGAATATCCGTTTTGGCACCCAACTGGTACAGAAGCAGAGCCAGCCCCGGTACACCGCGTCGTCCGTTCTTCCCTTCTGACCAAAAGTTCATGATCCGCAACCGGCCGTTATCTTCAATCCACAGATTTTCCGCGTCAACGGAACATTCCAACAGCCGTTTGCGGCGATTTTCTCGAATGCCCTTGGACAGTTCGTGCACATACGTGAGTGCCTTGTGTCCCGTTATTTCCAAATCTCTCAGCCGATCGGACATAGGACTTCCAGTTACCGCCTGAAGAACGGCGAACAATGTTCCGTCTTCCGAACCGGCGTCCAGAATGTGCATGAAATGCTCGTCGGACATCTGGGACGCTTTTCTCAGCCAACGCAAAGCTTCCTGATGCGCTGATTCGTCGGTCTCTTGAAATGTATATAGAAGAACATCACGTTTGCTGGTCAGATCCATCCCTCTTAACAACAGCCCGTTCGTCATCCGCTTAAGCGGTTGATCGAGCATATAGCGGTTTCCGATGTTATCTATGGACGTTCCCCCCTTATATGTATAGTCTATTCGCCTATCATTCATATTTTGAGTCACTAATGGTTGTAATTCCCATAAATACGATTAATAACATGTAAGACTTAATTTTCAGAGAACAAAAAAAAGAAGCTGAAATCAATACGATCACGGTGAATCACAGATTGTCGCTCCGTTTTGGGAAGCACTCATGGGAGATTAATCCTACTCTGGTTGCTGCACCAGCCTCATTTTATTTTCAGCCTTGAAAGAATCTTTGGTACATTAATTTCACAACCCATCTTAGGCTCATCCTTTTTTAAAATCATTCGGCTAGGTCTACTTTAATATTGTCTTTTTGAGGTTTTTCGCGGATTTAATTTTCATGGGAGTTCAGTCATCATTGTCTACTGTTGTTCAGATAATGCGGGTAGACGCAGAAAAAAGACCGTGGCACAGTTATTCACTGTATCCGCCGGTCTATACTGAAAGTTTTAGTCGTCTTTGCCTCCCTTGCCCTTGTGCTTGCCGTTGTCCTGATGCTCTTTCTCTTTGATCTTTAATTCGACTTTCTTGTGGTCGTCCTTCCTTTGCTTGTCGTGCTCTTGTTTGTCCTCGATGTCGTCGTGATTTTCATCGTCGTCGTTATTGTTATTTTGGCTGATTGTGATTTGCGCATTCACAGTTGCAGCGGCAGCGACTGAGGCAGTCGAAGGTGAGGCCGAGGTACTTGTAGGGGCTTCCGGCGTAATCGAAGGTGCCTCTGGAGTGCTTGCAGGTGCTGTAGGAGTACCCGAAGCTGCAGCCGGGGCGCTTGAGGTAGCTACCGCGGAAGCCGCAGGCTTCGCTTCAACCTCGATGTTGACGTTCAGCGTGGTGCCGTTCAGCTCAAACCAATTTGTGAACGCCGCGCTGATTTGCTGCTGTACATTCGGCGCCTTCAGATCGATGCCGGCGAGCAGCGTACGGATCCAATGCTCCGCGTCATCGCCTTTGAGGAATAGCCTGTCGCGGCCTTTCGGCTTCATTTTGATCATCGACATGCCGTTATTGTGATCGCCTTTATCTTGGATATCCATGGTAAAGCCGTTGCCATCGATCTTGATATGTAGCGTTTTCCAAGGTGCAGCGGCATCCGCCGATGCCGTTGGTGCAATGGTTTGCACCGGAGCTGAAGATGTAGTTGGGCTCGTGCCGGCGGCCGGTGTTACAGGTGTTGCGTCCGCAGCTGCTGCGGCCGGTGCTGACGCCGGTGCCTGGGCGCTGCCCGATTTATCCGTCACTGTAATCGAGATAGCTTTTATGTAAGCGACCTGCTTCTTTCCGTTCAGGATCAGCTCGACCTTAAACCCCGTTCCGAGATCGCTCATTTGCGCTTTGTGGTCATCCAGGAATACCCATACCGTCTTCGTTAGCGGCACTGTTTTTTCAGCGCCTTCGTCTGTCGAAACCGTTACTTGGCCATGGGCTGCGTCGATCGTTTTCACCGTTCCGGTCACAGTCTGCGACGCTTCGTCGGCATTCGAAACGCCCGAAATCGAGCGTACTCCGAACGTAACCAAGGTTGCGCACAAGAGGCCGATCCCCAACTTTGTCCATTTTTTCATTACTGTACCCTCCGTGTTGTTTGATCAGCTATTATCTTTGATACCATTCGCGGGGGAGGCGGTATTTAAGGGGGGAGGAAAAAACTAGCTAGAAATCTGCGGGGGAGATGCTCGATAAAATTCTGCCTGCCATGACGAAAAAAGGGCCTGCTCCACCCGCTGGAACAGCCCCCACCTATATCGCGATCGGTGAGTCACGTACACGATAAACGCGAAAAAGAGCCTTAATTCTCCCCTATCTCACGTTCCCCCTCAAAACTGTCAACGAGCTTGACTTAGGCAATAACATTATTCATCTATCTACTCCCAGGTCTGAGCTTTCATGGCTTCCTCTTCGGTGACTTCATCTTCCCGCATTTGAACAACTATTCCACGTGCGTTATAGCGGATGAAAAATTTTTCATCACGTTTAAATATCTCTACTCCATAATTAGAAAATAAGAGTTCGTCCGCCATAAATCATTCCCGCTCATTGAAGTAATTGCAATTCTTATCTTTATTATATAACAAGGATGGACTTTCCTTTTAAGACAACCCCTGTTATTGCGTTATACTCCCTCTATGAAGAATCGCTTTTCTCTTAAAAGCTCACGTTTTCTTAGGTTTTGACCCAAGTTTACTTCTTGGCAGATATCATTTCAGTGGAACGAAGTTGAAGAAGAAGAAATTTATGGGGCAATTGAAGCACAAAACAGTCTCCCCCCAAACCACCTTCTGTAAAAAGTGGATACTGTGGTAAAGTATGGTTGCACCTTTGGATCTCCACATGAGCTCATGGCGGTCAACCCTCCCACATCTCACAGAGTCTACGCTCCCACATTCCTTCATTCAACCTGTCCATGAGGTGGAGGTCAGATATGCTGCCCGACAGGATCTCTTCGTCCGTATGTTAACGCCGTTCCGACTCATCCGTGCTTCTTGTTATCTAGCCTTTTGCTGGGTCATGATCATTGGAAAAGTGCTGTTAAGCTGCCTGTGGCAATTCTGCACATTGAGGGATATCCTGCATCATCTTCTCTTCCCTAAACTCATGTCCCTTTTTCAATATGCCGAATAGGATGCGAATGAGTTTGTTACACAACGCAATGAGGGATTGCATCTTCTTTAATGGGTTTTTCGGCCGCTTGGTGTAATACTCGTGTAACGCTCGGAAGGCTGTATTTTTAGCAACCAGCGGCATCATCACTCGAAAGAGTAAGGCACGAAGTCGTTTCCGGCCTCTCTTGGTTATCCTGGTCTGTCCGGTATGTGTGCCTGATGAAATTGTTTTTAAATTCAATCCAGCGAGCTTCATGATCTGCTTGGGATGCCGGTACTGACTAATGTTTCCTACCTCAGCAAGAAAGCCTGCGATGGTGTCCCTGCCAATCCCTTTCATGGCCAACACTTGCTGTACATGTGGGATTTGCATGAGCAACTCATCTAATTTTGCTTCCAATTCTTCGAGTTTGTTATGAAGCCATTCGTACTGAGTCAGCAATATCTTCAGCTCCATTTTAGCTAGTTCAGAGCCTTGTTGAATACCGACAGAACAGCTGGCTGCTGCCTTTAGATTCTTGATTCGACCTATACCAAGCCCTCGCTTCGCAGCTTCTCTCAGATGCTGCAACAACGTCTCGTCGGGTACAGAAACCAGCTCATGCGGCAATAAATAGAGGCTGAGCATTTGAATGGCGGTCTTGCATTCCCAATCCTTAAAGACCGTTAGAAACTCTGGAAAATACCGATCTAACCAGTATGGACCATGCTTGCACGACACACAGGTCAGTCGTCAGATGATCGCGAATTTTCATCGCTTCCCGTAGTTCGGCATAGATGCCTTGAGGGAGCGTTGGTATGGCGTATCTTCCGTCTTTGACCAGCTGTGCAATGACTTTCGCGTCCTTGATGTCATTCTTCGTCGGCGAATTGTCGTCGAGCTCTTTGCTTTTCTTTACGTGCAGTGGATTCACCACACCGTATTTTACTTGCTTTTTATTTAGGAAATGAGCGAGGTTCAGCCAGTAGTGACCGGTCGGCTCCATGCCAACGATGGCGTCCTGGAATCCTTGCTCTGCCATAATCTTTTGGAACCAACTAACGAATAACTCAAAACCGTCTCGATTATTTTCAAAGGTCATGGGCTTCCCGAGCTCGACTCCGCGGTAGTCTTGTGCTCGAGCCACGTGTTTGAATTTAGCGATGTCTACACCGACAATTAAGGTAGAAGAAGTAATTTGATTAATACGTTCATTTTGAGTAGAATTCATTTTGTATTCTCCTTGGTTTGTTTTTGGATCCGGTCGCTGGCCAGCTTTGGGAGACCCACAAACATCATACCAAGGAGTCTTTTTGTTTCTCAAACCTCATATTTCCTCATAATAGGAATGCTGCCCGTTTGTTGAACGAGGTTCAGAATAATTAAAACAGGCGATGGATCCGTTCCATCGCCGCGCTATCGTCGTTTACCTTGCTTATACCGCAAGTGTCCCGGTTGGCTGCCGCTTGCGCCCTGTCGCTCAAGCATCCAGGTTCAGAAGAAAATGCCGCGTGTATTGATAGGCGTCTATCCATCCCATCTTCGCATAGAATCGAAGTCCGTCGAGTCCCTTGAAATAATAGGCGCCGATTAGCCGTTCCTTGAAATTCGGAATCGTGATGCCGACATTCGCTTGAAAGTCTTGATATGCCTGAATGACGCCGTTCCACGGCATATGCCGATCGAGAATCGCAAGGTCCACGAGGGAATCGCCGTATAGGCAATTGCCGTCAATGATGCCGGTAATCCGCGTGCCGTCCGACAAAATATTCCACTGGTGAAAATCCCCGTGAATAAAGCCCCTATGCGGTCCGTTATACGGTACGTAGGCCATCAAACGGTTATAGATTTCTTCGAATACATCTCTCTCCAAGCAAGTCGTTCGATAGAGGTCGTGCCAGTTCTCCCAGAACGTCCCCGTCTGATCCTCCGCATTGCAGGCAACGACGAATTCCTTCCAAGACGCGTAATTTCCGTTGCCCTCAGGCCCGATCCACCCGTACCCGTTCGTTGCCCCGACGTCCACAGCAGCCAGCTTCGTCAAGATGCCGACTAGTTCCGGCAATTGACGGGCCTGTTCCTCTGCCGTGTAATCGGCTAGATTGCGTCCGTCCATCCGTTCCATGATGATGTAGGTCAACCGTCCGGTTTTCCCCAGCGCCAAACATTTCGGAAAAGTCATGCCTTGACGCGACAGCAAGTCAGAGACATAGCGTTCTGTCTTGTACGCGCCTTCCAGATCGCTGAATTTCACGACATAACTTTTTCCTTCATGGACGAAGGAAAACACGCTGCTCAAGTTGCCGCCGGCCAGTGGCGTAATCTCGGCCGCACCGCGTACGAAATGATTCCGCAACACTTTCTCGATTTCACTCATGACCAAGCTCGGTTTCTCATAAGCAGTCATGGTTCCGTCCCCCCGTTCATTAACGTATTCTCGGTCAGTAGTTCGTGAATCTTGGTTGCCCTCAGCATTTGAGATATGATCTCCATCGTCCGTTTCACATCACAGACGCGCATCTCTGCGTCGCCTAAGCGACCGTAAGTCATCGGCGCCCCTCGGATAATATAATATTGTAATTATAGCATCTCACAGGTGATAATCAGGGTAACAAATAATTAAAACCATTCTGCCCAATCGCTTAACGAGGCTGCCATATCATGCTGGCAGCCTCGTCGTAGTTGTTCTTTATTACACACTCGTTTTTCGTTACTTCAACAAATTATTTGGCCGGCGGCGTGCTTTGGCCCATCCGCCGACAAAACCAGTCGTCGGAAACAATAGAGATAATGCATTCTTAAGATAAAGGAAGCATCAGACCATCTGCATTAATGATGGTTAGAATGATGATTAACGCAGTAAAAACGATGGCCGGTGCCGTTTTGCTGATTGGATCTTTGACCCTGAAATGCGCGAGACACGCCAATAACATAGTGACTCCAAGCCAAATGCCAGCCCATGCGACCGCCCCTACATACCAGTAGCCAATGATGAGTAATGCTGCTCCGAATAACTGGACGATACCTGTGACGACACGAAACCATTGCGATAGTCCAAGATTCTTGAAAATATCAGCCCAGTATTTGGCCCCTGCGATCTTGGCGCCTCCTGAAAAGGCATAGTATAAGACTAGCAAACTTTGAAGAACGACGGAAAATACAGTCATTTGGATTTCCTCCCTTTATTATAAGTACCTTAAATTTCGTATTACCATTCTGCCAACATCTTTTCGAACTGCCCACCCATTCTCACCTAATTGATTACTGACGACCTTTTGTAAGGATTCGGAACGTGATGCCGAATTTATCCGTAACATTGCCGTAAGCGGGGCTGAAGAAACTTGCTTGAAGCGGATCGTTCACTTGACCATCTTGCTTCAATGCTTCAAAATATTTGGTAGCACTATCTTTATCGTTGGTTTGAACAACGATGGTGATTTGTGTTCCCTTCTCGTAGGTGCTCCCGGTGATATGATCGGTAATCTGTAGTTCCGAATCGCCGATTTTCAAGATGGCGTAATTAACCCAGTCCTTCTTATCCGGAGGCAGTGAAGCTTTGGGATCTTCCGGCATATCACCGAATCGCAGCATATAGGCGACCTTGGCATCCAGTGCCTTCACGTAAAAATCTATTGCTTCCTGGGCACTTCCATTCATTTCAAGAAAAGGGATCAAACCAGTACTCACAATAATCAACTCCTTAGTTTAAATGTTCTTTCCGGGACACCCTCGGTATTCTTCGTATGATCCGGTTTCCCTTGTCACTTACTATGTCGTAAGTCGGCGAGGAAACGTGACGGATACGGTGAAAATTTTTTTAGGATAAGTAAAATGCAGATGTATGAACGATCATGATTGGCTTGTGGAACAATTCGAGGCGCATCGAATTCACCTGCAAACGGTGGCTTACCGGATGCTCGGATCTTTAAACGAAGCGGATGATGCTGTACAGGAGTCGTGGATTCGTCTTAGCCGCACCGATACTAGAGTGGTCGAGAATATGGGGGGATGGCTGACAACGATAGTCTCAAGGGTGTGTCTGGATATGCTGCGAACTCGTAAATCACGACGTGAGGAGCTTACGCTGGTGAATGTACCTGAACCGGTTAATAGCCTTCAGGACGAGAGCAATCCTGAGCACGAAACATTGTTGGCCGACTCTGTTGGTCTTGCGATGCTGATGGTCCTTGGAAATTTGAACCCCGCCGAACGCATCTCATTCGTATTGCACGATATTTTCGCCTTATCTTTCTCGGAGATCGCCCCGATTATAGGGCGTAACGAGGTTGCCGCCAGACAACTTGCGAGCCGTGCACGCCGCCGAGTTCAGGGAGCGAAAGCGACTGCGGATTCGGAGGAGTTCAAGCGAAAACGGGAGCTTGTAGATGCTTTCCTAGCTGCGTCGCGTTCTGGAGATTTTGAGAAGCTTCTTGCAGTATTAGACCCCAATGTTGTACTCCGACAAGACCCTGCATTTCCTCCGGTCGCAGCATGGCCAGTTGTTCACGGTGCGGAAGCTGTGGCCAAGGGCTTCGCTGGTCGCGCCCAGGGTGCACGGCCGGTGCTCTTGAACGGATCTGTAGGTGTGGTCGTTGCTCCTCGCGGTCAAATGCTTTTCGTACTCGAACTCAAAATTGTAGATAGCAAGATTACCGAGATCGACATGATTGCCGATCAAGCGCGGGTTCGCCAGCTCGACTTAGCAGAAATGAAGGATTGATGGGTCAGCTTCAATGAGCAGCTACAATAACATTAAATTTGAATACAAAGTACAAAAACGCATTGTCTTCGACAGTGCGTTTTTGTACTTGCAAGATCATGTCTTTACTACTTTTACCATTTGAAACAAACAAAGGAGTATCGCCTATAGTAGCTCATAACCAGGAATAGCCCTCAAACAATCTGTTCTCAAATACATCCTCCCCCTGCAAACCTGCCCGTTACTTTAATAAAAAAAAAGGAGCTTCCGCGAAAAGCAAGCCCCTCAACTATTTTCTGTTTGCGTAATTTACCTTAAAAAAATGCCCCTAACGAAGCTTTTTGCTACGACTCCTTACTGTTTCTCGATACTTCCCATCCGAAAGGCAGATCTGCTAAATCCATTATTGATGGATCCAGTGTTACAATTTGAAGTAACGATGCAATACGGGCATCTTCATTGGAGGTTAAATCCCCCTCGTGAGACTGCCATGCACCATCTTCTTCATCATGGGTAACAAATAAAATTGGTTTCTGCTTTTCAATTATCTGTTTTGTTGTAAATACAGCTACATTTGCGGGATCCTCAAATGGCCATTTCATTAAACTCCCACCTTTAGATTATTATTGATCTTCTCCAGAAAGATCGCTAACTCAGTGAATTTATTTAAGATCTCAATAATTTTTTTTCATCGGTCCCAAACTCTTTCAATTTGTGGTGTTTTATGAAATTCTGAGAAACAGTACACATCCGGGTTTGACAGACTCTTCCATTGTTCATATCCAAATTGATGATCATAATATCTCAGAAGTAATGACATAAGATTGCCGTGAGTAACTACAGCGATTTTTTTAAAATCAGTAGTAAGTAACTCATCTATGACAGAAACGATTCTGTTCGCGGCTTCGCGACTAGATTCACCGCCCGGAAGACATCTATCCAAATCATTAAAACTAATACGCAAATGATCCATCCAATCGGGAAGGTTCTCACTACTTAAAACTCTTTCAGCCAGCCGGTCATCGATCTTTATTTCTAAATTTAGTCGTTGGGCCAATGGTTGGATTGATCGGATAGTCCGCACGAAGGGGCTACTTATTATTGTTTCAATTTCTCTAACAACAAGAAAGTCAGCAAGTGTTTCTGCTTGTTTGAGTCCCTCTTCGGTTAATTCTGCTTCTGGAGACTGACTCATAGCTTTACAGTGGCGGACAATGTACAGTTTCATGATTAGTTGCATCTCCTTAACTGAACGGTAAGCACCATTACAAATATTTCCACGGTGTTTGAAAGATTCCTGCCAGTTAGTTGAGCGATGTCACCGAAATGACAACTAGCGATGGATTGATTCCAACGCCGCAATATCGTTCACCGTTAACATTCCTGTAGGTGTTAGCATGTGGCTCGCAAGACTACCGCGGTGTTGAGTTCGGGAAGTCCATTACGTTGCCTCAAGATCCAAAGTATATTTTTACTTGATTTTGGAAATTAATAGTTTTATAGATTCACAAAACAAAAAATAGAAAGAGATCTAATTTATTTAGAATGGAGGTAGATGTCAGTTGCTTAATTTTTTCCCGAATGCCTATCCAGATGAGGATTTTGGAAGTATTATCTACCGGTATTTCAAGTTATCAAGTAACCCATATATGATGGAAATCATGAGTAAGTTATTCAATGTTAAAACGGTGAGGAATAGATTTATTCTTCCTAAGAACTTATTGACTTTATTAAATAATATACCAGGTAAACACTCTTATTCTTTAGATAGATTAGTCAATGAACATTCTTATTTACCTTTAATGAAACCATTTTATACAGATAATGAATATCACAACATTATTGAAGATATTGGTATGACAAAAGGAAAGATTGTAATTGGTAGCGATCACCTCAAGCATATGATTTCAAATCAAGTTCGATATTGTCCCCAATGTCTTTTAGAAGATTATGAGAAGTTCGGTGAATCTTACGTTCATAGAACTCACCAATATAAATTTGTTCTAGTTTGCCCTACTCACCATACATATCTAATATCATCGTGTCCAAAGTGCCAACAACCATTTTTATATCTTAATCGAAGACTGTTAGGAACACCTTATTGTATGGGCTAATTTCATCATGTTTACTGTTGTAAAATCGACTAACGAACTTTATTTTCCACTAACGATCTTTATTTTCCCAGATCACCACTGTGGTTATCCGGCCATATGGACGATTCAACCACGGCGAATGTTTTTGCCTGCACCTTTGGGATAGTTATTCCAATTGCTATGCCTTGGTCCTACGTCTTTTCAAAGTACATACGGAAACCAGGAGTTCGGTGGTTAAATACGAAAGTGCCGGGGACAGTTATGGTTAATCAGGAGAAGGCCAATTAGGATGTTCACCAACATTTATTGAGCCATCAAAAGTTTTTGTTTATCTTTTGATCAAGCTCCCACATCTAAGCTGCAGGCATATTCCGGAACACAGTAATAGTAGCGGGGCGTGCAACCCCATTATACGCAAAAAAGACCGGACCACTATTGAGCGATCTGGCCTTAGATACCAAACTTGCTTCGTGAAAATAATACTTTCCTTAAAAATAAGGTGCTTATCTGGCTTGTTAACTTTTAATTGTTCCTCAATTCTGCAGGTTGCCGGCATGCCGGCAACCTGTTCGTCATGGAGCTTTCGTTCTCCGTTTATCGTTCTCAGTTAGTTTAAATTAATTCCCTACAAAGGTTAAAACTTTCTTATGGTTCCATTTCTGTGCTTCAATATAAGGTAGTACCTCTTCTGAAAAAGTCCACCTCTCCCCAAACAGCTCCTTGATATTATTTATTAACCTTGTTTTGACTTCAGAGTGTTTAAAAACATGACCATGATATTCAGCTTGATAATGAGGGGTAGATTTATATTTCCAAGTCGTGTAAGATACCATACTATCTGGATATGTAAAAGTAATATCATGCTCATCAAAAATTGAGATAGGTATACTAATTCTATCAATTTCAGTGCCATAATCTGCTGAATGTTTTTCGATCCAATAAGAAGTTCCTAACACTGCGTAGAAGGGATATGCAGCCTCTGGTTGACCACCCTTTTCAATAAACGTATCTCTCAACCATTTCTCCGTTTCTCTTCTATCTTCCATGTACTTAACTGGCGATTTAAATCTGGAAAGCATAGGGGAGTCATCGCAGAGATTCGCCATTATTTTTAAAGCTTCGGGTTCAGACAATGCAGACAGGCTCTGAAACGGCAATTTTCCTCGTAAAAAGTAGTGTGTCACATGCTCCAAGATAATTGCTCACCTCCACGATCTTTTTTCTAAGTCCTTCAAATATTTACGAATATAATCCATATATTACCTATTTTATCGTATTGGTATTGACTATTGTTAAAGAAATCTGCCCGTTAGTGCAACAAGGCTGCCAATCGAGCTGGCAGCCTTGTCATGTTTAAACTATAGTCTCCGTTATCTTAACTATTTACCTCCAGATGAAGTAGAGGAAATGGTCGACCTGAGCCGTCTAGTTCTGATCGTCCAGCCTGAACAAATCCAAGCCGTTTGTAAAATGCGTACGCTCCATCATTTTGCTCATTAACATCAACTTGAAGATTACTTCCTTTTATTTTTATAGCGTGATTGATTAATCTGCTACCTATACCCTTTCCGTGGTATTGGGGGTCTACGAACAGCATCTCTATCTTGGTTCCGTTAAGCCCGATAAACCCTGTCGGTTCTGCTTTTTCATTAAATTCCACCCAAATCTCTACTTCTTTTAGTGCCCCATTTTTTACCATGTCATGATAAAATTGAATATCCTTTTCCGTCAGAAATGTATGGGTATGAACTACAGCCATATACCAAATATCCACTAATCTATCATGATCTTTTTCTTGATAAGCTACAATTCCGTATGACATTATTCATCCTCCGATTAGTTCAGATTGTTAGTGAAGTTGGGGTGATGTCAATTATACCGGTATTTTACCATAATAATGAAGATAAATGATGGTAATAACCAAACTATACTGCCAGTTAGTTCAGTCAACAGCAAAAAGAGACCCACAACAACGGACGGCGAGTCTAAGATTTATATTTTAAAGGGGTTAGTATTTATTATAGGCTAGATTCATTAATGCTGTATGAAAATAACAAACGTTTCCGTTAACGTAATAACTTAAGACTTACT
>NZ_JBHTHA010000029.1:0-108109 GCF_042676385.1 Paenibacillus sp. GCM10027628
GACAGACGACGAATCCTGTACCCAAAAAGGTAGCTAATAATCGAATCGTTACCGGCCCCAATCAGTTATGGCAAATGGACATTAAGTATGGGTACGTCGCCGGCAAACGTCGGCATTTCTACTTAGCGAGCATCATCGATGTATTTGACCGAAGCATTGTCGCACATCATCGTGGAAAAGCCTGCAGTACAGAGGACATCTTACGCACGGTACAGAAGGCGCTTCTAAAGCGCGATATACACGGGCAAGATCACCAGTTGGTCATCCGTACTGACAATGGCCCACAGTTTATTAGCAAGGCATTTTATGCGTTCTGTCAGCAGGTTGGCATCGAGCATGAACGGATACCGAACCATACCCCAAACAAGAACGCCTATATTGAATCCTACCATAGCATCATAGAGCGTGAGTGCTACCTACGCAATTGCTTTGAAACCTTCGAGGAAGCTTTTGCGGAGGTAGACCACTTTATTCGCTTCTACAATAATGAACGTATTNAAAAGGCTCTAACAGCCGAGGGATTGCTTTCCAGAGGGTAGGAAAGCTCTCTGTAGCGGCCCTTTTGGGCGTTACAGGCCGCGGATTTGCCAGTGGCCAGCCTGAAAGGTCCAAAAAGGCTCTAACAGCCGAGGGAAACACTTTACCGCGGCTAGAAAATCAGCTGTAGCCTTCTTTTTGGGCATTACAGCGGAGAGATTCGCCTAACACCCGTCAGAAGGCCAGAAAAGGCCTTCTTTTTCAAATTTTACTGTCACATTGACGCGGGAACACACTAAAGGGAGAAATATCGCGAAAAGTGTGGTATGATAGATTCAATGTTTTGCGAAGCTCTGAAGCATATTACGTCCGCAGCGAGCCAAAGTCTTTGCGGGGGCCCAAATGAATATTAGGAGGAACAAAAGATGGCTAATCCAAAAATGCGTAGCGACATGATCAAAAAAGGTTTCGACCGCGCTCCACACCGCAGTTTGCTGCGTGCAGCCGGCGTTAAAGAGGAAGATTTCGGCAAGCCGTTTATTGCGGTCTGCAACTCTTATATAGACATTATTCCTGGCCATGTTCACTTGCAAGAGTTCGGTAAACTGGTGAAGGAAGCGATCCGTGAAGCAGGCGGCGTTCCTTTCGAGTTCAACACAATTGGTGTCGACGACGGTATCGCAATGGGTCACATCGGTATGCGTTATTCCCTGCCAAGCCGTGAGATTATTGCTGATTCCTTGGAAACTGTGGTGAATGCGCACTGGTTTGACGGCCTTATCTGTATTCCAAACTGTGATAAAATTACACCGGGCATGATCATGGGGGCTCTTCGCGTCAACATCCCAACGATGTTAGTGAGCGGCGGTCCGATGAAAGCCGGTAAAGATAAAAACGGTAAATCCATCTCCTTGTCCTCCGTATTTGAAGGCGTCGGCGCTTTCCAATCGGGTAAAATCGACGAAAAAGGCTTGGAAGAGTTGGAGCAATACGGTTGTCCGACATGCGGTTCCTGTTCCGGTATGTTCACAGCGAACTCCATGAACTGTCTGGCTGAAGGTCTCGGTCTTGCCATGCCGGGTAACGGTACGATTCTTGCAGTTGCCGAAGAACGCAAACAATTCGTTAAAGATTGCGCGAAACAATTGATGACGTTGATCGAAAAAGATATCAAGCCTCGCGATATCGTAACGATTGAAGCGATCGACAACGCCTTTGCTTTGGATATGGCGATGGGCGGTTCGACAAACACGGTTCTTCACACACTTGCTATCGCTGCTGAAGCCGGCGTTGACTATCCGATCTCCCGCATTAATGAAGTGGCGGAGCGCGTTCCTCATCTTGCGAAAATCGCCCCGGCGTCTGATTACCACATCGAAGATGTGCATTTGGCAGGTGGCGTTAGTGCAATTATCAATGAGCTTTTGAAAAAACCGGGCGCTTTCGACGGCGATCGCATTACAGTAACTGCGAAAACACTGCGTGAAAACGTAGCCGGCTGTGAAATTCAAAACACGGATGTGATCCGACCGCTCAGCAACCCGCACAGTGAAAGAGGCGGACTGGCTGTACTGTTCGGTAACCTCGCTCCAGAGGGCAGTATCGTGAAGGTCGGTGCCGTTGATAAATCAGTAGGCGGCCGTCACGTTGGTCCGGCGATCTGTTTCAACTCTCAAGATGAAGCATTGTATGGAATCGCGAATGGCCATGTGAAAGAAGGACATGTTGTTGTTATCCGTTATGAAGGTCCGAAAGGCGGCCCTGGTATGCCGGAAATGCTTGCCCCTACTTCTCAAATCGTAGGTATGGGTCTTGGAGCTAAAGTCGCTCTGATTACAGACGGACGTTTCTCCGGCGCATCGCGCGGTATCTCCATTGGTCATATGTCGCCTGAGGCGGCTGAGGGCGGACCTCTTGCTTTCGTCCAAGATGGTGACATTATCGATGTCGACATGGACAACCGCAAGATTGAATTGCAAATCAGCGATGAAGAATTTGCAAAACGCCGCGAAAACTGGACGGGCTTCGAGCCGAAAATCCAGTCTGGCTACTTGGCTCGATACACCAAATTGGTGACAAACGCGAGTGCCGGCGCGATTCTAAAGATCTAATTTTTCTTCAATAAGCTTTAATAAGCTTTGTTTGTAGCGCAGCATGGATGCTGCCTATAAACAAAGCTTTTTTAAATTAGCGCCGCGAATATGTGAGGCTCCTTTTTAGTCGGCAGACTTTTTAAGCGAGAAAATAATGCATGAATAACAGCGACCCGGCCAGTACAGTAATCGCAACCAGGAGGGAGAGCGATAGAACGAAGCGGGCTTTAAAAATGGAAAGCAGCATCAATGTGCTTTTCACGTCGATCATGGGACCGAACACGAGAAAGGCCAGCAATGAGCCGGATGAGAACGTCGTGGCAAATGAAGAAACGACGAAAGCATCCGTTGTCGAGCAAAGGGAAAGCAAGTAAGCGAAGCCCATCATGAACAGGTGGGAAATAACGGGCCCTTGACCGATGGCGGTCAAGCTGTCTTTGGCTACGAACGTTTGAATGAGTGCTGTAAGTAAGGCGCCCAGCATTAAAAATTTCCCCATCTCGAATAGCTCGGTGGTGCCATGACTGAGCATTGTGGCTACTCGTCCCCCGTGCGAATGGTTATGGGTGTGGTCATGATCATGAATATGACTGTGACTGTGACTGTGACTGTGACTGTGACTGTGACTATGACTGTGACTATGACTGTGACTGTGATGAGTATGATGGTGTTCATGTTCCGCATGGTCATGCCCGGAGCCGCCTACAGCTTGAAATGAATGGCGCAAAGGATTACTTTTTAAGAAACGCGTCAATAGGAAACCGACAACAAGTGCGACACTGAAAGTAAGACCCATGCGGGAATAGGCCATGGCCGGTTCATTCCGGAAAGCCATGTACGTCGATGCAAAAACAATCGGGTTAAGAATCGGTCCGACTAGAATGAAAATGACCGCGATATAAACGGGCATACCTTTTTTCATCAGCCGGCGTACGAAAGGGATCATTCCGCATTCGCAAAGCGGGAACATGATGCCGAGCACACAGGCGAAAAGCACCCCAATGAACGGGTTGCGCGGTGTCAGCCGGCGGATAAACGTCTCAGGAATGAAGCTTTCCACAACAGTGGAGAGGATGATGCCAAGCAGCATGAACGGCAGCGCATCAAGAAAGATATCCATGAATGAAGCGAATACGATCCTGATTTCATGGCCCATGAAAGCAATATCCGGAAGCTGTTTGGTTGTCACGATTAAGTAAAGCAGAAGTGCACAGATGGCCGTGGAGACGGGAAGACTCCATCGATACAATGTTGAGACCAAGTCGCATTACCCCTTTGTCCGAAAATTTCAATATGGTTCTATCCTATGTAGAAGGGGGGGAAGATAGGACAACCGGCTTGGTTGACATTACAAAAAGAGGGTGTATAATGATATAAAATCAGTAAGCGATGATAGGAACAAGTAAACTTGATTTCCGTTTCCCAGAGAGCCGGTGGATGGTGCGAACCGGTGAAACGACCAAGTTGAATGGATCCCTGAGCTTGAGGTTGAACGCAGAGCAGGGTTACCGGAACCTAGGCCGGTTACAATCGCCTTCTCTGTCCAGTATGCCAAACGGCAGCTCCCCGTTATCGGAGCCTGAAGGTCTCATGAGTTCAGATTAGCTCTGCTCATAGACAAATTAGGGTGGTACCACGGTCTCTCGTCCCTTGCGGGGAGAGGCCTTTTTGTTGTTGTTTTTTGGGTAAAATCGTGAGGAGGAATATGAAATGAAAAGAGTACTGTCCGGCATGCAATCCAGCGGCCAACTGACGATTGGTAATTATATTGGAGCACTGCGCAATTATGTGAAGCTGCAGCATTTGCACCAATGCTTTTTCATGGTCGTGGATATGCACGCGATTACGGTTCCACAGGAACCTGCTGCGCTTAGAGAGCAAACGGAAATGGCGGCATCGCTATATGTAGCGGCCGGGCTGGATCCGAACAAGGCATCCATTTTCCTGCAATCGCATGTAAGTGCTCATGCTGAGCTGGGATGGATCATGACAACGTTGACTCACATGGGCGAGCTTGAAAGAATGACGCAGTTTAAAGACAAATCCGAAGGAAAAGAGTCTGTCGGGGCTGGTTTGTTTACGTATCCGTCCCTTATGGCTGCCGACATTTTGTTGTACAATGCGGATATTATTCCAGTCGGGGATGATCAGAAGCAGCATCTGGAGCTAACACGAGATTTGGCAAACAGATTCAATAACCGTTTTGGCGAGTATTTCACGATGCCTGAACCTTACATGCCGGAAGTGGGCGCGAGAATTATGTCGTTAGACGATGCTTCGAAAAAGATGAGCAAGAGCAGCCCGAATCCAGGCAGTTTTATCGGCATGCTTGATGAACCGGATGTCATTCGCAAGAAGCTGAGCCGCGCGGTGACGGATTCCGGCCGTGAAGTGAAGTATGACCCTCAGAACAAGCGCGAAGTTAGTAATTTGATGAGCATATACTCTCATTTTGCGGATATGAGCATCGTCGAGATCGAGGCGAAGTACGAAGGGCAAGGCTATGGACCATTCAAAAAGGATCTGGCGGAGCACTTGGTTGCCGTCCTGGAGCCGATTCAACAACGATACCGCGAAATTCGCAGCACCGGAGAGATTCACGATGTTTTGAAAAAAGGCGCTCAAGAAGCCGCGGAAATCGCGAACCAAACGCTGATTGAAGTGAAGAAGCGGATGGGATTCGTTCTGTAAGACAAAAAAAGGGATTGATGCAGACGGTTTCTGCTCAATCCCTTTTTTTTATTGTTCCAAACCGCACTCTTACAAGTTCACGGAAGACTTCAGCTTCTCGCTTCCTGCTACACGGTAGTAAATCTCTTCGTACTGCTCCACAATGGCGGCAGCGGAAAATTGCGCGCGGGCATGCTGCATACCGGCGAGGGAAAACTCGTTCCACAGCTGCGGATTGCGAAGCAGCTGCACGGCATAGTCGGCCATTTGCTTCGTATCTCCAACCGGGGCAAGAAAACCGTCGATGCCGTGCCGAACGACTTCGGGAATGCCTCCTGCGTCGGAGCCGATCGTTGGAACGCCAGCGGCCATGGCCTCGAGGGCGACTAAACCGAAGCTCTCTTTCTCCGAGGGAAGAAGGAGAAGATCGGCAAGCCCAATAAGCTCGGCGACGTTATTTTGCTTGCCCAGATAATGAACCCGGTTCGCGAGTCCGAGTTCCTTCACCTGATTTACGGCTTTGGCAAGCTCGGGGCCTTCTCCGACGAAGATAAGGTGAGAAGGCGTCTGTTTATGTACAGCTGCGAAGATATCGATGACGTCAGAGATTCGTTTGACGGGGCGGAAATTGGACATGTGAAGCAGAATCTTTTCATGCGGCTGTGCAAATCCAGCTCGAAGCTGCGGATTGGCAGGTGTGATGTAATCGCGCGGATCGACGAAGTTGTAGACGAGCTCGATGGGTTTTTCGACGGCAAGCACTTCGTATGTCTCCATCATTAAATCCTGCGAGACGGCTGTAACCGCATCGCTTTCATGAATCGCCATACGGATCAGATCGCGCAAAGACGGATCATGACCTAAGATGGTAATGTCAGTTCCGTGCAGCGTAGTAACAACTTTCAAATGATCGCCGACCATTTGCTTGGCCAAATAAGCGCATATGGCATGGGGCACGGCATAATGGACATGCAGCAGATCCAGGTTTTCTTGCTTGGCGACCTGCGCCAACTTATTCGCCAGCGCCAAATCGTAAGGAGGGTAGCGGAATACATAATAATCACTGACTTCGACTTCGTGATAGTAAATATTCGAATGAAATTGACCGAGCCGAAACGGCATCCGGTCGGTGATAAAATGAACCTCATGGCCTTTTTCAGCAAGCATTTTGCCGAGTTCTGTTGCAACGACGCCGGATCCGCCAAGTGTCGGATAGCAGGAAATACCGATTTTCAGCATCGAACTCACCTCGTGATTTACAAATTCTTAATTTATTTCAACAATTAAATATTTTCATTTCGGTAATATATTTGATGAAAAAAAGTAGTGGTACAGGACAACTACTTTCTTTGGGGTGGTTTCTCTACATAGTCGTGAGAAAAGTATAGCCTTGTAGTCAAGCCGGTGTCAACGTTTCTGATGATCCCTTTTACGCAGCTTGGCTTTAACGGCAAATCCATAGCCGATAAATACGAGAGCGACGATGGAGCAGACGAGAACCATCCAAGGCTGTCTAAGAGCGATGAATAAGCTGATGCCGGTTAATAATAAAGTACCGACAACGGCGAATAGAAGTGCGAGCGGTTTACTCATGAATGTCACCTGCTTTCTTTCTTTTAAGCTTATTCTTTTATTTTAAACTTTTTTCATCGCTGTGCATATAATTTCATTTCCTCCACATACTATCTTTGCAAGCTTGCAAATACATCAAAGATTATAGCTGACTGAAAGGAGTCTGATCCTAATGGCTGCAGGACAATCTCGAAGCAGTAACGTATTGGTAGTTCCACAAGCTGGCCAAGCTTTAGATCAATTGAAATATGAGGTTGCTCAAGAACTGGGCATCCAAATTCCGCAAGATGGTTACATGGGTTATATGGCTACTCGCGATGCAGGCGCAATCGGTGGTAACATTACTCGCCGTCTGGTGCAAATTGCTGAGCAAACGCTGGCTGGCCAAAGCAATTTCCGTTAATTGGGAAGTCTGAATAGCTGTTTAGAAGCTCAGGGGCTTATGCCTCTGAGCTTTTTCTCATTTTCGAATAATAAAAAAACGCGTTAACAGTCAACGCGCCTTCTCATGCCTTAATATAAATCAACCTTCAATTTTTTCTCCAAACGGGATTCGTTCACCCATCCTACATAAGAATCAAGTGTTTGATAATCATGATCCATCAAGAGAACGCCGACGAAAGGATACTGCTTGCGATGACGGTATCGCACATCGGCCCATCTGACTTCATAGCCCCAACGATGCTCTTTGACTTCCGCACAGGTGAAGGAGGAAAAGTAGAGCAGGGCCTTTATATCTTCATGATTTTTGGAAGCTTCAATGGCCGGATGATTTTCGCATTTAACGGTATCGATCCATTTTAACTTCAAATTGCGCAGCTCGCCCAACTGGAAGGAGCCGTCTGTTCTGCGTTTAACCACATTCCATACATAGAGGTTGAAAGTTACGATGAGCGTATATTTGTCTCCCGGCTGATACGTTGGATCTTTGCGATACAGTCCTTTTTCCAATATATAATGGTCCAGAGAGCGCCAAATGTAATAGATCCCAATGACACTGTACAGCACCGGGAAAATAAGTGTCGGACTTGCGATGTGGAAAGACCACATGAATATCGCCGCCAGATGGCTGATAAAGATAAACGGATCAAAGATGTGTATAATGTTCCATGACACCCATTTTTCTGAAAAGGGGCGTAAAGCTTGCGTTCCATACGTATTGAACAAGTCGGTGAAAACGTGAAAGCATACGGCGATGGCTACCCACATGCCAACATGAAGGAGAGGGAGTCCATGGAAAAAGAGAGCGAGAGCTCCCGTGATCAGCAGTGTCCAAAGCAGCAAAGCTGGTAAAGAGTGAGAACGTCCGCGATGATTGCGAATATACGTGGCGTTTCCCTTAAAGCGTAGCAGCCCGTCCACATCAGGAATCTGCGAACCGATGACGGTACCGATGAAGACGGCTGTTGTCACCGAGGAATCGGCTGCTATGATGGGGTCGATCTGTGACAGTCCCGCTAACCCTAAACCAATAACAAGGTGTGTGCCAGTATCCAATGGGTTTCCTCCTAAGCTAAGTTTTCTGTGAAGAAAACTTTCTAAGCAAGCATAAGTTTAGTTTACCATTTTGGAGCAAAAAATAAATCAGAGGGAGATCTAAAAATGTTCAAAGTTTTTGTAGAGTATGCCATAAAACCCGGAGAACGGGATTCCTATCTCATCTATATGCGGGAATTGCGTCAACGGGAAGGGCGGCGTTTGGAATTACTTGAGGGTACTGATCAACCGGGACTTTTCGTTGAAATATGGCATGGAATTTCATATGAAGAGTACGAATCATTAAAGCAAGAACGTTTTCAACCGACTGACACTGCGGGAGGAAAAGTATTGTGGGATCAGTGGATCGAGGGAGGCATGCGTAAGCTGCATATGTGGCATTTCACGCAGGTTGCCGGATAAAAGTCCCCCAAAAGTGAACCTTAACCTTCTTACAACAAAAAGCCGCGGCTCTTAGGGAGAGCTTGGCGGCTTTTCATTTTCATAAAGTTTATTACCTGCCTTGAGGACCCTTACCACCTGCGTATGGATAATAGTAATTGAGTTCTTCATCGAATGTGATGTAGTCGAGGTTTACCATGAGCAATAGGTAACGCATACCTGTTGCGGGATCGCTGATGATGATGTGGTCGCGGCCGGCGGCTTCCAATCTGCCTTTGAAAATTTTGGCGTTCCATTCGGAATTGTTTTCATAAGTCATGTAGAGGGTTGCCATTTTACCGAGATTCAGACGAAGAATGTTCTCGATGAAGGATTCTTCCATAGGCAGTTGGCCTTGACCTGGACCGGGTATAAATGTCGAAACTCCTGGCGGCGCAGTTGTGACACCAGTTGGGGCAGACGTTGGTTGAGTCGGAGCTGGATAAGTTGTTGGGTATGGATAGCCGTACGGTACTTGCATCCCTGTTTTGTAAGGGTTATTCATCATCGTAATAAGTCCTCCTTGAGCTTTCAAACGGAAAGCTTCTTCACAAGTATTTTTGTTACGCATGCACCTATCTGAGCCGGAGCCAATAGGCCATTTTCCATACTTATCATATTGTGCAGGTGCCTATTTGGTGACAGATCCGATTCATTTTTTGGGCAATAAAAAAAGCCCCCGAAGGGGCTTACTCGAAGAACTTGTACCCGACACCCCAAACCGTTTTAATATATTTGGGTTCTTTCGGATCGGCTTCTATTTTTTTGCGCAGGTTAGCGATATGTACGTCGATGGCGCGCTCAGTTACATAGGAGTCAAACCCGCGTACGCGATTTAGCAATTCTTCTCTGCTATACACACGTCCTTGGTTTTGCCAAAACAACTTCATGATTTCAAACTCGGAGAACGTTGTTTCAATGACTTTGTTATGAACATACAGACAGCGCTTTTCGATATCTAAATGAACGGCTTGTTCCGTCATGACGGCAGTGGCCGAAGCGGTTGGGGCCGGAGGATAGGCCTGTGCGCGCCTTAGTAGGGCTTGTATTCTTGCTGCAAGCTCTCTCATGGAAAAAGGCTTGCATAAATAATCATCTGCCCCTGTTTGTAACCCGCGGACGCGGTCGGATACCTCACTTTTGGCAGAAACCATGAGAATAGGTACGTTGGATGTATGTCGGAAAAAACTGCAAAGCTGTATGCCATCAACGTCTGGGAGCATTATGTCAAGCACGATCACATCAGGCGCAAATTCAAGAAAATGAGCTTCCCCCTGCCGGCCATTCTCCGCACACCTTACTTCATAGCCTTCTTCGTACAAATAAATGGACATCATTTCCCTGATGCTTAAATCATCTTCAATAATTAATACTTTAGACATATTCGTCCTCCCTCCTTTTTCTTTCAAAGGTTTGGTGCCCGGTATGCCAGACGCAGTTTTTGTCTCCAAAATTAACGGGGGCTTTGTATTCATGTTATCATTATACATTTTGTGACGTCTAGTTTATATGAGGATTTCGTCCCTTAAGGTGTCGTTTAGTGGACAAACACATAAACCATATGAAACTTTCATTCATAGTATATTAAGATCTTGTTAAGAAAGGAGAATTGATTATGTCAAAAGTACCCTTATACATTGTTACAGGTGCTAGTGGGTCAGGGAAATCAACTGTTGTCAAGGAATTGCGGAGAGTAATGCCGGATTATGATGTTTTTGATTATGATGCTCTTATTAAGGTTATGAGAGACGACGAAGACGATGAAATAGACAAAAATAAATTAAAAAATATTTGGCTTCGGGTTGCACGAGGTATCGCTGAAAGTGGACGAAGTGCCATCATATGCGGAAGAATACAGCCTCAGGATATAAAAAAGTGCAAGGATTTCGATTATTTTAGGCGTATATACTACTTGGTCTTACATTGCGATGAGAAAACTCGTGAAAAAAGATTGCGAGCAAGATCCACAATGACGGACAAAAAGCTTCAATCTAATATAGATTTAGCAAAAAAGTTAATTCGTCGTGCTGATCAATACAGCCCAACAATGCCAGTTATCGATACTTCTAAAACCAATGCAGCTAAAGTTGCCAAACGAATAAGCAAATGGATACATGGACACAAATAAAAAACAAAAACTCCCGGTGCAGTGCAGCAGGGAGTTTTCTATTTATATTCTTTCCATTCCCGATAGGATTGCGGATCTATCTTTTTTACTTGTTTTAAAAAAGACGATAAAAGATTCATTTTTTTTAGTTCTTTTAGAAGTCTCTCCGGCTGCGCGGACTTTACTCTGAATGAGTTCACGTGGTCTATTACTTTAAGTTGCCGTTCCTTGGTTACGAAGATGTGGCGTAAACTCGCATCCAACCGGGTAAATTGCAACTGCTTCATTTCTTTTAGCAAGAATAGAATTCGTGCGGTCATTTTTTCGGATAACCTTCCTTTTGATTTCAGATATTGGTCTAAAGATGGACCCGACATGTACTCCATAATGATATAGTTTGCTCCGACCTCATAAAGTTTTGGAACAATGGGGGGGTGCTGGGCAACTTTTAAAACTTTGCTTTCTTGCAAGGCGTCCGTTTCTTTTGCAAAAACTTTTATGCATCGATCCGAAGAAATTTTAAAAACCGCTCCTTGCTCCCCGATTCCAATTAGCGGATAGGAAGTTGGATTATTAACAATTTCTACATGATTCCCTTTTCTGAATGCGACACTAATAGATTTATAGTCCTCCACTTTCAACAACTCCTTAAACAAGGTCTTCGTTCCTATGAGCGCGGCTCACAGATTTATTTATTTTATGGTGAAGAATTTAAAATTGCTCTAGTTGAACGCCACTTGCGGACACACACATAAACACTACGAGACTACATTTCATATAATATTAAAATCTTGTTAAGAAAGGAGACCTGGTGATGTCGAAAGTGCCTCTTTATATCGTTACAGGTGCCAGTGGTTCAGGAAAGACAACCGTTATCAAGGAGTTACGGAGATTAATGCCGGATTATGATGTGTTTGATTATGACGATATCATTCCGTTTATAAATGAGGACAAGGCCCGCTTTAATAAAGAAACCACCCATCTCATACAAAATATTTGGCTTCGTGTAGCACGAGATATCGCAGAAAGCGGTCGAATCACCATTTTATGCGGGATCGTCTCACCGAAGGATATTGAAAAATGTGAGGACCTTCATTATTTTAGCCACATCTACTACCTGATTTTACATTGCGATGATAAAACTCGTGAGACCCGACTGCGGACAAGAAAAAGAATGACCGAACAGAAGATTCAATCCAATCTCAAATTAGCAAGAAGTTTTATTAAAAATGCCGATAAATATTCGCCGCCCATGCCAATTGTCGATACTTCGAAAACGGATGCCGCTAAAGTGGCAAAACAAATAAAAGAGTGGGTACAAGAACAAAAAGTTTTTATCTGAAGTGAGCACCAGTCCAATTTCATAGTCATTTTGCCCTTTGCTCTGTTACGTTTTTTAAGAAAAAACATAGAATGAAATCTGATGCTGGGGCAAGCACTAGCCGCAAAGGGGATGTATGCATGGGAGAATTAAATATCGGCGTTTTTCTAGGTGAAAATCTTCCTTCGTATTGGGCTCATAGTTTTAATGTCATGAAAATGGCTCAAGGTTTCAAACACATCGGCTGCAAAACGGAGGTTATCACATCAGAAAATGTGAACACGGTAAAGTTAAAAAAAGAAATCAAAAACATATATTCACATTATGGAGTTGACAGCAGTATCCGTATCCACTATTTTTCTCCATCAAAAGAAGCCTACTTAAGCGGTAAAACACGATATGACCTCACATTTTGCCAGACAGCTTGTAAGTACGCTAAAGAGAAGAAGTTTGATTTTGTTTACTGCAGAAATCATTTGCTGGCGTATCTTACGGCAAAAGAAGGCATTCCTACTTTTCTAGAGGCGCATCATACCAATTATGATGAACCGGTACGCCAGAAAATATATAAAGTAGCCGATTTGAATTCATTTAGAGGATTGGTTACGATACATGACGACATTAAACAGGCCTACATGAAAAGGGGAATGCCAAAAAATAAAATATTAGTATTAGAAGACGGCGTCGATCTCAAACGCTTTGATATTTCCGATGATAAATTAAAGTGGAGAGAGAGTTTGGGATTGGACAAAGGAAAATATTATGCCGTTTACTGTGGACATCTCTACCCGGAAAAAGGGATTGAAGTGATCTTGCAAGCGGCCGAAAAACTCCAGCACCTAAAGGATTTGGAGTTTCTGATGGTCGGCGGTTTGGAAAAAGATAAACGCAGATGGGAAAAATATTGTTTAAATAAAGGGATTAAAAATGTTCAATTTACCGGGTTCATCCCTAACTCCCATGTTCCGGGGTATCTCAAAGCCGCCGATTGTCTATTGCTTGCCTATAAAATTCAAAATATGAAATATAAAGTCATGGATATAAATACAACTTCACCTCTAAAATTATTTGAGTATATGGCGTCCAAAAGGCCTATCGTAGCAACCGATATTCCAACGATCAGGAAGGTGTTGACACACGAATCCGATTCGCTTCTCGTTCGTCCGGATGACATAAAGGATTTCAGTTCTGCAATTAAAAGATTGATGCAAGATAAAAAACTAAGCGTAGCGCTTGGTCAAAAAGCCTATGAGGAGGTTGAAAAGTATTCTTGGGATCACAGATGCAAAAAGATCGTAAAATTCTTTTCTAAGAGATAACCGGGAGGTGCAGGTAATGAAAATAGTTCAGGTCTGCAGGGATAAATATAAGATCCCGCCTGAGGATAACGGAAGCATTGAATTTTTGATTTATTGGTTGGTTGAAGAGCTGGTGAAACGCGGTCATGAGGTTATCACATATGCTCCTTATGGATCAAAATTGAGCGGTAAAGTTATCCATTATCCGGCGAAAAGAATTACGGGAAAACAAATCTTGGATCTAGTCGTACGCACCCTGCCTAAAGATGTCGATATCATCCATGACCATATGGGGGTTATTGCAAAAGCTAACCTCCCGACTCCGACATTGTTTCATTCGCATGATCCTTTCAGGAAGGATGTGCAAATCCCCTTATATGTGAGCCGGAATATTTTAAACGGAGAAGGATTAAAAAAAGGCTTTTACCTGAATAATGGAATTCGGGTGGAAGACTATCAGTTTCAACCGAAGAAAGAAGACTATCTGCTATTTCTCGGGCGGCTGCTTGATGAGAAAGGGGCTCATCATGCCATAGAAATCGCAAAGCGAACCGGAAAAAGGCTGCTTATTGCCGGACCTGTACAAGATGAGCAGTACTTTAAAGACCGCATTAAACCTTACCTAGACCATCAAATCTCCTATGTGGGTCCGACCTCAGGCCAGCACAAACAAAATCTGCTAAAGAATGCGCAATGTCTTTTGTTCCCTACTAATTTTGAAGACCCATTTCCTCTTGTCCCGTTAGAGGCGTTGGCTTGCGGAACGCCAGTCGTCGCGTTAAGGAGAGGAGGGCTGCCCGAACAATTGCATGGGCTGCCGGGACTCATTTGCGACTCTGTGGATAAAATGGTTGAAATGGTCAAAAAAGGGAAATTTCCGACACCTCTGCAATGCCGGAAATATATAAAAAAATATTATACGATTCCCATCATGACCGAAAATTTGCTTCAAATTTATCGTTCCATATTAGATTCAAACATGTATAAGCCCAAGAGAGAAACGAAAACCAGCGATCAAACGATTCACGTTGTTATGGCCACGAATGATAATTACGCCAAACATCTTGCAGTCATGTTAAATTCACTGTTGGAAAACAAGGTTTCAAAGAATCCTATACAAATCTATGTTATTGGCAGTGACATCTCTGCAACAAATAAATCATTACTCGATAAAACAGCAGGTAAATTTAATTTGAAAATTAAATATAAAGAAATCGACCCAGCCGCATATAAAGACTTTGCGACATATAAATACGTCACTAAGGAAACGTATTACCGTTTATCCATACCGGATCTCCTTCATGAAAAGGTGCACAAAGCTATTTATTTGGACAGTGATATTATTGTTAAAGAAGATATAACGAAGTTATGGAACATCAATATGGATGGCTATTTCTTAGGTGCGGTTGAAGATTGCTTGATCAAGGATGCAAGAAACAGCGACCTCTATATGCCCCGGAAGTCGAAATATTTTAATGCTGGCGTCCTTGTTCTTAACTTAAAAAAGTGGCGGGCAGAAAAGATAAAAAATAAAATTTTTGAATTCATCAAAACAAAATCTTCGAGAATCAAATACTGCGATCAAGATGCTCTAAATGCAATTCTTCATGATAAATGGCGCCAATTAGACCCCAAATGGAATTTTCAATCTCAATATCTCTCTTACCCCGATCTTAAAATAAAGCCCGCTGTCATTCATTACACGGGAAGAAATAAACCTTGGGACTCCGAACATCCGCTAAAAGAAGAATATTTTAAATATAAGAAAAATATGGAGCGTAAAAAATAGTAATTTAAACCAACACCTCGGTTAAAAGCCATAAATATATTACTGTAGGACAGAACTTTTATGTCTAGGAGGTGTACCTTTGGTTGATGATCCATCCAAACAGACGATTTACATCGCTACGGCCACGAACAATAAGTATGCTGAGCATCTTGCCGTCATGTTAAATTCACTTTTAGAAAATAAAGCTTCAAAGAACCCTATAAAAATATATGTGATTGGCAGTGATATCTCCGAACAGAATCAATCTTTACTCGCAAAAACAGTAGGTAAATTTAAAGCCAAGATTAGATTTAAACCAATCGATCCGACCCTATATGAAGACTTTATGAAATTGGTTTCTAGAGCCGGCGCGCAAAAACATCTCACTAAGGAAACCTATTATCGTATAGCCATACCGGACCTCTTTAAAGAAAAGGTACACAAAGTGATTTATTTGGACAGCGATATGATTGTTAAAGAGGATATAACCCAGTTATGGAATTTGAATATTGATCAATATTTCTTAGGTGCAATTGAGGATAGTTTTGTAAAGGATTCAAGAAATAAGGTTCTCGATTTGCCCCGGAAGTCGAAATATTTTAATGCGGGCGTCCTGTTAATTAACTTAAAAAAATGGCGGGAAGAGCGTGTAAAAAATAAAATTATTGATTTCATTAAAAATAATTCTTCAAAAATTAAATTTTGCAGTCAAGATCCCCTGAATGCTATTTTTCATGATAAATGGCTTCCAATAGACCTCAAATGGAATTTTCAGACCTATCATCTTACTTACCCTGATCTTAAAAACATAAACCCGGCTATTATTCATTACACAGGAAGAAAAAAACCCTGGAAAACCGAACATCCGCTAAAAGATGAGTATTTTAAATATAGGAAAAATATTTTTAACTGAGCGTCTAGGAGGTATACCTTTGTCGAATGATGGATCCGTTCTTGATACGATTCACATCGTTACTGCCACGAACAATGCTTACGCAGAGCATCTTGCGGTCATGATCAATTCACTGCTAGAAAATAAGGTTTCAAAGAACCCCATAAAAATATATGTAATTGGCAGCGATATTTCTCAGAAGAACAAATCTATACTCGTCAGAACAGTAAGAAAATTTAAAGCAAGGATTAGATTTAAACAAGTCGATCCCAAAATATACGAAGAATTTATGAAAGTGGTTTCTGTAGGCAATGCGCAAAAGTATCTCACTAAGGAAACCTATTATCGCATAGCCATACCGGATCTTTTAAGATCCAGGGTGCACAAAGCGATTTATTTAGACAGCGATATGATTGTGAAAGAGGATATAACCAAGTTATGGAATATGGATATTGACCAATATTTTTTAGGCGCAGTTGAGGATTACTGGGTAAAGGATTCAAGAAATAAGTCTCTCTCTATGCCCCGGAAGTCGAAATATTTTAATGCGGGCGTCCTTGTCATTAATTTAAAAAAGTGGCGGGAGGAACGTGTAAAAAATAAAATTATTGAATTCATTAAAAAAAATTCCTCTAAAATTAAATTTTACAGTCAAGACCCTCTAAACGCTATTTTTCATGATAAGTGGCTCCAGATCGACCCTAAATGGAATTTTCAGACCCAGTATCTTTCCTACTCTAAACTTAAAAACATAAAACCTGCCATTATTCATTACACAGGAGGGAATAAACCCTGGAAGTCCAAACATCCGCTGAAAGAAGAATATTTAAAATATAGGAAAAATGTTTTTAATTGAGGATGAGAGAGCTATGATGAGAACGATTGTAGTTACCGGAGGGGCGGGATTTATCGGGTCGCATTTATGTGAAGCTTTGCTGGACAGTGGTCATAAGGTCATTAATATAGATAGTTTCAATGACTACTATGATCCTCAGATTAAAAGAAATAATGTAAAGGATGCGATGCGGCAGCTTTCGGAAATAGATACGGATCGATACGTAATAGAAGAAGGGGACATTCGTGATACGGCATTTTTAAAGAAAGTGTTTGATCAGAATCAAGTGGATACCATTGTACATTTGGCCGCTTACGCCGGGGTAAGGCCTTCCATCGAAAATCCTGTTCTCTATACGGATGTCAATATCAACGGGACAGTAAATTTGCTTGAAGTCTGCAAACAGTACAACATTAATAAATTTGTGTTTGCTTCTTCTTCTTCGGTTTATGGCAATCATGCGCATGTGCCTTTTTCAGAGAAAGATGCGGTAGACTCTCCGATCTCACCTTACGCGGCAACGAAGAAAGCCGGTGAGCTTCTTTGCTACACGTATCACCGCTTATACAAGATAAATACCGCATGTTTAAGATTTTTCACTGTATACGGGCCAAGACAAAGACCTGACTTAGCGATCCATAAATTTGCGAGGCTAATTCTCGATGGGCAGTCGATTCCTTTTTACGGAGACGGTTCAACGGAAAGAGACTACACCTATATCGATGATATCATTGATGGCGTTATGAAAACCATCGAATGGGTTCATCAAGGAACTGATAAGTACGAGGTGTTCAATCTCGGTGAGTCGAATACAGTCAGCTTGTCAAAAATGGTGAAAACGATAGAAGTCTGTGTAGATAAACAGGCCATATTAAATAAAATGCCGCTACAGCCCGGTGACGTGAATCGAACCTATGCAGATGTAAGCAAATCAAAAGAAATACTCGGCTATGATCCGCGGACATCGTTCGAGGATGGGGTTAATAAGTTTGTATCTTGGTTGTTAAAGAGAAATAGTTAACGCCTGTGTGAAGCTGCGTAAAAAAGATAAAAAGGGCTGATCCTGCGTCAGCTAATGCGACTTCATGGACAGCCCTCCTAGTAACTGACGTCGGGAGACGATCATACGGTAAGATGTTTCTTGACCTGGTCTTCACTGAGCTGCTCGGCATTGCCTTCGGCAACAATCGTGCCGCGGTCCAGTACATAATAATAGTCAGCAATGCGGGTTGCGAACTCGAGGCTCTGTTCAACTAGCAGTACGGCGATTTCCCGATTGCGCTTGATGGATTCGATAATCGCTTCGATCTCCATCACGATGGAAGGCTGAATCCCCTCCATAGGTTCATCCAGCAGCAGAAGCTTCGGGCCTGCAGCCATGGCACGGGCGATTGCCAATTGCTGCTGCTGGCCGCCGCTAAGATCGCCGCCTTTGCGGTGGAGCATTTGCCGAAGCACGGGGAAGGTGTCGAAAAGGGTTTCGGGCAGCTTTTTTCTTCCATCTGCGGCGGCCTCAAGCCCGAGGAGCAGATTTTCCTCCACTGTTAACTGCGGGAAGATATCGCGGCCTTGAGGCACGTAGCCGATGCCGGATTTGGCGCGCCGGTCCGGAGGCAGAGAGGTCAAATCAAGCTCGTTGTAATGGACAGAGCCTGATTTGAGGCGGATCAGTCCCATGATGCTCTTCATGAGCGTTGATTTGCCGACGCCGTTGCGTCCCATCAAGCAAACGATCTGCCCGGGCTGCACGCGAAGGTTCACATTGCGAATCACCATGCTTTCGCCATAGCCGGCTTCTACTTTTTGAAGGTTAAGCACCGCGTTCCACTCTCCTTCCGAGGTACACTTCCGCCACCTTCTCATCATTCTGAATCTCCTGCATCGTTCCTTCGCGGAGCAAAGATCCTTCATGCAGAACGGTTACGGTTCTGGCGAACTGACGGACGAATTCCATATCGTGTTCGACCACGATGATCGTTTGATGCGTGCTGATTTGATGCAGCAGCTCCCCGGTTTTCTCCGTCTCGTTGTCGGTCATGCCGGCTGCAGGTTCGTCGAGCAGCAGGAGATCTGGCTCCTGCATCAGCAGCATGCCAATCTCGAGCCACTGCTTTTCCCCGTGGGAAAGCGAGCCGGCACGCTCCTTGGCCTTGCTATGCAGGCCGATCATCTCCAGCCTGTGATGCAGGCGTTCCCGCTGCTCACTCGTCGTTTTGGCCCAGAGTGCGCTCAGCAGGCCGCGCTGCTGCTTCATGGAAAGCGCCAGATTTTCGAAGACGGTTAACGTCGAGAATACAGAAGGCGCCTGGAACTTTCGCCCGATGCCGAGCTGGGCGATCTGGTGCTCCTGATGTTTGGTCAGATCGATGGAATCTTTGAATATAACCTGGCCTTGAGAAGGTTTCACTTTGCCGCAAATGACATCGAGCAGAGTTGTTTTTCCCGCGCCATTGGGTCCGATAAGAAATCTTAGTTCCCCGTGCTGCAAAGAAAAATCCAGATTGCGCAAAGCTTTAAATCCGTCAAAACTGACTTCGAGTCCTTCCACGCGCAGAATTTCCCTGCCAGGTACAGGGGCTTGCATGGCTAATTGTCCAAGCATCGGGATATTCCTCCTCATTTTAGTTTAGTGCTTAACTGGGGTCCCCGCAAAGTAATGTCTAAACTCTTATCGAAGCAATTGGGGAAGAATGACCGCTTTATTTGGTGAGTTTAGACGCCGATCGAGCCCCTGGCTCGATGCGGACGGAATATGCTCCAGAGCTTTGCTTCACTTTGTGGGGCATTATAGGGATCTTTGAGCGGAGCTCAAAGTCTCTCCACTTTATCTCGCTTCTTGCGAAGAAACCGGCTTGGGCAGATCGGGTCTTTTCCAAATTGAGGCATACTGGGCAACCGTACCGACAATGCCTTTAGGCAGAAGCAAGACGACAATGATGAACATGGCGCCGAGTATGATTGGCCACCATTCGGGGTACGCTTCGCTGAACGTTGTTTTGGCTGCATTCGTAATTAATGCGCCGAGGACGGCTCCACCAACGGTTGAACGGCCACCGATGGCGACCCAGAGCACCATTTCGATGGAGGGGACGATGCCCATTTGAGCGGGAGAAATAATCCCTTCCTGCAGGACGAAGAGTACGCCGGCAAGACCGGCTAGCCCGGCTGAAACGCAGTAAATGAATACTTTATAGGTAACGGGGTTGTAGCCGATGAAGCGAACCCTGTTTTCGCCGTCGCGAATAGCCGTCAAGATATTGCCCATCCGGCTGGAAACAAGCAGGCTGCACAGAACGAGCACGACCAGAACGACTGCTAACGTAAGGTAGAAAAACAACAATTTCGTTGAAGGCGAGCGAAGATTGAGGCCTAAGAAAGTCTCAAAGTTCGTTAGCCCGTTCGTTCCTCCGGTATAGCCCTGCTGTCCGACGAACAGCGTCACGGTAATAATGACAAGCGCTTGCGAAAGGATCGAGAAGAACGCGCCTTTTATCCGGTTGCGAAATGTGAAATAGCCTAAGATAAAGGCGACAATCATCGGAACGATGAGAGCCATCAGGAAAGCTGCGCCTGCGTTGTGAAAAGGGACCCAAAACCAGGGCAGCGTTTCGACGCCGCTCCATGACATAAAATCAGGCAGTTGATCGGGAGCTGCCGCCAATTTAAGGTGCATGGCCATGCAATAAGCGCCGAGTCCGAAATAGACGCCGTGTCCAAGGCTGAGTATGCCGGTGTAGCCCCAAATCAAATCAATCCCCATCGCGATGATGGCATATGCGAGAAATTTGCCGAGAAGCGATAGTCTGAACTCGGAGAGAAACAAAGGCGCTAGCGCTACTATGATGAAGCAAATGCTGTAGGCCGTAAGCTTGATTCTGGAATGTCCTGCTGCAAGCATGGGAGAGCCACATCCTTTCTTCAGTCTAAGGATCTTGAACGGATCGTCACAAGTCCCATCGGTTTCCATTGCAAGAAGGCGATAATGAGCGTAAAGACCAACACTTTGCCCAGCGTGGCGCTTGTTGTATACTCCAAAGCCGTATTGAAAACCCCTATGCCTAGGGCACCTGCAACCGTGCCGATGAGCTTCCCGATACCGCCGAGTACGACAACCATGAAAGCATCAACAATGTAGTAGGTGCCGATGGTTGGACCTATGGGACCGAGCAAGGAGAGCGCGCAACCGGCAATGCCGGCCATCGCGGAGCCGAACGCAAAGGATTGAGCGTCAACCCGGCGCGTTGAGATCCCGAGACAAGCAGCCATGTCGCGATTCTGCATGACGGCTCTCATCCGTCTGCCTCCTGCGGAATGGTACAAGTACACGTAAATGACGGTGATACATAAGATGACGAGCGCGATAATGAAAAGCCGCTTGTAGGGAAGAATGAGGTCGGCCGTGATATGCAGACCGCCTTCCAGCCACTGCGGGGCTCTGACTGCGACATTAGGTGCGCCGAAGATCGAACGGGCGACCTGCTGCAGGGCCAGACTAACGCCCCAGGTAGCAAGCAAGCTGTCTAGCGGTCTGCCATACATGTAGCGGATGAGCAGAGCCTCGAGCAGCCAGCCGATCAAGAAGGCGACGGCAAAGGCGACGCCCAGTGAAACTATGAAATACCAGCCGAATAAGGAAGCTGGCAAAAACTTTTGAAACCATTGCTGTACCAAGTAAGCCATATAGGCGCCAATCATAATAAATTCGCCATGCGCCATGTTCATTACATTCATCAGTCCAAACGTAATGGCCAGACCGATTGCGATCAAGAGCAAGATGGAGCTCAGACTCAACCCGTTAAATAATTGAAGGAGCAGCAGACTCATAACATCCCCCCGATTTCATAGCATATAGGACTGCCGTGAGGCAGTCCTGTTTCTTTGGCTTCGACAAATGATTTATTTCTTGGTTACTTCAGCGCCCCAAGGGTATGTTTTCAGGTAAGGGTCGGGTTTCAGCGGCTGGCCGGAATTCCAAATTTCTTTAATTTGACCATCAGCTTGAATTTGCCCGATGCGCGTTGTTTTGGAAATATGCTGGTTCTCGCCGTCAATTGTGACTTTTCCTTCCGGCGAGTTCCATTCGATGCCTTTGGCTGCGGCTTTCACTTTCTCAACCTCGAAGGATCCCGCTTTCTTTACAGCTTCCGCCCAAAGGTAGACGGCAGTATAGCCGGCTTCTATCGGATCATCGGTTACGCGGTCTTTACCGTATTTGGCTTTGTAGGCTTCTACGAATTTTTTGTTCTCAGGGATATCTGTTGTTTGATAGTAGTTCCAAGCCGTGTAGTGGCCATCCAGTACGGAGGCGCCGATGCCTCGAACTTCTTCTTCGGCGATGCTGACCGACATGGTGGTCAGATCTTTGGAGGTGATGCCGGCATCCTTCAATTGCTTGAAGAAGGCCACGTTGCTGTCACCGTTCAGTGTATTGAAAATAACGTCCGGTTTTTCTTTTTTGATTTTGCTGATGATCGTGTTGTAATCCGTGTGCCCTAGCGGCGTGTATTCTTCTGCTACGAGTGTGCCGCCTTCGGCTTTCAGCTGTTCTTTAATGATTTTGTTGGCGGTTCTTGGGAAGACGTAGTCGGATCCGAGCAGGTAGAACTTCTTGCCTTTGTTTTGCAGGAGCCAGGTCACGGCAGGGATGATTTGCTGGTTCGTTGTCGCGCCCGTATAGAAAATGTTCGGCGACGATTCGAGCCCTTCATACTGCACAGGATACCAAAGCAGGCCTTTGTTTTGTTCCACGACAGGAAGTACCGCTTTGCGGCTGGCTGACGTCCAGCACCCGAAGATCGTCACGACGCTATCTTTTTGCAGTAATTTCTTTGTCTTTTCTGCAAAAGTCGGCCAGTCCGATGCGCCGTCTTCAACGACGGGTTTGATTTTTTTGCCCAAAAGTCCCCCGGCTGCATTGATCTCTTCAATCGCCATCAATTCGGCATCCCGTACGGATACCTCGCTAATGGACATGGTGCCGGTCAAGGAGTGGAGAATACCGACAGGTACCGTTTCATCCTTCGTCTCAGCTTTAGCCTCAGCGGCCTTCGTTGCAACAGGCGTAGTTGTCGTGGATGCTGAAGGTTCGGATTTAGCGCAGCCGGCTATAACCATCATGAGTGCCATGCTCATCGTGACGGTGAGCTTGCCGATGTTTCTTTTCTCTCTCATTCACGTCCCACTCCCTTACAAGATTTGGATTACATCGCTTATGATAAAGTGGAAGAATGGTTTGTGTCAATATACATAACATTAAAGGTTAAATATTGTGGATTTTGCACAAAAATGGTATGAATTTTTGTTTGTTTTTAAATATTTACGAAAAATAAATGGAATTATGAGTGATCGTGTGAATAAATCTAACATTAAATGATTTACTTTCGCCAGATAGCCGAATATAATGAGGATATGAGATTCCCATTATTCGGTTTTTGAAGAGGTGAGGATGTGTATTTGACGGAGAGAGAAAAGGAAAAGCTGCTCATCACAGTGGCAGCTGACCTAGCTCGTCGAAGACTGGCCAGAGGCGTGAAACTGAATTATCCGGAAAGCGTAGCTTTGCTGACATCAGAAATCATGGAAGGCGCCAGAGACGGATTAACGGTGGCTCAACTCATGGAATTCGGTACCACGATATTGAAAGCGGAACAGGTCATGGAAGGCGTGCCGCAAATGATTCATGAGGTGCAGGTGGAAGCCACCTTCCCTGATGGGACGAAGCTCGTGACCGTACACCAGCCGATTAGCTGATTCTGTGAGGTGCTCCACAGGGGAGACCCGTGGCGACTGTATTGAAGTGATAAGTCGGGACCAGTTAAGGCGGAAAAACCGTGTTAAACCGGGCCTTACATGGGAAATCCTGTGCAGCAGATGACTATAACACGGAAAAACCGTCTTAAAGCAGCAGGATTGTCGCGTGCAGGCCAGTTAAGGCGGAAAAACCGTGCTAAGCCGGGCTCTATTCGGGAAATCCGGCGCAGCAGACGACTTTAACACGGAAAAACAGATCGTGCAAGGACAGAACAAACATTTTAACAGATCAATCATCGAAGGGGTGGGATGATGGTACCAGGAGAATACCGAACGGGAAAAGGCTTCATTGAAATGAATGCAGGCAGACAGACTATTGAACTGGTTGTCACCAATACGGGAGATCGTCCAGTTCAAGTCGGGTCTCATTTTCACTTCTTCGAGGTGAATAGAGCTTTGGACTTCACGAGGCAGCAGGCTTATGGGATGCGCTTGGACATTCCTGCAGGTACGGCCGTACGCTTTGAACCTGGCGAGCAAAAGCCTGTTCAATTGGTTGAGTTGGGGGGCGCGAAATTGTCATATGGTCTTAATGGCTTAAGCAGGGGAAAAGCCGTACAAGGAGGTATGCCCGAAGATGTTCGGGAAAGATGGATAGCATGGGAGGGCGAACCCGGTGAATCGAATCGATCGTAAGAGCTATGCGCTCATGTTTGGGCCTACGACTGGGGATGCCGTTCGTCTGGCGGATACGGAGTTGTGGGCGCGAATCGAACATGACTATACCGTATATGGTGACGAATGTAAATTTGGCGGAGGCAAAGTGATTCGCGACGGCATGGGGCAATCCAGCGGAGCGACCCGGGATCAGGGCGTACTCGACACGCTTATTACGAATGCCGTCATTATCGACCATTGGGGCATAGTTAAAGGCGATATCGGCATTAAGGACGGTCATATCGTCGGCATCGGCAAAGCGGGGAATCCCGATATTATGGATGGCGTTCATTCGAATTTGATCGTCGGTGCGAGCACGGAGGTTATTGCAGGAGAAGGTAAAATTGTGACGACTGGGGGCATCGATGCCCACATTCATTATATATGTCCGCAGCAGATCGAAACGGCGCTATCGTCCGGCGTAACGACCATGATCGGCGGCGGCACAGGGCCGGCAACGGGAACGAATGCAACGACATGTACCCCTGGCGCTTGGCATATGCGCCGCATGCTGGAAGCGGCCGAAGCGTTCCCGATGAATTTGGGCTTCACGGGCAAAGGCAATGCTTCGTTCCTGGCGCCTCTGACCGAGCAGATCGAAGCTGGCGCCATAGGGCTCAAGCTTCACGAGGACTGGGGAACAACCCCAGCCGCGATCGATGCCTGTCTGGAAGCGGCGGAACAATACGACGTTCAGGTTGCGATTCATACGGATACATTAAATGAAGCGGGATTTTTGGAAGATACGCTGGCAGCTATCAAAGGGCGTACGATTCATACGTATCACACGGAAGGAGCTGGCGGCGGGCACGCGCCGGACATAATCCGGGCAGCTGCTGAGCTGAACGTACTACCCTCGTCGACGAACCCGACACGGCCGTACACGATTAATACCATCGAAGAGCATCTCGATATGCTGATGGTATGTCATCACTTGGACAGCCGCATTCCGGAGGATGTCGCCTTTGCGGACTCGCGTATTCGCCCTGAGACCATTGCCGCAGAAGATATTCTTCACGATCTCGGCGTGTTCAGTATGCTAAGCTCGGACTCACAGGCGATGGGCCGTGTGGGCGAAGTCATTATTCGGACCTGGCAGACCGCCGACAAAATGAAAAAGCAGCGCGGGCCGCTTGTCCCGGATGCGGAGGACGGCGATAATTTCCGTATCAAACGTTACATCGCCAAATATACGATCAATCCGGCGATCACGCATGGAATCTCGCATCTGGTCGGTTCGATCGAACCTGGAAAATTCGCCGACCTGGTCATCTGGAGCCCGATGTTTTTCGGCGTCAAGCCGGATCTGGTGCTCAAAGGCGGCAGCATCGCCTACGCGCAAATGGGCGATCCGAATGCATCCATCCCGACGCCGCAGCCGGTTTTCGGCCGTCCGATGTTCGCTGCTTTCGGCAAATCGCTGACGCAAAGTTCGATCACATTTGTTTCGCAAGCGGCTTATGAGCGGGGCATCAAAGAAACGCTTGGATTGCACAAGCGCGTCGAGCCTGTGAAGGGCTGCCGCAGCGTGTCCAAAAAAGACATGATTCATAACGACGAAACGCCAACGATCGAAGTAAATTCGGAAACGTACGAGGTCAAAGTGAACGGGGAAGCGATCACCTGCGAACCGGCAACAGAACTCCCGATGGCGCAGCGATATTTTTTATTTTAGAAGGTGGCGGCAGCTATGACGGTAACACTCAAGTTCCACTGGCTGGCATATCAGCAACTGCTTGACTCAGCGCTTCCGATAGGAGGCTTCTCGCATTCCTTCGGTTTGGAGACACTCGTACAGCAGGGCCGGTTGCGAACCGTCGAAGAGTTGGAAGCATACATCCGCTCTATGCTTGCCCATAGTTGGGCATCTTCGGATGCGATGGTCATCAAGGCCGCATATACCCACATTCCCTTGAAAGAGTGGGAGCAGCTATGGCTCTTCGACCGCATGCTGCATGTGCAGCGGGCTTCGAGCGAAGCGAGAAGCGGCGTCCAGAAGATGGGACGCCGGCTCCTCCAACTGACCCGCTCGATGTACCCCGAGCTGGAGTGGATGCCGCTCGAGCTGGCCGTGAGTACCGAGCGGTGCGCCTGCACCCATGCGCTCATCCACGGATGGGTGAGCTATCATCTCGGCGTGCCGCTCGACCAAGCTGCTGAAGGCTTTTTGTACTGCTGCATTGTCACCTGCGTCAATAGCGCATTGAGACTGATGTCCATGGGGCAGACGCAAGGGCAAGTACTGCTCGCAAAACTCGTACCCCTAACGGGCAGCGAGTGGCAGCGGGTTGCGCATCAGGATCCATATGAGGCCTATACGAACACGCCTGCTGCGGATCTGGCCATGATGCAGCATGAAACGTTGTATTCGCGATTATTTATGTCCTAACCCGAATATGAACTTTGAGGAGGAATCAACATGTGTCAAGGTCAAGGTCATCATCACCATCACTGGGAGAAACCAAACGTAGATCGAAGTCGGCCGATGCGTATCGGCATCGGAGGCCCCGTAGGGTCCGGGAAAACGGCGCTCGTCGAGCGATTGGCGAGGAAGCTCAATAACCGCTACAGTATAGCGGTTATAACGAACGATATTTATACGAAAGAAGATGCCCGCATCCTGATCCGCTCTGAAGCGCTGCCGGAAGAACGCATTATCGGCGTAGAAACCGGCGGATGCCCGCACACGGCGATTCGCGAGGACGCCTCGATGAACTTTGAAGCCATTGAAGAGCTGGAGAAGCGATTCGAGCACCTTGATATTATTTTCATCGAAAGCGGCGGAGATAATTTGGCGGCGGCATTCAGCCCGGAGCTGGTGGATCGCTTCATCTATATTATCGACGTCGCGCAAGGCGAGAAAATTCCGCGAAAAGGCGGACCCGGCATTATGCGTTCCGATATGCTCGTCATTAACAAGATCGATCTCGCTCCTTATGTGGGTGCGAGCCTGGAAGTGATGGATGAGGATACGAAGAAGATGCGCGGCGAGCGCCCTTATATTTTTTCCAACCTGATGGGCGGCACGGGCTTGGACGATATCGTCACATGGGTGGAGCAGGAGTACAGCCATGCCTAACGTGACCGGGGAGATTCGTGCGGAATTTGCGGTCCGCAGCGGCTTGACGCAGCTCGTCCGCAAATATCACGCCTCCCCGCTCAAAATCGCCAAAACGTTTCGCTACGAGAACGAAACGCTGCTCCCGAACCGGGACGCCACTCCTACCGAGCAACTGGGCGTCTATATGATGGACTGCTCCCCTGGACTGATGTCCGGGGATCATTACGAAATCGACGTGCGCCTGCAGGAGGGCGCACGTGTTTTTCTAACGAACCAGTCGTTCACGAAGGTTCACCCCTCGCTGTCGGAGTCCGGGAGTACGCAGCGGCAATCGCTGCATCTCGAGACGGATGCGATATTGGAATACATGCCCGAACCGCTGATGTTGTATAAGGATGCCCGGTTAAGCACTGAGACGGAGATTCATCTAGCGCCTGGTTCTGCTCTGTTGTTTTCGGACGTTCTTTGTCCGGGCCGAACGCAGCGGGGAGAAATTTTTCAATATGCCAGTTATAAGAACCGGATGAAGGTATGGTATGGCCAGGAACTGATTTATTTTCAAAATCAAAAGATCGAGCCGGAGGTAATGAAACTGAGCGCACCAGGCTGTTGGGAGCAGGAAACCCATCTCGGCAACCTGTATATATTCTCGGACCGGATCCGGCAGCGTCACCTGGAGGATATTTTGGCAAGTTTGGAGAAGGTGAAAGGCGTTAAAGTCCGTGCCGGGGCCAGTTTGACCTATAAGCACGGCTTGAGCGTTTCGGTGATGGGTACGCACGCTTGGGAGCTGCAGCATACCCTTGCTGCAGCATGGCGTGAAATCCGAAGCAGCTTATTTTCCTTAATGCCATTAACGATTCATAAATAAAATGAGAAAGCGGAGCCTTCGGGCTCTATTTTTTTGCGTAAAAGGATTTATGCTGGAATCGAATGGATCTGGTATTTTACACGCATACTGGAAAGAGAATCGACAAAATGATGACAACTGGTCTCGCTTCATTGTCAAACGGTGCTCTGGTTGATATGATGAGTATGTTTAAAAGTTAGTTTGCTCGGAAGTTCGATATACAGGAGGGCAATAATGTGGGTAACCAAGTAAGTTACGATTCGGCTTCCAATGGTTCAGTGCAGCCAGCTGAGCGATCTGAATCGTTAGAAAACAGCGCTGTCGATGCTTCGGCGGAACCTGTGACCTTGAAAGATTATTACCGCTTGGTCAAGCCAGGCATTATTTATTCAAATTCGATGACGGCCTTTGCCGGCTATTGGGTGGCGGCCCGATGGCAAGTGGATTGGCTGCATCTTCTATTTACCATGTTGGGAACGGCTCTCGTAATGGCAGGGGGAACGGTGCTCAATAACTATTTAGACCGTGAGATGGATGCGAAGATGGAGCGTACGCAGAACCGCGCTCTCCCGAGCGGCAAAATGTCGCCTAATTTCGTGCTCTGGTATGGAATTGTTCTTGGCATCATCGGTTTAAGCGTTCTATATTTCGGAGCGAGTTCGCCGCTAGCTACTCTAGTCGGACTTATCGGACTGTTCCTGTATGTATGGTTATATACGGCGTGGTTCAAAAGAACGTCCGTTTGGAGCACATTCGTTGGTGCTTTTTCCGGCGCTACGCCTCCGGTCATCGGTTACGTTGCAGTTAGCGGGACGATTGATCTGGGCGCCATTCTGCTGTTCGCTTTTCTGTTTCTCTGGCAGCCTCCGCACTTCTGGGCGCTTGGCATCCGCCGTATGGAGGAATACCGCGCCGCAGGATTTCCGCTGCTTCCTGTAGTAAGAGGTTCTTATGTGACCAAAATAAGCATGGTTCGCTATGTGGTCTTGCTTGTACCGGTTACGGTGATGATGGCGGCATTCGGTTATGTAGGCTATTTCTTCTTGATCGGTTCTACGATTCTTGGCTTGATTTGGGTCTTCATGAGTGTTAAAGGCTTTAAAGCTACGGGCGATGCTGAAATTGTATGGGCAAAACGTATGTTTTTATTCTCGATCAGCTATCTAACTCTGCTATCGATTCTTATGGTTATTGATACGCCGAAGATTTAACCGGCTAACTTGTACATGCACGATCCCATGGCGACATGGGATTTTCTTTTAACCACGGTCATTCATACATATAAAAGCGAGGGATTATTGATGAACACGTTTTTTGCGAAAAATTGGTTTAAGCTTGCAATTGGAGCTGTTTTAATCGCCATGATTGCATCTTTTGCCTATAAACTTTGGTTTACGGGCGGTGCCGAGGATGAGCGGCTAAAAGCTATGAAGCAAGCGCCTTCTTTTCAATTGCAAGATTTGGAGGGTAAAACCGTTTCATCCAAAGACATGGACGGCAAGGTAAGGCTTGTGTACTTCTTCTATTCTTTTTGCCCGGACGTATGTATGCCGACATCATTCTTACTTTCTCAAGTACAGGATTCTCTGAAACAAAAAGGGTTGCTAGGCACGAAAGCGGAAATCGTATCCATTACGGTAGATCCGACCAGAGACACGCCTGAGGTGTTGAAAGAGTTTGGTAACCGCTTTGAATCAAAGCCGATTCCGGGGGGATGGACATTCCTGCGGGGAGACGAATCCAAGACGCAAAAGCTGGCCGAAGACTTTGGCATTATGGTCATCAAGGAGAAGGACGGCAATTTCTCGCATTCCAATGCGATTTTGCTAGTAGATCCTAAAGGGATGCTTCGTAATTATTATGATGCGGGCAATCCGGAGCTGGACGCAGATCATATCGTCAAAGATGTGGTTACGTTGTCCAAAGGCAAATAAACAACAACAAACGTTCATTCAAAAGCAGGGTCCGGATCAGGGTAGATGATATACTCCTCCAGCCCTGCTTTTTCTAATTGCTGGATAAGATACTCCTCGGGCGTTCCTTCGACGCCGGCATATCCTTTGCGCGTATAAATTTGTTCGGCATCGGGGAAAGTGTCGCGAAGCAGACCGCGAATCCGCTTGCCGGATGCGTCGTTGTCCGTAAATAAATAGACGTATTTGTCCCCGACTTTTTTCTTTAAATCATCGAGTGTTGCCGAGCTTGGCGTACCGTATGTGCAAAGAATCGTAATTTGCGGCTGAACGATTCGTTTCAAGCGGCTTTTGTCGTTCTTTCCCTCAACGATGATGACTATGGACATAGAATGGACCTCCGTTACCTTGCTTTTTTGTAGTATAACCAGTTTTAACAGGTCCGTCCACGATTCGACGATTTCCCGGGAAATGACATACATTGACAACAAAAATAAAAACAGGGCATTTCCCGAATGGTCTCGCGAAAAGACCATGGGAAGCCCTTCATTTTGTAAACGATGGCAATTCAAAAACGTCATGTCGTTACCGGCACCTTAAATGTTCGGAGTGGAAGCAAGGAGAGCGCCAGCATGAGAATGAAAAAGGCGATGAAATAAGACGAAATGTGATCGCGCAGCTGCCCGGCGAGCATGGGGCCGAAGAAGGCGCCAACGGAGTAGGAGATCGATAGCAGAGAGAAGACTCGGCCGTATCGATTGCTGCTTGTAATACTTGCTAGAAGTGCCGCAAGGGCCGGGAAAATGACGCCTTTGGCCATTCCGATCATGAAAAGGGAGACGGCCAGCGGGATCGGCCACCCAATGGCTAAACCGAAGAAAATAAGGGCGAGCGACAAGCTGCCGACGACCGTGCGGATAAACGGAGAGACATTGTTCAAGAACCACAAGCTGATACTGCATAGAGCCCCAAGGCTGACTAAAGTGAAGAACACACCGGAGGTCAGGATCGATCCGCGGGATGCCTGCATCAATGGAAGCTCAAAAAACAGGATGCCCTGCGAGCAAGAGAGAGCGACAGGAATGAGAAAAAATAGCCATGGAATCGAAAAATCGCCGCTCGTGTTCAGCCCGGCGTTTTCTAAGGCATGTCCATGGTGATCCAAAATGATGGATGTATCTAGTGGCTGTGTTTTATGCTCTCTGACGCCGATAATCGCTAGAACACCTGTAATAATGAGGATCCAACCGAGCACGTAAAATGCTGTAGTGAAGCCGATCTTGGCAACCAATAACGCGCCGGCTGCGGGCGAGACGACCGAAGCTAAGGTGTGAACGAGTCCATTGCCTGTCATCAGCTTACTCTGATGGACACGATCGCGGGCAATCCGGGCCAAGAGCGATAAACATGCCGGCGATAGAAAGGCCAGAACGAAGCCGCTTATGGAACGGATATATAGCAAATGCCAGGGATCTTTGACACCGGATTGAAATAACAGGATAATCCCTGCTACAATCAGGCTGAAGACGATGAAAAATTTGCTTCCGTATTTGTCCACGCCATAGCCTGCGAGCAGATTGCCGGGCAAATGCGTGATGGAGTATACGCCCATGATCAAGCCGATAAACGAAGGTGCTGCCCCCAAGGATAAGGCAAACGGGGACAAGATCGGGTATTGCGCGTGCAAATCAAAAAAAGCAACAAACATAAAGAGATATAACCAGATCGCTGTACGCATGGTCTCACCGCCTCACTCAGTTAGTCTTGTCTCTCATTAGATTTACGCCGCTCGTCCAAGGGTTATGACCTTTCCGCACAAATGACACAAATCCGTCAGTCAGGAGGCATTCAAATGGACTCGTACGTGATCCTTTTGCTAGCAGCTGTCGCTGTATTTCTAGTTTTTCGGCTGCGGCAATCTTTTCGAAAAACGCGCGGACAGCTGGACCGGACCGAAGAAATCCAGAAAAAGCTGGCGCAATTAAGGAAAAAAAGAGATGAAGAGTAGCAAGCCGCTGTAGTATGATAGGAACGTGAATGCTAACTTAGGAGGCGTCTTATTTGGATCAGTGGATTTCATTTGCTCAAGATCGATGGTATTTGATCGTTGCAGCTATTATCGTTCTTTTTATTGTCATTGGTATTGTGAAAACGGTTGTTAAATGGTTGTTAATTGTCGCCATCGTAGGGGCCTTGGTGTTATATGGGGCCAATTATAAGGATAAACTGCAAAATATCGGAGCCAGTGTGGTTACGCAAGTTGGCGATGAAGTGAAAGAGAAGGCTGTGAGCGCCTTAACATCAGAAGCGAAGGAAGCTCAGTTCAAAGCGAATCCCGATGGCTCGTTCGCCATCACGACGAAAAGCTTGAAAGTCGAAGGCAAAGCCGGAACGGATGAAGTAAAAGTGACGTTTTTAGGTAAAACGTTCACGATGAGCGCGAACGCGGCGATGAATGCTTTCATCGAACAAGCGAAGAAAAACGCCAATCCATAAATTGGGATGTGGATTCATTTAGGAGGAAAGAAGCATGACGGATATGACGTGGACGCAGCTATCATCAATCAACTTCATATCGATCGTGATTGTTCTCGCATTCGCCCTCTCTGTTATTCAGGGATTTTACCGTGGAGGCTCAGGTTCTGCCAAACATCTCATTTCGATGCTGGTGGAGGCTATTATTGCCATCATCTCCATGTATCTGGCTTGGAAGGGCGTTCAATTGATCTCGCCGCTGATCCAAACATGGTTGAAGGGGCGAGATTTACAAATTCCGACCGGGGAAATCGGGACGCTGAAACAAATGTACTATACGGCAATTACAAGTATTCGCGATTTTCCGCTTTTACGTTTCGGCGTCTTGTTCTTGATGGGTTATCTGATGATCAAGCAGGTGCTCAATCTACTAACGGATCCTTGGATCGGATATGTACTGGCAAGAAGAGGCTCGTACGAACCGGTCAGCAAATCCTTCATTAGCTCCGTCACCGGAGGCTTGATCGGTTCGGTTGCCGGCGTCGCGCGGGCGTTAATGGTCATTGCGGTACTCTTCATCTATGTAACGTTGTTCCCGCACTCCTTGGTAACTCCTTACATTCAATCTTCGGAGATGTATCAGAAGGGGGCCAAAGAAGTCATTTCCCCGTTCACCGGAGATTTTATTGCCAATAAAGCTCCCGTATTTACCCGTGCTGTCGAGCAGGAATTCTCGAATATTTTACAGCGAAAATACGAAGTGCTGGATGCCCAAATTCCTGGCAATATTGCAGACGCGGCTAAAGAGGTAACGGCAAACGGAAAAACCGATGAGGAAAAAGCCAAGCTGCTCTATAAGTGGGTTGGTACGCGTGTCCAATATGATTGGGACAAGGTGAAACTCTATGAAGAACAGCGGATCTGGAAGGAACAGACGCCGGAAGATACGTTCAATACGCACAAAGGCGTTTGTATTGATTACTCCCGGTTGTACGCACTCATGGCCAGATCGGCAGGTCTGGATGTTAAGGTTGTGACCGGTCTTGGCTATGACGGCCAAGGCAGCTACGGACCTCATGCCTGGAACGAGGTGTACCTGAAGGAGTCCGAGCGCTGGGTGCCGCTGGATTCCACTTGGGTAGCCAGCGGCGGCAACTGGTTCAATCCGCCGAATTTTGACCAGACGCATATTAAAGAAGCATGAGCCTAACAAGTATAGGTCGAACAGGAAGCTATTCCCTCGTTAAACGGAGGGAGGGCTTCTTTTTTCTTGCTTGCCAGATGTGGTACACTTATTGGTGGCACACTTTTGCCTGCGAAGGAGAACTTGTATATGCATAGACCGATACAGCAATACCAGATGATTTACTTTGATGCAGGGGATACCTTACTTACGATTCCAGCGGCTCAGACGATTTTAAAACAGTACTTGCAGATGCGGTATATGGATAGAGATGAAGCGCACATTGCTGAACTTTTTACAGAAGCATTCCGTCTGTTTTATTATGTAAATAAGCGGGATTCCTTTGAAGCTTGCACGCCCGAGTCAGATCGCGAATTCTGGGTCAACCTATATAAATATGTGCTCCATAAACTGGGTGTTCACGAAGAATGGTCGGAGGATGAGATTCACGCATGCTGTCATGAGCTTTATGACATTTATACCGCACCGGAATATTACGAGCTGTTTGATGATGTCGTCTCATGTCTGGAGCGATTGCGCAGCATGGGCTTCCGAATGGGGATCGTCAGCAATTTTGCTCCGACGCTGAAAGCGATTCTCGAGAGCAAGGGTATCTTGCATTATTTTGAACCGGTCATCGTGTCGACAGAAGTTGGCCATGAGAAGCCTGATCCGGCCATATTCAAACTGGCATTGGATAAAGCGAAATTAGCCCCGGAGCATATTCTCTACATTGGCGATCATGAGACGAACGATATTTGGGCGCCCGGCCAAGTCGGAATTGATGCGGTACGAATCATCCGTTATTCATATCATACGGGAGAAGGCATACACTCCTTATTGGAATTGTTCGATGCGCCAGTCATTGCGTAAGAAAGGATTTGAGAAGCGATGAAGTCATCCATTATGGATGATTCGAAGAAAGATGAAATGATCAAAAAGCGTCATTTCTCGTTTCGGATCAATGTTTTTTTCTTTATCACCTTTTTGCTGTTTTCCGTTTTGATCGTACGGCTGGCGATACTTCAATTCGTTCAAGCCAAAGATCTGAAGGCGGCAGAAAATACGAATACGAACCAGACAACGAAAATCGCTCCGATTCGCGGCAACATTTACGATTCAACGAAATCGCCGCTGGCCTATACGATTCCGGTGCAATCCTTATTTTTTCGGATCGAGCCGTCCCAGCAGAACAAGGACGAAGTCATCGGCATGGCCTATAAATTAAAGGAAGTTTTCGATAAATACGGCAAAAAGGACGCGAAAAAGCTCACGCCCGAAGATATTGTCCTTTCCATGGATTTGGGCTACGACATTAACAAAAATAAAGTGAAAGACCCGAGCTATTACTGGATTCCCCGCCGCATTAAAGCGGACTTATCCAAGGAAGAAATTGCCGTTCTCCTGGAACGCCGGGATGAATTCAAGTGGCTGGAAGTAAATGAGGAGAGCATCCGGACCTATGAGATGGACGACCAAAGTGCAACGCCAACAACGATTGCTCCCCAGCTTCTCGGATATCTCAAACCGTATTCGACGGAAAAAGCCAAAGAAATTTACAAAGATAACCCCAACAGCAAGGAATATCTGGACTCGGAAAATGTCGGCTTTGACGGCATTGAGCGGATGTATCAAGATGATTTGCGTGGCAAAAACGGTTCCAAAGAATACCCCGTTAATGCAGCGATGAAAATTATCGGGAGAGCCAAGGTCACGGCGCCGATTAAAGGGAACAATCTGTATTTATCTATTAATAAAGATATCCAGAAGACGGCGGAAAAAGCGATTAAGGATCAACTTGACTTTCTGCATAGCTCTTATGCAAGAAATGATGCGTTCATCAAATACGGGGTCAATGCGCAGGCAGGATATGCTGTTGCCATGGAAGTCGACACAGGGCGTGTGGTAACGATGGCGAACTTTCCGGATTACAATTCCAATGACTGGACCGGGGGGATCTCGCAGGCCACCTTGGACGATATCGGCTCGTACATCTACAACGGTTCGATTACGACGGCTTATCCGAAATATACGGATAAAGAGCGTCCGAAGCACCCATCTTCCATTGTATTCATGGGATCGACGATCAAACCTCTGTCGGTACTGGTTGGTCTGACTGAGAAGCTGTTTGGTGCCGGTGACACATACAATGATACGGGGGCATTTAGCTTCGGTAAAAGCGGAAGTGCAAGTACGATTACGAACTCCGGGAAGACCGCTTATGGAATCTTGAACGCTTCCACTGCGATCGAACACTCCTCCAATACGTATATGTCGGCGATGGTCGGTATCCCGTTCTATCAAAAGTATGGCGGGGAAAATCCAGCAGTTACTGATAAATGGGCCGAATACTTGGCAAAATTCGGTATCGGCGTCAAAACGGGCAGCGGGCTGCCTGGTGAGTTCGTTGGTTCTAACGACTTTATCAAAAATGCGAAAAAAGACAGCTATCAATCTGCCATGGTCTACGCTTCATGGGGACAGAACGAAAAGACGACTACGCTGCAGCTTGCTCAATATGCGGCAACGCTCGCTAGTCACGGTAAGAGAATGAAGCCGCTGTTTGTGGATGAAATTCAAACTTACGAAGGGCAGCTTGTGAAAAAAGTAGAGCCTGAAGTCATCGAGGATTCCTCCGCCATGTTTTCCAAAAGCGATTGGAACACGATTATTCATGGTATGAAGAGTGGAGCGGAAGGAATTGATGAGCTGCCTTATAATGTGGCTCGGAAAACCGGTACATCCACGCAAGCCGTTTCCGGCGGAACGATTGATAATGCGGTGTTCATCGCCTTCGCTCCAGTGGAGAATCCGAAGCTGGCTGTTGCAGTCGTTGTACCTGAAGGCGGCTATGGACGCTATGGAGCATCTCCAATTGCCGCGAAGATTTTTCAGGCCTATGATGCGGCCAATGATGGTATTCTGACCAAATTAGGCGGCGGCAAAAGGCCGTGGTAATACAACAAGAGCATGCTTAGCGGCATGCTCTTTCTCTTTCTATATATGGAAGGCGAACCATTCGATTCGTTCAGGCATATGTTGAAGCGAGGGGAGGAATCATCCTCACATAAAAAGTTGCCTTATTACAACTTTTGTGCACGCGGGAAAGGTGGTGGGAACGGATGAAAAAAAGTCGGCTATCCGCCTCGCTGAAACGACTCATCATAGCTTTCATATTCTTGTGAAATTGAGCGATCCCGCACACTCATCGCATTTCCAGTATCGACGGGTGGTATGGTATACTAATGTATCGGCAGCATGGCTGATCGATTGATGATGGTGCGGAGGAGTGAATTTCACCATGTGTGGTATTGCAGGTGTGATGTATTTTGAAGATAGAGAACCAACAATTGAAATGTTAGAACAAATGACGAATGTCATTTATCATCGGGGACCGAATGATTCCGGTTTTTGGACGGATAACCGGATCGGACTCGGCTTTCGCAGGTTGTCGATTATTGACATCCAAGAAGGGCATCAGCCTTTAACGAATGAAGACGATTCCGTTTGGATTATTTTCAACGGAGAAATTTATAACTATAAAGCGTTGCGTAGCATGCTGCAGGATCGCGGGCATCAATTCCGCACGCACAGCGATACGGAGGTTATTGTTCACCTCTATGAGGAATATGGAGAAGAATGCGTCAAACACTTGCGCGGGATGTTCGGCTTCGTTATCTGGGACAAAAAGAAGAAGCAGCTGTTCGGAGCGAGAGACCATTTCGGCATCAAGCCATTCTATTATCATGTTAATGACCGGCAGTTTCTGTTCGGTTCGGAAATTAAGAGCCTTCTTGCTGCCGACGGCATGAACCGGTTGATCCACACGGACAGCTTGCTCAATTATTTGACGTTTCAATATGTACCTGAACCGAATACGATGTTTCATGGCATTCACAAACTGCCGCCTGCACACTATGTGAAGGTAACGTTTGAAGGTGAAATGTCCATACATAAGTACTGGGATCCGATGTTCGAGCCGGAAGAACGTCCATTTGACGAGTATGTGGAACAAATTCGCGAAACGTTAAAAGATTCCGTGCAGCACCATATGGTGAGCGATGTGGAGCGGGGATGCTTCTTGTCCAGCGGTATCGACTCTACCGCGATTGCGACGCACATGCGGAACATTGAACCGATCCGTACGTTCTCGGTTGGCTTCGAAGGGCCTAACAACGAAACGCCGATCGCCGCTCAAACTGCGGCTGCGCTTGGCACCGAGCATTACGACAAAATCATCACGCGCGATGATTTCTTTAACACGCTGCCGAAGGCGATCTGGCACCAGGACGAGCCTGTCGCCGATCCTTCGGCAATCGCCCTCTACCACGTTGCTCAGCTTGCGCGCGAGCACGTGACGGTGGTGCTGTCCGGCGAAGGCGCAGACGAGCTGTTCGGCGGCTACCGCATCTACCGCGAGCCGCTGTCGCTAAGCCCGATCGAGCGGCTGCCGCTCTCGGTGAAGCGCATGCTGAACCGCTTCGCGCGCATGCTGCCCAGCGGCGTGTCCGGCCGCAATTATATTCTGCGCGGCACGACCCCGCTCGAAGAGCGATTCATCGGCAACGCCAAAATCTTCACCGAAGATATGAAGGCGGAAGTGCTGCGCCTCGACAGCGAGATGCTGCGCGCCTACAAGAATCCGCTGCAAATTGCGGGCGATTACTATGCGAAGACGCGCCATCTCGACCCGGTCAGCCGGATGCAGTACATCGATATGAACCTGTGGATGCCGGGCGACATCTTGATGAAAGCTGACAAGATGACAATGGCGCACTCCCTGGAGCTTCGCGTGCCTTTCCTGGACAAAGAGCTGTACGAGGTCGCGCGCCGCATTCCGGCGAAGTACCGTATCGCGAATGGTACAACGAAATACATCTTCCGCAAAGCGATGGAAGGCATCATTCCGGACTTCATCCTGAACCGTCCGAAGCTTGGTTTCCCGGTACCGCTGCGCGAGTGGGTGAATGGCCCGATGGGCGATATGCTGTTGGAACAAATTAAATCCAGCGGCGTTGAAGATTACATTAACACCGCGGCTGTCGAGCGCATGCTGCAGAAGCACCGCAACGGTCAAGGCGATTATGCGCGCAGGATCTGGACGATCTACATTTTTGCCCTATGGCACATGACATATATGGAAGAGCTGCCGAAGAAAGTACTCGCAGCTTACTAGCGTTCGGCAAGAAAGTGTAATACCCTATGACTTTAACGCGGATAAACCGTCTTAACGTATCAGAAAAGCCAAGCCTGAGTCAATTAAGCCGGAAAAACCGCGTTAAAGTGATGCCAACGGCTGTAATAGAAGCAATAACAGGACTTTAAAGCGGTAAAATCGTCTTAACGCAGCAGAGAAGCTGAGTTCGAGCCGGTTAAGACGGAAAATCCGCGTTAAAGTGATGCCATCGGTAATAACAGAAGCAGTAGCTCGATGACGTTAACGCGGATAAACAAAACAGGGGGATGTGGACTGTGGGATCGAACACGTACAAACTGATTGCGCTCGATATGGATGGGACATTGCTTACCGAGGATAAGGTTATTTCGTCCGAGAATCGCGAAGCGATCGCCGCGGCTCTGGAAGCCGGCAAAACCGTGATCATGTCTACGGGGCGCGGCGTCCAAAGCGCTATGCCATATTTGACCGAGCTGGGTCTTACGACTCCCATCGTTGCCGTGAATGGCAGTGAGGTGTGGGAAGCGCCCGGCAAGCTGCTGAGCAGGCAACTGCTTGCAGCCGAGACTGTACGCAGCCTGCACGCCATCGCACAAAAGCACGACGTCTGGTGGTGGGCTTATGCCGTGGAAGGGATATTCAACCGGGAGAGCGAATCCATGGACATTGATGCGCAGAATTGGTTGAAATTCGGCTACTACACTGAAAATCTCGAGAAGCTGAAGCAAATCCGGGAAACGGTGGAAAGCTGGGGTACCCTCGAAATAACGAATTCGCATCCGTGCAATATTGAGCTAAATCCATTTGGGATTAGCAAAGCAAGCGGTGTAGAAGCGGTGTGCAAGCTGCTTGGCATCGAGATGTCGGATGTCATCGCAATGGGAGACAGCGAGAATGACATTACGATGATTCGGGCGGCAGGCCTTGGCGTTGCAATGGGAAACGCGCAAGAGGAAGTGAAACGAATCGCAGATATCACTACCGTCTCTAATGAGGAGCACGGGGTTGCCAAGATTATTCACGAATATATGCTAAAGCCGTAGCATCCGTATCGGTTCGCTGGAGGAGCTGCTAAAAGATGGTTGTGTTAGGTTGGATTTTGGTTATCCTATTATTTGTAGTAGGCATGATCGGCGCCGTTTATCCTGTGCTGCCCGGCGTGCTCTCGATTTATGGAGCTTTTTTCCTGTACGGCTGGCTGATCAGTTTCAAATCTTTCGGTTTCTGGTTTTGGCTGATCCAATCGTTAATCGTGCTTGTCATTATCGTGGCCGATTATGCAGTAAGCGCCCTCGGGGTCAAAAAGTTTGGCGGCTCCAGAGCGTCCGTCATCGGAAGCACAATCGGTTTGATTGCCGGTCCTTTCGTTATCCCGGCATTCGGTTTGATTATAGGGCCTTTCTTAGGGGCGGTTATTGGTGAAGTCATAATCGGGACCCCGTGGAATAAGGCGTTCAAAGTCGGGTTTGGCTCCGTTCTCGGATTTTTCGCCAGCACCGCCGTTAAAATCGTGCTGCAGTTGATCATGATCGCTATCTTCTTGATCTGGGTGTTCTAATATTCATTAAAACTTTTAGGAGGCGCTCCGCCATGATACGTGTTACGGTATGGAATGAGAATTTGCACGAACAAACGCACAAAGAAGTGCAAGAGATTTATCCCCAAGGCATTCATACAGCGATAGCGGAGGGCATTGCCGGACCTCAGTTCGAAGTGCGAACCGCCACTCTTGACCAACCGGAACATGGTCTGACACAAGAGGTGCTAGATCAAACCGACGTCCTTATCTGGTGGGGCCATATGGGTCATGATAAGGTCGCGGACGAGATCGTGGACCGGGTTCAGCAGAGAGTATGGCAAGGCATGGGGCTCATCGTGCTTCATTCCGGCCATTTCTCCAAAATTTTCAAAAAGCTGATGGGAACGTCCTGCGATTTGAAATGGAGAGAGGCGAACGAGAAGGAGCGCATTTGGGTCGTCGATCCTGCTCATCCGATTGCAGAAGGCTTGGGCCAATACTTTGAGCTGGAGCATGAGGAGATGTACGGGGAGCATTTCGATATTCCGGCGCCGGATGAGCTGATTTTCGTCTCGTGGTTCGAAGGCGGAGAAGTATTCCGAAGCGGAGTAACGTACCATCGCGGCAACGGGAAAGTGTTCTATTTCCGCCCTGGGCATGAAACGCATCCGACTTACTATAACGAAAATGTGCTTAAAGTCATTTCAAACGGAATTAAATGGGCCGCGCCTGTACATGGCGCACGTCACTATTACGGCAACCACAAGCCGTTAGAAGAGATTAAAGCGAAATAAGAGAGAGAAGGAACGGACGTTGACGAAAGAAACGAAAGATTCTCTAGTAAAAGGGACGCTCATCCTTACCGTGGCCGCGCTTGTAGCGCGGTTTCTCGGCGTTTTTCAGCGTATTCCGCTTGTCGGTATGCTGGGGGACCAAGGTATGGGGAGCTACACGGTAGCTTTTAATTTTTATTCCATTTTGCTTGTTATTGCGACTGCCGGTATTCCAAGTGCTCTCAGTAAAATGATTGCTGAGAATAATGCGCTGGGCCGCCGTGCGGAAGCTGAACGCATTTATCGGGCTGCGGTTTGGTTCGCACTGGCCGCAGGTGTAGTTATGGCTATTTTAATTTATTTCTTTGCGCCGTTTTACGCGCACGGTGAGCCCAATGCGACGTTAGCCACCAGAGCGATTGCTCCAGCGCTGCTCTTTTTTCCGCTTATCGCGATTATGCGGGGGTATTTTCAGGGAAGGCAAAACATGCTGCCCAACGGGATCTCGCAAGTGGTTGAACAAATATTACGTCTGATCACGTCGATTGGCCTTGCTTACCTTTTATTAAAAGTCAGCTTGGGATGGGCTGTCGCAGGCGCTTCGTTCGGAGGCGTGATGGGCGGAGTGGCAGCGTTATCCGTTATGATTTATTACGCGGTTAAACTGAAACGTCAGGACAGATTGAACAGGACTTCCACTCCGATATCCAAGGAAGAAGCAGACCAAAATAAAATGAGTTATAAGGGGATTTATTGGAGTCTGCTGCGCATTTCAATTCCCATCGTTATTTTTTCGATCACGGTGCCGCTGATCTATGCCATTGATACATGGATCGTCGTTCCTTTACTGGAGGGACAATTAGGCTTTAACGAAGCTTATGGGGTATTAGGCATATTAGGCGGACGAGCGCAATCGCTAGCCGGTATCCCCATCATTTTGGCTATCGCCCTCAGCCAGTCGGTTGTACCGATTATTTCGGCAGCTTACTCGAGGAAAGATTACAAGCAAGTTGGCCACCAGACAACGCGCGTGCTTCAGTTGGCCATACTGTCAGGGCTTCCGGCTGTTTTAGTTATAGCAATTGGGGCAAGACCTTTGGATTTATTCTTGTTCGGGTCAGAAGATTCTGCTTACGGGCTTGCAACCGGTCCCTCTATCATTTCACTGCTAACAATAAGCGCGATGTTCCAAATCGTGATGCAAACATCCGGTGCCGTTCTTATGGGCATGGGCCGTATGAAAGCATTGATCGTTCATGTTGCAGCAGGCATCATTATGAAGCTTATTGGGAGCTTAATTTTGGCTCAGTGGCTTGGCATTTACGGCATTATAGTGTCTACTGCTCTTTGCTTCGTCATCATGTCTTGGTTGAACTTGAGATCGATTCGACAAGTAGTCGCCTTTACCATTCTGGGACGACGGTTCGCCGGACTGCTGCTCAGCGTGGTGATCATTGCCATCGTCGGCTTTGCGGTCGAATGGGCGACTCACAGCTATGTGCAGCCATTCAAGCTATATCGCCTTAACGAAGGCATCAATGCTATACTTGTTTGCGGATGCACAGCTGCTCTCTATCCGCTGATGCTCATGTTGACGTGTGTTGTGACCAAAGACGATATCAAGAATTTCCCTGCACCCTTGCAGAAACTCATCGCCAAAGCAGAACGGCTGGTCAGACGTCCTAGGAGAGCTTGAGCATGTGCTCGGCCATAACGGCGAGCTCGATTTTGTTCAGCGCCAAGCAAGCCTCCTTAGTTAGATCGTAAGAGGATGGAACCGGTATCGGGCGCATATGAAGCAGCGGCTTCCGTACGTCGACGAACCAATCTCCAGGCTCAACGGGCGCCGGCTTCCGATCCGGCCAAGCCTGCGCAAGCGGAGGACTATAGAAGGGCGCAGCCCCACTCTTCAAAATGCAACCATTCAGCCTCTCCTGATAGTTTTTGTCAGGGGGGGCTTTTCGTATAGCCGCGAATAGATGCGGCCAATAATCGGAACGAGAGCCGGTATGAGGCGTCGATTCCGCAAAACGCAGTACGCCTTCGTGAACGGAGGGCACACCGAAAAGGATGGCGTATAAACTTTTTCCGAATTCGACCCGTTCGTCCAGGTCTGCGAAGTTTTCAAGAATAAGCCCGGCAAGGCGCGGAGGGGCGGTGAGGCCATTATCTTCGGCGTATGGGAAGCCTACCTGATTGAGCTGCAGCCATGCTTGCGTTTTGAACTCGGGCGTATTCAGAACGGTTTGTTGAAAGCGGTTGTTTTGAACAACACGTTTCTCTATATAATTTTGTTCATTAAGGATCAGTGAAATCGTGAGTGCGGCAGGTTCTTTATGCGTCCAAAAATCGTTCCAGGCCGGCCCCATCCAAGCGGATATGCCCAAATGAGGGAGCAAATGAAATAAATTGCGATTTCGTTTCTTGCATTCACCGTAAAGCAGCAACTGCGGGTAAGCATCTTGGAAGATCAGAACATTGGCTCGCTCCAGAAAAGGAAACGTGTGTTCTACCTGATCTTCGTCCAATAAGCGAGGCAAAAGTTCTCCGCGCAGATCGGTCATGGCCCACCCGCCATTACGCGAAACCATGTGGGCGAGCAGAGCCCAGTGCAACTCGGGATATTCCTTGTAAAAAGTCCAGTAAGCATTTGTTCGCGTCACGTTGTTCCGATTCTCACGCTGGGTCGCCTCCCGGATCCGATGCACAATCTGCTGTTCTTCCCAGGAGAGAGGTGCATGCACAACGCCGGTTTGCTGCAGCTGTTTCTTCCATTCCCTCTCCAGTCGCCGAATCGTCTCGGCAGAAACCGGCACGCTGACGACAGGATCGCCCGCTTTTGCCGAATCGACGATGGATGTAGCCTCATGCTTCAACAGGTGGATCAGTGCATTCAGAATTTGCCCCATTTTGCCTAAAAAACGGCGAATCCCTCTTTTTCCCGCATTGACGGTACCTCCCATAGTCGCCCTCCTGGTAACGAAATGGTGCTTAATACCAAATATTGTGTGCTCTAAACCAAAAAACCATCCAGCCGGTGAACCCGGTTGAGATGGTTTTCGCACTAGCTAACATTATTGTTCGGCTTGATCAGGAGGCGGCATCACATGAGCGGCCCCTGAACCGGCCTTCGGCAGCCGGCCGGCACGGTGAAGCGCCTCACGAAGCAAGTATTCAATGTGTCCGTTCACGCTGCGGAACTCGTCCTCGGCCCAGCGCTCCAGCGCTTCATAAAGTTTCGGATCGAGCCGGAGCGGGAAGTTTTTCTTTGGAGCCATGGCGTTAAGTCCTGTCAGTACAGCGACCCGGTATTGATCACCGGACTTGCTGATCGGTCAGATACGATGGCAACAAGTAAATTGTTAATCATGGCCGCCTTCTTTTCTTCATCCAGCTGCAATCCCTCAGCTTCCAGTTGCGCAATCGCCATTTGGACCATGCCGACAGCACCTTCGACGATTTTCTGACGGGCGGAGAGAATGGCGGAAGCCTGTTGACGCTGGAGCATCGCGCTGGCAATTTCCGTTGAGTAGGCAAGATGCGTCAAGCGGGATTCGATAACCTCAACGCCTGCAACCGCAAGGCGCTCTTGCAGTTCAAGGCTGAGCTCTGCAGCAACTTCATCGGCATTGCCTCGAAGCGAGTAGCCTTCGCCTTCATAACGGTCATACGGATATTTGCTCGCTACATGACGAAGGGCGGTTTCACTTTGAATTTCAACGAATTTATCATAATTGTCGACTTCGAAAAGGGCTTTGTACGTATCGACGACTTTAAATACAACCACTGCTGCAATTTCAATCGGGTTTCCTTCGATATCGTTGACTTTCAGTTTAACACTGTTAAAGTTGCGTACCCGCAGGGAAATTTTCTTTCTGTTTGAAAAGGGGACAATCAACCAAAGTCCGCTATTCCGAATCGTTCCCAAATAACTGCCGAAGAACGTAATCACTGACGCTTCATTTGGCTGTACCACTGTGATCGTAGAAACAAAGATGAATCCGACTACGACTAGAATGACGCCAAGAGTAATGAATTGTTGGATAAGCAAATAAACGCCAATTCCTACACCTACGATAAATAAAAGTAAACCAAGAAATCCGTTTAATGACCAAGGCTTCGTCTCTTTCATAACAACAACATCCTCTCAAAGAAAATAAATATTGATTTGATATTTATATGATATCACTTTTTACTTTTTATGTAAATAGACCCGTGAGCCGCCATGATTTCCTCTGCAATTCTTGACACTGTTTTGCAGGCATGCTATAAGTGAGTAAATTCTCATGCTGTGAGGTGCTGGATATGCGCAAAGTATCGAATGAACAAGACTTTCAAGATCAAATTGTGCAATCTCAGATGACTGTGGCCGTTTTTAAAGCGACATGGTGCAAAGATTGCCACTATATTGAACCTTTTATGCCGGATATCGAAAAAGCTTACGCGGACCGCATCACTTTCATTGAATTAGACCGTGATGAAGTTCCGGATCTCTGCGAGCAGCTAAACATTCTAGGCATACCAAGCTTCATCGCCTTCCGGGAAGGCAAAGAGCTTGTCCGCTTCGTCAGCAAGCTTCGCAAGACACGCGAAGAAATCGAGCAGTTCCTGGACAGAGCCGTTGAAGTATCCAATGCTTTAGCCAAATAACGATAATCCAGCTTAATAGATTCTCTCTCCAGCGACCCTTCGGGGTCGCTCTCTTTTTGTAAAATATGGATTCATTTGCTTATATGGGGGATATTATCTTAGAATTCGGACAATCTGCGGTGTCGGAGCTTTGTAACAATTGCGAATGGATTTGCCAAACATTTAAAGCTATAATTGATACGGAAAGAGCAGATTTCGACATGTTTGTTTATAAAGAAGTCACACATAAAAGTAGGTGCGGTCATGCAAAAATTAATACAGCGATTAGCGAATTTGTCGGCGATTGGCATGTTTCTCATTCTCATCATGGGCGCGCTGGTCACGAAGACCGAAGCAGGCAGAGGGTGCGGCGACGACTGGCCGCTGTGCAACGGGAAATTTGTCCCGGCTTATACGATTTCATCCTTTATTGAATATAGCCATCGATTAGTAGTCGGTATCGTAACGCTGATTCTGGTCGTTACCTTTTATCTTGTGTTCCGCTATGTAAAGCGTGCCGATGCCAAATGGTTTATTACCGGCACTGTGCTTATGACTCTCATTCAAGCGGTTATGGGGGCTATGGCCGTTGTTTGGCCGCAGTCATCGCTAGTCCTTGCACTTCATTTTGGTCTATCGCTGCTGGCTTTCGCTTTCGCACTTTTGCTCGCGCTAGTTTTCACGCCATGGGGGGAGTACCCGAGAGACCGCAAAATTCAAACGGGCTTTAAAGCGTGGGTATGGATTACGACCATATACAGTTACGTTGTCGTATATCTTGGAGCTTTTGTGCGTCATACGGTTTCGTCGGGAGGCTGCTCCGGATGGCCGCTCTGCAACGGTCAGGTGATTCCGGAACTGAGCGGAGCAACGGGAATCGTATTTACGCACCGGATCGCTGCGATGCTGTTATTCTTCTGTATTCTGTTCTTGTATCTCCAAGCCAAGCGGCATTATCCGTCTTCCGACCGGTTGGTGACCGGGAGCAAGTGGGCACTGATCTTCGTCATTCTGCAAGTGTTCAGCGGCGCGGTGGTGACTTGGTCCATGGGAAGCGACCTGGGCTATTTGTTTGCCGGAATGATCCATGCCGTCATAGTCGCCTGTATGTTTGGATTTTTATGTTATTTATGCGTATTGACTTTATATGACCGCAAAGCCTTCTAAAAGAAGGCTCTTTCTTCATCTAGCATCTTATTTCATTGATTTAGATCCAGATTCCTATACTCAAAGGTGGAACAATAAATGGTACCCACGAATTTACGAGCTTTTCTTGAAATATTACGCCGTGAAAAGCAATTAATCGAAATATCTGCGCCTGTCGATCCTTATCTGGAGTTGGCTGAAATTCATCGCCGCGTTATCGACGATCAAGGTCCTGCGCTGTTATTCACCAATGTCAAAGGCAGTGCTTTCCCTGTCGTCACGAATTTGTTCGGCACAACACGCCGAGTCGACCTGGCGTTCGGTCCGAAGCCGGAACAGTTTATGAAAGCGGTTGTTAACGCGACCAGCACGCTGATGCCTCCAACGCCTAAGGCTCTGTGGGGCGAGCGCGATCTCATCCTCGACCTGTTGAAGGTCGGAACAAAACGCGTACAGCCAAGCCAAGCGCCTATTCTAGGCGCTATTAACCGCGACAACCCGCTTGCCGGTATGCCGGTCCTGACAAGCTGGCAGGAGGACGGAGGCCCGTTTGTCACGCTGCCGCTCGTGTATACCGAGCATCCTGATGGCGGCCATCATAACCTGGGCATGTACCGCATGCAGGTTTATGATGACCGGACTACGGGGATGCACTGGCAAATCCATAAAGGCGGCGGCTTCCATTACCACGAAGCCGAGAAGCTGGGCCAGGCGCTGCCCGTCACCGTGTTCCTCGGCGGGCCGCCTGCGCTCATCGCCTCGGCGATTGCGCCGGTGCCCGAGCACTTGCCCGAGCTGATGCTCGCATCGCTCATCCTCGGGCAGAAGCTCCCCATGGTGGACAACCCCCATGGGGGGCACCGCCTTGTGGCCGAGGCGGAGTTCGCGATATGCGGCTCCGTCCCGCCGCATCTGAGACGCCCCGAAGGGCCGTTCGGCGACCACTTCGGGTATTACTCGCTTATCCATGATTTCCCCGTATTCAACGTGAATCATGTCTGGCACCGAAGAGACGCGATCTATCCGGCGACGATCGTCGGCAAACCCCGCCAAGAGGATTACTTCCTCGGCGAGTTCCTGCAAAGACTGCTCGAGCCCGCGTTCCCGATGGCGATGCCAGGGGTCAAAGACCTGTGGACGTATGCAGAGACCGGGTTCCACCCGCTCGCAGCTGCCGTCGTCCGTGAAAGCTATAGCCGTGAAGCGCTCGGCACGGCGTTCCGGATTCTCGGAGAAGGCCAGTTGTCGCTGACCAAATTCCTTGTCGTGACGGACCAGCCGGTCGTTCTGGCGAACTTCACCCAGCTGCTAGAAACCGTACTGGAACGATTCGATCCGCATCGAGATCTGTTCATATTCAATAAAACATCGCATGATACGCTTGACTATACAGGCGGCAAGCTCAACCACGGCAGCAAAGCCGTCCTGCTCGGCACGGGCGATCCCGTACGCGAGCTGCCGAGAGCATACACCGCCGGCGAGCTGCCGGAGATTCACGATATCGCCGTCTATTGCGGCGGTTGTCTGCTCGTGTCCGGCGCAGCTTATGCTGCGGAGCCTGAGCTGCCGCAGCGACTGCTGGCGAATGCCGCAAACCGCCTGACCGAATGGCCGCTCGTCATTCTTGTTGACGATGCCAGCGGCATTGCGCACGACCAGACCCAATTCCTGTGGACGGTATTCACGCGCTTCAACCCTGCGACAGATATGTATGCGCAGTCGAGCGTCAATCGTCATCATATCTCTTATGAGCTTCCGATCGTCATTGATGCCCGCATGAAGCCGGGTTATCCGGATGAGTTGTTCCCGCGCGAAGATATCGTAGAGCTTGTGGATTCGCGATGGAAGGAATATTTCGCATGAGTTCGGACCGGTTAAGCAAATTATTCCCGCATTTGGGTTTCGTTCTCGTCTATGTACTTTGGGGGATCAACCTGACCTCGATGAAAATCGGGGGCAGGGAGTGGGATCCCCTTGTTTTTAACGGCTTGCGTTTTGCGAGTATGATTCCCCTGCTGTGGGTCTATACTTACTTCTATTATCGCTCGCGCACGATGAAGCTTCATATTGCCTATCGCGATCTAATGCTGGTTTGCAGTTTGGGCATACTTAACGCGGTTGGCATGGAGGCGATGCTGCAATATGCGCTGCAATTCTCCAACTCGGCGAATGGCGCAGTCCTGGGGCGTGGCTTTATGCCTGTCATCACCGTCGTTATCGCCTTGCTGGCTCGGCAAGTGAAGCTGACATGGCGCATCTTCGTGGGCATTCCGCTCGCACTGCTTAGTGTGATTATCATTGTATCGGGCGGGGCCAATGGCTTTCATCTTGGTGCGGACACGATGAGAGGAGATATCCTGTTACTGATGCGCAGTGTGATGGGGGCGATTTATCTCATCGGGATGAACCGGCTCGTCCTTCGCTACCCGCTGCCGCTTCTGATTTCACTGGAGATGACGGCTGGCGCATTATCCTTGCTGCCTTTCGTGTTATGGCGGGCGGATGCCGCCTATTTTGCAGCCATATCAGCAACAGGATGGATGAGCCTGATCTATACCTCACTTATGGCAACGGCGCTCGGCTTCTCGATTCACAACTGGAGCCTTGCGCGTCTCGGTCCTTTCAAATCTTCCGCGTATGGCTATTTACTGCCCGTTACTGCAGCTATTGCAGGGTATTTTATCTTGCATGAATCGATATCGCTTTATCAATGTATAGGTGGCGCCGGCGTTCTAACCGCTATGTATTTGGTGCAGCGGGACCGGACCCAAACGGTGAAGAAAACTGCATTAAACGAACAGACTGCAACGTTATAGCCGTCATCTTTTCAGAAGGGGGTGTGACCCATGCTGCGCATCTTGTTTAACGAGCCTAAACGAAAGGATAGCGGTTTACTGCTTGAAGCAGTTAATGCGGTGAGAAGCTATATCCGGTCGTTAGAAGCGAATGAGCGAACGCATCAGACTTCAGCTTATAAGCGACACCATCGGCTCGCGATCTGGAGCAAAGGGTTTCTCGACGCCCTTGATGAGCTGGAGCAAAGCAAGTATTGCTGCGAGCGTTATGCGGAACATATAAGCAAAGCTTTTCTGGAGGAAATGAATCCGCTCGAACTGGAAGACTATCATCGTTTTGTTTATTTTTATAAAAATGCCTTTATCCGTCTATTTTCGATCCTCGACAAGTTGGGGACCTTTATGAACGATTTGTTTGAAATGAAGACGGAAACCGTGAAATCCCGTTTTTCATATTTTACCGTGCTTCGTCGTATGCATGAGCACCATATCCACGGTCCTCTTGAGCATCAGCTCTACAATTTGAAAATGGATTATAAAGCTCCCCTCGACCGGCTGCGCAACCAGCGGAATATGGAAATTCATTATATTAACGCTGAGATGTTGGATGACCTGATGCAACAAGAGCCAGTGCCGGGCGAACACATTCATGTTGAAAATGTAAGATCGAATATTAACGATCTGCAGGAGGGATTTGACATGGTATGCCGAACCTTAACAGTAGCTTTTAGTTACATTACGGCAAGCGATGCAAAGGGGTAAGAGGAACATGGATTTGAGAGGCCGAACGGTTCTGATTACAGGAAGCGCCAAAGGTTTGGGGAAAATGACGGCGATCAGGCTCGCGAATCAAGGTTGCCATGTCGCGGTCAATTATGTCAACAGTGAAGCGGAAGCGTCACTGCTGGTCAAGCAATTGGAACAGCTCGGCGTTCGGAGTATGGCTGTGCAAGGCGATGTAGCCAAGCGGGAGGACATCGTCCGGATGGTGGATGAGACGAACGCAGGGCTTGGGCCCATTGATATTCTCGTCAACAACGCCGGACCTTTTTTCAGAGAACGACGTTTTTTTGCCGACTATCAAATGGATGAGATCGAATATTTGACACGCGGTAATTTGCTTGGTGTAATGGAACTCGACCATCTGGTTCTGCCGATGATGAGAGAGCGTCGGTGGGGCCGTATCATCCACTTTGGCTTTGGAAAAGCTGCTGAGGCGAGGGGATGGACGCATCGTGCTGTTTATGCAGCTGCCAAGGTAGGACTTGTTTCTTTCACCAAGACATTGGCTGAGGAAGAAGCGGCTAATGGCATTACAGTCAATATGATTTGCCCTGGAGATATTCGCGGCCGCAACAAGGAGCGTACGATGGAGGAAGCACGTCAGGAAGCTGACGGGGAAACGCCGGTAGGACGCCCTGGAACGGGCGAAGATGTGGCAAGGGTGATTGGCTTCCTATGTTTGCCAGAATCTGATTTTATTACGGGAAATATAATGGACATTTCCGGGGGCTTGGATCCGATTCAAACATTGCCGGTACTTAAGCAGCGCAAAGATTAATTCAGTTTCTTGAAAATTTTGGAATTACCCATTAGAATGAAAATAATCCGTATATGATGTGTAACTGGCGTAAACATGGAGCATAACCATGGGGAAGCACATCGTTCATAAGCCGTACGCCTGGGCAAGCGTTTGATCATTGATCAGATGCTTTTTTTGTTTGACCCACATCCCATAAGGCAGGTGTTTCTAATGAAAATGGCTTTTATCCTGTTTGATCAAATGACAACCTTGGATTTCGTCGGCTTCTATGATGCCGTTACACGAATGAAATTCCTTGGTCTCAACAAGGATGTCACATGGGATCTTTGTGCCCTATCCGAACAAATATCGGATGAACTGGGCATATCGATGAACATTCAGCACATCAGACCTGATCTGTCCTCCTATGATCTCATATTCATTCCTGGAGGCCGAGGCACCAGATCGCTGCGTTTTAACGAGGAATTCGTAAGCTGGATTCGAGTAGCCAGAGATGTTCCTTATAAGGTTAGCGTCTGTACAGGCGCTCTTCTCTTGGGCGCAGCGGGATTTCTGGAAGGAAAAAGAGCAACCACGAATCCTCCGGCTTACGATTTATTAAAGCCTTACTGCAAGGAGGTTGTCACGGCACGCATCGTACGGGATGGTAATCTTATCACAGCAGGAGGTGTCGCTACCTCAATTGATCTGGGCCTTTATGTGTTGGAGCTGCTGACGGATGCTGAGACAGTACGGAAGATTCAAGATTCCATGGATTATCCTTATTATCGGACTGGACAGCTGCAGGAGGATTACCAGATGCCCAATTAAGGATGATCCTCCTGAAAAAAGTGAAAGACAAGGTTTTTGGTCTTATAAAGTATAAGTTTCAAGAGCGGTCGTGTGGCTCACCTTTCTAAACGAGTTCGACCCTAAGTGACGTGATCGATGCGTTAACGATGGTATACAGCGTTCCAGACGTAAAAGTAAATGGAAACGAGTGAACAGCGATGTTTTCCATCGTTACAGATTTGAAGCAGGCAGATACCATAGCTAATTTTCGCATAAGTCGCAAACAAATGTATGGATTACACGAAAAAGGACCGTCAGGGATTTTCTCTGACGGTTTTTCTCATGATTATGCAGTTGAAGCAAGATGCCGGTGCTTGACAACTAAGAACTGGGAAGAGCCTCTTCCTTGCGAGCATGTGATCTGTCTATCTGTAAATAATAAGCGTCCTTGGAGACTGCTATCCGAGACAAATGAGCCTGAACATTTCGGATAGCGGTCTTTAGAGACTCCTAATTTTCTTGGATGAGCTTGATACATGAGATCCTAATGCAAAATAAGCGTCCTTGAGGACTGCTATTTGTCGTTCTATCTTGTGATTCTCTTAAATAGGAGTCCCTAAGGACTCCTTTGTATCTCCAAGAACTGGATTGTAAAGAGCTTTGCAGACCCGACGCTTACAATACCTGGATCAAACGGCATATTTCATGTATCCTGAGATACCTGGGCTGTTCATTACTTCTAGGTTCCATTTTCATCGATTACAAAGCCTGCGGTATGCCAATTAACAACGGTTGGATTGACTAAACTGGCGGCTGTAGGCGGTATGACTCCGCTCCCAACAGCACCTGAAGGATTTGTCGCAGGTATTGCAACCGTTAAGTAATACGTATGTTTTCCTTTTGGAACATTAATATCTGTAGCACTAATGGTTGTTGTAATTGAATTAGGTGTTACAATGTTGACTGAACTTGTTGCAGCGAAACCAGAGGAGATAAATCCTCCTGTAGTCGTGAATTGATAGACTAGAGTTCCTAGGGTACCGATACTATCGCGCCAGAATTGAAAGATAGCTTGCTGATAACCTAATATTAAAAAGAAGGCTGCCGGTCCAGTGCTAGCAGCTGTCCCTGTTAAAGATGCAGTCCACTGTATAGTTGCCTCCAGGCTGATACGGTCGTTTGTATGGATCTGTTTCAATGGAAATGATGCAATTGTCATTGGTGCTGCTGCTGTTGTAGGAAATGGTATGTTCTGTATAGCAGCAAGCGATGATTCATTATAATTGTACCATTTTAACAATCTTTCCTTGGCCATTTCAATCATGCTCCTTTCTCGATTCCATTGTCTACTTAATTATTATCAATGACATAGCCCTCAAAACTCCATCCAGTAACGGTCGGAGATATGGCTCTTGCTGTGAGATTTTCAATACTTGCCCCTCCCGTAGCGACAGATGCGTTTACGGACGGTAATGTAACTGTTAAAAAATAGGAATGCGTCCCTTTTGGAACGTTAAAATCCGTGCATGTAATATCCGTTGTGAAAGTACTTGGTGCTACTACGGTGACAGTAGTCGAAGGCCCTGGAATAAGGCCCGAAGTGCCGAAAGCCCCGGTATCCGAATATTGACAAACTAATGTGCCTAAACTGCCAATACTGTCTCGCCAAATCTGAAAGGTTGCCTGCTGAAAAGCAAGGATCTGAAAAACAGGTCCCGGTTCAGTCGTCGTCGTTCCGGTTAAGGTTACCGTCCATTGAATGGAAGCTTCCAGATTTATACGGTCATCTGATTTGATCTGTTCCATGACAATAGCTGAGATAACATTTTGGGAAGCAGGTGAAGGTGGAAAAGCGATATTGTAAGTGACTCCAAGGGGTAACTCATTAAAATCATACCATTTCAATAACCGCTCATTTAATTGATGAGACACCTCTGTTCAACTCCTTTCCATATCCACAAAAATTCCATTTTTATCCATTATGATTCAAATTAATGTATGAAATATTCTTCTAGGAGCTTGTTCATATGACTATCTTTTAAAAATATTATTTATACTACGGGACGATCCTTAGGCTTTATCCGTCAATTATCAGAAAATGCAAAAAGAGCTTACCATGTGGTAAGCTCTTTTTTATGGAATAGTCGATTAGAATACCTGTACGACTTCTTGAATGCCCTCTACTTCTTCAACCAATGCTCTTTCGATACCAGCTTTCAACGTGATTGTTGAGCTTGGGCAGCTGCCGCATGCACCCATCAGTTTCAGCTTAACAACGCCATCTTCTACATCAACCAGATCAACGTCACCGCCATCGCGTTGGAGAAAAGGACGTAGTTTATCTAAAACCTCAAGGACTTCATCATAAATCGCTTCTTTTGTTCTTTCGGACATTTGATTCATCTCCTTTCTTATTTTATTATAGTACAATACCGATTAAATGAAAATGGTTTTCAACTAGAATCTATAGAACACAAGGGGAAATTTTAACATGAGACCTATTATAGAATTTTGTGCGAGCAATATGCATCATGGAACTGATAAAGTCATGAAGGCTTTGGAACAAAATCCGGACTATGACGTAATTGAATACGGCTGTCTCGGAAATTGCGGTCAATGCTACATGGAACCTTACGCATTGCTGAATGGCGAGATCGTTGCTGCTGCGAATGCAGACGAGCTCCATACGAAAATCATCGAGAAGATTAAGGAGATTGAAGCCATGTATGATCTTCTAGGTGATTGATGACGATTATCCAAAATGGCGCTTGGACTTCCACAAAACGCCGCTTTTAATCGCGCGGGCGATTTTGCCTGTCATCAGCGTGCGTTTGCCCATGATGCCGAAGCCGCTTTTTTTGCCAAGGGAGCCTAATGTTCCACGCAGCTTGATTTTGCCAAGTCGCGGCGTGTCGCCTTTCCAAATCGCATGCATAGCTTCTGCAATTTGCTTGCCTTGAGCTTGAGCGGCCTGCGCGCTCGGGGAGAACGGCAGCGAGGCGCAGTCGCCTACAACGAACACTTCCGGATGCTCTGGAATTTGATGATATTCATTTAGCAGGATGCGACCTTGCTTGTCTTTTGGGACATTAAGAGCTTGCACAACTGGCGCTGGCTGAATGCCTGCAGTCCAAATGGTCACATCGGTCTTGATGATTTCTTCTTGGTTATACAGCTCTCCGCCATCCAAACGAACAAGACAGACTTGCGGACGCAGCTCAATATGATGCTCGACCATCCATTCGCGGACGAACTGTTGCAAGTTGCTGGGGAAAGAAGAGAGCAGGCTCGGACCGCGGTCAATCAAGCGGATATTTAAATCCGGTCTGCTCTCGCGCAGCTCAGCCGCCATCTCAACACCGCTCAGGCCACCGCCAATAATTGAGATTTGACCATATGGTGCAATATCATTTACCCGTTGATAGGTATTGCGAGTTTGGGTAAGCGTTTGGATGCTGTAAGAATGTTCTTCCGCCCCAGTAATGCCATGATAATTGTCAACACAGCCGAGACCAATGACCAGCCAATCATAAGAAAGAGGCTCTTTGTCCGCAAATAGAATCTGCTTGTTGGTCAGATCTACTTGTGTGACCTCGCCGTAGGTAAGAATTAATCGCGGGTCTACCGGATAAGCAACACGAATGTGCGTTTCCGCGATCGTACCTGATGCCAGCGCATAATACTCAGTTTTCAGCCCTTGAAACGGGCTTCTGTCCACGAGTACCAGCACCGTATCATCAGGAAGTTCTTTCTCCAGCATGTTCAAGGCTATGGTCAGACCGCCATAACCTCCTCCAAGAATGACAAACTTTTTCATTGCGCCCTTAATCCCTTCTGATCTTCTTTATCTCTATGGTTAGTATGACTAATAAACCTTGATTTCATTATAAAAGGTATCGCGTTCAACAGGGACACGACCTGCGCCTTTGATGAGCCAGACAAGTTCATCGCGCGTCAGACCTTCCGGCGATAAAGCTCCTGCCGCATGAGAGATGCGCTCTTTAACAATCGTGCCATGAGCGTCTGAGGCGCCAAAGGTGAACGACAATTGGGTCAGTTTCGTACCAATATTAATGAAATAGGCTTTAATATGCGGGAAGTTATCCAGCATCAAGCGGCTGATCGCGATCGTTTTCAATTCATCGAACGCAGGAACTCGCTTTTTAAGCCCGGCATTTTTGCTGGCCGGTTGAATCGAATTCGGAATGAAGACGAGGAAACCGCCTGTTTCATCTTGCAGCTCGCGCAGCAGCATCATGTGGCGAATTCGCTCTTCGGACGTCTCAATCGAGCCGTACAACATCGTCGCATGGGTTTTCATGCCAAGTTGATGCGCGTTCCGGTGCACGTCGAGCCATTCCTCTGACGATGCTTTTTCTACTTTCATTTTAGAGCGATAGCGTTCCGTAAGGATCTCCGCGCCTCCTCCAGGGAGTGTGGACAAGCCGGCATCCATAAGGGTCTTCAGCACATCTCGGAAGCTAAGCCCGCTAATGCGAGAGAAAAATTCAATTTCTGCCGCAGTATGAGCTTTAATGGTAACATCAGGGTATGCTTGTTTCAGCTGGCGAATGCAATCGACGTAATAATCGAACGGCAAATGCGGATTATGGCCTTGACTGATATGGAATTCCCGAATCTCCGGATAGTAGTTCTCAGCCACGTATTCCAGCATTTGATCAGGGGTAAGTGTATATGCGCCTTCCTCACCCTCATCGCGGCGAAAATGGCAGAACGCGCAGTGCTCCTCACATACGTTGGTGAAATACAAGCTCATATTTTGCACAAAATAAACTTTGTTCCCGTTCATCCGCGTATTCACTTTGTTTGCTAATTGACCAATGGTTAGCAGATCGTCCGATTGATATAAAAATAGCCCGTCTTCGAGCGATAAGCGCTCGCCATGTTCGACCTTCTCAGCGATTTCAGCCATCCGTTTATTCGGATCTGTGATAATAAGGCTCATATTGAATTCCTCCTTTTTGTCCATACAAAATGGACGCATTCGACAACATAGGAAGCGAATGCGCTCTGTCGGGCGAGCCGCTCTCTGAACCCTTAATCCCTATCGTTCAGAAGTTCGCCTGTTAATCAAAAAAACGCGCAAGCAATCCATCCTATTATAAACCTACGAAATGGGACGGGCAATATATACGTGGCGATAAACCGACAATCGACACATTTCCGGAAATGATTTACATATTGTAACAAAACATATTCCCAATATTGCCATATTCCTGTATACTATTCCAATGTGATAACGTGCGCAAAAGGTGATTATAAAAGTGTTGACTATTTTCGTGACTGAGCCGCAGGAACGATTGAATATAGAAATCGAACAGCTTCGCGACCGGATGGTTATCTTAGGTAACGCCTATGGCTTTCTTCATCCTGAAGTGCAGCAATGCAGCCAACAATTGGACAAGCTTCTTTTGCAATACTATGCAATGAGACGCAACCAATAAGCGTAAGCTGTGGTACTGCCCTTGAGCAATGCTGCGAATAGGAGTATACTGATGAGGAGCGTTATGTAGCGCTTTGGCTTACAAAAGGAGGGATTTCCTTATGATTACCATTAGTGAATCAGCTTGCGACAAAATCAAGGAGCTGCTGGCTTCTGAAGAATCACCGAACCTGTTCTTGCGCATAGGCGTGAAGGCCGGAGGCTGCAGCGGCTTTTCATATGGCATGGGTTTCGACGACGATCAGAAAGATGACGATAAAGTTATGACCATTCATGGCCTGAAGGTCGTTGTGGATCAAGATAGCTCCAAATATTTATACGGCGTTGAGATCGACTACACCGATGCCGGCATGGGCGGAGGGTTTTCCATTAATAATCCGAATGCCGTAGCATCATGCGGATGCGGACAGTCGTTCCGCACGAAAGAGGAAGATGCAGTATTGGCTCAGCCTTGCGAGGATTAAAGTGTGATAGACAGATTCCCTTTGGAGTGAGATAACGACTCCGGATGGGAGTCTTTTTTATTTGTGGCAACATAAGAGCAGAGGGATTGAAGGAAGCTTCAAATTAGAAAAAAAAGGCCGCGGTGCTATCGGGATGAAATTCCCTTAATACACCATGCGGCCTTTAATTTTAACATTTTCACCATATTTGGCTTTCATCAATTTACTTTGCTCTAACATATAGGCATAAATTTCTTTCAACCTATTTTTGCGAGGCTTAATGGTTTCCTTAATTTCTCCGTTGAGGACGATATCATAGACGATCATAGTTTTATGCTCCTTCGTTTGGTGAATTTGAACTTTATAGGTACATTGTATGCTATGAATATTAAATGACGATTAATTTTATTTTTCAATTTTGTGAACAAACTTAATGAATTGTTAACGGAAAGTTAATTTTTCTTAGAAACTGATCACTTTTTTTTATCGCTATTTGTTAAATTCAGTATGTGTATAACTTTATGCACATTATCCCCTATAAGGATAAGCTGTCCGTGGCACATATCAACACATTACCCACAGGATATGCACAATTATCTGTGGATAACAGAACGGTTGTTCTATTTTTTTGTGCATGATAATATAATTACAAATTCTAGGATAAAGGTGATTCAGGTGAGACTAATTAGTGATGAAACATTGATCGACTCCTATTACAAAGCGCTAGATTTGAAATTAGAGTCCGATTTCGTCGACCTGTTGCTCGCAGAAATAAAGAGGCGTAATCTAAAATTAAACGTGTACCTGAAGGATGAAGCTCCGCTTAACTAAGTCTGCTTCGCTTTGTATGCACGTTATGGATTTGTTGATATTTGCACGGTAAAATTGTGATGGCAGTCGGAGCAGGTATATAGATGTATGCAGAGATGATTGCTAACATCTTGAAACCCATTCGACATCGCTATATCATCGATTTCACGATAAGGTGAATAAGGCCCGAGATAATCGTCGAATCTGCCGCAATCATACGCTTGGTGCTTGCATACCGGACACTCGGCGCTTAGCGATTGCAGGCCATTGCAAACCGGACATATAGAAGACAAAGGGTATTCCTCCTAATCATAAGATTAGGGATAGAATACCCCATTTTATTTATTCAAATTAAAATTTTAAGTTACTGCTGTGCCCCGGTGAAAGCTTCGCGGACGGGTCGATGTAAACTTTAGCGTTGTTAATCGCAGTAGGAGCTTCACCAAATCCGACAGCAATCAATTTCAATTTGCCCGGATAAGTCGTAATATCGCCAGCAGCGAAAATGCCTGGGATATTCGTCTCCATGCGGGAGTCTACGACAAGGGAGCCGTTCTCAATGTTCAAGCCCCATTCGGCAATAGGACCTATGGAAGAAACGAAACCAAAATTGACAATAACCGCATCAACGTCATGAACGGTTTCTTCGCCGGTTTTGATATCTTTCAATGTAACTTGCTCAATACGGTCGCTACCATGGAGCTTCGTAATTTCCGTTGGTGTTACTACATTAACTTTGGATTTCATTAAGTTTTCTACGCTATGTTCATGAGCTCGGAATTTATCTCTGCGGTGGATGAGCGTAACTTTCTCCGCGATCGGTTCCAGCATAAGCGCCCAGTCTACCGCAGAATCGCCGCCGCCGCTGATGATCACCTTTTGACCGGCAAAAGCATTCAGATCGCTAACGAAGTAGTGGAGATTTTTCTTCTCATATTGAGTAGCTTCAGACAATTCAAGACGGCGCGGTTCAAATGCGCCAACACCACCTGTAATAATGACCGCATGGCTATAATGTACGCCTTTGTCCGTAGTAATTTCAAAGAGTCGCTCTTCTTTTTTGTTCACTTGGTGAACCTTCTCTTCCAAGCACACATCGATAGGAAAGTGTTTCATTTGTGCAAGCAAATTGTTAACCAGCTCTTGTGCTGTTATTTTCGGGAAACCGGCAACGTCGTAGATATGCTTTTCAGGGTATAAGGCTGCAAGCTGGCCGCCGAGCTGCGGCATGCTTTCAATAATTTTAACGGAAGCTTGACGCATTCCAGCATAAAATGAAGCAAACATCCCTGCAGGACCGCCGCCGATCACAATAATGTCCGCTACTTCTTGATTTACCTCTCTCTCACTCATAGATATTCTCCTCCGATTCATACCTTTTGATGTAAGCTTTGCCATCTTACATAACCTTTAATCCATTATAAACTGCACCGCTGCCCCAAAGAAACAGAAAAGTGTGACTTCTTTATCTAATTCGCTTATATATATGCTAAATTCCGCTTACTTTGTCTGGACAAGCCTGATTCGCTTTATCACCCTATTTTAAGCCAAAATAACACTTGATATTTACATATGAACATTATATTATATCATGAGAATCGGTTTACACATGTTGTGATAAATATCATCCTGTTTCATCATAATTCACTGCTGCGAAGTGCAAACTAGGAGCAGTATGCTGCTTTTGAAGCTGTTTGTGTAATTTTTCACAAGATAGAGAAACCATAGGACTATAAAATCGGATATGGAAGTGAGAGACACATGAGTAGAATTCCAAGAATCGTCATCTTAGGAGCCGGTTATGGTGGGATCCTTGCTGCAATTCGCTTGCAAAAGGAACTGAATTACAATGAAGCTGATGTAACCCTCGTGAATAAACATGACTATCACTACATCACAACCCACCTTCACATGCCTGCTGCAGGAACGGATAATCCTGAAAATGCACGCGTGAACATTTTGAAACTGATCGATGAATTCAAAGTGGATTTCGTGAAGTCGACCGTTACGCAAATTCGCCCGCACGAGAAAAAAGTTATCTTGGAAGACGGTACGCTTTCCTATGACTACCTCGTTGTCGGTTTAGGCGGAGAAGCGGAAACATTCGGAATTCCCGGACTGAAAGAATACGCGATGAACATTCGCAGTATCAATAGCGTTCGTTTCATCCGTGAACATATTGAATATCAATTTGCGAAATACAAACGCGAGCCTGAGCGCAAAGATTATCTGACTTTCGTTATTGGTGGCGCAGGATTTACCGGGATCGAGTTTATCGGTGAATTGGCCGACCGCGTTCCTGAGCTCTGCAAAGAATTCGATGTGGATCCTTCCCTCGTGAAAATTTATAATATTGAAGCGGCTCCTACAGCTTTGCCAGGTTTTGACCCTGAGCTTGTGGAGTACGCGATGAAAGTTCTTTCCGATAAAGGCGTTACGTTCAAAATCGGTACAGCCATTAAAGAATGCACACCTGAGGGCGTACTGATCGCAGGCGACGAATTTATCAAGTCTGCTACAGTGGTATGGACCGGTGGTATCCGCGGCAATCATATGCTTGACGAAGCCGGCTTCGAAACGATGCGCGGCAGAATCAAAGTCGACGAATACCTGCGTGCTCCACAGTTTGATAACATTTATGTAGTGGGCGACTGCTCGATCGTAATGAATGACGAAGGCAGACCTTACCCGCCAACCGCACAAATCGCGATGCAGCAAGGGGAAGCCGTTGCCCACAATTTGATCGCCGCTATTCGTGGCTCTCAAATGAAAACTTTCAAGTTCTCCCATAAGGGAACAGTTGCCTCTTTGGGTAAAGGTCAAGCGATCGGTATTGTCGGTTCCCGTAAGCTTAAAGGCAACGTAGCGGCCATGATGAAAAAAGTCGTTGATATGAGATACCTTTACATTATTGGCGGTATTCCGCTTGTGATTCGCAAAGGTCGTTTCTAGTACTTACTCGTGATCTGATCTGGGGGAATAGCCATGCGGCACTGCAGTGTCCAAGTAAGAGGACTTCTTACCCGGGATGAACTGGATCGTTATAATGCCTTGATCGAAGTGGGCCATTTCTTGGAGAGCGAGAAACGCTACGATCATGTTGCTACCGTACAAAAGGAAATCGATATTCTTATCCTTCCCGCGATTGAACGGCTCAAAGAAAAGAGCCGCCAGCGCGACCGCGATACGGAAGAGTATCTGGCCCGCAAGGCGCAGATGGAAGTTGAACTAGCGGCAGCTCTTCGTGATGACGACGAGGACGAGTAGTATCGAATGAATACTATAAAAATGCAAAAAAACAGCGATACAAGGTGTTATTCTTGTACCGCTGTTTTTTTGTATGTTGTTCTCTAATACGCTTCAAAGCGGTGAACACGTAATCGCAGCATGGGTGCAAAAAGAGCGAGGGGTCATGGGACCCTTCGCTCTATTAGATGTTAAATTTGAATTAATTTAGCAAATTTATCAGGTGTGAGCAGGTTGCCGACGTAGAAGTCGCCAAATTCACCGAAGCGTGCGCTCACTTCGTCAAAACGCATTTCATAGACGAGTTTCTTGAATTGAAGCGCATCTTCTGCAAATAGCGTTACGCCCCACTCCCAATCATCAAGACCAACGGAGCCGGTGATGATTTGTTTTACTTTACCTGCGTAGGTACGTCCGATCATGCCGTGGCTGCGCATCATGTTTTTGCGATCTTCCGCAGGGAGCATGTACCAGTTGTCGTTGCCATCGCGCCGCTTATTCATTGGATAGAAGCAGATATGCTTGGCTTTCGGCAAAATCGGCTTCAAACGGGCAGCCAGCTCCGGATCTTCCAACGGATCGACGCCAGGCTTCGCAAGGTAGCTGCTTAATTCGACAATCGATACATAGGAATAAACGGGAATGGTAAATGCGGCAAAACTTGATTTATTGAAAGCATTTTCCAGGTCATTCAGTTCTTCCAATGTTTCACGCATGTGCATGAATACAAAGTCGGCCTTCTGACCAACAATGCTATAAACGGCAGTACTGCCTAGTTTATCGTTCTCGATTTGCTGCCACTGGGACAGAAACGTATTGAGATCTTCGGTTGCATGCTTGCGTTCCTGAGGGGTTGCGGCATTCCAAGCGTTCCAATCAATGAGACGGAAATCATGGAGCGCATACCAGCCTTCCAGCGTTTGTACGGCTTCACTCATGAAGAATCCTCCATTCACGGCTTAATATCCACTACATTGTATCCAATTCATGGAGAAAGGGCAAATGAACAATGGGTGACGGGGAAATTGTTCAATTTGTGTACACTTTACCTATGTGAGCCGGTGGATTACAATTATAAAGTAAACATAAAGATTGAAAATTTTGCTGAAGTAAGCTAAGGGGGAGAATGTTTTGTTCCAAATGATTATAGCCACGGTCTTGATGCTGGTGTTGTTCTTCGGACTGGGCTTTATATTGAATATGTTGATGAAGACGACTTGGTTTCCGCTTTACGCTTATATCGCGTTAATTATTGGCGTTATCATTTACGGGGCTCTGGGGTCAGCTTCATTTTTATCGAGTGATACGGGCTTTACAATCGTAGATGTTATTCCCGCTATTGGCGGCTTTGCCGGTGCCATATTGAGCGGCTCTGCAATCAAAGCGCTGCGTGTGAGAGGTTTCAAAATGTTTTAAAACGAACATAAAATAGGCGGAAGTGGTCATTCTATGGGAAGCAGCCCAATCTTACCTATCGGAGGAGACTACTTTGCCTTTTGCTCATGTGAATGGAACTACGTTATATTATGAGATTACCGGAAAAGGAACGCCGATTGTTTTTATACATCCTCCGCTCTTGACCTCGGAAAATTTTGCCTATCAGCGTGAACAGCTTGCCGATGATTTCCAGATCATAACCTTCGATATTCGAGGCCATGGCAAAAGCAATCCTTCAGACCGCACGATTAGCTATTCGCTGATTGTAGAAGATATTAGGCAATTGCTTGATTTTGTTGGTATTGAAAAAGCATTCCTGTGCGGGTATTCTACCGGAGGTTCCCTGGTGCTGGAGGCTCTTCTTATGTATCCGAAGCGTTTTCTAGGCGGGATTGTGGTCAGCGGTATGTCAGAGATAAGCGATGTCTATAATAAAAGCTCGATATGGCTGGCTTCCCAGATGTTCGGTTCGATTTTTTTAAAGAAGCTGCTGTTAAGAGCAATTGCACATGGGAACGCGGATAAGGATGAAACCTACCACCATTTGTTTTGGAGTTCTTTGAAAACTGTTGGGGGCATTGGGGGCAATGTGCGACAATATTTCCAGTGCTCCTTGACTTATAATTGTACACACCGGCTTTCAACGATTGGGCATCCGATGCTTCTCATATTTGGACAGGAGGACCATCGCTTTCTCCGATATGGGAAGTTGCTTCGTAACAGACTGCCTCATAGTTCGCTCTATTTAATAAAGGACGCGAAGCATCAGATTCCAACCAAGAACGCCGAGCGGATGAATGATCTGATTCGGCTTTGGATTCCCAGCTTGCAAGATCAGCAGACGGAACGGGTTAAGCTTGATCTGGAAATTGCTAGGAAGCTAAATCCAGCGATGTACGGTCAGAATGAGCTTAGTCAGAGTATGCACCTTAGCTAGAAAGTATGAGATATAACATGTGCGCCAGCCCAGGGTTGGCGTTTTTCGTTTCAGGAAAAATTATCTTTTCCTTGATACGTTCCAAGCGTGTCGATTTTTGTGGTAGACTGATAGAGAGAAGCTGCAAAGCTAGGCTAGACTCGGATCAGGCAGGATGGTGCTGGAACAGGATGCGAATGACGAATATGCTGCATTTTACGGAAAATCACCGATTTTATGTGAGTCGGGATTTTTCCTTAAGCAGCCTGGATTATAAAATGCTTGCCATGATGTATCAACCGATGATTGGAGGCTATGCAATCAGCCTCTATCAAGCTCTCTATCAGCAGATTAGCGCTGAGAGGGTAGGATATTCTCCGCTGGAGCAGCAGCGCAAGTTATTTCTATTATTAGAGCTGGAGCACGGAGAGCGGGGGCGCAAGTACTTGATCGAGCAATCCTCGAAGTTGGAAGCGATCGGGTTGCTGCAGACAAACCGCAAGTTTTTGCCGGACGAGGAGGACTATATTTTTGAGTATACCTTGTTTGCGCCGCTGGGACCGAATGAATTTTTTCGGAATCAACATTTGACGCTGCTGCTTCGTGACAAGGTCGGAAAGTTTATGCTGCTCTCGCTTCGGGAGGAGCTGCTTTCGCCGGAGCCTGAGGAATGCAGGGAGGCGAGCGTTGAGAACTTGTCCGTACCGTTTTACGATTTATTCCGGCTCAATACTCAGGTTATTGATTATGAGCTGGAGCAGGCTCTCTACGAGGCCTCCGCGTCCAAGCAGACCGACGCCAGATTAGATGTAACGACCAAGGGCTTTAAGTATGCGGATATCATCATGAGGTTTCCGCGAGGAGCGAACAATCGTATTTTTGTCGAAGCGCTGAAGCATGCGCCAGAGCAAATGGCTGCGATTAACATCGTAGCGAAGAAATACAATCTATCCTTGCAGGAAACGTGCCGGTTACTCGATGAGGATGGGGTATTTTCAGAAGATGGCGAACTGCAGATGGATCTGTTGCAGTATAACGCCAATCTGTTCTACCGTCAGACGAAGAAACGCGGCGAGGAACGGGAACGTCAACTAGCCCGAACGGAAGAGAGAGGGCAGAGTGATGACCAGGTAAGTGCCGAAGAAGTCGCCGCTGACAAATCGGTAGAGATGCAATATTACTTAGAGGTTCCGCAGCAGCTGCGCGGTGAGTGCACGGACCACCAGTACAACTATATCATGCGCAATGAGCCCTATACGGCTGTTTTGAAAATGTTTTTTACGCAGGGTTCGATTCCGGACGGTGTACTTAATATTTTTGAGAAAATTGATCTCAATTATAAATTGAGCGAGGAAGTGATTAATGTGTTGATTCATTTTCTGCACATTGATCGCCGCTCTTGGGCCAAGTCGTCGATTGAAGCCGTTGCTTCCGACATGCTGGGCAAACAAATCAGCACATACGAACAAGCCGTCGAATACGTGCGCGAGAAAATCAGTTACAAGCAGAAAGCCGCATCTAAAGTGGCAGCCGCAAAGGCTGGCGGCGGCGCGGTAACGCGAGGCCGACAAGGCAAGACGCAGAAACCGCACATTCCGATCGTCGTGCCGGATGAAGGCAGAGCAGCATCCTCCAGACTGACGGATGAAGAGCTGGAAGCCGCCAGAAGAATGGCTCAAAAGCTGGATGAGCGATTTAACCGCAAGAGCTAAGGATACGGAGCTTATGCTTACGATGCAAGTTTTCCTACGGAAAACTCATAGGAGGTGTCTGACGAATGGAATCCCTTTCGCAGTTACTGAAATCAATGCCGGAATCCGAGTGGAGAAGGAACGCAGAGGCGAAGATTCGGCTCGTCATGCAGGATCCCTTGATTCACAAATTCCGTCAAAAATATCCGTTTCTGGATGATTACACGGTAAAAATTAATATGAACAAGCTTTATCAGCATGTGACCGAGTTCAAAAGCTGTTCAAACTGCCCGGGTTTGGACCTCTGTCCCAATGATATGACGGGGCACTACACGATGCTGACGGCAGAGTCGGTCAATGATACTTCCTTCATTCATGAGGAGAAGGTAGCCTGCAAGAAATTCACGGCTAAACAGATGCAGGATGCGATCAGCAGCCGAATCCGCACCTTTCATGTCGATCCTCGCATGATCTCCCGCAGCTATTCGTTTGGGGATATTCTCGAGACGGATTTAGACCGGGCGAAAGCGGTTATGCAGATTAATGACTACGTCAACCTGACGATCGAGGAAGGGCTGCAGACGAAAGGGCTCTATTTATCCGGTTCTTTTGGTACAGGAAAGACGTTCTTGATGGGATATATGCTCTATCAGCTTGCCAAGGTCGGCATGACAGGCGCTATTGTCTATATGCCGGATTTTGCGGAAGATTTGAAGGGGATGTTCCAGGAACCTTCCAAGCTTAAAGAAACGATTGACTTGCTTAAAGAGACGGATTTGTTGGTTTTCGACGATATCGGTGCGGAAAATTTGAATCCATGGCTAAGAGACCACGTGATTGGCGCGATATTGAACTACCGGATGAATCGGAAGCCTACCTTTTTTACGTCGAACTATGAACTCTCCGGACTTGAGAAGCACTTCAGCTTCACGAACAAAGATGGGGATGAGGAATACAAAGGGCAGCGGATTATGGACCGCATTCGTCCCTTTGTGGACGTTGTACCTGTGAACGGAACCAATAAGCGGGGAAGCTAAAATAAGGCTGTGTACACGGCAGGAGATCCTTCGTGTATACAGCCTTATTTTGCATTGTGCGGGTTAACGCTGTTTTTCAGTGTTAAGGCTCAGGTGATGCGTACGAATCAGCAGTTAACGCTGAAAAACAAGCTTAAACCCACATTTTACGTATGAGATTCCAGTAGAATGAAGAGTTAACGCTGTTTTACACGCTTAAGTCGCAGTGAAGGAGAAGCCAGTGAAACTTAACGCTGAAAAACAGCGTTATCGACAGTTCCCCCGAGCTCCCGGAACTATGTACCTTTCTAGCCGCTTGCATCCTAGCAAAATGAGAGGTTTCCACGGATGTGAATTGCACAAGAAAAGAACCACTTCGCAATAAGTGCAAAGTGGTTCTTACATGCAAGTCTGAATCTTATTTCATTACTTGAATAACTGTAGCAATAATGGCTACAAGCAGCAGTACTCCAAAGAAGACGCCGAAGCCCATGCCAACATCCATAAAATCGTTGCGCGGTTCTTCGTATACGTGAAGCTCAGGATGCTTAGGATCGCTCATGTTTGTTACCCCCTAACGTCCGTCGTTAGAATAGTTTAAGCTTAGTATACCCAAATTCGTCGAAAGTTGTAAAGCTCGTGCCCATGACATTTATGACAATTATGCAAACACTATCGGATAGAGGTTGTTTAAAAAGTCCACTTTGTCCACATCAGGCAAAGGCATGATTGGCGAATGAACCAACATCTTATTACGGTCGTTCATCTTCGAGAGACTTCGATAAAGGTTCATCTCATAACGAAGTATTTCTAGAAGTTAATCGACGTCGAATCTTGAACGAATCCGGGAAGTCCGGTACTCTCGTAGCAAATCACTACGCTCCGTTCCTCCTTCTCCGGATTTCGTCCAACCTTCTTGGTTCTGAAAGCGGACTTTTTAAACACTATCGGATAGAGGATAAAACTAAGATAAGAGTGGAATTATTAAAAAACACTTGACTATGACATTAGTGTCATGGTTTACAATGAGGTCATCCTTACTTGATCAAGAGGGAAAAGGAAAAAGGTGAACGCCATGCGGATTAGTGAGCTTTCCAAGCTTACCGGGGCCAGTATTCGCTCCTTGCGGTATTATGAGGCTAAAGGATTAATTGCCACGGAGCGGGAGGATAACGGGTACCGGGTGTTTAACCAGATGGTTGTCGAACGCGTAAAGACGATTCAGTTTTACTTGAGCTTGGGTTTTACAACGGAGCAGATTGAAAGCTTCCTCAACTGTGTGATGAAAAATCAGGAGTCGCAGTGCGACGATTTGCTGCCTCTTTACACGGAAAAGCTGAAGGAAATTGAACAGCAGATGGAAATGCTGCAGCATCTGCAAGCTAATCTGAAAGACCGGATCGCTTATATCGAGCAGCAGCGTCTGCGTGGGGAGCCTGTAAGCTCATCGCACAACTAAGATAATGCCAGCTTTTCACTAGCCCGTTGTTTGGTTGAAAAGGCCTAGCAATGTGGTATACTTTACATGTTGACTCATCAGTAGCATTTGATCTACTTGATGTTATAAATTTCATTATGAAGAAGGAGGAACTAATCATGGCAATCGTGAATGTTTCCGATAACAGTTTCAAAACAGAAGTTGAAGGTGAAGGTACAGTTCTAGTCGATTTTTGGGCGCCTTGGTGCGGACCTTGCAAAATGATCGCTCCTGTATTGGAAGAGCTGGATAAAGAAATTGAAACTTTGAAAATCGCAAAAGTCAACGTGGACGACAATCCGGAGTCCGCTGCTCGCTTTGGCGTTATGAGTATCCCAACATTGATCATTTTCAAAGATGGTCAACCTGTTGATAAAGTGGTTGGTTTCCAATCCAAAGATGCTCTGAAAAACGTAGTATCCCGTCACCAATAATTGCAGTTTGGTTTCTATCAAAACTGCGTGAGAAAAAGCTCTTTTTCTGCTATGCTGAAAAAGAGCTTTTTTGTGTAAAAACGGGGGCTCTCCCAAAAGTAATAGGATAAAGCATCGAAGGCTTTCTTCACTTTTGGGGGATTGGTTATAGGGAGGGTAAGAAACCGTGACGGAACATGAAGATGCAGCAGCCCGGGAACAGAGCTTGGAAGCCATTAAGCACAAGCTTTCATTGCTGCCGGACAAACCAGGCTGCTATTTGATGAAAAATCGCGAAGGCACCATTATTTATGTGGGCAAGGCGAAAGTCTTGAAAAATCGCGTTCGCTCCTATTTTACCGGGAGCCATGGTGCCAAGACGCAAAGACTGGTCAGCGAGATTCGCGACTTTGAATATATTATTACCTCCAGCAACATGGAGGCGTTGATTCTTGAGTGTAATCTGATTAAGCAGCATCATCCGCGGTACAACGTACTGCTTAAGGATGATAAAACGTTCCCTTATATCAAGATTACACACGAGGAGCAGCCGCGCCTGGAAGTCACGCGGCGGGTGATTAAGGATAAGGGGAAGTATTTCGGCCCTTATCCGAACGCTTTCGCGGCCCAGCAGACGAAGAAGCTGCTGGACCGGCTGTATCCGCTCCGCAAGTGCAGGACGCTGCCCGATAAAGTATGCCTATACTATCATATCGGGCAGTGTCTGGCGCCTTGCGTGTATGAGGTATCCGCCGAGACGAACGAGCGGATGGTGCAAGAGATCACCCGTTTCCTGAACGGGGGACACGACGATATTAAAGAAGAGCTGACGGCCAAGATGCATGCCGCTGCTGAGGAACTGAACTTCGAGCGCGCGAAGGAGCTGCGCGATCATATTATGAACATCGATGCCGTGATGGAGAAACAGAAGATCACGACGAACGATGCCGTTGACCGCGATGTGTTCGGCTACGCGGTCGACAAGGGCTGGATGGCTGTGCACATTCAGTACATGCGGCAGGGCAAGCTCATCGAGCGGCACGTTTCGCTGTTCCCATATTATGGTGACGAGTACGGCGATTTCATCACTTACGTCACTCAGGTGTACAGCGATAATCCGGCACTGCCCAAGGAGATCTTCCTGCCAAGCATGCCGGTAGCCGAGACGGGAGCTGGCACGCAGGCTGAGACAGCCGCAGGGGCTGCCTCAGCCGTTATAGAGGCCAGTGAGCAGGCCACCGCTCATGCCGAAGCCGAAGAGAAGGATGTCCGTGAAGCGCTGGAATCGTGGTTGAAGGTAAAGGTTCACTTCCCGCAGCGCGGACTGAAAAAGCAAATGGTCGATATGGCGAAGGACAACGCGCGCAATGCGCTTGAGGAGAAGTTCCGCATGCTGGAACGCGACGAGCGCCGGACGGTTAAAGCCGTCGAGAATCTCGGCGAATGGCTTGGCACCGGCACGATCCGCCGCATCGAGGCATTCGATAACTCCAACATTCAAGGAACCAATCCGGTGTCCGCCATGGTTGTTTTCGTTGACGGTAAGCCTGATCGCAAGGAATACCGCAAATATAAAGTAAAGACCGTACAAGGCCCGGATGACTATGAAACGATGCGTGAGGTCATCCGCCGCAGGTATGAGCGAGTTTTGAAAGAAAATCTGACCATGCCCGATCTGATCGTGGTTGACGGCGGCAAAGGGCAAATTTCCGCAGCGGTCGATGTTCTTGAGAATGAACTCGGGCTGTTCATTCCAATTTGCGGACTCGTCAAGGATGCCAAGCATAAGACCGCGCAGCTGATGATCGGCGATCCTGCCGAGGTCGTTCCGCTGCCGCGGGATAGTCAGGAGTTTTACCTGCTGCAGCGCATCCAGGATGAAGTTCACCGATTTGCGATCACGTTCCATCGCGAGACGAGAGCAAAATCGATGGTCGTCTCGCAGCTGGACGCGATTCCAGGTATTGGTGAGAAGCGACGGAAGGCGTTACTCAAGCATTTTGGTTCTGTGCGCAAAATAAAAGAGGCCGGAGTCGAAGACTTCAAGCCTCTTGGTATAGGTGAAAAGTTGGCAAGCGAAATTCTCAAAGCGCTTCAAGGCGAGGCGGCGGCTCCCCAGGAGTAAGGGGACCCCGCCTTTTTTTGATATCGGGGGCTCCCCCAAAAGTAAATGGATTAGACTTCAAAGGATCACTTCACTTTTGGGGGATTGTTTATGTAGCCAGGTTAATATGAGGCCGATCAATGCCGGCAGCAGGATATAGAAAATGCCTGCGAGTATATTGCCCCCATGACCCAATGAGAAGAGGGACATGCCCATTAAGATACTGTCCATACAAGCATGGGCAAACATCGAAGTGATGAAGCCGAATTTCAGGAAGACATAACCGAGAATGATGCCGATTATTGTAACTTCAATGAGACGTGTATAGACTGGATAAATCGGATATTGCGTATGACTGGCCGCCCATATGATGCTCGGCACCAGTATCGCGATAAAATTAGAGCGGAAAAGCTTCTTGAACAGCATAATGCCAAGCAGTCGGTAGGTCGCTTCTTCCGATATGGCGGCAACCCAAGCCATTAAAGGAAACAAACGCGGTTCTAACATATTCAAGACAGAGTCAGACGGGTCATTAACCGCCCACACATCGAATTTCACTTCACCTGTATAGAACAGTACTTGCTGTACACCTAAGATGAAAAGAGCCAGTAAATAACCGCGCCCCATGCCGTTAAAAACTTCCGTGCCAAAACGCCGTTCATTCCATGAGGGCCATAGACGCAATCCGACGGTTTCCCACAGACCATTGCCCGCTGCAAGTGACAAATACAGTGAAATCCCAAGCAGCATCGCGACCAAATTCATGAATAACGAGGCGAAAAGAGTTGCCGTGCCGACACTTTCGACCCCGGCCATCGCTTTAAAAGCTGGATACATATTGATGTTATTGACGACATAAATGGTGATGAAAACAACGGTCAACAATATACCTCGACGAAAATCGAATTGTTTCCTATAGATCAGGATGTAGATGATGGCGGTTAAAGACATAAGCAGAGTGAATCCCATGGACACCCACGTCATGATGGAAGCCGAGCGGTCTTGCTGGTCCAGCCAGGTTTGATAGGAATCCGGTAAGCTAAATATGGCATTGAACCCGACAAGAGAATCGTCGTCAAAATCCATGCGCAGCTGCAACTTGGCTTCGCCCAGCATATCCGTTTGCTTTTCATAGAAAAGCGTAGTCCCCTGCTCTTCTTCGGTTGCCGGTTTTGCGATGGCGATAAAGTCATCCGGATTAAAACCCTGTTTCCGGATTTCATCTTTAGCCATAATATCAGCCTTTTGCTTGCTGATCGTCGAAAAGACGGTTGTTGCCTCGCTCCATCCGGTAATACGGGCACTCGAATAATTGACCTCCACTTCGAAATGCCGTTTTGTCGCCGGATCTACGACGCTGACTTGATAATAATCAATCGGAAAACGCTCTCCGTATTTCTTGGTGTAGCTGTCTGTGAGATGTTCTTTTTGCAGGTAACCGCTTCTTGCTTTTTTGGATTGGTAAATGACGAACGTTTTAACTCCATGAATGCCATATCGCTCGCTGATAAATTGCGAGGCGGCATCAGCGGCCTGCTGCTTCGTGATCTTCGGGTTTTCGGCGGGAGCAGCTTCCTCCGCTTGCAGTCCATACAGCATATTAACGCTCATGTACATAACAATGCCGATGCATGCGAGAAGGAGCAGCAATCGATTTAGCTTCGGTCGGATCATGGACGAGTCTCCTTCATTGTTCGATGATTCTTTAAAATGATGTTCCCCAAACAGTTACTTTAAAGTTATCACAGTTTACATAGAAAACCAATTGAGTTAAAAACGTTCGTAAACAAGGGCAAAACCTTGATTTCGGTGGATAACTCCCTAGCCAGCTTACCAGAAACGTTGGATTATCGGAATATAATCCCAAATCCTCTGAAACCAACTTTGTAAGTGGACGTAAACAGTAATATAATTCATATCAATTGAATAAAAAGCCGAATTTCTTAATGAAAACGGGGGAACCATGTATTTTATGGGGTGAATTTTGCTTGAGACATCCGTTTCTGGCAAATAGGGTGATCCGCGCATCCGAATCCGTCAGCTAACTTCGTAGGCAATACGTCAGGAACCATACCGAACAAGGCATTGGATTTCCAGTGTCTTTTTTGCATGTTACAGGGGGCAATATGAAGAAAAAAATGGACATTTGGCAGCTTACGCCGCCGCAAATTCTGGTACTCGGTTTCGCTGCTATCATCTTTATTGGGGCAGGTCTTTTGACGCTTCCGTTCGCATCGGCCACGGGTCAATCGATACGATTCATTGACGCGCTGTTTACGGCGACATCGGCAACTTGCGTAACCGGACTCGTCGTGGTGGACACGGGAAGCGCGTATACCATGTTTGGCCAAATTGTGATCGTGAGCTTGATTCAGATTGGCGGTCTCGGTTTCATGACGATGTCGACGCTCATTGCCTTCGCATTCCGAAAGAAGATCACGCTCAAAGAACGCCTGGTTCTTCAAGAGGCATTTAACCAAGGCAGTATGGAAGGTATCGTGCGGCTCATTCGCAAAGTCATCATATACTCGCTGAGTATCGAGGCTATTGCTGCCGTTATTTTTACAATTCGTTGGACGTTTGATTTAGGCTTCAGCAAGGCGCTCTATTTCGGCATTTGGCACGCCATATCGATGTTTAATAACGCAGGTTTTGACCTGTTTGGTACGGTTGATGCGCCTTTCGTCTCCTTTACCGGTTATACGAACGATTTCGTTGTGAATGTTGTGATTATGGCGCTTATTGTTCTCGGCGGGATTGGTTTTATTGTGATGTCTGATTTAATGGATTACAACAAGACGAAAAAGCTGTCCCTGCACTCGAAGGTTGTCCTTAGCATGACAGGGATGCTCATCCTGCTTGGCGCGATTGTCATCTTTATCTTCGAATATACGAATACGAAGACATTAGGATCGTTAAATATGGGCGGAAAAATATTAGCTTCATTCTTTCAATCGGTTGCGCCGCGAACGGCCGGGCCGAATACGATCGATATCGGTTCGATGCGTCAAGCATCGCAATTTTTCATCGTGATTCTGATGTTCATCGGTGCTTCTCCCGGGTCGACCGGTGGTGGGATTAAAACAACGACTTTTGCGATTTTGATCAGTGCAATTATAACGATGATTCGCGGGAAAGAGGATATCGTCATTTTCCGTTTCCGCTTGGCGAAGGATCGGATTCTCAAAGCCATTACATTAACGATGATCGCGTTGTTCCTTGTTATATTCGTATCGATGCTGCTCTCCACAACTGAGGATGCACAATTACTTAAAATATTATTTGAGGTCACTTCTGCCTTCGGAACCGTAGGATTAACAATGGGACTCACGCCGGATTTAACTGCTTTCGGTAAAATCATGATCAGCTTAACGATGTTTGCCGGACGTTTGGGCCCGATTACGCTTGCCTACGCTTTGCAACCGAAGCAAGAGAAAGAATTATATAGATACCCAGAGGGTAAAATCACGATTGGATAGGGGAAAAAACAGATGAAAAGTCAGTATGTGGTTATCGGTCTGGGCCGATTCGGAGCCAGCATTTCAAAGGAGCTGATCAAGCTCGGTTATGAAGTACTGGGTATCGACAAGGATGAGGAAGCTGTAGATGAAATGAGTTCTGAACTCACGCACGCGGTTGTAGCTGATGCAACGGATGAAGATGTATTAAAGTCGCTGGGGATTCGCAATTTTGATTGTGCCGTCGTGGCCATTGGCGATGACATTCAATCCAGTATTTTAGCGGCGATTGTGTTGAAAGATTTAGGGGTGAAAAAAGTTGTTGCCAAAGCACTTTCGGAGCTGCACGGCAAGGTGCTTGACAAAATTGGCGTAGACCGTGTCATTTACCCGGAACGGGACATGGGCATTCGCGTAGCGCATCAGCTTGTTTCCCCTAATTTGCTGGACTATATCGAGATTTCTAAGGATTACACGATCGCTGAGCTTTCCGTGCCCAAACGGATCTGTGGTTTATCCATTAGAGAGCTGGATCCAAGAGCCAAATATGGATGCAGTGTCGTAGCGATTAATAAGAAAACAGGCGTTATCATTGCTCCAACGGCCACAGATGTTGTCAATGAAAAGGATATTATGGTTATCATTGGAACAAACGACCAAATTGAAGAATTTGAAAGCGAAGTAATCGGTTAATGGAAAATGCAACTTCTGTCATGATCGATCATGTCATCATCCTGCTTGTATTGATTTTCAGCCTTGGGATGCTGTTCGGCAAAACGGCCCAATTTTTAAAGCTGCCGGATGTTGCGTTGTTTCTAGTTGCCGGTATGCTTATTGGGCAAGGCCTGCACTGGATCAATGAACCCAGTACATCCTTTACGAATCAATTTATTCTCGTCATCGGTTCCACGCTCATTTTATTTGACGGGGGCCGAAATATTCGGTTATCGGGTCTTCGTCAAGTTTGGCTGACGGTAAGCTTGCTGAGTGTCCCCGGGGTTATCGTTACTTGTGCAGCCGTAGCCATTACCGCGCATCTGCTGCTTGATCTGCCCTGGCTTTATGCATTGCTGCTTGGAGCAATCATTAGTTCAACCGATCCGGCGACGCTGATCCCGGTCTTTAAACAAGTACGGGTTCGCACCAAGGTCAGAGAAACGGTAGAAAGCGAATCGGCTTTCAATGATGCGACAGGTTCAATCCTTACGTTTTCCTTGCTTGCGATTATTCTTGGGACGCATGAAGTATCCCTTTCGTCCGGGATCCTCGATTTTGTAAAGACGGCAGTCGGAGGGCTTCTTGTCGGGGGCATATTCGGGTTTCTGATGACCTACATGACCTCTCATTTAAAGCTGGGATTTCTTCGGGATTATGCAACGATCGCCATGGTCGTTACGGCTTTGAGTGCCTATCTGCTTGGAGAAAAGCTTGGCGTCAGCGGCTTCATGGCCACCTTCACTGCTGGACTCATTTGGGGAAATGCAGGCACATTCAAACTCGATATGAATGATAAGCTCCATGAAATGGGGCATTTTTCAGAAAATATTACCGTGATTATGCGCATGTTGATTTTCATTCTGTTAGGCAGCCAAGTAAATTTCACAGTGATTCTTGAACATTTCTGGACAAGCCTAGGTGTGATCTTTGTCTTCATGTTTATCGCACGTCCGCTGACGGTGCTTATTTGTACGCTTCCCGATCGAAAAGCCAAGTGGAAGAAGAACGAGATCTTATTCATGTTCTGGGTTCGGGAAACGGGTGTAATTCCTGCGGCATTAAGCGGAATGGTGGCAGGCATGGGCGTTAAGCATAGCGAGCTGATTGCCAGTGTCACGTTCATGGCTGTACTGATTACGATCTTATTTCAGGCTAGCTCGACAGCCTTTGTAGCTCGCAAGCTTGGACTTGAAATTAAGCCCGGCGAGGAAGAAGCAAGCGTGCACCCCTCATAAATCATTTGGAAAAACGTTCCTATTTGGCCTTATCAGGGTCAGAGGGGACGTTTTTTTACATAACAATTTGCTAACATTTCAACTTGTTGGTTGCTTAACTTTTATAGTATATTAAGCTATGATGGATATTTTTCGACAATTTTCTTCAGAAATGTATACTCAGCGAAAGCTGACCTAACGATTTCCTTGCATTTTCCTGACAAAAGGACTTCGAAGTCACAGAGGTGGGCTCAGCATGTATAAGGTATTGGTCATTGAAGATGACGCAATGATTGGTGATATGGTTTCAATGTATTTGGGTGAAGAGGGCTTTCAGGTCATACGACATGAGAACGGCAAGGATGGGCTTCAGGCAGCTCAGCATTTCAATCCTGATATCATTTTATTGGACCTCATGCTGCCGGATATGGACGGCCTTGAATTATGCGAACTCGTTCGTGAAACATCGAAAGTGCCTATCATGATTGTTTCTATGAAAAACAAAGTCGTAGAACGGGTTAACGCTTTAGCGGTTGGTGCTGATGATTACATGTGCAAGCCATTCAGCATGCACGAAATGAGCGCAAGAGTTCATGCGCTAATTCGCCGCTCCAAGCTTTATCAGACGAATCATAATCAAGTGAAGCAGCCGGCAGTCATGGCTGCACCAAATACAGGGGTGCTGCTTGCCGAGCAGGATCATGAAATGATCGTCAGCCTGGATCAAGAGACTCGATCTATGCGGGTTCGCGGCCAACTGATCGATACGACTTATTCCGAATTCGAAATCATGAAATGTTTTGTGAAGAATCCCGGAAGGGTGTTTAGCCGGGAAGACTTGCTGCAGACGGTCCGCGGCTTCGATTCCTTCGTCACCGACCGGGCCATTGATGTGCACATCGCCAATCTGCGCAAGAAAATCGAAGAGAACCCCAAGGAACCCAAGCGGATTCGTACCGTATGGGGCGTGGGGTATAAGTTTGTGTTATGAATGATTCAAAGTCAGCCTCTAGTCATGGCAAGCCTTTAATGGCGCCATGACTAGAGGTTTATTTATGGTTGGAAAAATAGTCAATCGCTTGTTCGATGAACTGCATGGCAGCGGGATGATCGGAGGTGCTCTCCGAATAGATGAGGGAGGTCGTCCTTTTCGTCTGCTCCAGCTCGACCAAATCGCGAAGAATCAACTCGTTGTTGCGTATCAAGTCCTCCCGTAAGTAGGATTTCGGCAGCAGTGTGGCTGTTTTGCATGTGGAAACCAGACGAATGATCGCCTCGAAGGAATCAATCTCCATTTGGACATTCGGAAAGGTGGAAAAGCGGTGAAACAGCTCATCCATGAGAACGCGATACCAGGTGCCTTTGGAAAAAAGGATCATGGGCAGTTCATTCAAATCTCGGATCGCTATGCGCGGACGATCAATATAAGGATGGCCGAGCGGCAGCACGAGACAAAGATGGTCATCAAATAAAGGCTCGCAATGCAGGCCTGAGGCATTGATAAGCGAGGCTACGATGCCGATGTCGACCTTTTTTTCTTTGACCATCGTGACGACTTCATGCGTTTTGCCTGTCAGCAGCTTGATCTCAGTGAGCGGATGATCCTTGACATAATCCGTAATCAGGTCGGGGAGCGTGGCTTGCAGGGTAGTTAGACTGGCGCCGATCGTCATGGAAACGTGATGGCCTGCGGCTTTGTAAGTTTGAATGGCTTGCTTGAATTTGCGTTCCAGATGGCGCAGCTCCAAGGCGTGGTCGTAACAAATTTGCCCGACTTTGGTCAACTCCAGCCGCTTCCCTTTGCGGATAAAAAGCTCAACCCCAAGTTCTTCTTCAAGTTTCATGACTTTGCGCGAGAGTGCGGGTTGTGACAAATTTAACAGTTGCGACGCTTTATTCAAGCTTGCCTGTTCGACAACAACAGCGAAGACATCCAACAATTCCACTTTCCGTCAACTCCTTACTTATCTATATGCATAATTGTTATAAGTGTATATAAAGAAACGGCACTTCCATTATAAGCGAGGAAGAGGTACGATGTATATGTCACTTCTTATTCACATTTTTTAGTCAATCTCGTATAATCGCTCACTGAATTGGCAAAATAGGCGTGGATGATTCTGGGTTGACGCTCGTTTGCGGCGAGAGTACAATGATATGTGGCTTGTCTGAAAATGTCGGATTTCATTATTTTAGGGGGGAATTGGTTCAATGACGGGTAATTCGTATTTCTTTCGAAAGATCCACTCTTTACTTGGCGTAATTCCAGTGGGCTTCTTTCTCATCGAGCATTTGCTCACGAACTATGAAGCAACAAAAGGGCATGGCGCTTTTGTGGATCAGATCAATTGGCTGAACGGGTTGCCGCTGGTTTTGTTTCTTGAAATCTTCGGTATCTGGATTCCGCTTCTTTATCATGCTGTTTATGGTCTGTATGTAGCGTACCAAGCTCGCAATAACGTGAGTCATTACGGCTACTTCCGCAATGTCATGTTCATGCTGCAACGCGTAACAGGCGTGATTACGTTCTTGTTTGTTGCATGGCACTTCTTTGAAACAAGATTTCAAGTGGCGATCGGCAAAGTGGAGCATGGACAGTTAGGCCTCACGATGCATGATATTGCAACGAATCCGGTCATGTTCACGATTTATGTCATCGGGATCGTTTCCGCCGTATTCCACTTTAGCAACGGCATGTGGTCGTTCTTAGTGAGCTGGGGGATTACGGTTGGCCCGCGTGCGCAGCGCATATCCACATACATTTGGATGGCTGTGTTCGTCGTGATGGCGATCATGTTTATTATGTCTTTGACCGCATTTACAGATTCTCAATTTCAGCAGCTTCCTGCAGAAGCGCATGCCGGGCATTAAGGGAGGGTGAACTATAGTGGCAAATTCGAAAATTATCGTCGTCGGCGGAGGCCTTGCGGGACTCATGGCGACAATCAAGGCAGCGGAGGCCGGAGTTCACGTACAGCTGTTCTCCTTGGTTCCGGTTAAGCGTTCGCACTCCGTATGCGCGCAAGGCGGCATCAACGGTGCGGTAAATACAAAAGGTGAAGGTGACTCCACATGGGAGCACTTTGATGATACGGTTTACGGTGGAGATTTCTTGGCGAACCAACCGCCGGTTAAAGCGCTTTGCGATGCGGCGCCTGGCATTATTCACTTGATGGACCGTATGGGCGTTATGTTCAATCGTACTCCGGAAGGTCTTCTTGATTTCCGCCGTTTTGGCGGAACGAAGTATCATCGTACGGCGTTCGCAGGCGCGACGACCGGACAACAATTGCTTTACGCGCTCGATGAGCAAGTGCGACGCTGGGAGACAGCAGGTCTCGTAACGAAGTTCGAGCACTGGGAATTCCTTGGCGCCGTCATCGATGAAGATGGCGTATGCCGTGGTATCGCGGCGCAAGATTTGCGCAGCATGGAAGTTCAAACTTTCCCGGCTGACGCGGTTATTTTGGCGACTGGCGGCCCTGGCATCATCTTCGGTAAAACGACAAACTCTGTAATCAATACGGGTACAGCGGCAAGTGCGGTTTACCAACAAGGCGTGAAATATGCGAACGGCGAAATGATTCAAATTCACCCGACAGCGATTCCCGGAGACGATAAGCTTCGCTTGATGTCCGAGTCTGCGCGCGGTGAAGGCGGACGGATCTGGACGTACAAAGACGGCAAGCCTTGGTACTTCCTCGAAGAGAAATATCCGGCTTACGGTAACTTGGTTCCTCGTGATATCGCGACTCGCGAAATCTTCTCTGTATGCGTGGATCAGAAGCTTGGCATTAATGGCGAGAACATGGTTTACCTGGATCTTTCCCATAAAGACCCTAAAGAGCTGGACGTTAAGCTCGGCGGTATTATGGAAATCTACGAGAAATTCATGGGCGACGACCCGCGCAAAATCCCTATGAAGATTTTCCCTGCGGTTCACTATTCGATGGGCGGTATGTGGGTCGACTATAACATGATGACGAACGTTCCTGGCTTATTCGCTGCCGGCGAGTGTGAATATCAGCATCATGGCGCCAATCGTTTGGGTGCGAACTCGCTCGTGTCTGCGATCTATGACGGCATGGTATCCGGTCCTAAAGCAGTTGAGTATATCCGTGGCTTGGAGAAGCATGCGGATGATACGTCTTCTACCATTTTTGACCGCGAGAAAAAACGCCATACCGATCGTTACGAGTCCCTGCTCAAAATGAACAGCGGTACCGAAAACGCGTATGTGCTGCATAAAGAGCTGGGTGACATGATGAATTCAAACATGACGGTAGTTCGTCACAACGACCGTCTGCAAGATACAATCAACCGTATTAAAGATCTGAAAGACCGCTACAAAAACATCAATATCACGGATACTGCTCGTTGGAACAACCAAGGCGTCGCTTTCACACGTCAGCTTTGGAACATGTTTGAGTTGGCGGAAGCGATGACGGTAGGCGCTTTACTGCGTAACGAAAGTCGTGGCGCGCACTACAAGCCTGAGTTCCCAGAGCGTGATGATGAGAACTTCATGAAAACGACGATCGCTGACTGGACGCCGGACGGCCCGAAAATCAGCTACGAAGATATCGATGTATCCTTGATTGCGCCACGGAAACGTGACTACTCCACGGATAAGAAAAAAGGAGGACATTAATCATGGCAGAGACACAAACCGCACAAAAAACAGTGAAGTTTATCGTGACTCGTCAAGAGAGTCCTGAATCCAAATCCTATACCGAAGAGTTCGAAATTCCGTACCGTCCGAATATGAACGTAATCAGCGCGCTCATGGAAGTTCAACGGAATCCGAAGAACGCCAAAGGCGATAAAACGACGCCGGTCTGTTGGGAATCCAACTGTCTGGAAGAAGTATGCGGCGCCTGCTCCATGGTTATCAACGGCAAGCCGCGGCAAGCTTGCTCGGCGTTGGTTGACAAATTGGAACAGCCAATCCGCGTTGCTCCAATGAGCACATTCCCGGTTATGCGTGACCTGGTCATCGACCGCGGACGCATGTTCAATGCTTTGAAAAAAGTGAAAGCATGGGTACCGATCGACGGAACCTACGATCTTGGTCCTGGTCCTCGTATGGCGGAGTCCAAGCGTCAATGGGCTTATGAGCTTTCCAAATGTATGACTTGCGGCGTTTGCTTGGAATCATGCCCGAACGTCAACGATAAGAACTCCTTTATCGGACCTGCGGCTATCTCCCAAGTACGTCTGTTCAATGCGCACCCTACAGGTGAGATGAACCAAGACGAGCGTTTGGACGCTTTGATGACGGATGGCGGTATCGAAGGCTGCGGTAACTCGCAAAACTGCGTACGCTCCTGTCCGAAAGGCATTCCGCTCACGACTTCCATCGCAGCGATGAACGCCGATACAACGAAACATTTGTTCAAAAAATGGTTAGGCGTGTAAGGTAAAAAGAATAAGCCCGATATCCTGTTCAACCACCAGGGTATCGGGCTTTTTTACTGGGCTGGGCGGAACCGGATGACCATGAGCTGAATAGAGAATAAGTTTCTTTATATTGCGAACATTATTCTTTAAATTGAGTATTATGGTCGTTCCTGCCATAAATCGGGTAGATATTGCGGTTGTTGAAAGGGATTTGTCATATCGAAGGCATGATCAGTAATACAGCATTAGAGCCCGCGGCCCGCGGGTTCTTTTTTGTCCAATGATCGTGATGTATGAAGGAAGTGGAAAAGCCCCCGAAGAGAGGGCTTTAAAAAAGTCATATTCAGTTATTGTTTGACCTGAACTTCATCGATAAATGTCCATGCGCTGCTGGCAGGCTCCACAGTTACTTTTACATATCGGCTTGTAACACTGGATAAATCAGTCAGTTTGTAGGTTTTGGTTTGATCGCTTGAACTGACGGCCGGTTTATTGACAACACCGATTGGCGTAAATGTAATGTTATCGCTGGATTGCGAGAACGTAACCGTCTTCGGCAATAAAATATAGACCGATTTTACTTGCAGGAAGTTGGCGGTTACTTCTTTGATGCTCTTGGAAGATCCTAAATCGATCGTGAATGAGTAGGTGCTGGCAGTGTTGCGGCCTTGCCATGCAGTATCCGAATAGGTTGTTGTGCCGAATATTCCGTTAGTTAACTCATTACCGCTATCCGGATAAGCAGCATCGGCTGACATCGTAGAAGTATATGTTTTGCCGGAGGCGAGATTCGTCGCATAATTAGCCCCGGCAGAGGTTGTTACGGAAACAGAAGAAGATTGTGCGGAGTTATTTCCCGCAGCATCGAACGCTTGCACTTGATAAGTATAAGAGGTGCTTGGGGTAAGCTGGGTGTCGGTGAAGCTGGTTGCATTCGTATAAGCGGTCCATACCAGTTCATTGTTTCTATAGATTTTGTAACCGACGACGCCGGTATTATCTGTTGAAGCTGTCCAACTTAGTTGATTGGTAATCGAATTGGTGGAGCTTCCTGAAAGGTTGGTTGGAGTGGTCGGTGCAGTCGCATCCAGGGAGCCGGATTGAACATAGTTTTTATAAGTTGTGTAATAGAGAGGATTTACCTGCTGCGGACTTATATAATGATTGAAGCTGAAACTTAAATAATTGGAGACATAAGGGCTGGCGGCATTCAGATCGGCAATTAACGTACTTTCGTCCATGGGTTTGAAATCCAAATTGAAGGTTTCGGCATCATCCCACAGAAGCATGGCCGGCAAGGCGTTATTAATTGCTGTTTTTGAAGCGGAAAACCATGCAGCCAACTGGCTGGTTACGGCGTGCCCGGCACCGACACCATCTTGAAGGGCGAATATATCGAGCGAGCTGTTCGGCAGGATATACTCCCACATGTTCTGCCAACCGGAGGTTGTCTGGCCACCTGCAGGGTTGAAAAATGGAGAAATCATCAAGGTTTTAGTGGAGGATTGCTGCTTGATATAGTTCCCTACGGTCTGGTAAAAGGTTTTTAATCGATCCCATTCTGTAGTCGTAGGGAAATTCCAGTTATCAACTTCGAAGGAGAGATAGAAGCCTTTTAAGGAAGCGTTAGTCCCATACTTAGTCCATAGGTCCCCGGCAAGCGTTTTGGCAATGTTCGCCTCGTTGGTCAGCCAAGTATTGTCATTCGCGTATTTGACGAACCAATCATCATTGAGCTGCAGGCCCAGATAAATATCGACGCCGTAGATATTCCCTTTGCTTAAAGCTTTGGCTACAACATCGTTGGTTGTATTCTGCGTGTATCCGGAAAGCGCGGTTGTAGGGTATACCGTGGTGTTAGTTTTACTGTTAGCTGTCCATTGCAAGACTAACTGGTTGATCCCGACATCTTTCATGTTCTGAAATTCGGTGTTCCACTGGGAATCCGTCCATTGGTCGGCCAGATCAGGCTGAAGAAAGGTTCCGTTTAATTTAGTTGCCGATGACAGCGGCGCAGGGGTGACCTCCCATTCGTCAATGAAAGACCATGTGCTGGCTGCGCTCGTCACCGTCATTTTTACATATCTCGCTGATATATCGGTTGCAGCTGAACAACTATAGGGAACAGATACCGTATCGACACCGGCTCCCTGTTGGGAGATCGAGCAGGCCGTTACCCAAGTGGAATTATCGGCAGATGAGCTGAATTGTACCTGGGTCGGAGTCTGAATAGTTGCTCCCGTGTATTTGAAGAAATCTGCTTTGAAATTTTTAAATGTTTGCGGAGCGCCTAAATCGACTGTAAAGTTGTAGCTTGTCACATTGAACCTGCCTTGCCATGCTGCATCTGATAGAAGCGCTGAAGCATACACGCCATCGGTCAGTTCCTTGCTGTTCGTGTCCGGATAGCTGGCATTCGCCGCTGAAGAAGAAGTATAGGCTTTGCCGAGTAATACATTCGTGCTTGCTGCATAGGACAGCTGAGAGCTTAATCCAGGGAAGATGAACAATGAGAACGCTAAAGTGAATAATAAAGAAATGGAAATAAGGCGTTGTTTCATAAATGAACCTCCTCAATTCATAGTTTAGTGCGTGACTTCAACGATCAGATTGGGCGGCATCGGTAAAGACATTGAATGCTTTTCTTCGGGAAACATTCCTCCTTTGCAGCTTAAAATGACGTCATGGAATAATCCTTCTTAATTATAAAAATAAAAGGAAAAATCCACCACGAATTAAGAGTATGACCTTTTATTTACGCTGTCAATGCCTTTTATTAGAAAAAAATGACTTTACAGGTGGTTAGGATCATCATATAATTGGAGGAAATAACCACCAAAAATAATTTAAAAGGAGATAAAATCCATTATTGACACTATGATTACGATCTCAACTCAACATGCTAGGAAGTGTTTGGAATGACAAAAAATTTTCAACTGCAAGATTTGAAAGGAAAGCTCATCGTATCTTGTCAGGCATTTCCGGGCGAAGCGCTATATGGAAGCGACATGATGTGCAGAATGGCGATCGCCGCCAAAGATGGGGGGGCATTAGGCATTCGCGCTAATTCTCCTGAGGATATCGCTGCGATTACGAGCGTGGTAGATTTGCCGGTAATCGGATTGTGGAAACAAAATTATTCCGATTCTGACGTGTACATTACGCCTACGTTTGCTGATGTCGAGAAGGTTGTGCAAGCAGGTGCAAGTATTGTGGCGATGGATGCTACATCGAGATCAAGACCCAATGGGGAAACCCTTGAGGATATTGTAAAGAAGGTGAGGTCGAAGTATACCCGATTGCTCATGGCCGATATTTCAACCATTGAGGAAGGTATTGAAGCCTATAAGCTTGGCTTTGATATGGTTTCTACGACATTGTCAGGGTACACGCCTTATAGCGTTCAATCGGAGGAACCGGATTTTGAACTTGTCGCCAATCTGGCCGCGAGGCTGCCTATTCCCGTATTTGCAGAGGGACGCATTCAGACGCCCGAACAAACACGCCGATTATTAGAGATAGGCGCATTCGCCGTTGTGATAGGAGGTGCAATCACCAGACCGCAAGCGATTACCCAAAGATTCGTGAGCAAAATGAATGAGAGGTAAACGCACAGTTGGTTAGCCTGCTTGTTTTGGTGGAAGATTCCATCTATACTTGTCTGTAAAATGAAGATTTCTTCCAAGTAGGAGGCATCAACTCGTGTCTAATTTCGGTAAATCGCAAGAAGGATCCAATACATTGCTTGTCATTACTAGCATTTATCAATCATTAACGCGTACGGAACAAAAAATTGCCGACATCATCTCCCAGGACCCGGAAATGGTCGTCTATGGGACACTGACAGATCTGGCTGAAAAAGCTGGAGTAGGCGACACGTCTGTGCTTCGACTTTGCCGTAAGCTTGGTTTCAAAGGCTATCAAGAATTCAAGCTTTCGCTGGCGCAGGATTTAGTGAATCCGGTCAAAAGCGTGCACAGTGAGATTGAAGAAGGCGATGATCTTGCGACGATTGCCAGTAAAATAACCGCTGAGAACAAAGCGTTTTTGGAGAATACGCTGGCTTTGCTCGATATGCGCGAATTGCAAAAGACGATGGAGGCCATCGAGAAAGCAAACAAGATTTATTTTATCGGTGTCGGATCTTCCGCGAATACGGCGGCAGACGCCAAATATCGGTTTATGCGTCTTGGTTTTAACTCTGAATTGGTTACGGACTCCCACGTCATGGCGATGACGGCGATGCTGATGACCAAACAAGATGTCGTATTTGCCGTCTCCACTTCGGGCAGCACCAAGGATTTGGTAGACACAGTTCGTTTGGCGAAGCAAAACGGCGTATTCTTCGTTTGCTTGACGAGCCACGCCAAGTCGCCGATTACTCAGTATGCAGACGCGGTTTTGCTCTCATGCTCCAAAGAGAATCCTCTTCAAGGAGGCGCTTTTAGATCAAAAATCACACAGATTCATGTACTCGATATTCTTACAACGGCTATGGCTATGCATTGTAAAGAAAAGGCCTATCAGGCTATTGAACTTACTTCCAAAGCAGTAAGCGATAAACTTTATTAATGTTTATTGCGCCCATTTTTGGCGGATTAATCCACCGAAATGAAAGTGAATTGTGGAATTAATATTCTAATTATTCCTATTATTGGTTGAAAACAAAATTGGAGGGTTGAATATGACAAAAAGAGCTTGGAAAAACACGTCCTTATTCGTTTTAGCAACACTAGTGGCCGGGACTTCATTGGTTGGCTGTTCTGCGAGTAATGAGGCCGCTTCGACGGCCAGCCCGACGAAAGCTGTAAGTGCGGATGCGCCAAAAAAAGAGAAGTCGGAAGTGAACTTCTGGTATCTGTGGAATGGTAAAGAAGCTGAAAACGTTGAAAAACTGATTGCGGAGTTCAATGCGAGCCAAGATAAATATACGGTGAAAGGCTTGTCGGTACCGGATGTACAGAAGATCATCGTTGCACTTTCCAGCGGAAGCGGGCCGGATATTACCGATAATTTCAGCTCGAATACAGCCTCCTACGCAGAAAAAGGTATTAGTGAACCTTTGGATGAATATATCAAAAAGGACAACTTTGATACGTCGGATTTCGTTCCTGGCGCATTGCAAAGCGGTCAATACAAAGGCAAAACCTATGCGCTTCCTATTAACGTTAACTTCAATCTGATGTTCTATAACAAAAAACTGTTTGCAGAGGCGGGACTCACCGCTCCGCCAAAAACAGATAAAGAATTATTGGAATATTCGATTAAATTGACGAAAGTAAATGCGGATAAAACGATCAGCGTGCTAGGTTTCCCGGACTTCCCTCTGATCTATTATGTGAACCCGATGAGCTTCGCACTGGGAGGCAGCTTCATCGCTCCGGACGGCAAATTGACGCCGGATAATCCCGGAACGCTTGCGGCCATCCAATTGATGAAATCATACCGCGATAAATTCGGCGTAGACAATATTACGAAATTCAACTCGTCCGCCAAATACTTGGATGCTACCGATCCATTCATCTCCGGCAAGCAAGCCATTCGATTTGATGGACCTTGGTTTGGTAATACCGTGAAAAACGGTTTGAAAATCGAAGGTCTTGATTACGGTATCGCGCCGCTCCCAGCTCCGGAAGGCAAACCGGAAATGGCGGGTGGTGGCGAGATCAGCGCATCTACATTCTTTATCGCCAAGAACTCGAAGAACAAAGAAGGGGGATGGGCATTCATCAGTTGGTTGTTGTCTAAACAAGGTATGACGAAATTCAACAGCATGTTCGGTAATCTGCCTGCAAGAACTTCCGTTTATGATGATCCGACTCTGCAAAGCATTCCCGACTTCAAAATCTTTGCCGATGCAGCCAAAAACAAGAACCTGAAAGCTTTCCCAGCGGTTCCGGTGCAAACGGAATATACCAAATTAATCGGCGATCAATTTGAGCTGGCGGTCAATGGGAAGAAATCCCCGGAGGAAGCCCTCAAAGAAGCGAGTGACAAAGCGAATAGCTTAAAATAAGGAAGCCAACTCGTCAGAAAACCCCGCCTCCTGCAGGCGGGGTACTTTCAAGCGATGACGTTGTTTCCGCAACATGGGGGCTTAATATGAAAAATAATACGGTCAAAGGATTGTTATTTGCAAGTCCATGGTTACTTGGTTTTATCTGTTTGACCCTATATCCGATTCTTCTCTCCTTTTACTATGGATTTACCGAGTTTAATGCTTTTCAACCTCCGAAGTTCGTCGGGATGAAAAATTACAACGAGCTGTTTCACGACGATTTGTTTTGGAAGAGTTTGAGAAATACGTTCTATATTACCGTGATCGGAACCCCGATCAACCTAGTTTTCGCTCTGTTTATTGCGATGCTGCTTAATATGAAGGTCAAGGGGATGGCCCTGTACCGGACTGTATTTTATATTCCGACGATTGTGCCGCTCGCAGCCTCCACGTTACTGTGGATATGGATTTTGAACGGGCAATATGGATTGTTGAACACACTATTAACCAAACTTGGACTCTATGCGCCTAGCTGGCTTGGCGATCCTATCTATACGAAACCTTCGTTGCTCATCATGGGCGTGTGGGCGGTCGGTAATGTCATTGTGATATTCCTAGCCTCGCTTCAGGATGTGCCGGCGTCCTTATATGAATCGGCGGAAATTGACGGCGCAAGTTTAACCGGGAAGTTCACTCATATCACGCTTCCAACCATTTCGCCTATCATTCTTTTCCAACTGATTATGCAGGTTATTAACGGTTTCCAGTATTTCACGCAAGCTTATTTTATTATTGAAAGCTCAGGGAATTTGAATAATAGCTCCATCGGCGGACCGGAAAATTCTCTGCTCGTATACGCCGTTTATTTATACCACAGTGCCTTTTATTATTTGAAAATGGGCAAGGCTTCGGCCATGGCATGGCTGATGTTTGTGCTCATTGGTTTGGTCACCTGGATTATTTTCAAATCATCCAAAAAATGGGTTACCTACGGGGGTGAATAAATGACGACGAGATTGTTGGCAAGAACGTTCAGTAAGACGATACTCCCCCAGGCGGTATTAATCGTGCTCGGCATCATTTTTGCGATTCCATTCCTATGGCTGATCGCGACTTCCATGAAGTCCTTAAATGAAATTTCGCAAACGACACTGTCCATCATTCCACAGCGCATTCATTGGGATAACTACTCAAGGGTATTCGAACGAATTCCTTATCTGCGATATACGATGAATACGCTTTTTGTCAGCGTGCTTAGCGTCATCGGGCAGCTGATTTCCTCTTCATTAGTGGCTTATTCCATTTCGAAAATCGAGTGGAAAGGGAGAAATTTGATTTTTCCCATAATCATTGCAACCATGCTGCTGCCTTTTCAAGTCACCATGATTCCTCTTTATGTCATCTTCCAGAAGCTTCATCTCGTAGGGTCGTACTGGCCGCTTATCATACCGACATTTACCGGCGCTCCTTTTTATATTTTCATGCTTCGCCAATTTTTTATGACTTTACCCGATTCTTTAATTCATGCGGCAAGAATAGATGGGGCCAACGAAGCCACCATTTTCACGCGTATTGTGCTTCCGCTTTGCAAGCCCGCTTTAGCGGCAGTGGCTATTTTCACATTTCTTAGCACGTGGTCTGACTTCTTGGGGCCTTTAATCTATTTGAACAATAATAAAATGTATACGTTGACCCTAGGCTTGCAAGCATTTATGGCGGAGCACTATGTGGAATGGGACCTGCTTATGGCTGCTTCCGTTATGTTTACTTTGCCGATTATCATCTTGTTCTTTTTTGCTCAAAAATACTTTATCGAGGGCATTACGTTAACTGGAATCAAAGCCTAGAAAGCGATTTTCCGACTATTATGCTACCGAAATGAGGAGTCCGCAATGTCAAATACAAACATCCTGCCTATTTCCGGAACGTGGTTCGATTTTCATCATCCTAACCCGTATGAAGGAGATTACTGGAATTCCACAACGGACCAATTCACAGCCGGAGATTGGGAATTGAAAATATCGGAGATGGTGGATGCCGGCATGGATACGCTGATCTTGATGTCGGTCGCCCTGCACGGGAAAACGTTTTATCCTTCCGACGTAATCAAATATAGATGGAACTTGATTTGTCCCGATCCTTTGGAGGCCGTGCTAAAAGTAGCAGACCGATTGGATGTCGCTGTATTTATTGGGCTTGGTTTCTTCAATACGCCGATCTTGCACACATTTGGCAGCGACGGGGATAAGACAACTTTGCGATACGATGTTGCCGTCGAACTTTCAGAGAGATACGGTCATCATCGTTCTTTTAAGGGTTGGTATTTTCCGGTCGAGGCTGCGATCGAGGAATATTTTCCGGAGTCATATTTGGAATATGTGAATACGTTATCCAAACATTGCCGTAAGCTCGGGCCGGAGAAAATCATGATTGCTCCATACGGTACGCGTACGATTCGTGCGGATAGTAAATTTGTGGAACAATTAAAGGCGCTTGAAGTGGATTATATCGCATACCAGGACGAAGTCGGAGTAGCCAAAACGATGGTGTCCGAGTTGGATGGCATTTATGCAGGACTGCGAGAAGCGCATGATAAAGCGGGCATACCGCTCTGGGCCGATGTGGAAATCTTTAAATTTCACGGAAAGGTACTGTTACCGGCGCCATTCGAGCGGGTCAAAGGACAACTGGAGGTTGCCTCCAAATATGTCGATAAAATATGCTGCTATCAGTATTTAGGCATGATGAATAAACCGGATAGCCCTGTGCACGCTGGGCATCCGACTTCACCGAAGCTTTACCGGGACTATATGGAATTCATTCAGTCGGTTCGAACAAAGTGAGGTGAGGAGAGCGGGATGAATCGCAGAGGGGTCATAGGCATTGATATTGGCGGAACGAACATTAAAGCGGGGATTGTCGACACCGATGGGCACGTGGTTCATAAAGAGACGATTCCCACAGAAGCACGAGCCGGCAAAGAGGCACTGCTTACGAAAATTGAGAGTCTGATCGATTCGTTTCGGGCGCAGGCCCCGTCTCTTGGCATTGAAGTATCCGGCGTCGGTATCGGCACTGCGGGTTATGTGAATCGGGAAGGCGTTATCGGTACGGCTACGGAAAACCTGCCGGGTTGGAGCGGAACCCGTTTAAAGGAAGTCATTGAACAACAAATCCAGTTGCCTGTTCGTGTAGATAACGACGTGAACGCTATGGCTCTGGGCGAGGTTTGGCTTGGTGCAGGAAGGCCATGGGATCACTTTTTGTGTGTGGCGCTAGGCACAGGCGTAGGCGGTTGCTTAATTGAGAATAAGCGGCCATATCGCGGCCGAAGCGGCTATGCGGGCGGGTACGGCCATCAGGTGATTGAAATTCAAGGACATCCGTGCACTTGCGGTCTTCGGGGGTGCTGGGAGCAATACGCTTCCGTTACTGCGCTTAAACGCATGAGTGGCGAAATGGGAGAGGAAGCGGAGATCGCTCAGCAATCACCGGAACGTTTATTTGCTATGGCAAGGGAGGGGCATCTAGTTGCTCTCCAGATCGTTGAACGATACGCCGATTATATCGCTATAGGACTGGCAAACCTGATCCATATATTTAACCCGCCTGCGATAGTCATTGGCGGTGCGGTAACGGCTCAGGGCGAGTTTTTATTCGAACGAATCCGTAAATATGTGAGCATGCATACATTGAATGTGTATGTTGAAAATCCTGAGCTGCCTATTGTTCCGGCCATTCTTGGCGACATGGCGGGAATGATTGGATCGGCGAGATTGGCATTGGATGCAGTTGTTGATAGAAGGAATGAGTAGAATGGAGGAAAAATTTGACGAAGGAATTGCTTATCGATAAAATGAGTTAAAGCGTTTTATGAAGGATAATGAGGGAAGCGAATGAGTAAAAACAAACAGCCGACGATCATTGACGTAGCCAAGGAAGCCGGCGTTTCGATCGCTACCGTATCGAATGTGATCAATCGGAGGAAGGTGCCGATGGCGCAAGAGACCATACGGAAAGTGGAGGAAGCCGTGAATCTGCTTGGCTACCGCCGCAATGTCATGGCTACGAACCTAAGCCGACGCCGTTCCTATGAGCTGGGTCTCATCATCCCGCATTTTGGCGGCTACTACGGCCGGTTCGCGGAGATGCTGGAGCAGAAGGTGCATCGTTTCGGCTATCATTTATCTATTTTTTCGGCAGCCGGGATGAACCCGGAGATCGAGCGGCGTCATTTGGAGCTGTTGCTGCAGCGTAGAGTGGACGGGCTTGTGAGCCACGGGTTGGCGATGAGTATGGAATCTACCCGGCATATCGTCGGGGTGGGGACGCCGCTTGTGATTTTCAACGGCTGGGGCTGGCCGAGCGATATCGTCAAGCTGGCAGTTAATCTGGATTTTGCGAAAGCTTCCTATGAAGCTGTGCGTCATTTTCATGAAAACGGCTGCCGTTCCATCGTGTATGCAGGCAGACGTAAAGGACTAGGCGCGAATGAACAGCGCATTCAAGGGTTTACAACCGGTATTCAGCACTATGCCAAGGATACGGTGCATGCCATCTTGGATGCGGGTGAACTAGGCATCGAGGGTACGCTTGATGAAGCGCTGAAGCTTAGCGGCGAGCAGAAGCCGCTTGGTATTTATACGTTCAACGATGCACTGGCGTTGGAGATATTGGCGGTATGTCACGCTCGCGGTATCCGGGTGCCAGAGGATGTTCAATTGATCGGCATGGACAATGAGCTGTATTCGAAAGCCAGTTTTCCGGCGATCACGAGCTTCGATATGCCGGTAGAGCTGCAAACCAGCCTTGTTGCGGCCTTCCTCATGAAGCAGATTGGTGAAGAGCTGGATGAAGAAACAACTCAACTGCTCGATGCGCATATAGCGCAAATAGAGGGGCATGAGCTGCTCATTGATCTTAAGATGATGGCTCGTCCATCTACAGCGAATGCAGAAAGACCGTTACGCTCAGTCTAGATGAGCTAACGGTCTTTTTAACTTAAGTGAAAAGCACCCCGCGCTTTTCCTCCTCTTTATGCTTCAAAAACTCTTTGCCGTACTCGCCATGCGGATTAATATTGGCATGCTCAACCTGTATCGTGGAGTGTGCGATGCCATATTTGTTTTTCAATGTTTCATTAACAGCGAGAATGACGCAGAACGGTTGAATATTCGGATCGATGAAGACATGGGCCGTCAGCGAGTAGTGATCGGTAGAAACGGACCATAAATGCATTTCATGTACGTCCTCGACACCTTCGACGCGTCTGATCGCCGACCGGATTTCATCAAGGTTGAAGTGCTCGGGCACGGATTCCATAAGAATCAAATACGATTCGCGAATGATTTTGCTGCCGCCGGTGAAAATAATGCCGCCGATAACCATACTGATCAGAGGATCGAACCAGAGCAGATCCGTGTAATAAATAATAATCGAAGAAACGATAACGCCAACCGAGCTGAGCAAATCACCGAAGAAGTGCCATAGTGCGCTTTTCACATTCAAATTGTCTTCTTCTTTGACACTGTGCTGAAGCACCAAAGTGAGTACCAGATTGACGATGAAACCAATGGATGCGATGCCCAGCATAAGACCTAGCTGAATGGGTTGAGGATGAATGATCCGCTGAATCCCTTCAATAAAGATGCCCAGCGCAATCACGCAGAGCGCTAAACCATTTAAGAAAGAAGCAATAATTTCAAACCGCAAAAATCCGAACGTAAATCGGGCATTGGGCTGCCGTGTCGCCAGATGCAGGGCGATCATGCTCAGCCCTAATGCGATGACATCGGATATCATATGCGCCGAATCCGACAGCAGAGCAAGTGAATTCGAGAGGATCCCCCCGACGATTTCTACAGAAGTGAAGAAAGCCGTCAATATTAGGGTCACCCATAAAGTTCTTCTAGATTTACTTTGTTCTTTGACGTGATGGAGATGGTGATAGTCGTATTCCATGGCCATATGCGCGCCCTCCTTGTTGAGTCTAATTGAGAATGATTATGATTCTCTTATTTAGAATAATTCTAATTAAGTACTCTCAGTATATGCCAGACTACCTTGAAGGTGCAACAGATATTTTTAATGGGGCAGTAATATTTGCAAATTGACGGAAATTGAACCCGTGAATAATAACGCTTTCAAAATTGTTACACAAATGAAATATTTCTGTTATGGTTTCATAATGTTCAGGAGGTAATATAATAAACAAGACCCCCTTTTTAATATATAAACTTTGAACCTGGCCCCGTTGGCTGGGTTCCTTTTTTTTGTCTGGGTTTAATTGTAATGCTCTATCATATAAAGCCCCTTGCCGAATTAATCGGTAAGGGGCTCTTCTAATTAACATTATAGCGGATCAATTTTAATCTGGATTTTACAGGAGGTTTGTACACTAATAGTAGTGTCGAATTATGGCTGAAACATATAGGGGGATTTATATATGGGAATCCATTCTTATTTTAGATCTTTAAATGAATTAGAAAGAATCATGCGGTGCCCGGGAAAGTTCAAATTTGAAGAACACAGCGTCGCAGCGCATTCATGGAAAGTCGTTCAATACGCCAAAACGCTTGCAGATATCGAGGAGAAAAACGGTGCGAGTGTAAACTGGAAAAAACTCTATGAAATTACCAGCAGTCACGATTACGGTGAAATCTTCATCGGGGACATCAAAACTCCGGTTAAGCATGCTTCGCCTGAGCTGCGTCTTTTAATACAAAAAGTAGAAGAAGGAATGGTATATAACTTTATTGAAGAGCATATTCCCCAAGAATTTAAAGACATTTTCCATAAACAACTTCGTGAAGGCAAGGACGATTCAATTGAAGGATTGATTTTGGAAGTTGCTGATAAGATGGACCAAGTTTACGAGGCTTTCGCTGAGATTCAAAAGGGAAACACGGAGAAAGAATTCATTAAAATGTACCGTGATGCTTTGATTAAAATAAAAAATATTAAATTATATTGCGTTGAATATTTTTTGAACAATATTTTGCCCGATATCGTTAACGATGAGATTACTTCGTCGGTTGATATCAGACGGATCACAGAAGAAGCATTGGCTCATAAACAATGAATAAGATTTTGCTAAAAGTTATGCTGCCGGCTTGTCTGCTCCTTATTGTGCTGCTATTGGATATATTTGGTCACAGCGGTAGTAAGCCTGGAGACATTGCGACCGTTCCTTCCGTGGGGAATCAGACGGAGCCGGCCTTAATGGGACCCCAAAAAGTCGTTTGGTGGCACTCCATGAGCGGTGACAATGGTAAAGTGGTCGATCGGCTTGTAACTGACTTCAATGCGTCACACAAGGACATTCAGGTCGAAGCGGTATACCAGGGTTCTTACTACGAAAGCCTGACCAAGCTAAAAGCGTCCATGGACTCCAAAATCGGACCGACCATGATCCAAGTGTACGACATCGGCACCCGGTACATGATTGACTCCAAGTCGATTACACCCGTACAGCATTTTATCGATCAGGACCATTACGATATTTCGCAGCTAGAAGAGAATATCACAAATTACTATAAATTGGATAATCTTCTTTATACCATGCCTTTTAATGCATCAAACCCGATTCTCTTTTACAACAAGGACATGTTCAGGGCTGCAGGTCTAGATCCCGAGAAGCCGCCGATCACTTATGAACAATTTACTCAAGCCGCCAAAAAACTGACTAAGGACGGCATCTGGGGCGCATCCTTTGCCATACATGGCTGGTATATGGAGCAGTTGTTCGCCAATCAAGGCGCTGAACTGATGAATAACGGCAACGGGCGCGACAGCCTGGCTACTGCCTGGCAGCTCAATGCAGAAGAAGGCCTCAGGACACTGATATGGTGGAAGGATTTGGTTGACAGCAAGCTTGCCATCAATTTCGGACGCAGGATGGAAGAGACGAAAAAAGCGTTTGTCGCCGGCAAGGTCTCGATGATTTTTGATACGACGGCATCATTGCGGAATATCATCGACTCTGTTGACGGCAAATTTGAAGTCGGAACAGGCTTCCTTCCCAAGCCGGCTAATGCAAAAGATGGCGGCGTTATTGTGGGAGGCGCAAGCAATTGGATCATGAACAGCAAGAGCGATGCGGAGCAGAAAGCCGCGTGGGCGTTTATCAAATACTTGAGTGAACCGGAACAGCAGGCGTTCTTTCATGTGAACACGGGATACTTTCCAATCACGAAGAAAGAATACGACCAACAGCTCGTGCAAGAGAATATGGCGAAGTACCCGCAATTCAAGACGGCAATCGACCAACTGCACGCTGCGAAAGAAAATAAAGCGACGCAGGGAGGCGTATTGGGCATATATCCGGAAGCGAGGCAAATCACGGAGAACGCCATCGAACAGGCACTGACAGGTCAAAAAACGCCGAAGGAGGCGCTGGATGCTGCAGCTGCGGAAATCAGCGCCAAGATCGAAGACTATAATCGGACAGTGAAATGAAAAAAACGAAAGCCGTGGGATGTCCTTGCTCCCTCGGCTTTCGTTTTTTGTCATACCCTTCGATCCGCCGAACTATGACGTTTTGTCCATGAGGTGCGTTCTTCGGTATTCGCCGGGGGAAAAACCGGTGCGGCTTTTAAACATTCGGTTGAATGAAGAGATGTTCCGGTATCCGACCTGTACGCCGATCTCTTGTATATTCAATTCCGTACTGAGCAGTAATTCCTGTGCGTTCCTTACCCGGGTATCATGCAGATGCTCCATGAAATTGATGCCGGTTTTCTCTTTAATATAGGTCGATAAATAGGATACGCTCAAGTTTAGTTGATCCGCCAGTGCATCTAAGGAAAGATCCTCCGCATAATGCCCCTGAACTACGCCAAGTACATGGTCGATGATGGGATCGTCGCGCTCTTTTTTATCCCGAATAAACAGGGTGACCGCACGAAAATAGGCCTCGAATGTTACTTTGTATTCCTCGACCGAACAGCATTCTCCAAGCTGAAGCATGATCGGTTTAAGCTGCCATGAGATATGGGTCTCCACTTTGTAATGTTCAAGGATCTTTTGAGCCTTAGCGGTTACGGCAAGAGCCAATTGTCGGAACATCTCAACAGATGCTTCCTTCTGGTCGAGCTCCTTCAACCAATCGTTGATGAGATGGAGCGTTTCCTGCTCCTTCCCCGCCTTCAGTACTGTGGTTAGCTCTTGCTCTTGGGTTAGTGACAAGACGTAATGAGCTCGATCCGACTGATAGTCAAGAACAATTTGCGTTTCCTCAAGCAGCCTGGCCTGCATGGCCATTTCTTTAACCTGCCGGTAGGCATGGCCGAACTGTGCGGAGTGACCGAACCACGAGCTAACAGCGGCGGTAACCAGACAGTAACGCCGGTCACGGTCCAGAACCTGTTTCATTTCTTCCAGCATGGCGATGATGCGAGCCCGTTCATTGCTGCCGGGGATGACCGACAGAAATTGGTGAGCTTCCATCTGAAACGTATGGGAACCGGGAAATCGTTCATGCGCAGCCAGCTTGAGATGCTCGCCGATCGACTGAGAGGCTTGTTCACGGCCAACGGGCATATCGATAAAAGAGGCTGCGCGAAAGCGGAGCTCGTAGAGTACGATGGTGAAGTTTTCCTCGGTCCCTTGAATGCTGTGCCATTCATTTAATTCATGATTGATGTTTTTCAACTTATTGATGTAATGGTAGCTCGTTAATACGGAGTGCTGATGTTCCAGTTCTTGACGAATGTCCACTTTTTCCTTTTGCAGCTCCTGAATTTTATGGCTGATTAGATCAAATTCGCGAATTTGGCTATGTAGTTCCCCCATCTCGTCGGGATCGGATATGGACGTAAGCAACTCCCGAACCGGCTTGTGGATTCGTTTGCTGAAAAATATAGAGACGACTAGAGCGATGAAAATAAAAGCCACCAAAAGAAAAATCATGATCTTGTCCAGCCGGCGAATTTCTTCAGCAAAGCTCGGATTTGTAACCGTCATGATGTAATGGAGACCGTTTTGATCCGGATAATCAATATAATAGATCCCGTCTTTTACCCAATATCCTTTTTCTTCGTCCCATGCAAAGTCGGTTGACAACAACTGTACGGGAAGTTTCGCTGAAGGGTCGTCCGTTCTATAAATGACATTGCGGTTCGGCCCCAGAATAGCCAGACGAAGTCCGGGCTGTTCTTTAAGAACCACATTCCTCAAGCGTTCTGCGTCAATCATAGCGATCAGAAAATCATCGGATAAAGCCGGTTTAATGGAATATGGAATCAGTGTTTTCATTGCGGAATCGCTTGAAGGGTCCCCAAAGGATGCCGCAGGGTGCAGCAAATAGTTCGGCTTGCGCTGAAACTGCGTTTTCCAGTAAGAAGGCGAATATAAGTCGCTTGCATAAGGGCCGGTAAACAAATTAGCGGCTTCTCCGGAACCGTTCTTATCTATGGTAAGGTTCGTGGAACGAAACATCAGGATCATATTCGCTAAATAAAGCTCAGGATCGCTCACGATCCCCTGGATATCTTGTACGATGGGACGGGTATTCAGCATAGCTGGATCGCCCTTCGAGCTCACTTGGCTGTTAAAAGCAATCACATCTGAGTCGGTAAATTCTTTAAACAGCGCTTCTCTTACTCGATCGAATTGCAGCTGGTAACGTTCGGCCACTTTTTGCAGCATCAGTCGGTTTTGATTGATCATTTCGCTGCGAAGGTGGCTTTTTACCAACCAGAAGATCAGAAGATCGAAGAAAGTGAAGATGAGGATCAGAATTATGAAGCTCGCCAGGATCCTACGAAATAGCGATTTCCGAGTTGATAATACGTTCATGTCGCGGCTCCTTCTAGTCGGTATTTTCCTCGTGCTGTTACATGTTTATTGTAACGTAATTCATCCTGTTTAGGGTATGGGCTGTTTTTTGGGAGGTTTGCAATTTTTCATATTCCCCGCTTCATACAAGCTTAACAGATGAAGTTCAACTATCGAAAAAGATCGGAAAAGGTGTGTATAGGCAGCCTGGACGGTTCCCGATATGATGACCAAGAACGAACAAACCCATGGGAAGGAGGTACGACGAAGTGTTGCAATATGGGGTAGTGCTGAAAGGCAAGAAGATCTTCTTAGCGTTAGCCTTGGCCGTTAGTATGTACACGATATTCGCCGGTTCGGCATGGGCCCATTTTTCCTCAACCGGATACTCCGATATGAAGGTGGGGCCAGATGCGCTGCAATATCACCTTACTTTCTCGGAACATGACCTGCTTCAGCTTCTTTCTGGTAAAGGGAGTGAAGGCGATAAGATAAGCGACAAGCAATTGTCCGATTCGCTGGATGCGATCTCGAAGCTAGTGGATGACGGGCTGATCGTGACGGGTGATGGCAAAGTCGGAACAGGCGTTATTGTGAGTGCAAAGCATGAAAAGCGAGCCAGCATGGATATGGTCGGCATGGATATTCGCTACAAATTCGCTTCTCCGGTGAAAAAGCTTCTCGTCCAATATAACTTTTTCTGGTACAACGGGGTCGACCCCAATCACCGCAATTACGCTACGATTCATGTCGGCGGTCAGACGATAGAGCAGGTGCTCGGCAGTCAAAATTATATTGTTCAGATCCAGGGCCCGGCAGCTATCGGACAAGACACCGGTATACAGGCAAAGCCGGCGGATTCTTCATGGCTGGCAACACTGCAGCAGTATATTTGGATGGGGATGGAGCACATCTGGACGGGCATCGACCATATGTTATTTCTTGTAGGTCTGCTGCTGGCATCGGATCAAAGAGTATGGAAAATCGTGAAATTGATTTCCGCATTTACAATAGGCCATTGCATTACGCTCGTATTGTCTTCTCTAGAGATTGCCTATCTCTCTCCCAAAATCGTCGAACCGTTGATTGCGCTTAGCATTCTATACATTGCGGTCGAAAATATTTGGCGGAAAAAAGAAAGCGGGCGTCTGGTTGTCACGATGCTGTTTGGGCTTGTGCACGGATTCGGATTCGCAGAAGTTCTGAGAGGGACACTTTCCGGAAATATGGCACTGCCTCTGTTCTCTTTCAATCTAGGGGTAGAAATTGGACAACTTGTCATCATGGCGGTTTTCATTCCCGCACTCTGGGCGGTCCGCCGCATTCCGATGAAGATCAACTGGTCCTTATACGCTTCGGGCATCATCGGCGTTTTCGGGCTGTACTGGTTGATTGAGCGTGTCATTGCACAATAAGATTTGGAATTTACAATATACGGATGAGAGGGCGTTTAAAAGTTGTATAAGAAACATTTAAAACGATGGATTTCAGCCATAACCATATTTGCTATGATGTTCAGCCTGTTAGCGCCTACGGCTTTCGCAACGGATAACGGCGCAGTCGCCAGCGCTGTAGACTATTCGAAGGTTCCAAAGCTTTTGATTACCGAACTTGTTCCGGATTCGTCCAATGTCAGCGGATCTGATGCTTATGAGTTCATTGAAGTATACAACAATACGAATAAAACGTTGGACTTTAAAGATTATAATCTGGTTTACCGTTTTCCCGGATCTGAGACCGTTTGGTCGATTTATAAAAATAGCAATCCTAACGGGAGTGTTTCGATCCCGGCACAAGCATCAGTCGTATTTTGGGTGATGAACAGTGTGAACAAAACCTTGACAGAAGCGGATTTCAATAATAACTATCATACGAGCCTAGTGGAAAATGTCAGCCTATTCCGTGTGGATGGCGGCGGCGGGATGATTAACAGTCCCCCTGCCGATAAGCCGAGGGACCTCGTCGTGAAAGACAAATCCGGCACAGAAATCTCGATCGCATCCTATCAAAACGATGATCAAACGAAAGAAAACATGGGCATTTTTTACCGTTATCCTACAGACGGCACGATCAAAATGGTGATGTACGGTTCGGGTGCCGATGCGGCTCCTGCTGCAGCTACCCCCGGGATCGTGGATGCCATTCAGGTTCCACCCGTACCGCTTAATGCTTCCGAACCGCCGGTCGTCCATCATAAGCCGGTCACACAGGCAGACCAAAAGAACGATCTGGTTATTAGCGCCCAAATCGCCAATGCCGAGCCCAATGAAACGGTGACGGCTTCCGTGTACTACCAAGCGGCATCCCAGTCCACCTATCAATCGACGAATATGATGGCGACGGGCAATAGTCAATATCAAGCGATCATTCCCAAGTCAGCGTTGAGCGAAAGCCAGCTCAGGTATTATATTCAAGCGCAGGACAGCTTCAATACGGTTAGCACGAGCGTATACAATGTCGATATCACTTTCGACAACTTCGATTATTCGAAGGTTCCGCCGCTGCTTGTGTCGGAGGTGGTTCCGGATTCCGCGAATGTTGGAGATATGGATGGATATGAGTATATTGAAATCTACAATAATACGGATCAACCGGTTAATTTTAAAGACTATATTATCCGGTACCGTTACACGGATTCTGGGCCCGATGACGATTTATACTGGGCAGCGGACAAACGGGACGTCGTCATCCCATCCAAAGGCACACTTGTTTTCTGGATTATTAACAGTCAGAATACAAATTCAACTGTCGCAGATTTCAATGCCAACTACGGCACCAATCTGGTTGAAGGCAAGGACATTGTACGCATTTACAGCGATGGTATGGCTAATGGCTCCAAACGCGGCCTGGTGATTGCTACCAATAGCGGTACGGAAATCGCTGCAGCCTATTACGGACCAGGCGATGCCAAGGAAAATAAGGGCATTTTATACAAATACCCGGTAGACGGCAGCAAGATCATGACGAAATACAGTTCCGCGACTGCAGCAGCGACGCCGGGAGCCGTGGACATCGTTCAAGTACCTGGGCAGGTTGTAAAAGTCACCCCCGATACGGGAATTCCGACCTTAACGGATATAACGCGTTTTGCGGAAATCGACCAGTCCAAAGATTTGGAAATCATTGGCGATGCGAAAGACGATAAAGCCGTTAAAACGGTTATTCTCTATTACAAAACGGACAATCAGTCCGATTATGCCAAAAAGTATTTGACCGAAAGTTTTGCGGATACTTTTTACCATTATAAGGTTTATTCGCCTGAACTCATTGGCAGACAATATCTGGATTATTACTTCGCGGTTTCCGACGGTACGAATGAAATCACTTCGGGAAAGAAGCGGGTTGCAATCACTGGCGGTTCGGACCGATCGAACTTGCGTCTCAATGTGAAAGACGGAGATATTTTGGCAAAAACAAAAGTGATTAAAGGAACAGGGGAGTCTCTAGACCCGGATAGTCTGAAGTTTACGATCGATGGTCAAGAGGTGACGCAGCCTGCTTATCATGCCATAGAACACAATGCCTATTTCGCATTCGATGTATCGGGCGTCGATTACTATTTCAAAAATGCCGTTACGCAAGGGGAGGAAATTCTCTATACGTTTCAAGACCCTATTCCCACCTACGCCACTTTATCCATTCCGTTTCAGGCAGACCGCTTGAAGGAAGGCAGCAATATCATATCGATCAGAGCCGGTTCGAAATCATCGCCATTTGACGATCGGGCCGCAGAGAACAAAGACGATTTTGATGTGAAGAATGTACGTCTCGTATTTGCTGATGGCACGGTCATTTACGATGCCAAATATGCGAATCCGTCGAAAGTGATAAAAATGGGCGACAGCTCAGGCAAATTTCCGGTTGTCGATTTCAATTTTGTAATTCCAAGTACGCTGCTCGCATCCAAAGCTTTGGCTTGGAATACGGCGTCGATGAGCGATGGAGATCATCAGATTTCTCTCAGCAATGGCACCATGAGCACTGTTACCGCAAACGTAAAGGTAGATAATACGGCGCCGACAATTAGCCCTACTGTGGAAGAAGGCAAAATGTACCGTGGTCCGTTCACCGTGGATGCAGCAATATCCGATGCACTCTCTGGGGTTGACAAGGTCGAAGTTACCTTGGATGGAAAGGCCATTGAACTGCCATATGCAACGTCTTCCGCAAAAATGCCGGGTGGCACACATGTTTTTAACGTTAAGGCAACCGATAAAGTTGGTAATTCGGCTACGGCGACGATTAACTTCCAAGTACCGAATGAAAATCCGAATTTGCCTGAATTGGTTGCCCCGGGCGATGGTGCTAGCGGTGTAGATCGCCATGCTTCATTAACAGTTAAGGTATCGGATCCAATGAACGACGAGATGAAAGTTTCGTTTTATAAAGGATTCAAATACGACACAGGCACACCGGGACATTTTGCCGGATACCGGGGTGCGGCTGACACGGAACCTCCGAAAATGGAAAAGCCTGAAGGCGAAACGGCTTTCGCGCAAGACGATTACCGGAAGATCAGCGCGCCGGACGGTGAGTATCTGGTTGACGACTCCGTTGAAAAATTTCCGTATCAACGATTTGAAGTTACGTTGGATGATTCGGTCAAAAGCTCGGATCAAGTGGAAATCAACTGGAAAGGGAAGTCGCTCCAGGGGCGCAAAGTCAGCTTATACGCTTGGAGTCCGACACAACAGGAATGGAAGCAACTCCAAACTACGATTGCGGGCAGCGAGGATTTCGAGCTGCAGGGCAGCGTAACTGCCGGCGATTTTGCGAAAGATCATAAGATACTGGTCATGGTGCAAGACGAAATTGCTGCCACGCAAAGTAGCGAAAGCCCGACACCTGCCGATTATGATTTCTCGTTTGTCTGGATGTCGGATACCCAGTACTACGCAAAAAGCTATCCTTACATTTATCAAGATATTGTGAAATGGATCGCAGACCATAAAGAAGACAATAAGATTAAATACGTGATCCACACGGGCGATATTGTAGACAATGCCGATCAAGAGTACCAATGGATTGAAGCCGATAAGGATATGAAGGTTTTGGAAGATGCCAAAATTCCTTATGGCGTGCTGGCCGGCAACCATGACGTGGGCCATCAAAACAACGACTATAGTTATTACTCCCAATGGTTTGGGGAAGACCGTTTCAAGAATCAGCCGACCTACGGTGAGTCGTACGACAACAATCGCGGGCACTATGATCTGGTTTCATCGAACGGTAATGATTTTATCGTGGTTTATATGGGCTGGGGATTCGGTGATAAAGAAATCGACTGGATCAATGATGTACTCAAACAATATCCGAACCGCAAAGCGATTCTGAATTTCCATGAATACATGCTTGTTTCCAATAACCGTGCGCCGATGGCAGATAAAGTGTTCGAACGGGTCGTGAAACCGAATAAGAACGTCATTGCCGCGCTATCCGGCCATTATCACGACGCTCAATTGAAAGTCGACGCGATTGACGATAACGGGGACGGTCAGCCGGATCGCAACGTATATCAAATGCTCGCAGACTACCAAGGAGCGCCGGAAGGCGGTCTCGGCTATATTCGTCTGATGCAGTTTGATATGGCGCATGGGAAAATCAATATGAAGACATTCTCGCCTTATTTGAATGACTACAACTACTACGATCCGCAGCAATATCCGGGGAAAGACGAGTTTTCGATTTCCTTGGACCTTCAACCGGTCATTAAACGCGTTGCCACGGACTATTTGGGTGTGAAAGTGTATTCGAGTCAACCGATCGGGAGTGTGGAGCATGTAGAGAGCGGGAAACAGGCAACCGTACCTTGGAGCAATCTTGCATCGAATGCGATCTATCAATGGTATTCTGTAGCGGAAGACGCCTACGGAGGCAAGAAACTGTCGGATATTTGGAGGTTTACAACAGGGACGACAAATACCGAAGGCCATGGTGGCAAAGATTCTGGTAGCAGTAGCGGCAGTGTGATTTCTCCACCCGCCAATGCGGAAATCATCCAATCGGCAAGTGGCGGCACCATTACTTTGGACGGCGTTAAGATAGTCGTTCCTGCCGGGGCCAAGACGAGCGATATCAGGGTTACGGTGGACAAAATCACGGATGGCTCTAAATTGCCGATGGACTCAACATCAACATTGATTAGCGGTGTTTTTGAAATCAAAAAAGATAAAGACGGTCCTTTTAGCAAATCGGTACAAATCACCCTCCCGTTTGAGAAAAACAAAGTGGACTTTGATCGATCGCTGGTAAGTATTTATTGGTTGAATGAAGAAACCGGCAAGTGGATTGAGCTGGATAATCCGCAGGTCGATAAAGTTAACGGTACGGTAACCGGTTCGGTGAACCATTTTACGAAATTCGCCGTTCTGGCTACCGTAAAAAAAGAAGAGCCTAAACCTGTGCCAGGTCCAGGTCTGGTAGATCCTTCTGACATTAAGGGACATTGGGCGGAAAACAATATTCGCGACATGATTCGGATGGGAGCGGTCAATGGCTATCCGGACGGCACATTGAAGCCGGACAATACGATTACTAGAGCCGAATTCGTTGCGATCGTCGTAAAATCAATGAAACTTGGTGAACAAGACGGAAAAGTGTTCGCGGACACCGGCAACCATTGGGCCAAGAACTTAATCGCGACAGCTGCGGCACATGGAATCATCACCGGATATACCGATTCAACGTTCGGTCCGGACGATTCAATTACCCGCGAGCAAATGGCGGAGATTATCGTTCGTGCCGCTCATCTGAATCCGGTCACTGTAGGTACGACTTTTGTCGATAACTCAGACATTTCCGAATGGGCACAAGCTGCGATGGCGGCCGTGACTTCAAAAGGATTCATGAACGGTTACCAGGACGGAACAATAAGACCGCAAGGCATCACGACCCGCGCAGAAGCATTAACCGTCATCTTAAGAGCATTGGCAGGAAAAACTCGCTAATATAGCGGGTTTTTTCTTTTTTTACGCGTCTAGCTGAACTACGAACAACAAGTTTCAGAAAAGCGGTTGTCTCGGTAACAATTGGGAAATCCTATGCATTGGACAAAGTGAAATCAATCCATAAGAATTTGTCGAGGTGAGCTGTATGAAAGAGGTTATACTTGCTTTTGTAGCGGGAGCCATTGTCGGAGTTGTCTTTAAGTACCTTCGCCTTCCCCTTCCTGCGCCTCCTGTTTTCTCAGCTGTAATGGGCGTAATGGGGGTATACGTCGGGGGTAGGCTGGTTGAATGGGTGAACCGCCTTTTTGCATAAAAATATTGTTTTTGTGGAAAAATCTCCGTATAATAGAAATGAAATTATGTCAATTTCTAATGAACGAAATTTCAATTTCTTATAAGGGCGGAGACATATGGGCGGAGAGAAACTGGAGAAAATCGTTGACGCGGCTCGCATGTACTATCAGTTGGACTATAGTCAACAAGATATTGCCAGAAAGCTAGGGGTATCTCGTCCCACAGTATCCCGATTTTTGCAGCAGGCCAAAGAAGAAGGCATTGTCCAGATTAAGATTATGGATCCGACTGAAAATAAAGAAATTTTGGCTGCGCAACTTGAAGAGAAGTTTCATTTGAAAAAGGCGATTGTCGCTTCGATACCGGAATACGAGGATCACATCGTCAAAAGATACATCGGCGAAGCGGCTGCCGAATACTTGCATGATGTTGTCAAAGACGGCGATACGATCGCCACTACCTGGGGCACAACCCTATATGAAGTTGCCGTTCATTTGCCGAACAAACTGGTGAAAGATGTAACCGTTGTCCAACTAAACGGCGGCGTCAGTTATTCGGAGACGAACACATACGCTTCGGAGATCGTTCATCTGTTCGGCGGTGCCTTTAATACGACGCCCCATTTATTGCCGCTTCCCGCAATCGTGGATCATGCGGTAGTTAAGCAGGCGATCGAAGCCGACCGGCATATTCGCAGAATTCTGGAGATCGGCAAGAAGGCCAATATCGCGGTGTTCACCGTAGGTGTTCCTTCGGAAGATTCCGTTCTGATCAAAGCCAATTATTTCTCCCCGTCTGACCTGGATATTATTCATGCTAAAGGCGCGGGAGATATTTGCTCCAGATTCATCGATCTGGAAGGAAACATTTGCAGCGAAGAACTGAATCGCCGTACGATTGGCATCGATCTGGCGGAGCTGAGAGAGAAGGAAAAGTCGATCTTGGTGGCCGGCGGGATGAAGAAAGTCGAGGCCATCTATGGTGCGATTAAAGGAAATTATACCAATACACTGATCACAGATCAATTCACAGCCAGACATTTGCTAGATTATTCAGTCTGAGAGAAAAACAAAGGAGAACATTTACCATGGAAAACAAAGATATCGCACAAATCATAGACCATACATTATTGAAACCTGAAGCGACCAGAGATGAGATTGTTAAAATTTGCGGTGAAGCCAAGCAGTACGGTTTTGCAACTGTTTGCGTGAATCCGTCCTGGGTTCCGCTTGCAGCGAAGGAACTGGCAGGTTCGAACGTCGGCATTACGACGGTAATCGGCTTTCCTTTGGGAGCGACGACGACGTTTGCCAAAATGGCCGAAGCCCGCGATGCGATTGCAAACGGCGCTACGGAAATTGATATGGTCCTCCATATCGGCGCGTTGAAAACGGGCGATCTAAGCACCGTACAAAAGGATATTGAAGGCGTCGTGCAAGCGGCGGGCGGGCAGGTGGTCGTCAAGGTTATTCTTGAAACTGGACTTTTAACCGATGAAGAAAAAGTAAAGGCTTGCACGATCTGCAAACAGGCCGGAGCGGATTTCGTCAAAACTTCAACAGGCTTCGGACATGGCGGAGCGACCGTGGAAGATATTGCTCTGATGAGAAAAACGGTCGGCCCTGACATGGGCGTGAAAGCATCGGGCGGTGTCAGAGATCTGGAGACGGCGCGTAAAATCGTAGCTGCCGGAGCAACCCGAATCGGCGCAAGCTCCAGCATAGCCATCGTAACGGGCGGCAAAGGCGAGGGGTATTAATCTATAAAAAAGGAACAGGCGAATTTGGATTCGACCTGTTCCTTTTTTTCTTGCTCTTATTGAATGTATAAGATTCAAGGAGGACGTATGGCCCTCATTTCTAAGCGAGTTCGACCCTCAGTGACGCTGATTGATACACAACGATGTTATTCACACTAAGCATGCATCAAACCTAACATGAAAATTTCAATCACATAATTTCCTATTTTAGGAATATTATGATGGTTTTTTCGTGGACAGACATGGAAAAAGCTCCTATTGTAGAGAATGACGCGTTA
>NZ_JBHTHA010000030.1:0-4019 GCF_042676385.1 Paenibacillus sp. GCM10027628
CATGTATTAGGCACGCCGCCAGCGTTCGTCCTGAGCCAGGATCAAACTCTCCAAAAAGGTATATCCTATTTGTTAAGATGAATAGCTCAATTTCAAAAGCTGACCACATCGAAATGTGAATCATCTTGAATCGACGACTCGATTGGCATAAATAACATCCGCTTAAACGCGGTCGCTCATCCAAGAATCTTCATCGATCAAGTTATTTCTACGAGATTTTGCAATCTCTTCAAGTTTAGAGTCGATTGCTCGACTTGCTTCTTCACTCGTTGTTCAGTTTTCAAAGAACAATTTCTTTCGTTCACTGCTGCGTTACCGAAGCAGCGAGAAGTAATATACCATGCTCAAAATTCAATTGCAAGCACTTTTTTTCGATCCATTCTTGAAGATATTCAACAAGTTCAGATTTACGAAAAAGCTTGTCTTTTAAGAGACAGGATTGCTAATATACCATGTCCTTGAATTAAAAACAACTCTAAATAATTTCGAACAATTGATATTCTTGTAAAGGGTTACTCTTTCTTTCTATAAATCGAAGGATAACCACCACCGACGATTTCTTTAAAATAGCCCTATTTGGCTCTGATCTCCCGGATAGTCATAAATTTCGTCGCTCCTCCCAAAGCATCTCCAACGGCAACGCCATATAATCCGCCTTTGATTTTATCGTACAAACTCACTTCTTTCATTTGGATCCCTCTCTCTCAGCTTTAAGTTATTCATATTTTCTCACCTTTCCTAATCAACCCTAACTCCCAATATAGATTTATAAAAATGTTCTATATCAGTATGACTTGGTAGCCCTGAGACCTGACCATCCCCTATTTCAATAACCGTCCATTCTCCACTTGCGGTTTTGGCAATATCCATCGTAAAAAACTGGCTCGCTACGCCTTTGGCTAACTCTGTAAACGAATCAAGCCTTAGAATCCCTTGTTGATATACCGCCTCATCCCAATACTCCGCACACTGAATCATCTTGTGATGAAGAAAAAACAGTCGATACTCATTAGATAAAGGCATACCGCTCTTCGGATGCTTAGTGAGCTGCTCCAGTTGAATAAACTCACGAATCACAATGCCGCCATTAAGCTCCGAGCCTTGACGGTCGATGAAGTTCCGAATAACCATTTGAACCCTTTGTTTGTCGGATGCATCCGGTATAAAGCAGGCTTCTTCCCACTCATGCTTTCTGGACTTTACGTAATCCTTGACAATGACGGGTTTGTTATCGAATATGCGCATTTTTTCAAACAGAGCGTCAAAACCATTTGAAAGTTCTTCTATTTCGAGCCAAATACTCTGTGGAGTTGCCTTTTGAATTGCCTCATAAGAATAAGGAAAATAGTGTCCATTTTTATATTCCGAAGGAGAATTGATCAAGACGGCGTTTTTCTGCTGCAGTGCGTGATATAACTGTTCATATTCGTACGGCTTCATCATCCATCCCCTGTACATGAACCTTTCAGGTGCCTCAAATGTTGGAATCCTCTTAACCGTCTGCGATAAGTTCCCGTCCAAAACCGACTCCAGAGAAAATAAATAGACATCCAGCCCCAACTTTCGGGCACTTCTATACTCATGTTCATATTCCATATCTACAGCCTTATTATTCAAAGGATCAGAGCAAAATAAGATCTTCATCAGGTATCCTCCATAAAACAAAATTATGCTAAACAAATCGTACCATATTTCGGTGTTCTAAAGGGGGGAGAAAATTTCTATAGAATATACCATTACACGATAAATTGAAGAAACAAATTTTCATTACGGGCGTTTATATATACAGAAAACAACAAACTTGGATGAGGTGAAATATGAAGATATTAGACGGCCTTTAGCTTCCCATAAGGAGGGTTAGAGTGCCAAATGAGCAGAAGTGTAAAAAAATCACCCGTGTGGACAGACCACCGTACACCCGGTACCCGCTGGAGTAAACGGCAAGCTAGCAAGGCCGTGCGCCGCTTCACTGGTGACGTTCAAAACGGCAAATGGTACCGGAAGTTGTTCTGTTCCTGGAATATTTGCGACTACCGTTTTATTAAAACCAGACAGCAAGCGATACACGAATGGAAGACATCCCGATGGCTGCGGGATCGATTATTAACTCAGGCAGAAGTCATTAAAGACTGGGAAAAGTTCTATAGAAGAAAATAAGCACAAGCGTCGGTTAGGGAAGCCCGGCGGCGTGTGCTTTTATATATGAGGGGGTAGGTGCCGACCGCCATTTTGTCCGCTTCGACATCGTCATATACGGAAAAACTCCGCCGCAGTCTCCGTCGTAGCCTTAGCGACCTCTTCCGCTGGTTTCCCGATACATCCGGTAATCCCAATATTGAAGCCCATTTCGAGATAAGCCTTAAGTTCTGCATAGGTTCCTGTAAAACAGTGGACTACCGCTTTTTGGACTGCATGTTCCTTAAGAATCGTAATAAAATCCAAAAATGCTTCTCGCTCATGCAAAAACAGTGGCATGTTTAGCTCAAACGCCAATCGAATTTGCTCGGCGAATTATGTTCAAAATTACCATAATAATCACACTGCCTCCCTATTAATTAGCTATCTTTTGAATAAGAAATTAAAAAAGCCAGGGAAGAAATTTAAATATTTCTTCTCTAGCTGTTCTTGTTCTTAATGAAGTAATACAAGTCACTTTACCGCACCTATGTACTTTTGCAAACTATCCTCGACACATTTAGAAATTAACTGCACGAATGGTTTTAGGTCATTTCCTACACTCGCTATTTCCAAAGTCTCATAATATTTCAAACGAGCCTCATTTGCTGCTTTTACAATGGCCGGTGGGAATCCATATTTCATTAAAATTAAATTCATTAAAAGGCGTGCTGTACGCCCATTACCATCTGAAAATGGATGGGTATAAACAAAACGGAAGTGAAATTCCGCGGCTAATTCAACTGGGTGCAATTTATCTTTTTGTTCGTCATACCATTGAATCAACTGCTCCATTTTTTCGGAGAGTACTGCAAAATGTGGAGGGGTATGTTGTGAACCTGATATCATAACGTTAATCATTCGATATCTGCCTGCATTCTCATCATCAATGTTTTTAAGTACTAGATGATGAATTGATTTTATGACATACTCAGTTAATTCAATATTTCTATTCACGACATCTTGAACGTAGTTAATTGCTTCTGAATGATTAACAACTTCAAAATGCTCACGCAGCTTTTTACCACCTATTGTTAAACCTTCTTCTAAAACTAACTTAGTTTCCAAAAGTGTTAATGTGTTACCTTCAATCGCATTGGAGTTGTACGTCCATTCTACTCTATATACTTGCTCCAAATTTCTTACAGCAGCCGCAGGCAGAGGACGTAATTTATCTAATTCATTTTTCAATAGATCTATTTTACTAAAGTTCAAGTTGGCGCCCCCTCCCTACTTTATTACCATTATATCACAGTAAGCAACATTTAGTCGGTTGACAAATCACTGTTAAGTGGGGAAAGAATTTTAGTGATTTCACATTCAATCGCTCAGAACTCAATTATTAAAGAGATCTAAACCGGACTACGTTGCTATATCCCTTGATCTTGACACGATAACCTTTACTCTCTTTTGTAAAGCAAATTACTTTTGTCTTTCAATTACAATATTTTGTATAATTATGGTTTCGCCGTATAATGGGATTCATCGAAAGGGGTATTCTTATGATCAAAAAAATGAACATATTTTCAATAATTAGTCTATTGTTTGCGATTACTGTTATCATCGTTTCTTGTTACTCTATCAAACACATCGACAATTATCGATACATCCAATACACACAACTAGGCTTGGGACTCATGTTTTTATTTTCGAGCTTTTCAGAATTCAAACGAGAGAACAAGAAGATTGCAATCATGAATCTTTCTGTTTCTCTATTTGTATTTTTTGTTTTCTTTGAAATACTAATAACTCGAAAATAAGTACAACCAAGCATCCATCACTATAAATTAAGTAGGAGGGGGCGGCTAGCCCCCGACCTCTTACACCACCGTACGTACCGTTCG
>NZ_JBHTHA010000031.1:0-76097 GCF_042676385.1 Paenibacillus sp. GCM10027628
GTGAATGGATAAAGAATTGGAATGAAGAAAAGCCTGCTGAGGTTTCTCAACAGGCTGAAGAGAGTGCCATTACGGCACTCTCTTCCTTGTTATTGTTCTCGTGCACCATCTAATAGCCCCAGCAAAGCTTGTGGCAACGCAAATTGCTGGTTGTTAATAATAATTCGGTTCAACTTCTCCTCGTTGATCTCGGTTTGCTCTTCTTTGATGATTTCAATTTCTTTATGCAAGCGTTCCATTTGCTGATCCAGCGCAGAAGCGGCATATGCGGCTTGTTTTAACTCTTCGAGCAGCCGAGCCGGCACAGCCCGGTTATCTTCGGTGAATTTATAATAAATTTTATGTTCCAGGCTCGCCCAGAAATCCATAGCAATCGTCCGGATTTGAATTTCAATGCAAACACTTTCCCGTCGATCCGACATATGAACCGGCACTTCGATGATCAGATGGAGGCTCTGATAACCGTTCTGCTTGGGGTGCTTAATGTAATCTTTTTCCTCGATCACCTTTAAGTCACTTTGATTTTTGAGCATTTCACTTATTAAGTAAATGTCCGATATAAAAGAACAAGTAATGCGTAATCCCGCAATGTCTTTAATGTTGTCCCTGATACAGGGAAATGAAATATCGCAGCCTTTTCTAAAAAGTTTATTTACAATGCTTTCCGGCGACTTCAAGCGAGATTTTGTATGCTCAATCGGGTTATATTCATGCAGCATCTCGAATTCCTGGACTAAAATTTCAATTCTTGTTTCCATTTCATCCAGCGCGAATTTATACATCATCATAAAACGAGTGATATCGTTTTTAAACTGTTTTAACTGATTTATTGAAAGCTGGTTCATCATCATTTTGTTTCCTTCCCATAATTTATGGTTATTTTCCCATCTACCGCTAGTTTAAAGTACATTTGCCCCTAGCGCAAATTTCACGCTAACTCCGTTCTCTTGACACCCGCCGAGACCTATTGTATAGTTACACATATAAATTCATTTGGACGGCTTACGATGGAAGCACCCGTAAGAATAGGCTTATCGCCTTTCTTGCAGGTGCTTTTTTTGTCGTTAAATCCGCCACATTCTATCCGTTCAGGAGGAGGAATCATGATGAAAAGATTTATTAGTTTCGTAGTTTTACTTACCGCGCTTATGTCAGCCATTCCAGTCACAGTTGCGGCCGCTGCCTCACTTGAGATGACGCCAGCCCTTCAAGCATCGCTCGACAAAACGATTGCAAACACCAGTCAAGCGCAGGGAAGCAAAATTAAATCGCAAGTGAACGAATTCCTTACGCTGCAGAATCAGGATCAAGACTGGGAGGCTAAAATTAGCGCTCTACACAAAGAGAACGAGGAAAAAGAGGCCGCGCTCAATAAGCAAATCAAAGAAATCGATGCAGCCAAGCTGGACAAATTAGAAGCCGATACGATCCAAGCGCGAGAACGGTACAAACCGTTATTTTCTCGTTATACCGAATTAAATAAACAAATTGAGGCCACCAAATTGCTGAAAAACAAGGACCTCAGCAGCATCCTTCGTTTTCAGGCCAGCGCCATGAGAATTCCTGTGCAGTTAGCACGTTTGGACATCAAAGCAAAAGAAGATGCATTGCGGGATGCTAAGGACAAAGCGTCCAAATTAATGAAAAAAATCCGCGGCACCCTAGTGGACATCGATCCCATTAACGTACAAATTAAAGCCAAGAAAAGTGCTATTAAAGACATCGAATCCAGCCAAACTCCGCTATGGAGTTTATTTAAACAAGCAGTGAAGAAAGGAGATGCACCAGGTGTGCTGAGCTCACTCTCCCCCCTGATCTCCCTATCCCGCCAAATCGCCCCAGAGCGACAAAAGATCATTAAACTTGAGGGAAAAATCAGCGATATCCTTGCTATTGCCAAGGCGCAATTGCCATAAAGGCGTACACATCATTGGCTCAAGATTCCCTTCATCACTTCCCAAAGTACATCGCATAGATCATCGTCTTGATAACTTTGACCTGATAAAGAAATCTTCCATACATCGGAGTCAAACTGCATCTTAAACGATGCGTCACTGCCCGAAAGGTAATCGATCATCTGCCCGATGTTTAACAAAGGAAGTGATCTATGTTTCTCGACTCCGTTTAAGTAATAGATCATCTCTTCTTGATCAGCGAATAACATATATTCACCTTCTTGAGGCGTCCACTGACTCCGAAGACTCTCCTGCTGATCACTATCAAGCTGTTGCAAGTGTTCTGCCTTAAGACGTTGGTTCATGAGCTCCTCCTTTATGGTACGAAATGAATAACCAATATTTGGGTGGAGCCCTATGCAAAAAGGACCCGTAAACACGGGTCCGTGAATGCAAAAAAGCATAAAAAAGCAGACTGACCCATCCATTGCTGACGAGGTTAGCTGTCGGGCTCGGGAAAGATGGTTCCCTACATGAAACATGATTCGCCCCAAAAAAATGGTTCCCCCGCTTTCCGCCTTAACGGAAATTAAGCGTATTTTACTCATACTCAATCGCTCGGAATGCGTCAATTGCCGATACTTTCCTGCATCTAACCCGTGCTACCCTTGCGCCACTTCAATAGGAAGAATACAATTAGCACCACACACAGTCCAATAAGAACGTATTTCAATGATTGTTCCACTTGCATAAAAATTAACTGCCACTGTTCACCGAATATGTATCCGATACCGAAAAATACTATTACCCATAAGGCCGCGCCGATATAGGCATATAGCGCAAAGGTGCGGTATGGAACACGGATCATTCCAACAAAATAGCCGATAAATTGTCTGAGTCCGGGTATAAAATAACTCAACAGGAGCAGTCTATTTCCATATTTCTCGTAGTATTTCTTGGTTTTCTCTAAGTGTGCCGGTTTTAAAAACAACCATTTTCCATACCGCTCTATTAGCGGCATACCCAGCTTGCATCCGATCCAGTAAGTGATCGTCATCCCTAATACGGACCCAGCATAAGCCATCCCCATTGCCGGGATCCATTCGAGAACGCCTTTATAGGATAAATAACCCGAATAGGTCAGCGTCGTATTTCCCGGAGGTATGGGCAGCGCTATGGCATCCAAAGGCAGACCGATTAACAATACCAGGTACCCATATTGCGCAAACAATTGCTCGACGAAGTCCAGAACTTTCACCAGACACCCCCTCATTCATCCAAAAAGAAGAGAACCATACTGACTATTTTACATGTTTCAGGACCAACACGCACTGTCCGGAAGCTTAGCTTAAACCACGACCTGAGTCTAGTTAAGTTTCAAAAATTTCGAATGCCAAAAAGACACCCCCTCGGGTGCCTCTTTGTTTTAGGCATACTTGCACTTATTCTCTTACAAGTTTTTGCTGAAATTTCGCTATAGCTTCGTATTCCGCTTCGAGCTTGCGCGAAATTTGGATATAAATCGGCAACAGCTGGTGATAGATCTCTGCATGCTCTCTGATGGGTTGATGCTGATGTGTGGAACCGACCATATTCGCAACGATCTCCAGCGTATCTGCTTTTCCGATAGCATTTAATCCAAGGACGACAGCGCCCAGGCATGAGCTTTCAAAGCTTTCTGGAATAACGACTTCCTGATCGAAAATATCCGACATCATTTGACGCCATAAGGGCGCACGGGCAAATCCCCCCGTTGCGTGAATTTTCTTGGGCCGTCCGATGCTTTCCTCCATGGCTAACAATACCGTGTACAGGTTAAAAATGACCCCTTCCAGAACAGAGCGGATCATATGTTCCTTCCGGTGGTGCATATTCAAACCAAAGAATGACCCCCGGGCGTTCGAATTCCATAGCGGTGCCCGTTCGCCGGTTAAATAAGGGTGAAAAATTAATCCGTCAGAACCCGGACTCACCTTCTCAACGATTTGCATCAATAAATCATAGGGATCGATCCCCAATCGCTTGGCCGTCTCGACTTCCGACGCCGCGAATTCATCCCTCGCCCAGCGCAGCAGCATGCCGCCATTATTGACCGCTCCGCCGATCACCCAGTGCTTTTCCGTTAATGCGTAACAAAAAATTCTCCCTTTCGGATCGGTCACCGGTTTGTCCACAACGGTTCTTATCGCGCCGCTCGTCCCTATTGTCGCCGCGACTACGCCCGGTTCGATCGCGTTCACGCCAAGATTGGACAGAACGCCATCACTGGCTCCGACAATGAATGGAGTGGACGGATCAAATCCCATTTCTTCTGCGAAGACAGTATGCATCCCCTTCAATGCAAAAGTCGTAGGTACAAGCCTCGACAGTTGGTTTCTTGACACCCCGGCGATCTCGAGAGCCTCCTCGTCCCAATCCAGCTTTTCCAGATTCAACATGCCGGTCGCTGACGCAATGGAATGATCGATAACATACTCGCCAAATAGTTTGGCGAACACATATTCTTTGATCGAAATGAATTTGCTTGCCTTTTGAAATAAATACGCATTATCATGGCGGAGCCACATTAGTTTGGGCAGCGGAGACATGGGATGAATCGGCGTTCCTGTTCGCAAATAGATGTCATGCCCATTCATTTCACGTTTTAAACGTTCCGCCCAAGCTGCACTTCGGTTGTCCCCCCAAGTGATGCATCGCGTAAGCGGTTTGCCTTCGGCATCAACAACAATGACACTGTGCATAGCCGAACTGAATGAAACGAACAGGACTTGTTCAGGCCTAGCCCCGCTTTGAACCATAACCCGTTTTAGCGTATGAATAACTGCGCGAAAGATTTGGTCAGGGTCTTGCTCGGCCACCGACGAAGAAGGTGTAAATAAGGGGTATCCTTCGTCCGCCTTGGTCACAACCTTCCCGTTTTCTTCGAACATAACGGCTTTCGTGCTCGTTGTTCCAATATCAACACCAATCATATACATAGGTTGACTCACTGGTTGAACCTTCTTTCCTGGTGAATTGCCGAATGGCTCTCCTTAGACCACCGTGCTGAGGAGAAGAATGAAAATCAATCCCACAACCGATAGAATCGTTTCCATCATCGTCCATGATTTCAAGGTTTGCGGAACGGACATATTGAAGAATTCCTTCACCATCCAGAATCCCGCGTCATTCACATGAGACAGAACGAGCGAGCCCGCACCTGTGGCAAGGACAACAAGCTCGACGTTCGCATTGGGGTTTTGCCCGAGCACTGGAGCTATAATTCCCGCGGCCGTTGTCATGGCAACCGTTGCCGAGCCTGTAGCGACTCGAATTAACGCAGCTACGAACCAGGCAAAGAAAATGATATTAACATGAGCCTGAGTAGCAATCGCAGCAATCGCTCCGCCAACTCCGCTGTTAATCAAAACCTGTTTAAATGCTCCACCCGCCCCAATAATCAATATGATCGTAGCCGTTGGCGCTAAGCATTCACTTGCAAATCGTGAAACATCTTCTCTGGAAAACCCTCTCGCAAAGCCAAGAGAGAAGAAGGAGAAAACGACAGCAATTAAAAGCGCGATAATCTCATGCCCGATAAACTCGCAGAACACCGTGATGCTGCTGGTCGCTTTCGGATCGATAATATTGGCAATAGAGCCAATTAACATTAAAATGACAGGCAGCAAAATCGTAAACAACGTAATCCCGAATCCCGGAAGCTCGCGATTCTCCTTCGATGCGAACTGCTCGGCCAGCTTGGCCGGCGGCTCAACCAGAATTCGTTTACCGATAAATTTACCGAATAAAGGACCCGCTATAATCGCAGTCGGCAGTCCGATAATGATGGAATACAGGATGGTTTTGCCAAGATCCGCTTTATACGCGTCAATCGCAATCATAGGTGCCGGATGCGGAGGAACAAGTCCATGCACTGTTGACAGTCCTGCCAAAACAGGAATACCAATCTGTAATAACGACATCTTCGTTTTACGGGCTACGATAAACACAATCGGAATTAACAGGATGACACCGACCTCAAAAAATACGGGTATCCCTACAATGAAGCCAACGATCATCATGGCCCAATGAACCCGTTTCTCACCGAACTTATCGACCAACGTCGTCGCGATCCGTTCGGCTCCTCCGGATTCCGCCATCATTTTACCAAGCATCGTTCCAAGTCCGATGACGATTGCGATCGTTCCTAACGTACCGCCCAACCCGCCTGTCACCGCTTTAATGACGTCCCCAGGCTTCATGCCTGCAAGAAATCCTAACAGCAAGGAAGAAATCAGCAGCGTGACGAAGGGATTCCATTTAAATTTGGCAATAAGCACAACAAGAAAAACAATGGAAAGTAACGCCCATATAATTAATGTTACATTGTGACTGAAACCAAAGATCGTGCTCATGATGTGGCCTCCTGTTTTTATCCGGATCAATATTTCTTTCAACAGCATTCCCATTATAGAACGCTTTCAACAAATTAATTTTTACACATTGTATACTTGTCGACAATTTAATTCGCGCTTCTTCAAGCGCTTAGATACTTACGGCTCAAAACTAAGATATACTGCTATGAAGCGTTATATTGGAATCCGCGAAGTATTCTTGAACCACTTTTTGAATGACATTTACATCTTTGGACTCAAGCGCACTTACGATCATTCGATGCTTCTCAATGACTTTAAGCAGTTTGCCTTCACCTTCGGAAAAGATCTCATCCGTTGTAATTAACATCACGGTCAGCACGATATGACGAATGCTTTTCCATAAATGCAGAATTCTTGCATGCTTGGCTTCCACAATCATCGCTTCATGAAAACGAAAATCCAAATGCGAAAACTCTACGCAATCATTGTACTTAATAGCTAATTCCATTTTATCGATGAATTGCTTCAGATTAGCAAACAATGGCTCATGGTTACCACTGGCTAAACGTTGTTGGGCAAAGCTTTCGATCAAATACCGGACATCGTACAGCTCCTCAAGATCTTGAATGCTTAGCCCTAAAACAACAGCCCCCATCCGCTCCAATCGGATAAGCCCTTCGTTTGACAACGTTTTCAACGCTTCCCTAACCGGAGATCTGCTCGTACCAAAATCAGTGGCAACCCGATTCTCCGATATGATTTCACCTGGTTTGATCGTTCCGTTTATAATTTGCAGCCTTAATTCACAAGCAATAGACTCCCCTAGGGAAACTCCCTGCAGCCAAGCAGAAGGATAACGCATTTAGACTCAACTCTCCTATATAAATCATATTCGGATGATTAACATCGATAGATATTATCGATTTTAACACAAATTCGCCGAACGATTCTATGAGGAGAACAAGTTTTCGCTAATTATTACGGACAACGGCGTGACCGCCAAATTCATTGCGCAGAGCGGCAACAACCTTGCCATGGAATGTGTCCGTTTCAAGGGAGCGATATCTCATCAATAAAGACAAAGCAATAACCGGCGTGCTGGCTTCAAGATCCAGCGCTGTCTCGACCGTCCATTTTCCTTCTCCGGAGCTCTTCATGACGCCGCGGATGCCATCCAAATTAGGGTCTTTTGAAAAAGCATTCTCCGTAAGCTCCATCAACCAGCTTCGAATGACAGAACCGTTGGACCATACGCGGGCAACATCTTCATAGTTATATTCGAAATCACTTTTCGACAACAGTTCAAATCCTTCGGCAATGGACTGCATCATGCCATACTCAATGCCATTATGAATCATTTTCAGAAAATGGCCGCTGCCGTTCTTGCCGGCGTACAAATAACCTTTGTCCACTGCAATTCCTTGAAATATAGGCTCGATGAATGTAAAGGTTTCTTTATCCCCGCCAATCATAAAGCAGCCTCCATGTGCCGCGCCTTCCGTACCGCCCGAAGTGCCAACATCGAAAAACCGGATGCCATGTGCAATCAGCTTCTCCGCGCGAACAAGAGATTCTTTGTAGTGAGAGTTCCCACCGTCGATGACGATATCGCCTTGTTCCAGCAACGGGATGAGAGTCTCAATCACCTGATCCACAATCTTCCCGGCTGGAACCATAATCCATATAATCCGAGGAGACGGAAGTTTGGAAACTACTTCTTCTATTGATGCAGCAAATTCAGCGCCTTGCTCCGCCAATTTCTTACCGGGCTCAGGGTTCACATCCTGAACGACGACCTGATGCTGATGAAGAAGCAAGTTTTGCACAAGATTATAACCCATTTTGCCAAGACCTATCATGCCTAGCTTCATATTGTTCACCTCTATAAGTCTACAAGTATACTTGTGTACAAGTTGCTATTTCATATTACTGCTATCTATGGAATCTGTAAATATAAATTTGTAAGCGCCATGCAAAATTTAACAAGTTGACATAATCGAGTATATGAAAGACACCCTTCCGGTGTCTTTATATTTATATTTTATTTATTTGAGCATATTTATTCTCCACATAATTTTTAAACAATTTTCCGAGCAGGTCGTTCCATGATCTATACATGAGAATAGCAGAAGCATGGTTTATGATGGGAAAAATAAAAATAAATATTCCTTTACAGGAATATTCCTTATGTGGTATATTGAATTCAGAAAGGAGCTGGGTTATACAAAACTCCGATCTTCTCCGTTAACTTAACCCAGTCCAATGAACAAATACAATTGGGAGGAATGATAACATGAATGAAACTCAGGGAACGAACAACACCGTCACATCCGTAGCCGGTCAGGAACTTCGTATCACTCGGGTCTTTAATGCGCCGCGGGAGCTGGTTTTCAAGGCTTGGACAGATCCTGAACATTTGCCGAACTGGTGGGGACCCAAAGGCTTTACGAATACGGTTCAAGAAATCGATATTAGAACAGGCGGCGTATGGCGTTTCATTATGCACGGCCCCGATGGCGTCGATTATGATAATAAACTCTCCTACCTTGAGGTTTCGAGTCCTGAGCGACTCGTTTACTCCCATGGCGGGGGCGATGAGGATGATCAATTTCAAGTGACGGTCACCTTTGCCGAGCAAGCTAATACGACGACCGAGCTCACCATGACAATGCGCTTCAAATCCGCCGCTGAACTTGAGAAAGTGGTTAAGGAATACGGAGCCATCGAGGGCGCAAAATCGACACTTAATCGCCTTGAGGAACAACTGGCCACTATGTAAGAACTATAGCAAGTCAAAATTACACAATTTGAAGGGAGTAAATTATTTATGAAAAGAACGAAGATTTTGTACTGGATTTTTACAGCTCTGCTGGTAGTTTTAATGGGGTTTGGTTCGATTCCGGATATCCTCTATGCATCGGATGCTGTAACATTATTTAATCACTTGGGCTATCCCACCTACCTCCTCCCCTTTCTGGGCGTGGCCAAACTATTAGGTCTTGTCGCGATACTGATTCCCGGCTTTCCGAGAATTAAGGAATGGGCCTACGCCGGGCTTACATTTGACCTTGCGGGTGCGATGTATTCAAGTATTGCGGCGGGCGATCCTGCCAGCGGCTGGGTATTTTTCTTCATCGGCTTTGCTTTAATTGCCGGATCCTATGTATGCTACCATAGAAAACAAAAAGCGGCTTCATTAAGTCAGTCGGACCGATTAGCCGCATAACCCAACCCCCATATCCCTTTATAAAATTGCTTTTCTGGCTTCACAAAAGCACAGCCCCCTGTCACGATAGATGACAAGGGGCTGTGTTTTCTTCATTTGGACATCCAATTCAAAGGTGCTGCCGATCATTCTCCGGTAACCGGGTAGCCTCATAATTGTTCATCGTGTACTTGGAGGGGCTGAAGGAGAGATCGTTGAAGCCCACCGTCCATTTTTCGAGGCTTCAGAAAATGAGTGGAATAGTGCCGTTCAACTTGGGAGTCACCTGTTTTCGAGAAACGAAGTGGGCGTTTCCTTCCTTTTCCCCAGGACATATAGGCGGTATAGGATTCCTTAAGATCCAGCTCTCGTGCTGTTTTCCGGAAATCTTTCATGATGAAGCTGAATTGAGCCAAATTCCCATGAAGCACCCGCTCCAGGTAGGGAACCCTTCCGAGCCGCCATTCTTCTACAAGTTTTGGAGATATCTTCTCCATCTTCAAGAACAAATCCAACGGGCTCGCGTACCCTTTTTCCCAAATTAATTGATGCACCGTCCATATTCAGGATAACTTGTCCAGTAAGGAGATATCCAAGTAGGCATCTATAAGCTCGTCCATTAATTGCATTTCGATCGACCTCTTTCGGGTATTTGATCCTATTTTAGCAGAACATCTCTGGGATCAGCCAGTTCAATCGCTTTAGAGATATATCGCCGAAATATGTCCAAATCCCGATCGAGCAACTCCCGGATGATCGTGATCACATTCCAACCCTCATAGACCAGTTCACGCTCTTGCTTCTCATATTCCCGATATTCTGCGTAGCTGCATCGTTTCTCTACAATTTCATCTCCGACAAACTGGATAGCGATCTTCTTGGGGAATTGGGTCGGATAAAGATACAGACAATAACGTAACCGGGCTCCGCGCAAGGGATGCCCTATTTTCAGATCTTCGAAATCGTAGTTCACCATCGATCCCCAAAGCTCCTGAAGGAAAATGTAAACTTCCTCGCCGTATTTTACTTCCTCCTTGTTGGTAAGCTTTCTCTTTATCCAGCGGGTAACGTTCGGATGGACAAATCGCTCTTCACGTAGAGGACGTTCCACCTTAATTTCTTCTAAATGCCCGAATTCATATCGCAGTGCCTCTTTTCCGCAGTAAACCAACTGCCCCATCTGATCGAACACGATCGAATCCTTCGTCATGCAATTACGATAGTAAAAACGCTGATCTTCATTGCACAAGAACGTCATATAAGACATCATACTGCGGGCTTCTTCCGGATGCTCCCGTTCCAAATAAGCACTAAGCGGGGCAAAAGCACGGTTTAGCCATTTTTCCGTTACTCTCTTATGAAAATTCACTTTGGAAAACATGTTAACCTCACCTCTCTGTAGCCGACAAAAAAAAGCACGCATGCTCACAGAAGAAAAACTTCTGATAGCACGGTGCTTCCGTTTGTTCGGCAAATATCTTTACGTTAAGTGTATCACTTTACATCAAAATTGCCAAATTCGCAGCATAAGCCTGACACTCGATTAAAATTTTTAACCAGGAATCAGATGATGCACATCACTTTAGCTTTTGAAATGCTGCATGTTTTTGTCCGTGTAACGCTCGTTCCACATGGTTAGCATCTTACTCCGGACGAGCAAAGCGGTTTGAATGGCATAATGAGATAGAAAGATACCGGCTGAATCAATCGCCACATCGTAAAGTCTGCCATCACGATTAAAGTAAAGTTGGCAAATTTCAGTCAAAACAGCCAATAAAATTGCGATGAAAAGGGCCGGTTTTTGTTTGCGTATTAAATTGAACAGCAGGACATCCATCATCCCGAATCCAAGAAAATGACCGAATTTCACCATCACCCACTTGGGATGAATTTGGGTCAAATCCATCTTTAGCAATTCCGATAATTGGGGATGAAGATTAAAAGTAAACTCGATTGTATGATTGTAAAATAGAGCTTCGAGGTTCACGGTACATGTTAAGACGACCAGAACGAAGAACCATAAACAAACTAACAGAACCCGATACGGCATTCTCATACGACCAGGCTCTCCGTTATATTTTGGGAAAGTTCAGACCGTCGGCTTTGCCAAGCATCTACCAAATTATGTGCCCTTGGTGGATCGGCCTTTTCAAAACGGATTACTGGACAGTTGAATAAGCCCAAAATCTGGCGACCTCCAGGATGGGAAAGCATCGTACTCGATGCGGCATCGTAATGTTTATGATATAAGACAGCTCCAGCGGTCCAATCGCATGAGAAAGTTTTCATATTAACTCCCACCTATCCTTTTTGGATTAGCTTTACATCTTCGAGTATAGCCCCCGAACCTGAAACGCTTCTGAATATAAGCTGATCAGACTATAAAAAATCCCTGAAAGGATGCTGAAAGTCCGTTTCGCCATTTCATTGGAAAATGTGATCGGTGTATGCAAAAAGCACCCTCTCGGGTGCTTCCAACCTCAACTTGGAATTATCTAAGCGATTAAAGTGAGCATCTAGCCATGCAAACCTCCAACCAATCGGGGGCCATGACGATAAGGGCCAACCGGGATTTGAATCAGGCTGGTTATTCCTTGCGAAGTCATCTTGTAGATCTCATCGCACAATCTGGCATCAAATCCGAGGAGCGGATGCCCCCCTATCCCGATTGCGGATGCCGCCAATAGTAAACGCTGCACAAGCATCCCCGCTTCCATCTGTTGAATGCGGTATCCCCTATACCCCAGGGCTGTTGTGAGATGATTCTTGTCCCCTGCCACATGAAAGCATAGCGGAACTTGGGACAGATTCACGTTGTCGGAAGGCATGCCCTGCTGCAGCTTGAGCCGATGGTCTCCTTGACATACCCGCCGCAACGTATGAGCAGCACTATCATAATAGTAAGCGCCGTCCGGAATGCCTTCAACGTTATACAAACAGCCGTACAGTGAGACGCGAGAGACGGGGTTCTCATGGTCCCCATCCAAATCATTCCGGTACCTGAAGGAGGCCGTTGCCTCCTGCAGCAGCAAAGCCAACTGCTCTAGGCGTATCCTGCCCATAAGAAAATCACCGTCCGGCGAAAACCGCTTTCGGCTTATTGACGCCAGATCATACGACAACCGTTTCACTTGGGGTAAAGCCACTGCTTGATCCTCACTGTGTAAGATCTTCTCTACGCCAATTTGCCGTACCGGCCCAAGCGATTCCAATAGAGATGCTTCGTTCATCTTGATGAGTATCGGAAAATCCTTGACCTTCCGGGAACGGACGTAGTGATCATGCTGAACCGCTCTCAACTCCCGGCATAATTCGGTGGCGGAGCACGCCCGCTCTCCCTCATCCCTATCCGTAAACCATTGGACCATAGGCTCCACCGATAGCGGAATCACCGCATACACACTTTCTTCTTGTTCCGATATCCCGAGGAGACCATTCACGGCCCGATCAAGGAACTGGAAATACACGCCCGACGAGAAGCCGAAACGTTTCGCCACTTCCAAAAGCTGCCCGATTAACGCCCCCGCATCCAGACCTTGCAGTCGGCAGGAAAAGTTATTGTATTTAAAAAAGTTTTTCCAAAACAGGGTCGATACAAAAACCGTACCAAAGCAAGCCGAAACGTCACAGTGATCACCAAGAGCCCGAGCTAAATAGGCATCGAAGTTGCCTTCGCGCAGCAGCACCAAACGGTGGTGCGCCACATCATAATGATATACCCCCTCGGGCAAATCCTCTAATTTCAGATACACGTAAATTTCATTTGGATATAACGCTCCCCCGGAGGGAGCAAACCGCCGGTACAATTGCAGCAGGCCCATATTTTGTATCATGGAATTTGAGGCAGGGACGGACTGGGAAAGTTGAGTGAGCCCGAATATGTACCAGAGAAAATGCCCTATATTACGAAGGTCAGGCAACGCCCGCGCTTCACCGCCATCAAGCGTCAGCGGTACTTCCGGCGATAATGGAACCACAGGCAACCCGCGGTAAAGCTTATACGCAAGCGGTCCATCTTCCCAATCCACCACCGCGTCCGGCGGCTTGGTCTTGTCAATGTCATAATGCAGATTGTGCAGAAATGCCTCCAGATTCATACTTTTCCCTCCTGATATGAACGAGGGTGTGAACCACTCCACGCTTCAATTTGGGATATCATAGTGATAACCTATGGGAACGGATGCGGGTATGGATTGAGATCTTCTAGCGTCAACGGCTGCTTCGCATACCCGAGTTCCACCGGTATCCTCAAAACCCGCTCGAGCCCTGTCACACGGGTAAAGTGATGTCCGAATGTCATCGGCAGCATCCCTGGTATCAGCACTTTCACGCAATGCAATCCATTTCGAATGATTTCCGGCGCTGACAGATCCACCACGATCACATCGAGATTCAATCGGCGGAACGCCTGGAGAACGTCTTTCAGATCGTCCGTTAAATCAACATGCCTCGCCTCCCGCTTGAATTCCTCTTCAAACGATCGCATCGGGCGATTTTCGTCCAGCAGAAATTGCAGACGTTCCTGCGCTTGCGGCAAAGCGTACAGCAGTGAATGATCCTCCATCTGATGCACCAGGGAGGAATCATGAAACATCCGAACATACGCCTCCCGGTTCTCTTCAAATTTTTTATCAAGATTCAGGACCATGCCGGCCAACTCGTGAACCGCGCCTTTCATCGCCCGTACCGGATCAGGGTGGGCACCGGCCGCACAGATAAGATTCACTCCTGTTTGTTTCCTGTTTTTCGCTATCCCCCAAACGCTTGGAATCCCGTGCTCCATCGTCGAATTGTAGAAGTACACATCGAACCCCGCCACAGCTCGCAAACGTTCGATCATCAGCTGCAATTCCCGGTCGTTAGCGGAATAAGGGTCAAGACGCGGGAGAGGCAGCTGCGCATACCAAGTCATCAGAAACGAGTCTCGCTCCACAACTTCCAATATGCCGTAAAAAATAGCCTCCTCCAAGCTTCCTCCTAACGCGCACCCGTTGGAAGACTCGGATACGAAAGAATGCCCGCAGCCCATGCTGTAATAGGCGAGCTGCTCCGGAACCAGAATCGGACGCTCTTGCAAAAACGAATATCCCCAAACCCAATCGATGGGGCGGTCAGGATCGAACGCCGTGAATGGAAACCCCGGCTGAGCATACTGCTCCTTCGCGTGTACCCCTAGATTGACTGGGTCGAGCGCTTGATCTTCCAGGTTGCGGAAGCTGCCATGGACTACCGTCCGTTTGCCACGAGGCGCCAGACCGCAGTACCGCTCCAATCCTTCCAAAATGGCGGTCAACTCGCTCGCCGCATAGGAATGAGTCCTACCTGCCGTTCCTACGTCCTCAGCGATCAACGGCAGATTCACACTCACATCGGCAAATGGCGACGCAAGGTCAACCATTTTTCCATTCAAAAAGCCGGTCCGGTAATCCAGATAGTCTTTGGTCAGAACTTTCTTCAAATCATCCATCGGGCGGGAGCGGTAGCTGTCCAAGCTGATCTTTGGACTTGGCTGCAGCGAAATGCGGGCTGCTGCCGATGAATCGTCAGGCAATCGATTGCAAACCGGACAAAGCGGGTCAGGGAGAAAGAAGTGAAGTGTGCTTTCCAGTGTTTTCAGGTTGATCACAGACACTTTCTCTGCCAATTGAACCGGTATGCCTTGCAACATCTTCCTTGCCTCCGCCACCAGCAGATGAGCTGCTTGCAAAAGTCCCGTTCGCGAAGCCCACGCATCTCGCGCTATTCCCCCGTGCGCAGATAGCCTTTGCTGCAGCGCCCGCATCTCCCTGCGGTCACGTCCCGCCATGAGGCTCCGAATGTCCGCACACTGGGAACACCCTTGTGAACCCGGGCGAACCAGAGGCCCGATCACGGCTTCGCCAAATGAAACAAAGCCGCGCAACCAAGGGATGCCGGCTGGCTGCAGCAGCTCTTCCGCCTTTTGATGAACGTAAGGATGCCAAGCATCGTGCAGCACTAGAGCCAAATCCACTGCTTCCGGTACTCCTGCCTCGAAATCGTTCTGACGAACGACCTCGAAGTGGGTTGACAGTTCTTCGTACACATAGTCCGCCAACACCCCATCTCCCACAATCATAACGATGGCGCTCACCGGGATCCCTCCTCTCGCAGCAACACGCCAAACACTCCTGCCATTTCTTCTTTCAAAAATGGTTCTACGGCCAGATCGAAGACCAAGAGCCGCTTTTGGTTCTGTTCCAAGACCTGCAAGGCGGATTGCAGAACCTCCGATTTTACCGTCGTTTCACAGGATGGGATCTCAAGACTTAGCGGCAGCTGTTCTGCCAGACGCACGGACGATACCTCCAAATCTTGCGATGATGGGCGGCTATCCGATTGGTTTTGTGCCTCCAACAGAGCATGTTGCAAAGCATCCCGCAACGCAAGCGTTACATTCAAGCCTACACCGCCATACCAGCGATCACTCGTACCGACCCACATCACTGGGAAACCTGACACGGTCTCTCCCAAGCCAATCATCGGCGCTCCCTTCATCGTCGTCAAAGCCTGCAAATAAAACTGGCAATGTTTATCTTCTATCGCAGACAATTGTACTCGAAAGACAGAAGGTAACTGATACGTCAGTTGCTTGCCCAACATCTCGGCCAAACACCTTTGCAACCCTCGTCCAATGCCTTCTGCAACCGTTTCTCCCGCTCCAACGCCGATAAATTCCTGCGGTTCGATCCTGCTGCCCTCATCTCCCTGATAGGAGGAAAGCGTTGCAGCGAGCTGGCCTGCCATTCGCGACACATACGCTTCAATTCCGGCTAGCCCCCCTTCCCGCCGTGCACCTTCATGCGTCAGATCGGTACAAATAATATCCGACAACAGCCTGGCCGGCCCTTCCGATAGCGGATCGATTGGCTGAACGCGACACTGAGAGAGCGGCAACTGCTTTAAGTCACCCTCCTCCCAAATATGAAATATTCCTGATTCCGCCGATGTCAACCGGCCGAAGAAAGGAAGCAAACCGCTCTCACTTTTGCTTGATCTACGCTCGAGCTGCAGTTCGAAATCGTGCATCCATTCAACTGCGGTACGTCCGTTCACAAGCGGATGGGGCATGAAAGAATGCCATCTTCCTTCCAGAGTCTCCAGATTAAGCAGGAAGAATCGATTACTTTGTTCCGAATCATTCACGCCTGTAATCTTTTTTAGTAATTCAAACACGATCACATTCGCTAATAGTGCTCCCGCTGTGGAAGAAAAGGTGTGCAGCTGCGGGTCTTTACAAATTGCGGATTCGTGTATGCTGCGCCACGCTGACTCCCAGCAGCTCTCAGAGTCCGGATGCACAAGAGGGCCCGCCATACCCGCCTGCTGCAGACAAACAGCGGGAAGAAACACCTTCTTCTCCTCCCTGCACACTGCATGAAGAACCCGCAGTTCCTCGATATCACCCTCCCGCGACACAAACAAAATCGAATCAAACGGCCTCACAGCCTCCCGCCAACTATGAACCCCCTCCTTCTGCAGCGTAACCTCTTCTATGGCTACCTCAGGGTCCGTTTTACGTGCATGTGCCGCCAGTTCTAGCATTCTTTGCCGATCAGTCGGCTCTGTACCTGAGACCAGCACATGTATCTTGGGCAATCCGGATTCAAGCAGCGCGGAAATGACCGAGATCAAAAATGGACCAGAGCCGACCGCCAATATTTTGGACTGACGATAGGTTTGAAACCGGTACGCACCCGATTCACTGAAATGGTCCAAAAATTCAATTTGAGAAGCATACTTTTGGAGAACTTCTGCAGACAATTGATGTGGATTGTCTTGACTTACATCCCGAACAAATCCATTACGATATAACATTTCTGTAATTCCAAATACTTGGTTCCGGTATTGGTCCGGCAACCCGTCTGTCAAATCCTCCAAACTATGCTCCCCGTTGAATATCGGTATCAATTTTTCAATCCACTGATCGATCCATTCGCCTTCCATACGGAACGAACTTACATTGTTTCGAAAATATACACTACCGTTTGGATCAGGGAGAAAAAACGTATCTCTTTTCATCTTCGGTCGCATCGAAGGGTTCAAATTTGCCATTCTATTCCTCCTCCGTAAAGCTGTTCTCAATCTGCACCGACTCTTCACAAGTAATCTTATGTACAGCTAATTGTCCCTCATGTCTTATTCTTTAAGGGAAGCGTATACTTTAAAATAGACATGGGAAAAACCCCTCGGTTTGCTGGGAGGGGCTTTCCACTATCGTCGAGAACAATTCAACATCAACGGTGGCAGTTATGGCAGTTATGACAGTTTTGGCATCGGTGACAATTAGAGCAATTGAAGCAATTGGAACAGTTAAAGCAATTGGTGCAGGTAAAACAATTGGTACAGTTAAAACAATTAGTACAGTTAAAGCAATTGGTACAGTTAAAGCAAAAGAAGACGCATAATCGAGCATCTTGCTGGCTTTGTGCGTTCCAAGGTGTTACCTCGCTCGCCGTGAACTCAGAAACATTCAACTTCTGTAAATCATTTTTGAAATCATTCATTGTTAAAACCTCCGTTTAATAAATAGTTGTGCCGGAAGCGTACTCTGGCACTTCTTCCCCTGTGAGATCCGGCAATTATTCGATTGCTCCCATGACAACATATGAACTCAGTTCCGCTCTTGTTACTGATTAAAATGCCTATATTTTATTGCTCTTCCTAACTCAACTTTAGGAAACGCATTTTCAGACGACCACCATGGTTTCGCATTACCCTGAATTGCAAAAAGGAGCCCAGCCAAGTTCAATTGGCTAAGCTCCTTAATTAAGCACATATGTTGACTGCCGCAGCGACAACCTGAAATATTCTTTACACTCTCAGCCTCCGATTGAATGAAATAGGATAATTCTTTACACCGAAAACGAAAGAACTCGGAATCGGAATTAATGGTCTTTCCTCAACCAGACTGATTTCTTCGTAACTATTGAGCAGTATTTGTAAAGCGATTTTACATTCAAGCCGTGCAAGTGGCGCCCCTAGGCAGAAATGAATTCCGAAACCAAATGACATATGAGGGTTCGGTTTGCGATAAAGATTAAACTCATCGGGCTCTGGAAACTTGGACGCATCTCGGTTTGCCGCGCCTACCCAGGAAACGACCTGGTCGCCTGCCTGAACAGTTTGATGGCCAATCTCAACATCCCGAGCAGCTATACGGCCAATGGCCACAATCGGCGGGTAATATCGCAGCACTTCTTCAATGAAACTTGGAATTACGTCCGGATTCCGGTAAAGTTCGGTCTGCACTGACGGCTGTTCCGTCAGGATTCGTACCGCGTTGGTAATGAGATTTGTAGTCGTTTCGTTTCCTGCAGCTAAGAGAAGGATGCAAAAACCGACGAGTTCCTTCTCCGTAATTTTTTCCCCATCGATTTCGGCGGCCAATAATGCTGAGATCAGGTCTTCCTGCGGGTGTTTGGTACGGATTTCGAGAATGCCTTTAAAATACAGAGTGAGTTCCTCTATAGCTCGCATTCTTTTTTGAATAATCTTTTGAAAGGCCTCCTCTGTAAAATCTTCAGCACTTTCAACGAGGACATCGGACCATCTCTTAAAATGAGCACGGTCTTCCGCCGGAACGCCAAGCAATTCTGCAATAATGATGACAGGTAGAGGAGTAGCAAAGTGACTTACCAACTCCATCTCATCTCCGGTTGCCTGCTCCAGTAATTCCTCAGCAATCGTTTGAATACGAGGGATAAGCTCTTGAATCGCTCTTGGAGTAAATGCTTTATTCACCAAATCGCGCATCTGGGTATGCTTAGGAGGATCCATAAAAAGAAGATTTTGTCCGGAATTCATGCCCCGGGCAGAAGAAAATAGATTTGGATCTTTCAGTACACGGTGTACATCTTCGTAAGTAAATAGATCCCAACAACTCCTAGTTTGATCGTACCTAATCGGAGTTTCCTTTCTCAGTTTCGAAAATATTTCAAAAGGGAACAAGCGTTTTGCGGCGGAATCTAGTTCGGACATACTTAGCATATTCGCATATTTGGCGTTCTTCATTCGGTTTCTTTTCCTCCTTATAACAGATAAGAGGTAATTTCTGTTATTTAAAGGCGAATTATTCATAAAGAACAAGAAAGGTAGAGTTGCTCACGTTTTAAGAGAAATGCTGCTGAAGTCCTTCTCCCAACTTCCATAACATACAAAAGACACCCTCTCGGGGTGTCCTTTGTTTTGCATGGAGGTAAGCCATGGCGTGGCATATCCACAATTCGCCGCTATATCAGGCTAAGATCGTTAGATCTTACCCCTATCACTGCTGTGCCAAACCAACATTCAAGAAAGCTTTCGTCCGGTCGAACTTCGGATTTGTAAAAAGCTGCTGCGGATGGCCGGACTCGACGATTTCTCCTTTATCGATAAACATGACCCGATTCGCAACTTCTCTGGCGAAACCCATTTCATGAGTCACGACGATCATCGTCATGTGTTCCTCTGCGAGGTTCTTCATCACCTGCATCACCTCTCCCGTCAACTCAGGGTCGAGGGCGGAGGTAGGTTCATCGAATAACAGGATTTCGGGGTTCATCATTAAGGCTCGGGCAATTGCAACCCTCTGCTTCTGGCCCCCTGAAAGCTTAGCCGGATAATCCGATGCCCGCGCGGAGAGTCCGACCTTTTCCAATAATTCCAAGCTTCGGTTCCGAAATCCCGCCATCGGCTCACCTTTAACAATTCGCGGAGCGAGCTCCAAATTTTCCCTCACAGTAAGATGAGGAAACAAATTAAAATGTTGGAACACCATCCCCATCTTGGAGGTGATCCGTTTGATTTCAGAGGGCTTGGCGTAGATTCCATCTTTGACCAAAACCTCATCTGCTACGTGAATCGTGCCGCCATTAATCTGCTCAAGATGAATCAGACTTCGGAGCATCGTACTTTTGCCGGAACCCGAAGGACCAATGACTGCAACAACATCTTTCTTTTCCACTTGAAACGTCATTTGCTTCAGCACGTTCAACTCGCCATAGGACTTACTGAGATTAGCTACTTCAATGATTGCCACACGCGCCATCCCTTTTATTCAAATTTAAATCTTCGCTCCAACCATTTAAAAAACACAGTTAGCAGAAGAGTCATGACCAAATAAATAATGCCCGCAATAAAGAAAGGCATAATGGTGAAGTCACGATTGACCGCCGTCTGGGCAAAATGCAGCAATTCCGGAACTGCAACAGCATAAAGCAGCGCGGTATCTTTAATTAGCGTAATCGACTCATTGGATACCGCAGGCAAAACGACTCGAAACATTTGAGGCAGGATGATTCGTGTCATGGTCTGCCACTTACTAAAACCTAGCACCTGCGAAGCCTCATATTGGCCTTTATCAATCGCAAGCAAACCGCCTCTAAAAATTTCTGCAAAATAAGCCGCATAGTTCAGAATAAAACCTAAACAGGCAGCGGTAAATCGGTCCAGCACCAAATATTGTCCGATCCCCGGCAGCATGGGAAGTCCGAAGCAAATGACGAGCAATTGCAGCAAAAGCGGCGTTCCGCGCATGATATAAATATACGTATGAGCGAGCCACGCAATCGGCCGGTTACTACTTTTCACCGCCAATGTAAGGACAAAACCCAACGGGATGGACACCACAATGGCAATTAAAAACAAAAGGACCGTCATTTTGGCCCCTTCCAGCATAGGGATGACCATCGAAGTGAAATAATCAGCAGACATCTAAAAATACCTCCAAAAACAAAAACGGGATTTCCCAGAAAGAAACCCGATTTTGCCCTATCTTCTTCGATTACGTTTACTTCAAAACTTTATCTTCACCAAACCACTTTTGCGAAATTTTAGCAGCGGTGCCGTCTTGGTTCATCTCGTCAAGCGCTTTTTGCAGCTTTTGAAGCAGCGCCTCGTTGCCTTTCTTCACGCCAATCCCGTATTCTTCAGGAGCAAGCGATTCATCAAGCAGCCTAAAAGTCCCCTTTTCTTTGGACATATAGTACTTAATGACAACTTCATCGATGATCACCGCGTCAATGCGGCCAATCTTCAAATCGTTTAGCGCAAGAACATTATCCGCATACTCCGTAACGTTCTTGACTTTGGATTTCAACGGACTCTCGTTCAATGCGTCTGCCGCCGAAGAGAGGGATTGAAGCCCTACAACTTTACCAGTCAGATCATCCAGCTTGGCGAAATTGGATTTAGCCAGCGTGACAGCCACCTGCGCATTTTTCAAATAAGGTTTAGTAAAAAGAACTTTACCTTTACGCTCGTCCGTAATCGTATATCCGTTCCAAATGAGATCAATCCTGCCGCTGTTCAGCTCGGATTCCTTAGTTGTCCAGTCAATCGGTTGAAAAACTGCCGTTGTACCCATTTTTTCAGCAGCTGCTCGCGCATAATCAATATCAAAACCTACGATCTCATTCTTATCATCGCGGAATCCCATCGGTGCAAATTTATCATCAATGCCGATCACTAGCTTTTTCGCGTCACCTGCATTACCTTTTGAACTCGAACATCCTGTAATTAGAGCAATTGCCGCCGTGATCACTAATGCCATCGTTGCCAATCGTTTCATAAATTCCAACTCCACCTTTATCTTTTGTAGCAATGACTTTATCGCGTTACCACTTTATCAAGAACTACATGATATCATATTTTCCGAGAAAATGTCGATAGAGTTATTGGTAAATGTTCAGTACCTCTATGATACTAGTTCCTTTGCTTCTTTTGAAAAAACCAAGAAGAAGAGTTAACAAACTATACAGAGCATCAGTTCCAAGGGTCCAATAAAAGAAAAGAAACTTCACCACTACTACTGTGGCAAAGCTCCTTTTCATTTTTATCGATTTTTCGTATGTAGGTGTGAGTGGAGTATTGAAATGTCCATCTAACATGCTCCGAAATTAACTCACCGATGACAACCCAAGCTGGATATTTCAATCCCGTGCTCCCTACTTACCAGTTATTATCGGTTCTTTGGAATCAATCACCGAACCAGCAGACTGAATAAAATCAAATCCAAGTGTACCATCGATTAGCATATCATAGTCCATCTCACCAATTTCTACCTCAAACATCCATGAGAATTCTCCCACTCTCACAAAATCAAACCAATTCAAATAAACGATCTCTACGCCGCCTACTCCTCTGATTTTGTTCAAAATGTCACCTGGTTCTACTCTAACTCCTATCTCACCTACAATGTCAGCGCTAAAAATAGTTCCTGCCGAGCCTGTGTCAAGCAGTATATTCTTCAATCGAAACTCCTTTTCCCGGTAACAAATCGTTACTTCAACAAAGGGCAAACCATACCTTATATCTAGGTCCCCGAACCCCTGCCCATTTCTCTCGGAGTTTCAGCGTTTCTCGGGATGTGTGAAAGAAGCCGTACTCTCTGTAAGGCTGCTCTCGATGCAATTCGTAATAGCGTTTCATTGCAACAGCGGAATCATCATATCGATCAATTATAACTACCTCTTCAATAAACCAATAACCATCTTCCGAATGAGACCGTAAAGCTTCACAGACCACCCACTCGTCAGGAAACTGTTCCCGAACTTCTTCCCACCGCATCTAACCACCTCCGAAAAATATATTATAATATAACACATAAAAAGTCTGACAAAGGGAACGCTTCCTGCTAGGCTTAAAACCATACTGTACCTCATATGTAGATTTACATATGGAGGTGAGGGGAGTATTGAAATGTCGATTAGAACTTGCTGACGAAGCTTTCTCACAGGTGACAACCCTAGCGGTACATTTCAATCCCGTACTCCCTCCGCTCACGCTACAGTCCACGCGGACTGAACCCCCCGGGGTTCTTCCCCCGTACCTCCCAGTACAAAACAAAAGACACCCTCTCGGGTGTCCTTTGTTTTGTATGGAGGTGAGCCGTGGCTTTGCAAATCCACAATTCGCCGACGACCGATGCTCAGGTTTTATGGCGAGGCGGCTTAGTACGTCAGAAATCTAAGTTACAACTATTTCATCTTGTCCCAAAGGTCTTTAAACCAACTAACTGTTCTTGTTGAAAAACTTGGGGACTTTTCGTGTGAAAATCTTTTGAGTTCCTGTGAATAATTGTAGAGCTCTTTGTTTACTAATTTCATATCTTTGACTATCTCATCGTAATGACTATACTTCTTTTGAATTTCCTGCGGTGACAGTTCTTTATTTTCTGGTTCTTTCAGGGCATCATCATACCACTTTCTAAATTTCCCTTGCCATTTAGTTAAGTGAGGTCTTAAACCCTCGTTTAGCACATCTGTTGAGAACTTTACTATCTCCTGAGCATTTTCATTATCTTCTAAATCATGTGCTGGCAATTCAATCAAGTAGTCTCTGGTCGAGGTAAACAATTGATACCAGGAATCGTAAACCTCAGTAATAATGTCATCGTCTTCATCAATTGGTATTGCAGCTTTTCGAGTTGTCAACTGAACATACAATTTCCATGCAATATCCTGTTCTTTTCCAGATAAAGAAGCTCTGTTAAATTCATAAGTACCTAAATTAAAAGGTCCATTAATCACGAGCTTTCCTGGGTTATATGACGTAAACCAATGTGTAATAACTAAAATTATACCCAATACAATAAGACTAAGCCCAAACCCAAGAAACAATTTTCGCTTCCGCCTCCTTTTAACTCCCCTCCTTAGCCCTGCCATTAACTATTTCTTTTTCTCCTAGGACGCGAATTGCGTACAAGGCTATCCTTTGTTCGATTGTTAAAAGCTTGTTCTATTTTTGATTCTAGTTGAGTAGAGAGATTTTTCCAATCCATTGTCACGGCATATCCACTATCAATATTATCCTGCAGGCGGGCAGGAGTATCCCCAGCAGTCGGAAGATAAATGCCTAATAAACCATTTCGCGAGCGGCTTCCATACGGCCTTAAAGAGGCATATATTTCCCAATCGACCCACTTGCGTCCTGAAGTTTCATTTCCAATTAAAACGATTGTAACTGTAGATTCTTTTAAATGCTTCGTTCGGATTTGCTCTAAGATGTAATCATCATCGTCACTATCTATCTCCTCATCCAAAGAACGATCGATAATAGTATTATTTGCTCCATACGCCGTTTTTAGATAATCTGCTTTTGCCTGATCGTTTGCATGATGATAGCTTACAAAGACTTTGTGTGCCACAGTTAACCCCTCCAAGAATTGATTAAAGTATAATGGACCCAATTCAGCACTTAGAAAAGCCGAGTACTTCTAGCATTATATACCTATAACCATTTTCTGTAAATGAAATCCGGGGATCATACGTTCGAATTCAGTTTTTCACACTCACAGAGTAAAGAGACTGTGACAAGGTGACATCGATGACTGGATTTGACACGCGGGGACTATTGCTAAATCTCCAGATATTAAACCCCTGTCCGAAGATAACGCCACATAGGCTTCTAAGGGTGTAGTAACAGCTTTGAGATCACCCTAGTGCCCCATTCTGAAAAGGCATCTTCTACATTAAAGGATTCTTGTTAAAATAGCCCCAACATTTACATTCAGGGAAAGATATTGACTATCCTGCCTCTACACCAAAACTGCGCAATCGCGAGTAAATTTCCTCGCCAACTTCTTGTAACATTGTATTATTTGCAAAGTGACTTAACCCGTTATCAACTATCTGTAACGCATTCTTTAAGTGCTGATTTGCAAGAGATGAATATCCGATAGAACGTTGTTTCTCACTTTTCTTTATTTCAATTCTTGCTCTAATACTAAAGCTATGAGGTTCTCTTTTATATTTAATATTTATATCAACTAAACGTGGAAAAAACCTTCTTAGTTATCTTATAAAACTTTATTTCAGCGTTCACTACAAGCTCGTATTAGTCACGCACTCAACCAACTATGAACAGTGCCAGAAGAAATTGGAACGAAACTAAAGTCGGGAAACGCTCTACAGCATGAATTTATAAACGTGAGTTTTGATTTTAAGCTCCTGTTTGTTTAAGAAATCTGATTAAGATTGCCGTGTAACGCAAAAAGGAGCTTACCACTTTTGTGGCAAAGCTCCTTTTCGTTTTTGTGGATTTACCATATGGAGGTGAGCCGTGGCTTGGCAAATCCATAATTCGCCTGCTTATATTTGCATGGTTAGAAAAACGATAACTGAACTCCCTGATCATCTTCTTCCCGTTTATCTTTTATCTTATTTTTGCTTCCTGTATTTTCTGCACTTGTAGCAATCCTAAGTTCAGATAATTTTTTCATGAGGATTTCTGATATATATTTTATCTGCGTTTCAAAATTACTATTTCTATCAAAATCTATACCACCAATTTTTGACGTTTCATCAAACAATCCAACAGGAGCATCATTAAACCAGATTGGAATTACACTACCTTCACCAAATCGATCTTTAAATTGTTGTGATTCAAATTGAGTCCAGATTCTTTTTGGATAATTCGGCCCTAATAGTACAATTACATACTGAGCTTCACTTCTATATATAGGCCCAAGATATTCTTCAACATTTTCAGCTAATATCCTATGTTGTTCATTCTTGTCGTAAAAAACAGATACTTCTTCTTCACGTAAACATGTAAAGAGAGCTTCCGCTACATCCCTATCACTACCAGCAAATGAAAGTGCAAAATCATATATTGACTTAAAGTTAATCGTTTTATAACCGATCTCTAATACAAACTTTTTCCATTGGATATTTCTTATATAATATACAAATTTCGGGTCTTCAACACTTATTACATTTGTATTTGCTTCGAAATGAATACAATCAGCGAATAATTCTGATTTATCACCTTTTAGAAAACTTTCTAGGTATCCTTGTTCCATTACAGTATTGACGCTGCTTCTGTGCTCAGGATATTTTCTTATAGATTGATTGAGGTCGAGAGCCCATTCATTACTAATAGCGAGCCAGAATAAAATATGTAAATAAGGAGCCCTGCCATCTTTTCTTAATTTTGGACCTGTAGCAAAAGCTCTAGCTGTTTCATAAAATACCCTGCTTAAATCTTCAAAAACCTTTTGCTTAATTACTTCTAAACTCGTAGTAATAGCAAAAATATTTTCCTTAGCCTCAAGTACATCTCCATGAATACAAATTTCCTTACATAGCATTTGTGCAATATGGAAACTACCTTGTGCTTCTCTGACAATATCACCTTTAGTATTAATTGTAATGTTTAAAGCTTTTTCTCCGCTTTCGATCAGTTCAATAATTTTTTCTACAGGGTTTGACTCAAATCTTATTGTGTCTATTCTATTATTAAGATCCCTTGCAAACTTGACCAGTGAATCTCCAGCTTTGTTGATGCCGACAATAACTAGTTTAGTTAATGATGATTCCTCATCTGCCAATGTCTTCATATAATCTGCAATTGAATTTTTAGTCTCAGGATCTAACCTATGGAAATCATCGATTATTATTATTCCCTCAGGCTCGGTATGTGGTATTTCTTTAATAATGGCTAATTCTTTAGCTTTTCTAGCAGTTAGTTTTGTAACTTTGGTTTCAATTCCTAGTTCTTCTAAACCCTTAGAAATACTTGATGTCTTCCCAATACCAGATGGCCCCTCTACAACAAGACCCTTACCTTGAGTTCTTAGAGATACAAGTAACTTTCTATATTCCATTGGCTTTACAAATGTATATGTTGGTACACCGGAATCTTTAAATACTTCATGTAGGTACGGCATAGACACAAATATTCACCCTCAGTTCAACGTTGAATTACAAAACCTATACATGTAATCATAAATTAAAATATCATTAATGACAATAAATGAGAATTTCAGGCTCACATGATCATTTTTATTAAATGTTAAAAGAAGCTCTAGCCAATATGCGGCTGAGCTCCTTTTAACATTGTGGATTTACCATATGGAGCGAGGGGAGTATCGAAATGTTCATCCAACTTGCTATCGAAGCCAACTCAACGATGACAACCTTAGCGGTACATTTCAATCCCGTGCTCCCTTCACTTAAGCTCCGGTCCGCGCGGACGAACCCTCAGGGGTTCTTCCCCTGTATCTCCAAATTAAAATACAAAAGACACCATCTCGGGTGTCCTTTGTATTTTAATGGAGGTGAGGGGAGTCGAACCCCTGTCCGAAAATATCGCCACACAGGCATCTACGGGTGTAGTCACAGTTTTGATGTCACCCGAGCAGCGCGCCGTAACCCGCTCTGCGTTGGGTCAGCCTGATTGTCTTCCTACGTTCGACCCCAGGCGGAGACCAAACGTCGTATCCCACTAAGGTTGGGCCCCTATCCCGGCACATGGGCGATGCAGGGTAGAAGCTTAACAGTCAGGTTATTAAGCTGCTGCTAAAGTTGTACGTTGGTTGCCATTTAATAGGCTTTAGCGTTGATAAAGCGGACGCGTCCCCACTACCCGCAACCCATGCTCAAACTATCCCCGTCGAATCCAAGAACACCCCCGAATTGTCTTCAACTTCGCCGTCAAACGAAGGAAGATAAAAGGCATTGCTTTGATCAACTCATTGAGCAATTTTGTTGCTGTTTCCTTACTGCTTACTTAGTATAACACATGTGGCCGTAAATTGAACCGCTAGGTTCATGGAAGCTAAGGTGCCGCTTGCCAATATACCCACTAGCTTATCTAGCAACCTTTTGCTTCTCGCGTAATGCACGCTGAATATCACGTTGAGCGTCTTTCTTCGCTGCGCTTTCACGCTTGTCGTACTGCTTTTTCCCTTTGCCAAGTCCCAGCAGCAGCTTGGCGTAGCCGTTGCGGATGTAGATTTTCAAAGGAACGAGCGTATAGCCTTCTTGCTTGGACTGTCCTAGCAATTTAGCGATCTCTACCTTTTTCATGAGCAGTTTCCGCGCCCTTGTCGGGTCGGTCGGATTGCTGCGGTTGCCTTGCTCGAACGGGCTGATGTGCATGTTGTGCACGAAAGCTTCGCCGTTGCGAATCGTTGAAAAGCTATCGCCCAAGTTCGCTTTGCCTGCCCGTAAGGATTTGATCTCCGTGCCGGTCAGGACAATGCCACACTCGTACGTATCTTCAATAAAGTAATCGTGCGACGCCTTCTTGTTCTGGGCGAGCACTTTGCCGTCGGCCTTTTTCGTTGCCACGTGAGATCCTCCTCCCGCGCGTGTAAAATCAAGCTACAATTGTGCAACTTATTGTAGCAATTCCGTGGCGGAAAAGCAAGAAGCGGCGATTATCTCCGCCGCTTCTTGCTGCCGCCACCGCCGCCGTCCGTTCCGCGGCGGCGACCGCCTTTGGCGAGCGCGTTCACGCCGCTCGCCCAATCGCTTCCGCCCGCGCTGCCCGCAGCGGGCGCTCCACTGCCGGCGCCGCGACTCTCGCGGCCGGCGCCAACACCCGCTAGGGCTTCGCCCCCTAGCGCAATGCCCCCGCGGCCGCGCTTGCCACGGCCGCCACGCTCCGCGCCAGCTCCGGCAAAGCCGCTGTCGCTCGCTCTCCCGCCATCGCCGCGTCCGCCTCGCGCGCCTTCGCCCTGTCCACGGCCGCCTCTGCCGCCGTAGCCGCCAGCGCCTCTGGCACCTTCATTCCTGCCCGCTCCATCTGCGTTCCCGCCTCTGCCGCTCTCACTTCGCCCGGCGCCGACCGCCTGCAGTCTCTCCGTGAGACTGCCTCCACCCTTGGCTGCGCTTTTGCCTTTGCCACCTTTCCCCTTCGAGGCAGCAGATCCACCTTTACCTCCGGCTTTGCCACCGCCGACAAATCCGCCCGCTTTTCCGCGACCTCCGCCGCCGTTGCGGCCGCGATCACGATCTCCGCCACCTCCGCGGCCTTTAAATCCGGGCTTATCGCCGCCACGCAGAAAGCCCGGTTTCCCGTTGGTACGCGGCTTCATATCCACCATCTCAAAATCAACTGTGCGCTCATCCATATTTACGCGCGCCACACGAACCTTGGCCCCATCGCCAATACGGTAGATACGGGACGTACGCTCACCAATCAGCGCATGCTGCATCTCGTGATAATGGTAATAATCATCCGTCAGATCGCTCAAACGGATCAGTCCCTCGACGGTATTATCCAGTTCTACGAAAATACCAAAGTTCGTAACGCTCGAAATAATCCCTTCGAATTCTTCGCCAACTTTGTCCAGCATGAATTCGGCTTTTTTCAGCGCCTCCGTTTCGCGCTCAGCTTCAACGGCAACACGCTCGCGTTCCGAGGACTGCCGAGCAATGTCATCCATCCGCGACCCCAAATACTCATGACGCTTATCCGACAAAGCCCCGCTCGTCAGCACCTCGCGGATCACACGGTGAATAATCAAATCCGGATAACGACGGATCGGCGATGTGAAATGCGAGTAAAATTCAGCCGCCAAACCAAAATGGCCTAAACTTTGTGAATCGTACCGCGCCTGCTTCATCGAACGAAGCATGACCTTACTAATAACCGTCTCTTCAGGCGTATCTTTAATTTCTTCCAGCAAAGATTGAAGCGCGCGAGGATGCACGGTATTTCCTTTACCCCGAACGACATAACCGAAATTCGTAATAAACTCCATGAAATGCATCAATTTTTCAGCATCAGGATCCTCGTGAATCCGATATAGGAAAGGAACCTTTAACCAATGAAAATGCTCTGCAACGGTTTCATTCGCCGCTAGCATGAACTCTTCGATCATCATCTCGGCGATTGAACGTTCTCTTTTCACAATATCCGTTGGCTTGCCTTCGGTATCGACGAGGATTTTAGACTCCTCAAAATCAAAATCAATCGCCCCGCGCTTCATCCGTCTGCCGCGCAGCTTCATCGCCAGCTCTTCCATCAGCTTGAAGTCATCCATCAGATACTCGTAGCGCTCCACAATCTCAGGCTCAGCTTCGCCTGTCAGCAGTTTGCGCACATTCGTGTAGGTCATTCGTTCACTGGTTTTAATTACACTTGTAAAAATATCATGCCGAACAACGTTCAACTGCTCGTCAAACTCCATCTCGCAGGACATCGTCAACCGATCCACACGTGGATTAAGCGAACAAATTCCGTTAGACAACCGATGCGGCAGCATAGGAATTACACGATCCGTCAAATAAACCGAGCACCCTCGGTTATACGCTTCTTGATCTAAAGCAGAACCTTCGCGTACGTAGTAGCTAACGTCAGCAATATGAACGCCCAGCAAGTAATTTCCGTTCTCTAGCCGCTCTACATTGACAGCATCATCCAGATCCTTGGCATCTTCGCCGTCAATTGTAACAATTCTTTTATTCCGCAGATCCCGACGTCCCTGATCGACAATCTCTTCCTCAGTGATAGAATCCGGAGCCGCGTCAGCCTCCAAGATCACTTCCTCATGAAATGCCTCTGGCAGCTGGAATTTACGAACAATCGCCAAAATATCGACACCCGGGTCGTCTTTATGCCCCAGAATTTCAATGACTTCACCTTCCGCAGCAGCGCGCCCTTCCGGGTAACTAACGAGCTTGACCACAACCTTTTGGCCCGTAACCGCCCCCATAAAAGCATGCTGAGGGATGAAAATATCCCGCGAAACCCGCTTATCATCCGGAATGACAAATGCATAGGTTTCCTGGCTCTGAAAAGTTCCCACAATCTGCGTGTTTGCGCGGCTGATGACGCGGACAACTTCGCCTTCCATCCGGCCTCCGGCCTGGCTTTTAGACGTAATCCGCACAAAAATCATATCGCCGTTCATCGCCGTGTTCATATCGTTCGCATGAATATACACGTCCGGGTGCTCCCGATCGTCGGGGATGAGGAAACCGAATCCTTTGGCATGCGCCTGGAGCTTGCCTCTAATTAAATTCATCCGTTCCGGTACGCCATACCGGTCATTGCGAGTGCGCAGAATGAGTCCGTCCTGTTCCAGCTGATTCAAAATTTTCAAAAATTCCTTAAAATCATTCGCGTTTCCAATGCCAAAATGCTTTTCAAGCTCTTGATACGTCATCGGCTTATAAGCCGTTTCTTGCATAAAACTTAATATCTCTTTATCTGTAATCATAATCTCTTCACCTTCTCGTTGTTGTTGAGCCTAGCTATATTCCGCCGCTGCACCAGGTTCCCTTACTTCACAGTATGCCATCTGAAGGGATTGGATAAACGAAGAAATATCTGCATAGATTTGCTCTCGCTCTTGATCCAGCAGCATACCGTGCGATGACTGCGGGTAGTAATGAATTTCTTTAACTCTGGATCGAGTCTGTTGATGTAAGTATTCGGCACTTTCGTGCAGCACAACAGCATCTCTCGTTCCTTGGCCGATCCATATCGGGGCATCTACTTGGGGCAGCAGGCCCTTCACCTGTTTTAATAGTTTACGCAAACTAACGACGCAACGAATCGGCGTTTTGGTATACGCACATGACTCATCTAACAAAGTGGGGTTGTTTTTGGGTTTCTTTTCCATATAATCAATGAAATGTTGAAGTAGTGCCGCGAGCACGATCTTCCTAGTCGCCAGAAAAATTGGTGTTGCCAGCGATACTATACCTGCTGTCTGACGTTCTACAGCCAGTTTCAACGCCAGCAGGCCTCCCATCGAATGTCCCATCACGACTACGCTCTTGCAAATGGCTGCAAGCGAGTCAAAACTCTCCAGCACATGCCCATACCAATCCGTCCATCCGGTACGCATCATTTCCTCGGGTGTTGTCCCATGTCCCGGTAACCTTACCGCGTTGACGGTGTATCCCTGATCCTGCATCAAATAACCGATTCGCCTGAATTCCGAAGGCGATCCTGTGAATCCATGCACCATCAAAATGCCCATATCCCGATTCGTTCCACTGCCTAGCCAAAAGAAAGGGTCGGTTGATTTGTAAATTCGCTCTTCGATGTCGTCCAACTCCTAACATGGGTGAATGGCTGTGTAAAAAGAAAAAACAGCAGGAGTAGAGTTCCCCTGCTGTTATCGTTTTATGTGTGTTAGCCTTTCACTACGTATGCTACGACAATCGAGAGAATGAAAAATGCAGCGGCAAGCCCCATCGTAAAACGGGACAAAAATAATTCCAAACCGCGCGCCTTTTGCTTACCGAACAGGTGCTCAGCACCGCCGGAGATGGCACCGGACAAGCCTGCACTTTTACCTTTTTGCAGTAGTACAACGCAAATTAATCCGATCGAAGCTATGATCAACAAAACCTTCATAAAGATTACCATGTTAGCACCCCAATTGCCTGTTCTTTGCTTATACAACTAGCACTAAGTATTTTAGCACAGTTTGTCCTAGATTACAAGAAAAGGGGGAATCCCCCATTAATCCCGAAAGGTTGGAACCGATGTTTGCGTTCTTGGCGCTCTAGATCCTTTTTTACGCCCAAGAAATGCCTGCACGGCTTGCTTCGCGCACCATAACGCGAAAAGTGTGAAGATGACCGCCCATACAACGGCTGGAACGCCCGTTTGCAGCGCCAGATTTGTCGCATCGCCGGCCCTGCGTGCATTTTGCACTGCATAGACGATTAAGGAGAACGGACCGAAAACCGATTCCTCCAAGCAAATAAAAGCGACCAGTAAGTAATAAAAATCACGAAGCCATTTTGGCGTCAAGGCCAACACGAGTATGGTCAGCACGATAAAGCCGATCAACCAGGTTACGCCGAACATGTTCCGGACGAAGAGCACCAACGAAAGGACTGCGAGCACCGTCATGATCTGCAGGCCAAGCCTTTGTTTCCCTCTCGAATAAGCCGAAAACAAAAACCATGCAAACAGGGAAGCCGTGAAGTACCCGGCTAATGAAACAGGGAGCACTGCCCACGATTTCGTGATCGACGAGTACGTCACTCCGCTATGGTCGGCGTACAATTCAATGTACATAACCTTGCCGGATAGTGCCAGCGTCACAACAGCATGACCAAACTCATGCACCATCGTATCGAGATTGCGGAAAAAAGAAGAGGGGATCAGCGGCAAGTGTGTTAGCAGCGCTGAACCTATTATAAATAAAATAGTCTTCAACCAGTTGCTCATTGCCGTGATCCCCTCTCGGTTGTGTATTTAGTTATATACTACGTTTATTCTTACTTGAAGTTTCTCAAGTTGTAAAATGCTTTTTTGCCTGCATATTGAGCTACGGAGTGCAGCTCGTCTTCGATGCGAAGCAATTGGTTGTACTTCGCTACGCGGTCCGTACGGGATGGAGCACCAGTTTTGATTTGGCCTGCGTTCGTAGCAACTGCGATGTCAGCGATTGTGCTGTCTTCGCTCTCACCGGAACGGTGGGAGATAACCGCTGTGTAACCAGCGCGTTTCGCCATTTCAATCGCATCGAAAGTCTCAGTAAGCGTTCCGATTTGGTTAACTTTAACCAGAATGGAGTTACCGATACCTTGCTCGATACCTGTGGACAGACGGGATGTGTTTGTAACGAACAGGTCGTCACCAACGAGTTGAACTTTTTTGCCCAGTTTCTCAGTGAGCAATTTCCAACCTTCCCAATCGTCTTCGGAGCAGCCGTCTTCGATGGTAATGATTGGGTATTTGTCAACCCACGCGGACAGGAATTCTACAAACTCAGCAGGTGTGTAGGATTTGCCTTCGCCTTCAAGGTGGTATTTACCATCTTTGAAGAACTCTGTGGAAGCAACGTCCATACCCAGGAATACATCTTCGCCTGGTTTGTAGCCTGCTTTTTCAATCGCTGTGATGATTGTAGTAAGAGCTTCTTCGTTGGATGTGAAGTTAGGTGCGAAACCGCCTTCGTCACCAACTGCTGTGTTCAGGCCTTTTTCTTTCAGAACGGATTTCAAGCTATGGAAAATCTCTGCGCCAACGCGAAGAGCTTCTTTGAATGTAGGTGCGCCAACCGGCAGAACCATGAACTCTTGCACGTCTACGTTGTTATCCGCATGCGCGCCGCCGTTGATGATGTTCATCATTGGAACCGGCAATGTTTTCGCGTTGAATCCGCCAAGGTATACGTACAAAGGCACGTCCAAAGCGTCAGCAGCTGCGCGAGCCACTGCCATGGAAACCGCAAGAATTGCATTAGCGCCTAATTTGGCTTTGTTAGGAGTTCCGTCAAGCTCGATCATTTTGTTGTCGATGCCGACTTGATCAAGAGCGTCCAGACCGATAATTTCTGGAGCGATGATTTCGTTAACGTTGTCAACGGCTTTCAGAACGCCTTTACCGAGGTAACGGCCTTTGTCACCGTCACGAAGCTCAACAGCTTCGTATGCGCCTGTGGAAGCGCCTGAAGGAACGATTGCACGGCCGAAAGCGCCGGATTCGAGGTACACTTCTACCTCAACAGTTGGGTTACCGCGGGAGTCCAGGACTTCGCGTGCATAAACATCGGAAATAATTGTCATCGTTTGCTACACTCCTTTTAAAATATGGTGATTCTTATTAAAACATTACCGTTTAATAATTGTGGAACCCGTCATTTGCTCCGGTTGCTTCACTTGCAGGAAGTCGAGCATCGTAGGAGCAATATCTGCCAAAATTCCGCCATCTCTTAGTGTAACAGATTTGTCCGTCACAATGAAAGGCACGGGATTTGTCGTATGGGCGGTGTTACGAGTGCCGTCCGGATTCGTAACTACATCAGCGTTACCATGATCGGCTGTGATGCAGACCACGCCGCCTTTGGCCAGAACAGCTTCTACAACCCTGCCTAAGCACTCGTCGGTAGCTTCGATCGCTTTCACTGTCGGCTCCAGAAGCCCGGAGTGTCCGACCATGTCCGGATTCGCAAAGTTTAAGATGATGACGTCTTGGCGCTCCGCTTCAATCTCTTTCACGGCAGCGTCCGCTACTTCGTAAGCACTCATCTCAGGCTGCAGGTCATACGTCGCCACTTTCGGTGATGGGATGAGAATCCGAGTTTCACCGGGAAGCTCAACATCACGACCACCGCTAAAAAAGAAGGTTACGTGCGGATATTTTTCCGTCTCGGCAATGCGCAGCTGTTTCAAGTTGTTCTGAGCCAGTACCTCGCCGAGCGTGTTGTCCAAATCTTTCGGTTTATACGCGACAAAGCCGTCTACAGATTCACTGAACAGTGTCAGACATACGTAGTATAAGCCTTTAGGCGCTTTGTCTCCGCGATCAAAACCACGGAAATCTTCATTCGTAAATACTTGCGAAAGCTGGATCGCACGGTCAGGACGGAAGTTGAAGAACACCACAGCGTCTCCGGACTCCACAAGTCCTACCGGCTTGCCGTCTTCGCTAGTGATAACCGTCGGCATCACGAATTCGTCGAATACGGATTTTTCATAAGATTCGATAATCGCTTGCATCGGATCGGTGTATGCCGGGCCTTCGCCATAAACCATGGCGCGGTAGGATTTCTCCGTACGCTCCCAGCGTTTGTCGCGGTCCATTGCATAATAGCGGCCTTGAACTGTAGCGATTTTACCTACGCCGACTTCGGCGATTTTGTTCAGCAAGCTCTCCATGTACTTCTTCGCGGAATCCGGTGCTACATCGCGACCGTCCAGAAAAGCGTGGATATATACTTCGTCGAACTGCTCTTTCTTGGCCAAGTCAAGCAAAGCGAACAAATGTTGGATGTGGCTATGTACGCCGCCATCGGAAAGCAATCCGTAAAGGTGAAGCTTTTTGCCGTTCGTTTTCGCATGACGCACAGCGCCTAGCAGCGTTTCATTGTCGTAGAATTCGCCATCACGAATCGATTTGGAAATACGGGTCAGGTCCTGATATACGGTGCGGCCTGCACCGATGTTCAAGTGTCCTACTTCAGAATTCCCCATCTGGCCTTCCGGCAAACCTACAGCTTCACCGCTTGCAATTAAGGTTGTATGTGGATAAGTCGACCAGTAACGGTCGTAATTTGGCTTTTTCGCATGAGCAACGGCGTTGCCCTGCTCTTCCGAGCGAAGCCCGAAGCCGTCCAGAATGATCAGCGCTACCGGTTTCGGTCTGGACATCTTACTTCGCCCCCTCGACGAGTTGGATGTAGGAAGCAGACTCCAGGCTTGCTCCGCCTACAAGCGCACCGTCAATGTCTGGTTGAGTCATGTACTCAGCAATGTTGTTCGGCTTCACGCTGCCGCCGTATTGGATGCGAACCGCATCAGCGACGGACGCGCCGTACAAGCCGCTCACGAGCTGACGGATGTAACCGATAACGTCTTGCGCATCCGCTGCCGTGGAGGACTTGCCGGTGCCAATCGCCCAGATTGGCTCATAAGCGATAACGACTTGCGCCGCTTGCTCTGCGCTAAGGCCTTGGAAAGCCGCTTCCGTTTGCACTTTGCAAACGTCTTTGGTTTGACCCGCTTCGCGCTCTTCGAGCTTTTCGCCTACGCAGACGATCGGGGTTAAGCCGTGTTTGAACGCCGCTACGACTTTTTTATTTACGATCTCATCGGTTTCAGCGAAGTAAGCTCTGCGCTCGGAATGTCCGATAATTACATACTCGACGCCAAGCTCTTTCAGCATTACGCCGCTGATTTCGCCCGTGTAAGCGCCATTGTCTTCAAAGTGAAGATTCTGTGCGCCAACGTGCAGGGTCGTGCCTTTAACAGCTTCAACAAGAGCTGGAAGGTTCGTGTATGGAGCGCAGATTACGCTCTCCACGCCGTCTACTTCTGCTTTACCTTTTACTTCGTTCACGAAGCTCACCGCTTCGGAAACGGTTTTGAACATTTTCCAGTTACCCGCGATAATAGGTTTTCTACTCATTTGTACGCCTCCTTAGCTTAAAAATTATTTGTCGTTCAGGGCCACAACGCCCGGCAATGCTTTGCCTTCCATGAATTCAAGGGAAGCGCCGCCGCCTGTGGAGATGTGATCCATTTTATCAGCCAAATGGAATTTCTCAGCTGCCGCTGCGGAGTCTCCGCCGCCAATTACCGTATAACCGGATGCCGTAGCGCAAGCTTCTGCTACAGCGCGAGTTCCGTGGGAGAATGGCTCGATTTCGAATACGCCCATAGGTCCGTTCCAAACAACAAGCTTCGATTTAGCGATCGCGTCTGCATAAATCTCACGCGTTTTAGGTCCGATGTCGATACCTTCCCACTCAGCAGGAATGCCGTCAACGCCGACGATTTGTGTATTCGCGTCTGCACCGAATTTGTCAGCAACTACGATATCCACTGGAAGCAGGAAATTCACGCCTTTTTCTTTCGCTTTCGCGATGAAGCTCAGCGCCAAATCCAATTTCTCGTTATCTACCAGGGATTTACCGATCTCGTAGCCTTGTGCTTTGAGGAACGTATAGGACAGGCCGCCACCAATGATGATGTTGTCTGCGATGTTCAAGAGGTTGTTAATGACGTCGATTTTGTCTTTTACTTTCGCGCCGCCGACGATAGCCGTGAAAGGACGCTCCGGATTGTTCAGCGCTTTGCCGAGCACGTCCAGCTCTTTCTCCATCAGTAAGCCTGATACAGCTGGAAGGTGATGCGCGATGCCTTCTGTGGAAGCGTGGGCACGGTGAGCCGCACCAAATGCATCGTTCACATACAGGTCAGCCAATTCAGCAAAAGCTTGCGCCAAAGCGGGATCGTTCTTCTCTTCGCCTTCGTAAAAACGAACGTTTTCGAGCAGCAAAACTTCGCCGTTTTGCAGCGCAGCTACTTGAGCTTTCACCGTTTCGCCGATGGCTTCATCAGCTTTCACAACAGGCTTGCCAAGCAGCTCCGATAGTCTTACAGCAACTGGAGTCAAGCGAAGCTCTTCTACAGCTTGACCTTTTGGACGGCCAAGGTGACTCGCCAGGATCACTTTCGCACCTTTTTCAATCAAAAATTTGATTGTAGGCAGCGTCTCTCTAATACGCGTATCGTCTGTGATTTTACCATTTTCCAAAGGTACGTTGAAATCAACGCGAACAAACACTCTTTTCCCTGCCACTTCAACATCGCGAACACTTTTCTTATTCATGCAACAGACCCTCCCGAGGCGATTTTAAACAACTTCATTATACGTGAAATCGAACATAAAGAGGAGAATCGCTTCTCCTCTTTATGGGTGTTTGTTTATGAATTACAGGCCTTTGCTTGCGATGAAAGCTGCAAGGTCAACAACGCGGTTGGAGTAGCCCCACTCGTTATCGTACCAGGAAACCACTTTCAGCATGTTGTCGCCAACTACCATTGTGGACAGAGCATCGATTGTGGAGGAAGCTGGGTCGCCGTTGAAGTCGCTTGATACAAGCGGAGCATCCGTGTAGTTCAAGATGCCTTTCAAAGAACCGTTAGCTGCTTTTTGCAATGCTGCGTTTACTTCATCAACAGTTACGTTAACTTTAGTCTCTACAACCAGGTCAGTTACGGAAACGTTAGGTGTAGGTACGCGCATTGACATACCGTTCAGTTTGCCTTTCAACTCAGGCAGAACCAGACCGATTGCTTTTGCTGCGCCCGTGCTGGAAGGAATGATGTTCTCAGCTGCTGCGCGAGCACGACGAAGGTCTTTGTGCGGCAGGTCAAGAACGGACTGGTCATTCGTGTAGGAGTGAACAGTTGTCATCATACCTTTTACGATACCGAAGCTATCGTTGATTACTTTTGCGAATGGAGCCAAGCAGTTAGTCGTACAAGAAGCATTGGAGATTACTGTATGAGCTGCCGGATCGTATTTATCTTCGTTAACGCCAAGGACGATCGTGATATCTTCGTCAGTTGCCGGAGCGGAGATAATAACTTTCTTAGCGCCGCCTTTCAAGTGAAGGGAAGCTTTTTCTTTCGCTGTGAAAATACCAGTAGATTCTACAACGATTTCTGCGCCAACAGATGCCCAAGGAAGGTTTCCAGGGTCGCGCTCAGCGAATACTTTGATGGAACGACCGTTAACGATCAGTTCGCCTTCGCCAGCTTCAACTGTAGCGTCAAGTTTACCGTGAGTTGAGTCGTATTTCAGCAAGTGAGCCAAAGTTTTTACATCTGTCAAATCGTTGACTGCAACGATTTGCACTTCAGAGCTGTTCAAAGCTGCACGAAACACGTTACGTCCGATACGTCCGAAACCGTTAATACCTACTTTTACCATAGCGAATTCCTCCTAATAGTTAAAAAATATTATATATTTCAAGACGATGTCTACAGGAGACACACGTCATGATGTCAAAGCTCTACATGCTTCATAATTTCGTGCGCCGCTGCCTCGTCTGTCACCAGCACATCTTCCTGCCCGTGACGAAGTACGGAAGCGATCGCCTCTCCTTTGCTCTTGCCGCCGGCCACGCCGATAACGACCTCGATGCGTTGAAGGTCTTCCAACCTGAGTCCAACGGTCGGCATTTTGTGAACGACATTCCCTTGCCGGTCAAAATAATACCCGAACGCCTCAGCCAAAGCGCCATCCTCTTGTAATCTCCGCGTTGTTTCAGCGTCGACTTTGCGCCTGCGTGCCATGACCATAGCATCTCCGATTCCGTGTACAACGATGCGACAACTGCGCACGGCATCGACAACTTCCTGAATTTGAGGATCTTGAATCAGCGATTGGTACGCTTCTTCTCCAAGGTGGTCCGGTACATGCAGCAGCCGGTATTTGCCGCCTGTCTTCTTGGCCATAATGGAAGCAATCGTGTTCGCCTGCATATCCACGCTTTCCCCAAGCCCGCCTCGCGCCGGAACGAACCAACTTCCTTTCATCTTCGATGAAATGGCCAGGTTGTTCGCAATCTGTGCCATGGTCGAACCGCCCGTTACTGCGATAATATCGTCCTTGGCTACATATCTGCGCAATGCTGCCGCGCCCGCTCGCCCGAGCTCAATCTTGGCAAAGGTTGAAGTGTCGGAGTCTCCCGGGACTACGATGACTTGAGAGATCCCGAACGCTTTGCGGATGCTTTCCTCCAAGTCGCTCAAGCCAAAAGCCATTTTAATAATGGGCTCCATCGCTTCAAGCAGCCTGCGGCCGGATTCACTGATCTTCATACCTGTTGCATCGGTTTCGAGCAATCCTTGCTCCTTGAGGAAATCCACTTCGCCGCGTAGCACACGTTCCGTCATGTCCAGCGAAGAAGCTAATGTTCTTCTTCCGACTACACCGGAAACGAGAATATGCTGCAGGATCGAATAGCGCTTCTTCATGATGTCCATTAAATCCGGCAAGAGCTGTTTTTGAATGTCAAGAATTTCTCTCATAATGACGGTAACAACGCTCCTGCTCCAATTGATGGACGTTTTATGTCCCGGGTATACATTTTGCGTCCCACCCGGGCGAAAAAAAATTGCCTTACAAGCACATTATAACCAATAACTCACCGAGATTCAACATTTGTTCAAACTTTTTCGGCAAATTGGACTGTAAGGGTTTGCAGTCTTGCTTTTTTCGTGCAGCTGTCATATAATAACCCTTGCTTCACTTAAAAATTTACTTTGCGCCCGTGGTCCAATGGATATGACGTAGGCCTCCGGAGCCTGAGATAGGGGTTCGATTCCCTTCGGGCGCGTTCTTACAGAACGAAATCAGTTGCGAAACTGATTTTTTTTATTGCAAGTTTGACCTTTCTTGACCTTTCGATGTTTTTTCGTTATCATACTTGTAGATACTGTTAAAAGTATATAGATCCACCATTTGAACCATTTACCCATTGAAGGAGGTAATTCTCATGAGTTTTATCCCTATGGTCGTAGAACAGGACGCGCGCGGTGAAAGAGGGTACGACATTTACTCCCGTCTGCTGAAGGACCGCATCATCTTCCTCGGTACAGGCGTTAACGATGTTGTAGCCAATTCAATCATTGCCCAGCTGCTTTTCCTGGCCGCACAAGATCCTGATAAAGATATCAGCCTCTACATCAACAGCCCGGGCGGCTCGATCACAGCCGGCATGGCGATCTTCGACACCATGCAGTTTATTAAACCGGACGTGTCCACAATCTGCGTCGGTATGGCCGCTTCCATGGGCGCTTTCCTGCTGACTGCAGGCGCCAAAGGCAAACGCTTTGCGCTGCCTAACAGCGAAGTCATGATTCACCAGCCGCTCGGCGGCGCGGAAGGTCAGGCTTCCGACATCGAGATTCGCGCGAAGCGCATCTTGAAAATGAGAGACAACCTGAATAAGATCCTTGCTGAGCGGACAGGTCAAACATTCGAACGCATCGAGAAAGATACCGACCGCGACAACTTCATGAGCGCTCATGAAGCGGTAGAATACGGACTCATCGACAAAGTCATCGAGCGCGTATAAACGACAAAAACACTGACATTCTGCAGCTCGCAGAGGTCAGTGTTTTTTTATTTGACGGTGATGTCTATTACCTATTTCTTCTCATCCAACGGGTAGAAAATCAGATCAATCGGGAATGCCGAGCCCGCCGGCGGCGTAAACTCGATATCTAGCGCATCCTCTGTTCCCGTCGTCCGCGCCAACACTTCCATTCCATCGAAAGCGGTAATGACGCCGGAGGCCGGAACCGGTATGATCTCCCCGTTAATTTTGAACGGCCCTTTGAAGACGCCGCCCTTCGCCATGATCATTAAAGCCATTTTGCGCGGCTTATTGGCGTGAATTTTGTAGACGACACCGTAGTTACCGCTGTCCTCCACGTTTTGCTTGCGCATAACGTCATAACCTTTGACGAACGGATCCGATTTATTATCGCCAATGGTCAATACGGATGTCTTGGTGAATGACGATGCATCAATGTCCCATTTAAGCTCAGATACCGGGAAGGATCCCCGTACATGGCCAGTAAAAGCTAGCAAAGGCAGCTCCTGCGCTGTCGTAGGCGTCAGTCTCTGATCCGTTACTCCGAACGACATTTGCAGCTCGCCATCCGTTTCCACATCATAGAACAGATTAACGCCCTGGCCCGGATAGAAGTCAGGCAGCTTCGCATACACATAAGTTTGATGTGGAGGCACAGTCAACTTTTGATCGTAAACATTGTTCAATAAGAAATCTACCGAAGCTTCGCTGCCGATCAAGTTGGCATACACGGAAGGATAGACCTCGCCTTTGTTCGTCGTTTGGATCGTCACCGGCTTATCGCTGTTATTCGTAGCGAAAATCGCCATCGTCATTTTTTGCTTCGTACCATTAACATGATCGGCATATAATCTGGCTTTACCGTTGATTGTATCCTGGTACAAAATGCCTTTTTCCGTAAATTCCTCCGGACTATCGCTCACCAGCAGCTTACGATCGTTAACTTCGGTTACTTTCTTAGGTATCGCAGGCATTTGATTAAAATGAGACCAAATCGTTCCCCAATCGGACTTAATAAATCCGCCCACAGGCTTCATATAAATCGGGTATTCCACCTCGCTCAAATACGGCTCATCCGTAACCGTCACAAAGCTTTGGAACAATTGACTCACATGTCCATGACGATCGGATACCTTGAGCGATACCGGATATTTGCCTGGCTTGAAAAACGCTTCTTTATTCCCAACCCACTCGTAAGAAGCAATGCCTTCCGCATCGGGATCGTAACTCAGATCAATGTACTTCACAGGCTCCCCAAGCCGGTATGTCGGCTTCGCCGTCGTAAATTTGGCAACAGGTCTGGAGTTGCTGTCCTGGTCGATATAGATGCCTTCCGGTGTAGGGAGACTCACAATTTCCACACGGCGCAGTTCTTCGTTGTATGTATATTTAGCGCCCATATAGTCGGCAAGCCAAGTCAGCTTCACGAGTAATTTACCGTTCACAATCGCGGCAACCGTATCGAAAGGAGTGTCCACGCCATTCGTAGTTACCGTCTTATGATCAACGTCCAGAACGATATTATAACCTGGAGGCGCCATCTGGATCGTGCGCGTCGCGTCGTTCCACTCCACCTTGAATTTCATCGTATCTCCGAGAAATTTGGCCGGAACGAAGGTGCTGCCATTAATAATGGTAGCCGGAGAATCCAATTGAATTTGATCCTGGTTCACGAAAGCATCCGACTTATCAATATAAAGTAAAATTAAGGACGAACTTGCCGATACCGCGTGTGCGGCTGGTGCTGCTAAAGTGCTGGCTAGAAAGACGAGAAACGCTAGCAGCACGGAGAACTCTTTTCTTTGCGTTTTCATGCTCTGACTCCTTCAAGGTTTGTTTAGGGTAAAGCTGCGGGCCGCGGGCGCTCAACAACAAGCAGCTGGAGGAACGGCAAATAACCCTTCCCTTCATTGGCCACGTTCAATTAGACGTAGTTACCGAGAAAAGGTTGCTTTTTTTCACCAATCGTTAACAATTTTGCCATAAATTCAGATCCATACAACATGTAAAAAGAAAGGGCTATAATGAATAGACCTGCCTGCTGTCCATCCATCACAACCCATTTGTTCATCATTATCTTCATCCCAATTATAAGATCTTACTAAGGAAAGATTGTGTGCGTTCATGTTTGGGTGAATCAAAAATTTCGGCTGGAGTTCCTTCTTCAACAATGTATCCGCCATCCATGAAAATAACACGGTCCGCCACTTCTCGTGCGAAACCCATCTCATGAGTGACGACGATCATCGTGATGCCTTCATGGGCTAAACTCTTCATAACCGCCAGCACTTCACCCACCATTTCGGGATCCAGTGCGGAAGTCGGCTCATCAAATAGCATGACACGCGGATTCATGGCCAATGCCCGGGCAATCGCAACGCGCTGCTGTTGGCCGCCCGATAAACGCTCGGGATACTCATCCCTTTTTGCCGCCAAACCTACTTTTTTCAGCAGTTCCATCGCTTTTTCTTCATTTTGCTGCTTGTTCAACTTCTTAATATGTTTTGGCGCTAGCATTATATTTTCTAAAACGGTTAAATGGGGAAATAAATTAAAGAGCTGAAATACCATCCCTACATTTTCACGTAATTTGTCGATATTCGTTTCGGATGAAGTGACTTCCACATCGCCGATCATCACTTTCCCGCTTGTTACTTCTTCAAGAAGATTCAGACACCGAAGAAATGTGCTTTTACCTGAACCTGACGGCCCAATCACGCAAACGACTTCTTTCTCTTGAATCGTTGTAGAGATATCTTTCAAAACTTCGTTCGAACCAAATTTCTTCTTCAGGTTTTCTACAACGATCATTTTAAAGCGTACCTCCTTTCAAGCATGCGAGACAACCGGGATAAAGCATAAATAATAATGAAGTAGAAGATCCCTACGACACCCCAGATCTCGAAGGCGCGGAAGTTGGATGAAATAATAATTTCACCGCTCTGCGTCAATTCCTTAATCCCAATGACGGAAAGCAAGGAAGTATCTTTAATGCTTACAATAAATTGATTGACAAAAGCCGGCAACATACGGCGAATAGCTTGCGGCAACACAACTAATCTCATCGTTTGAAATCTATTTAAACCCAAAGATCGCGACGCTTCCGTCTGCCCTTTGCTAATGGACAAAATACCTGCACGGAAAATCTCTGCAATATAGGCCCCCGCATTTAAACTGATGGCCAGAATACCTGCGGTCTCAGCCGAAATTCGAATATCCAAAAATACCGGAAGTCCGAAATAGATGAAAAAGACTTGCACCAGAAGAGGTGTCCCCCGAATGAGATCCACATAAGCCGTTGCAATTCCCCGAACAATTTTATTCAAGGATGTGCTCATTAAGCCCGCGATTAAACCTATGATAAATGCAATAATTAAAGAAATTACAACGATCTTCAAAGTTATTAAAGAGCCCTGAGCCAGCGTCGGTATCGCATCCAAAATAACTTGCAATGAGGAAGTCACGAGATCCCCATCCCCCTTTTTTTAACTTTCCGCATGATGCTGCCCTCACCAGGAAAAAGCAACATCATGCGGCCACATCCACTTTATTTTGCAGGTGCTGTCATATAGCTATTGACGATTTGGTCTAATTTTCCGTTATCTTTCAACTTCTTAAGCCCGCTATTGATTTTGTTCAAAAGCTCCGCATTTTCTTTGCTCACCGCGATACCGTACAAATCACCATTCAGGCGGCTTCCTACAATTTTCAGTTTCGAGTTAGGATCAATGGCAATCTTGTAGGAAATTACCGGGAAGTCCTCAATCGTTACATCTGCATTCTTATTGGCAACTTCTTGGTACATCGAAGGGCTATCGTCAAAATATTTAACTTCCGCGCCATATCTTTTGCCCAGTTCATCAGCAAGCTTAGCGCCTGACGTTCCTTTTTTAATCGCAATTACTTTACCCTTCAAATCTTCTGGACCTTTAATTGTTGTGTTGTCTTCCCGAACTACCAGCGAAAGACCCGCTAAGTAATACGAATCCGATAGATTAACAACTTGCTTACGCTCATCTGTAATACTAATGCCCGCAATCGCACCGTCCAATTGTTTGGCTGTAATCGCCGGGATAATCCCTTTAAAATTCATCGGTTTCAACTCAACTTCAAAACCTTCTTCTTTGCCGATCGCATTAATCAAATCAATATCAATTCCCACGTATTTTCCGTCTTTTTCAAATTCAAAAGGAGGATAAGTCGCGTCAGTCCCGATTGTGTATTTTTTAACTGAACCTGCTTTAGTCGGTTGAGCCGTATCTGCAGCCTTGCTTGAACTCGATGCGCCATTACCGCAAGCGCTAAGCGAGAATGCCAATACTGTTGCAAATAAAACTGTACTAATTTTTTTCATTCGAACTACCCCTTTTCCTTTTTAAACTATCATTTGCTACGTTTTTATAGTAACCCACACCCTTCGCAACCCTACATGATCCTACAAAAAAATGTCCCGCATAATGATAATTAATTTTACATATAATCAGTACATTTTAATTGAAACCGACTTCATGAAGTTCCCCAGAAAGATGTATCCGTTTGCATAAAATGGGAAGCGCATTCAACGTGTAATGTTACATCACACATAAAAAAGAACCCATACGCTTATATTCATCCTAAGCAAGGGTTCAGTAATTGATTAACGTTTCATTTTCTCCAACAACTCCAAATAAAACACATGCAAAAACTTTTTAATATTCACCTTTCCTTTATCGGATTGAATATCTTCGTCCATTTCTCTCATTTTCAGACGGACATCTTGGAAGTCAAAATAAAGCGGGGAATAGTATTCAAATTTGGGGTTACTATAGTCGGTCAAACCAATGGAAGCCAGATGTGTTAACGCGGCTATAACGGTACGTCGAATCCGTTGCTCAATCGTCTTACACTCTTTCTCAATATCAATCTGATTATGCTTATACGTTCGAGCTACTGATTCGTACAGCTCCTTGAGTGGCGGGAAGTCATGCTCCGATTTCCGGTGCTCGATTAAATGTTCCATGATGGAAATGATGTCCTTGCTACCGCTTTCACCGATAATACCCAAATCCATGAGGATAAGTTTCACATTGTCACGGACGCTCATCCGCTCTTTCCCAGCTGACGGTAAGTCGATGCCCTCCATCTTCGCCAGCGATTGCTTGATCTCAACAATATAGCGCTCGTATTTCCACCGTTCACTTACTTTATATAATACGGATTCTACTTCCACCCGGTTAATCGGCTTATGAATAAAGAATTCGATCCCGTTTTGATAGGCCAGTCCCACCATTTCTTTATTTTCCACTTGAGAGATCATGATAAACTTCCCGTTAAAGCCCTGATTCTTCAATTGCGATATCGTCTCAATACCGTCCTGATCCGGCATCAGCAAATCAATCAATACGATATCCGGCTGCGCCTCAAGGATCATTCGAGTCCCCTCCACGCCCCCTCCCGCCGTGTCTATGACATCGCCTAGTCCGCACTCCTCAATAATATGCTGCAGCATCCGTCTGCTGACGGCATCGTCATCAACAATAATAAAAGTAAACGACATCGACTACCCCTCCTTCTTTAATTTGGCTGTCGGAAGAACGACGGTAACTTGGGCGCCGCACCCTCTTCCTTGTGACTCCATGCTGATGTTACCGCCAAGTGAATGTACAATATCCCGAACATGAGACAGGCCGATTCCCGTTGCCGCTATCCCCACTTCGCTAAACTTGGTCGTAAAGCCCGGCTCAAAAACAAGATCCTTATCTTCTTCGAGTATCCCTTTTCCATCATCCGTAATGATAAAGAATACATCTTTTTCTTGTACAAAGGTCTTCAAGCTTATGTTTCCGTGCGACCCTATAGCTTCTACGGCATTCGCCACCAAATTATTAAGAAGGGTTAGTATCGGAATATAGTTCTTAATACTGTAATCTTCCCCCATTTCTTTTTCTATCCTAATGGTCTTCTTCAGCATTTCGCCATACTCCTCATTTCCTTTGATGACAAAGTGGAGAATTTCCGAAAGCTGCATGTCCACCATAACCTTACTTTCCGTCAATTTTAATAACCCAGCCAAAATACGTTGGGAATCCTTTTTCACTTCGTGGATTTGTTGGGCAACACCCAATGCCTGTTGACTGTTAAGGATCAAATTTTGCTCTTTTAACTTGCGATAAAGATCAAAGCTGTTCGCCGTAATATTTTCAATCGTATCCATCGACTTTTTCAAGTAAAAAGCTTCTCCGTAAAGCCCGGCGCCGATATTTAGCATTTGTTCCATCCGTTTCTCCCGCTCGGCATGAAGAATACGCATCTGGTTAATCACAATACTGCTAAACAGTCCAATCACAAAATAACTACGGACAACCGCAGTCACGATTAAAACAATCCAGACTTCATATTGGACATTGCCAGCGCCAAGCAGCACCACACGCATGAGGAGTTCTGTTCCATTAGCCGCGAAATCAATGACCGAAACGATCCCGCCCAGAAGAAGGGGCTGAAGTTCATTAATTTCCTTGCGAATCCAGCTCATACCCAAGGCAAAAACAACATAATAGAATCCTGCTGCAAGATTATTTTGCAAGCTCGCCATGACGGAAATTGAATGCGTGTGAATCATCCACTCTCCACCTTGAAAAATTACATTCATGATGCCTGTAAGAATCCCGACCTTGATATAGGAGAGATGGCGCATGAATAGCAAAAAAAATAAAAAGGTGCTCACACCTAGTCCGATACGAAAAAAATCACCGCTAAAAGGATTAATCTTGAGTCCTTCTGCAATAGCCGTTGCAAATGCAATCACGATGATTTGCAATCTTTCATTTTTAAAAAACCTCGGCATCCTGGTTCCGCTCCTAATGGAGAATCATATTAAGATTTACTGCGTTGAAGAAGTAAGAGCCCTGCGTGTAAATGATACGCAGAGCCCCTTTGCTGGGTCGAACCTCTTCTTTTATTCTCCACTTGGAGCTTCAAAAAAACTTCCTCGAAAGGAAGCTTCTGATGAATTATTGGTTCTCCAATTCTTCCTTGCTAACCAATGTGACTAAAGCGTTTACAGCCTGCTCGGCGTCCGATCCTTCTGCGCTTATGAAGACTTCGGTCCCTGTACTGATCGCAAGGCTCATAATTCCCATGATGCTTTTCGCATTCACTTTCTTTTCATCTTTTTCAACGAAGATTTCAGATGAAAACTTATTTGCCTCTTGAACAAACAATGCCGCAGGTCTGGCATGAAGTCCTGTTCTCAACTTCACAACGACTGGCCGTCTGGACATGGAACTAATTCCCCCTACTCAAGCTTATATGAACTACTACTGATAACAGTGCAAATACCTTATGTTTTAACATTATAGCATTTTTCCCGCAAGTACACTAGAAAAAATGAGAAAAACTTGAGGAAGTGCTGTGCTGGGTCTTCAAGACTCAAGAATTTCGCAATTTTTCGGCTAATTCATCAATTTTTCGAAGACGATGATTAACGCCGGATTTACTCACGTTGCCTTTAAGCATATCCCCAACTTCCTTGAGGTTCATGTCCGGATGCTGAAGCCTGATCTCAGCAACTTCTCTCAGCTTGTCCGGCAAGCTCTCAAGACCCACCTCACGCTGCAAAAGCCGGATATTGTCGATCTGCCTAACGGCAGCACCGATCGTTTTGTTTAGATTCGCAGTTTCACAATTCACAATTCGGTTAACCGAATTGCGCATGTCCTTCATAATGCGAACATCCTCAAAACGCAGCAGTGCCTGATGAGCGCCAATAATGCTCAGGAACTCGATAATCTTCTCGCCTTCCTTGATGTAAAGCACGAAGCCCTTCTTGCGCTCGATGAAGCGAGCGTTCAAGTCGAACTTATTCGCAAGCTGCGTTAAAGCCCGGCAGTGCTCCTCATAGATGGAGGCGATCTCCAGATGGTAAGATGACCCTTCCGGGTTGTTTACCGAGCCTCCGGCCATGAATGCGCCGCGCAAGTAAGCGCGCTTGCAGCAGTTGCCGCGAACAATCTCCTTTTCAATCCCTGGGGTAAAGATAAAACCCTCGGAAACGATTTTCAGATCGCTAAGCAGCTCTTGCACTTGTCCCGGAACTCGAACAATGTACACATTGTTTTTCTTGAGTCGCATTTTCTTACGCACAAGCAGCTCGGTATGCAATTTATACGTCTTCTTGATAAGTGTATAGATTCTCCTTGCAATCGCGGCATTCTCGGTCGATATATCGAGAATGACGCGCCCGCTCGACAGCGAGACGGAACCATTCATCCGGATTAGCGCAGATAGCTCCGCTTTCTCGCAACACGCTTCCGTTTCAACAAGGGTTAATTCTTTTTTGGTTTGTGCCGCGAAGGACAAAGGTCTCACCTCTTCCTTAACATCCAGCTTTCAACGAGCTGATAAATATGGTCACTTAGCTTCTCAGCATCGTGGCGCAGATAGGTTCGGAACAACACGAGCCGGTCTGCAATGACCCGGTACCCCCTCTTTGTCACTTCATCTAAATCCAGATGAACTGCTTTCGAGCCCTTCTCTGCGTATTTCGCTTGGACTTGGGGAGGAATTTCACCGTTGTTCACAATGACATAATCGAATAAATGATGCCCTAAGTGGTCGTGGATCGCTGCTAAGTGATCACTAACGGTATAGTCATCGGTTTCTCCGGGTTGTGTCATCACGTTACAAATGAACATCTTCACAGCGTCCGATTTCATAATCTCTTGCGCAACTTGGGGAACGAGCAGATTCGGCAGCAAGCTGGTGTACAAACTGCCAGGACCGCATAAGATGGCGTCCGCTTCCTGTATAGCCTGAATGGCTTCCGGCAGCGGCATGACGTCCGTGGGCTCAATAGATACGCGTTGGATGCGTCCCTCTGCCTTAGGAATTTGCGATTCACCTGTAATCAGGGCACCGTTCTCCATAATCGCTTTAAGCACAATCGCTTGACTCGATGCCGGCAGCACCCTGCCTTTGACAGCGAATACACGATTCATTTCTTGAACGGCAGTTACGAAATCGCCGGTGATATCGGTTAGCGCTGCCAAAATTAGATTTCCCAGACTGTGCCCGGCTAATCCGGTGCCCGACTGAAATCGATATTGGAGCATCAGCGACAGGAGAGGCTCCACATCTGCTAGTGCAGTCAGTACGTTGCGAATGTCTCCGGGCGGAGGCATCTGCATTTCATTACGGAGTATGCCGGAGCTTCCTCCATCATCTGCAACCGTAACGATTGCTGTGATGTCCACCGGTTTTTCCTTCAAGCCTCTAAGCATGACGGAGAGACCCGTACCGCCACCGATCACGACAATTTTGGGCGTGCGCTGTAAGTTATCACGTTTCATTATTCTTTCACCCTCTTTATCGTGAGACTGGCTATACGCGATCCCGCTCCGCATCTCGATGGCTTACTCGCACGGCCTCAGTCTCACTGTTGCCGAGCACCTTGCCAAGGTATTCGGTAATGGCAACGGATCTATGCTTGCCTCCCGTGCACCCGATGCCGACGACGACCTGGCTCTTGCCTTCCTTCTTATACTGCGGCATAAGGAAGTTGAGCATATCGAGCAATTTCGTGAGAAATTCTTGCGTCTCCGTCCATTTCATCACATAGTCGTACACATCTGGGTCTTGGCCGGTCTGTGGGCGAAGTTGGTCCACGTAATGCGGATTCGGTAAAAAACGTACATCAAAGATCAAATCGGCATCGATGGGGATCCCATATTTAAATCCGAAAGAGATTACATTTATAGATATGCGATTTGATTCCAAATTGGTAAACCTGGATATAATTCTTTCTTTCAGTTGCGCCGGCTTCAGTGTGCTGGTATCAATCACTTGAGTAGCCAGACCTTTGAGCTCTTCGAGCAGCTTGCGCTCCAGGCCGATCCCTTCAAGCGGGACCCCATTCGGAGCCAACGGGTGGCGGCGCCGGCTTTCCTTGTATCGCTGAACGAGTGCTGCGTCTGTCGCATCCAAAAACAGAATTTCATAGGTCAACGTGAAATTTTCTTGGATAAGCCGTAGCGACTCTTGAAGCGCCGTAAAAAACTCACGCCCGCGCAAGTCAATCACCAAGGCCACTTTGCCGATTTTACCCATCGATTGCTCGATTAATTCTGCAAATTTGGGGATGAGCACCGGCGGCAAGTTATCGACGCAGAAAAAACCGAGATCTTCAAGACTTTGCACGGCAATCGTCTTCCCGGCACCCGACATTCCTGTAATGATGACAAGCTTCGCTAAAGGGTGAATTTCTTCCATCGATTTGCACCTTCCTTTGGCGTGCGTTTCACGGGCAAAGACGGATTAGTCCCGCTTCCGCACAAACTTCAAATTGTGGGCGTCTATCGCAAATTCAAGCCTGCTGCGCCAACGACGCCTGCATCGTTACCTAGTGTTGCTGCGACAATTTCAACGCCTTCAGCAGCCGCTTCCGGTGTGTATTTCTTGAAGGTTTCACGAATCGGATTGAACAGGATCTCGCCCGCTTTGGACACGCCACCACCGATAATGAAACGCTTTGGATTCATAATAACAGCCATAGCAGCCATCGAACGACCGAGATAGTAAGCAGCACGGTTCACAATGCGCAGCGCTACTTCATCTCCGGACTTGGCTGCGTCGAATACATGCTTCGCTTCGATCTTCTCATGCAAGGCAAGCGATGTGTGTTCACCGCGTTCTACCGCATCATTAGCCATACGAACGATACCCGTCGCAGAAGAAACGGTTTCAAGACAACCCACTTGACCGCATCCGCAATTAATCGCTTCGATATCCGGCACAATCGACATATGTCCAAGCTCGCCAGCCATACCGGCAGAGCCTTGATAAATTTTACCGTTGATAATAATCCCGCCGCCTACGCCTGTTCCCAGCGTATAGCAGACGACATTCGGAATACCCGCTCCGGCACCCGCCCACGCTTCGCCTAATGCGGCCACGTTGGCATCGTTATCGATTTTCACCGTTTTGCCGAGCAAGGTTTCAAGTGTTTTCTTCGCAGGGACATTGCGCCATTGCAAGTTAGGAGAGAATTTAACGAAGCCTTCGGGAATATCCATGAATCCCGCAAGCCCTGCACCAATACCAGCCACTTGCTCCCATTCAAAAGGAGAATCCTCGACAATTTGTCGCACATACTGAGCAATGCGCTCCAGCACGGCGTCAGAGCCCTGATCCGCACCTGTAGGTCCTTCATACGTGTGCAGCAGCTTACCCTGCTCGTCACAGATACCGACTTTAATATTGGTACCGCCTAAATCTACACCGATATAAATCTGATTTGACATTGCAAGGTCACCTCTACGAATAATCTTATAATTTTCGGATATTTTCCGGGGTCCCCGCAAAGTAATGTCCAAACTCTCATCGAAGCAATTCCAGAGAAGCGTGACCGCTTTAAGCGGTGAGTTTTGAAGCCAATCGAGCTAAAGCTCGATGTGGACGGAATATGCTTCGAAGGCTATGCGTCACTTTGTGGGGGTTATAATTGCTCCTGTTCCAACTATAAGTCAAGGTTGTATACAGGTCAAGATTGAACTAAGCCTTAGCAGAAAGAGAAAACGTGGAAAGCATAGCCCTCCACGTTCACTGTTACAACGGCTCCCGACGATTTACAGCGTCTGGCTCCAATCGTGTACGATATGTCCCTCTAGGAACTTCTCACATTCCAGGGCAGCCGCGCATCCGCTTCCTGCTGCTGTGATCGCTTGACGATACTTCGTATCCTGTACGTCTCCGCAAGCGAAAACCCCAGGGATGTTCGTTTCTGTCGTGCCTGGTTTCACGATAATGTAACCATGCTCGTCAGTTTCGATTTGGCCGCCCAGGAATTTCGTATTCGGCGTGTGGCCGATCGCTACGAAAATACCGTCGGTTTCAATGATCTCTTCTTCACCGGTCACGTTGTTTTTCACCTTCAGGCCGGTTACACCTTTATCGCCGGCAACAACTTCAAGTGGCGTATTGTTAAGCGCCCATTTCACTTTCTCGTTGCCACGGGCGCGATCCTGCATGATTTTGGAAGCGCGCAGTTCATCTCGACGATGAACCAGACGAACTTCAGATGCAAAGCGAGTCAAGAAGTTCGCTTCTTCCATCGCGGAGTCCCCGCCGCCCACGACGATAATCTTTTTGCCGCGGAAAAAGAAGCCGTCGCACGTAGCGCAAGTGCTTACGCCGCGACCGATGTTTTCACGCTCATTCGTAATGCCAAGCAGCTTCGCTGATGCTCCGGTGGAGATGATCAAAGTTTCAGTTTCGATCTCGCCAAGACCTTCGACTTGAAGCTTGAACGGACGGTTGGTAAGCTCTACTGAGTTGACCCAGCCGGTTTTGAATTCAGCGCCGAAGCGTTCTGCTTGCTTGCGCATATTTTCCATCAGTTCAGGTCCCATAATTCCTTCGGGGAACCCTGGAAAATTCTCAACTTCAGTAGTCGTGGTCAACTGACCGCCTGGCTCCGGACCTTCAATTACGAGCGGACTCAAATTAGCGCGAGCCAGATAAATGGCAGCTGTCAGACCGGATGGCCCTGTTCCTACAACGACGGATTTGTACATATGGTTTCCCTCCTAAGTGTTTTCTGTATAATAACCTTCTTCGCAAGCAGAAGCTTACGATACGTTTTCTTTGGTGTTAGTCTGGCTGTCGGTTAATTTATATATGAAAGCAGGCGTTCTTCACAGAAGCGCCCAGCCATCAAATGCTTGTGAATTTCGGAAAGATGGCCTCCATTTTCTCACGCAGACCGCAAGTATCATCGATGAGCTTTACGTTGCGGCTAATCGTAGATACGGTGACTCCATAACGATTGGACACTTCCTGATAGGAAATGGCTCGACGATGCATTTTGGCAATTAAATATTCCAGTGCTGCTGCCCAGCCTTCCGACTTCTGAATCTTAGGCACGCCAGGATATATCTTGGTCAAAAACTCGACCCAAAGAATTTCCAAGTCGTACTGCTGAATCATATCGTAACGCTTGTGCATATGAGAAAGCGCCGTTTCCATCACACCTTGCCATTTGGCATCCCAAACAGGCAATTGAGGAGAATATGGCGATGCTTCCACCATGATTTCCCGGTTTTCCAGAAATGCAGGCAACGGATCGCGGATTCCCATGCTGCGAAGCACGAATATCGCGACTTTTTTCAAATAATCGTCTTCTTCACGTTCTAGAATAAAGTCTTGCAAAGCATCTCTAACTTCATTGTCTGCAATCAATCCGAAAGCCTGAATAACCTGCAGCTTGGTGTCCATATCCCCATGCCGCAGCGCCCAGAAGAAAGAAGAACGCACAAGCGGATCTTTCTTCAATTGTTCCGGAATACCCTGCGTGGATTTCTCCAGAACACGGAATTGCTCCTCAAAAGGCAAATGGTAATGATAGCTCCATGTGGGCGTAGCTTGGCTCGTCTCGCGGGTTTGCAACTGCTCCAGATAAAACTTGGAGATTTCCGTACCGGGATCAAGTTTCTCTACTTGCTTCCACTGACGGTACGCCTCAGCGAATCGGCCAATATGGCAAGCTGCAACAGCTGTGTAATGAAACAGACATGGATCTGCAGAACCTTCTCCTGCTTTGAGCAGACGTTTAAATAAGTGATACGCCTTTTCGTGCTCGCCTAGGATACCCATCGTCGTCGCCAGTTTGAACACATGGTCATGCTGATACGGAAACGTCTTGCGCAGCAAGTCGACCAGTTCCGCCAGTTCTTGCTTATTGCCGAAATGCTGGTGAAATATCGCCAAATTACAAAGTGCGTGCAGATTACCGGCGTCAATCTCAAGAACCCCGTGAATCGTCTCCATTGCTTTCTCGAACTGGCCCATGTAGTAATAGGCTAACGCGAGATTGTTGCGAGCCGCCGTGAAATCCGGATGCTTCTTCGCAATCTTCTCCAGCTGTCTGACCGCCTCGGCGAACTTGCCTTCTTCCAGCAACGCACGGGCTTTATCATGCTCGAAGAGCCCTTCTCGACTCTTAATGCTAGTGAGAGGGGCAGGACGTTCGAGCTCGTAACTGAGCATTTCCATCATTTCTTCCGATTCGTCCATAAACTGTCCGGTCGGATCGTTTTCCAGATAGCGAACTAACGCTTGTTCCGCCAGTTCGTAGCTTTCCATGTTGGCGTAATTATTAGCCATATAAAAATAACATTCCGTCATCGTAGGATCGATGACATCAAGGATATGCTGCAAGATTTGGTTCGACTCTTCATAATTGCCCATCTCGGAGAGAACCCCCGCGAGATTGCAGTGATTCACAGGATTATCCTGCTCATATTCTGCGGCTCGCCGGAAATATTTCAATGCCTTATCATAGTGAAACCGATCCAAAGATTGAACCGCTCTCTCGAAAAAGAAGGCGGCATCCATGTTAATCGAGATGACTTTAGGCTTGGGTGTATCGGACACGCGCTTAATCTTTTCCATAGCAAGACACCTCCGGCTTAATTGTTACGATCAAATTATACCATAGATCGCCCGGAAGCCAAAAACTTTCATCGGATGCGGTGTTGAACTCGGTTTGTAAAGTAAATAAAGGTTTTAAAAGTCGGCTTTCAAAACCGAGAAGGTTGGACGAAATCCGAGGAACGAGGAACGGAGCGTAGGTGAGCCTACGAGAGTACCGCAGTTCCCGGATTTCGTTCAAGATTCGATGCCGAATTACTTCCTGAATCACTTCGTTATCAAAGCTGTTTTTTAAAACTTCCTCTTACACGCCGCCGTATTTGAAGAGGGAGGATAGGGACCCACCATCGTTAATAATGCGGATTGCATCGGACAATAACGGCGCTACGGAGAGCACACGGAATTTATCGGAGTGGTCATCCGGAATCGCGATGGAGTCCGTGATGATGACTTCCTTAATGTTCGGGTGATCCAGACGCTGCAGGGCTGGGCCGGAGAATACAGGATGCGTCGCACAAATGTAAACGTCATGCGCGCCTCTTTCTTTGAGACCCTCTACAACGTTCACGATCGTTGTCCCGGTATCGATTAAGTCTTCGATGATAATCGGCGTACGGCCAGCAACGTCTCCGATTACGTGCGTAATAACGGATTCATTGTGAGCGGGACGCTTTTTAATCATCATAGCGAAAGGCGCATCGAGAATGTTTGCCATTTTCTCAGCTGTCGTTGCACGACCTGCATCCGGAGATACGATAATCGGATCGGGCAGGTTTTTCTTTTTGATGCAGTCACTGATGACGTCAAGCGCCGTCAGATGATCCACAGGGATATTGAAGAAGCCTTGAATCGCAGGAGCATGCAGGTCGATCGTAACAACGCGATTCGCGCCTGCAGCGCTGAACAAGTCGGCTACTAATTTAGCAGAAATTGGCTCACGCGGAGCAGCTTTACGTTCTTGACGGGAGTAACCATAGTAAGGGATGACAAGGTTGACCGTTCTTGCGGATGCTCTTTTCGCCGCATCCATCATAACCAGAAGCTCCATCATGTGCTCATTGATCGGATGGGAGAACGTTTGTACTAGAAATACGTCGCAGTTACGAATCGTTTCTTCGTAGAGACAGTAGATTTCTCCGCTTTTGAAACGGGATAATTTGATTTGTCCAAGTGGCTGGCCGAGTTCTTTACAAATACGTTCCGCAAGCTTCGGATTCGAAGATCCGGAAAAAATTTTAACATTGTCGCTATACATGGTTAACGGTTACCTCCGAAGATTCATTAAATAGATTATTCCTGACTTCCTCATTATACATGAAAGGTGTCGAATTTAAAAAGTAACAAGATGTCGTTTTCTTGCAGAAAATGTGGCTATTTCGTTAAATCCGATCATTTTCAAGAGGTTCCGGGCCTGGTCCAAATATTGGAACAACCGTTCTGGCTGGTGTGCATCCGATCCAATTGTCAAGGGGATTCCCACCTTATGGCAATACTCCAGCATGCGGCGGCTTGGAAACATTTCTTCACACGGCATGCGAAGACCGGAAGCATTAAGTTCAATGGCGAGACCATGCTCTTTCACGGTATCTAACGCAGCCTTTTCCAGCTCCCACGGGTCGCGGTCCGGCTTGTAGCCAAAGCGTTTGATCACATCGATATGCCCGATATAGTCATAAAATCCAGTACGAACAGCTTTTTTCACTGCATCGTAGTATTGCGTATACACCTCGTAAATATCCTTGCCTTCCCAGCCTGCTAATTGCCTGAAGTCCGAGATATCCCACTCACCCAGAAAATGAACGGAACCGATGACATAATCCCATGGATAAGCTTTGATGATCGCTTCGATCTCCGCTTCATAGCCTTCGATATAATCGCCTTCGAGACCAACACGGATATCGATCTGATCCTTGTATTTTTCTTTCAATTGCAGGCACTCCTCGACATAGCGAGGCAGTTCATCCATCGGCATGGCCATCTCCGGCCAATACGTCTGCGGATCCACATGCAAAAGCGGCATATGATCCGACAGCCCTAATTGCGTGAGCCCGATCTCGATGCCGCGTTTGACGTAGGCCTCCAGTTCCCCGGAAGCGTGACCGCAGCGTACATGATGTGTATGATAATCAATCAACATCTTGGTATCACTCCAGGTCGTTCATATTATTTTTTCACGTGTCTGCTCGCCAATTCCTTCATAACGTCATCTAGCGGCAGTTTGTTGTTGCGCAAGAGAACCATCAAGTGGAAAATGAGATCGCTCGCTTCGTAACGAAGCTCGTCGTTATCTTTATTTTTGGCTGCGATGATGACCTCGGCAGTTTCTTCGCCCACTTTTTTCAAGATTTTGTCGACGCCTTTTTCGAACAAGTAAGTCGTATAAGCACCTTCAGGACGCTCGGCATCGCGCGATGCGATAACGGCTTCCAGCTCGGACAAGATCGCGAAACGGTCGCCCGCAGAAGCGACAGTGGAAGCAGCCGATTCCGTTTCCAACGGAATGTTCTCGGTGAAGCAAGTATATGTGCCGTTATGGCAGGCTGGTCCCACTTGTTCCACGAGCACTAGCAGTGTATCCGCGTCGCAGTCGTAGCGAAGTGCCTTGACCTTCTGTGTGTGGCCGGACGTAGCGCCTTTGTTCCACAGTTCCTGACGCGAACGGCTCCAGAACCAGGTATCCCCGGTTTGAATCGTACGCTGCAGCGACTCGCTGTTCATGTAAGCCAGCATGAGCACTTCTTTGCTGATCGCATCCTGTACAACAGCTGGAACTAATCCTTGGGCATCATATTTGATCGTATCTAACGCGATTGTCATCGGATTTCAACCCCTTTGCCTTTAAGGTCGTCTTTGACCCCTTGAATCGTTAATTCTTTATAGTGAAAAATAGTCGCCGCAAGGCCGGCATCGGCCTTACCTTCCGTGAACACATCATAAAAATGATCCGCTCGTCCCGCTCCGCCAGAGGCGATCACCGGGATCGTCAGCAGCTCGGATACAGCGCGCGTCAGCTTCAGGTCGAAGCCGTCCTTCGTACCGTCGGCATCCATGCTGGTCAGCAGAATCTCGCCTGCGCCAAGCTCTTCCATTCGCTTCGCCCACTCCAGCGTCTTGATGCCTGTGGCATTGCGCCCGCCGTGGGTGAACACTTCCCACTCGCCCCACTCGCTGTTAAACTTCGCATCGATCGCGACAACGACACACTGGGAGCCGAACTTGCGCGCTCCGTCGGAGACAAGCTGCGGGTTGCGAACCGCCGCCGTGTTAATACCGATCTTATCCGCTCCAGCCCGCAGGAGCCGCTTCATGTCATCAACGCTGGAGATGCCGCCGCCGACGGTAAAAGGAATCGTGATCTCGCCCGCTGTCTGACGAACGACTTCAACCATCGTTGCACGCCCTTCCACCGATGCAGAGATGTCCAGGAAAACAAGCTCATCCGCGCCTTCTTTATCATAAATGGCAGCGAGCTCAACCGGATCGCCCGCGTCGCGCAAGTTGACGAAATTAACGCCTTTGACCACCCTGCCGTCCTTGACGTCCAGGCAAGGGATTATTCTTTTGGCTAACATGGGGATGCATCTCCTTTCTTGAAAAAGATTTTAAGACTCAAGCGTCCGGCAATATGCCAATACATCGCGGTATGGAAGTTCGCCGCCGAAAATATCCAGGGCGCTTCCGATCGTAATGTCGAGCCGCCCGCCGGTGATGTCCCGGAACCTCGCCAGATCGTCCAGCGATCGTGCACCCCCGGCATAAGTCGTCGGAATCGTCGTCCATTCCGCCAATTGGGCCGCCAATTTCTCCTGAACGCCCTGACGCTTCCCTTCCACGTCCACCGCGTGAATCAGGAACTCCTTGCAATAAGGCTCCAGCTTGGCGATTCCGGAAAGGCTCACCTCAAAATCGCTGAATGTGCGCCATTGATTGGTGACCACATAATACTTGCCATCCCGCTCTTTGCAGCTGAGGTCGATCACAAGCCGTTCGGGTCCCACCTTGGCGGCGATGGCCTCAAGATGATCCCAGTTCAATTTGCCGTCCTGAAAAATATATGAAGTCACGATAACGTGCGAAGCTCCAAGCTCCAAATACATATCCGCGTTATCCGCACGAATTCCGCCACCGATCTGAAGGCCGCCAGGGTAGGCCCGCAAAGCTTCTGCAGCCGCCTCTTCGTTGCCTCCGCCGAGCATGATCACATGGCCGCCTTCAAGGCCATCCTCGCGATACATAGATGCATAGTAGCCCGGCGTATGCTCGGAAACGAAATTTTCCACAACGCCGCTCACGTCCGGCTGTAGGGTTTCACCGACAATCTGTTTCACTTTACCTTGATGGAGATCAATACATGGTCTGAATTTCACGATAAACGACCCTTTTCAAGTTGAGGTAGGCATAGCCGATTCGGCCAGCTTCAAATAATTTCCGAGCAGCCGCATGCCGATATCCCCGCTCTTTTCCGGGTGGAACTGCATGCCGTACACGTTACCACGGCCAACAATAGCCGTTACTGGCTGAAAGTAATTCGTCACCGCAAGCAAGTCACTCTCGCGCTCAGGCTTCGCATGGAAAGAGTGCACGAAGTAAACGTGTCCCTCCTCAATACCACTGAAAAGCGGACTGCCAGCTTGCTTGTAGCTCAAACGGTTCCATCCCATGTGCGGCACCTTGTAATCGCCGCGAAAACGAATCACCGTGCCCGGCAAAAGGCCGAGCCCTTCATGTTCGCCGTACTCCTCGCTGCTGGAGAACAGCAGTTGCATACCGAGACAGATGCCGAGCAGCGGCTTGCCTGATTCCGCATAACGGATGACTACATCGCGCAAACCGGTGTTGCGTAAATTCTCCATCGCATCGCCGAAAGCGCCGACGCCGGGAAGGATCGCTCCGTCTGCAGCGAGAATTTGCTCCGGGTCGCCCGTCACAATGGCTTCGTGACCCAGTCGTTCCACCGCTTTGCTTACGCTATGTAAATTGCCCATACCGTAGTCAATAATTGCAATCATTTTAGAGCACCCCCTTCGTCGAAGGAACCCCCTGCACACGAGGATCGATCGATGTCGCTTCATCCAGCGCACGGCCTAAAGCTTTAAATACCGCTTCAATCATATGATGCGTGTTGTGACCGTAGTGCACGATAACATGCAGCGTGATACGGGCTTCAAGCGCCAGTTTCCACAGAAACTCATGTACCAGCTGCGTATCGAAGCTGCCTACAAGCTGCGAAGGATACTGCGCACGATATTCAAGATGCGGACGGTTGCTAATATCGATGGCGACCTGGGCAAGCGCCTCGTCCATTGGGATGAACACGTTGGCATAACGCTTGATGCCTTTTTTGTCACCCAGCGCTTCGCGCAGCGTCTGCCCCAGACAAATTCCGATATCCTCAACCGTGTGATGATCATCAATCTCGATATCGCCTTTGGCCACCACATTTAGGTTAAACTGGCCATGTTTAGTAAAAAGATCGAGCATATGATTCAAAAAAGGCACATCTGTTTGAAGTTCCGAAACCCCGGTCCCGTCGACTTGAAACGTTAACGCGATATCGGTTTCGTTCGTTTTGCGGGCTACGCTCGCCGAGCGAGTTGCCAAAGCCTTCTCTTGTTCAGCCATCTATTTCAACTTCCCTTCCTTCTTAAGTCTTACCTCGACGGCCCGCGCGTGACCTTCCAGCCCTTCATTGCGGGCCAGTGTCATGATCATATCGCCATTCGCGAGCAGCGCTTCCTTGCTATAGTGAATGACGCTTGATTTCTTAAGAAAATCGTCCACGTTAAGTGGTGACGAGAATCTTGCCGTACCGTTCGTCGGCAGCACATGATTCGGCCCAGCGAAATAATCGCCCACCGGCTCCGTGCTGTAGGCGCCGAGGAAAATAGCACCTGCATTCTCAATGCGAGGCAGCAGGTTAAACGGCTCCTGTACGAGCAGCTCGCAGTGCTCCGGCGCCAGACGATTCACGACGTCCACGCCCTCGTCCAAGTTATCCACAAGGAGTATAGCTCCCTTGGTGGATGTGGACACGGCGGCGATCGCTTTCTTCGGCAGCACGTCCAGCTGCCGCCATAGTTCAAGCTTGACCGACTCGGCAAGCTCCTGTGAAGGTGTCACCAGGATCGCTGGTGACATCTCATCATGCTCCGCCTGCGCGAGCAGGTCAGCGGCGATATACTCAGGGTCGGCGTGCTCATCCGCCAGCACGACAATATCCGTCGGCCCGGCGATCATGTCGATGTCGACGACCCCGTAGACGAAGCGCTTAGCAAGCGCCACGTAGATATTGCCAGGCCCGACGATCTTGTCGACTGCCGGGATCGATTCCGTGCCGTAGGCCAGCGCGGCTACAGCCTGCGCTCCGCCTACGCGGTAGATCTCCTTCACACCCGCTTCGGCTGCCGCCACGAGGATATGCGGGTTGATGCCTTCTTCGCCCGCGGTGGCCGGAGGCGTCACCATCGCGATCTCCGGCACCCCCGCCACGAGTGCGGGGATGGCGTTCATGAGCACGGAGGACGGGTACGCCGCCTTCCCTCCGGGCACATACAATCCGACCCGCTTCAGCGGTCGGATGATTTGGCCCAGCAGGCTGCCGTCCGCCTGCAGGTCCATCCACGACGTGCGTTTCTGCTTCTCATGAAACGCACGAATGTTGGCGGCGGCCTGCCGCAGCGCCGCCACGAAGCCGGCGTCGACCTGCGCGTACGCCGCCTGCACTTCCTCGTCCGTCACGCGAAGCTCGCTGACGGCAACCCCATCATAGCGCTGCGCCATGCGACGCAGCGCTGCATCTCCGTCCTGCCGCACCTCATCGATGATGCGGCGGACGGTCTCATTTTGCTCGGGCGAGCCGTATTCGACCTCGCGCTTCAACTGAAATTCCGAGGCGGGAAGTATCCGCATCTCCATCATCCTTTCTCTTTCTCATGTATTTCTAAGTCAACGACATCCTGCGAATTAAGATAGAAATTCCTGTTAATCACTCTAATCCTCATATAACTGTCAAATTACCGTTAGTTTTTCCTATTATTTAGGATCAGTTCGCTCCCGATTACAGCTTCACCGGAACAGGCAAAACCGCCTGCAACAGATCGCACAATCGCTGAATCGATTCGTTCTTCATCCGGTAGCTGACCCGATTGGCAATCAGCCGGCTCGTGATTTGAAAAATCTCCTCTTGCTCCACAAGGCCGTTCTCCTTGAGCGTCTGCCCGGTTTCGACCATATCGACGATCCGGTCGGCCAGCCCAATCAGCGGCGCGAGCTCGATCGAGCCGTTCAGCTTGATGACCTCAACCTGCTGCCCCTGCTCGCGAAAATATTGCGAGGCGACATTCGGATACTTCGTCGCCACACGCGGATTAATCACCGGCTTCCAATCCGGCAGCCCAATAACGGACATCCGGCAGCGCGCGATGCCGAGATCCAGCAACTCATAGACGTTGCGGTTCTCCTCCATTAGCACGTCCTTGCCGACAACGCCGATATCGGCAACCCCGTATTCAACATAGGTCGGTACATCGACCGGTTTGGCCAAAATAAATTCCATTCTTGCCTCAGGCACCGGAATGATCAACCGGCGTCCTTCTTCCAGATCCTCCGGGATCGGCAGCCCCGCTTTATGAAACAGCTTCGCTGCCTGTTTATAGATACGGCCTTTTGGCATCGCTACTTTCAAGATTTCTTCCATCTTGCTATACCTCCTTTAAGCTTACGAAAATGGAGTATCCTCCCTCCTATGAAGCGATTTACCTCGAGAGCAATGTAACGATATCTTGAAACAGGATTCCATGAATCTCATACTGTCCATCTTCCCGCTTCACAACAGCACCAGACCAGGAAGCCGGCTCTGTCACCAATTGCGTAATCGCCGATACATAGCCTTGCTCACGCTTCTCCTTGGCCAGCTTCAACGCTTCTTCCCGATGCTCGACATCATAGGCAATGAGTACACGAGCAGGTTGTTCTAAGGCTTCCTTGCCGGTTACCTCAAGAATCCGGTTCGTTTTCAATGCAAATCCGGTCGCTGGCGCAGGACGCCCGAATTGGCTCAGCAGATTATCATAACGGCCGCCGCTGCATACTGGGAAGCCTAAATCAGCCGCATACCCTTCAAAAGTCATGCCCGTGTAATAAGAAAAATCTCCTATCATCGTTAAATCGATGACAACATGTTCGCTCACACCGTAAGCCTTTAGGACATCCCACACCTCACACAGATGGCGAATTGCATCCTGAGCAATCGGATCCTTCGACACATGACGTGCTTGCTCACAAATCTCATCGCCGCCTCTTAAGCGAAGCACCCCTGCAAGCTCACGCTCAACCTCAGGAGTTAACGATAAGGACTTGATGGCTTCCCGATACCCTACATAATCACGGTTAAGCAAATGCTCCTTGAGCGCTTGCTGCTCATCTGTGCGGCCCGGCAGCGTTTCTTGGAACAACCCGTTTAGGAAACCCACGTGTCCGAGCGCAATTTTAAACGTATCCACACCTGCTGCTTGCAGCGACGCGATGGCTAGCGCCACCACTTCGGCATCCGCTTCCGATGAAGCATCGCCGACAAGTTCTACACCCGTCTGGAAAAACTCCGAGTCGCGTCCAGCTTCCTCTTCAATCGCCCGAAACACATTCGAATGGTAGGAAAGTCGAAGCGGAAAAGCAACCTCTTTTAACAAAGATGAAGCGACGCGAGCGATCGGCGCGGTCAGTTCAGAACGTAATACAAGCGTCTTCCCCTTGCGGTCAAGAAGTTTGAACAGCTTTTTATCTTCTGTGGAGCTCGCCACTCCAACTGTATCGTAATATTCTAACGTAGGCGTAATGATTTGGTTGTAACCCCAACGTTCCATGCACGCCAATACGCGGAATTCAATGGCTCGAAGCTTTGCTACCGCCTCGGGTAAATAATCTTTGACCCCAATCGGCTTCTCAAACACTTTTGGCTTAGACACCGTCTCACCTCAACATCTAGAAATAAACACTTTAGTGCGCTACCATACTACCAAAATAAAGAATGTAGTAATTTTAACACGGAACCCCATGACCGTCAATCGCCTTTCCTTGTCCAAACAAAGAAAAAAGAGTTGTACTTCTAGCGTACAACTCCTTACTTTTCATTATGCCCTTCGCGGATGACCTGAAGCGGATTTCCCGCAACAAAACTGTATGGCGCCACGTCTTTGTGCACGACCGAACCCGCTCCGACGACTGCGTGATCACCGATGGTGACGCCAGGCAATATCGTCGTATTCGCCCCTACCAAAACATGGGAACCAATATGTACCTCTCCCAGTCGATACTCTTTTGTTAAGTATTCATGGGCCAGGATCGTTGTGTTATAGCCAATGATTGTATTATTTCCCACAAAAATTTTTTCCGGAAAAAAGACATCCACCATCACCATCAAGGCAAAAGCCGTATGCTCTCCGACCTTCATGCCGAGCACATTACGATAAATCCAGTTTTTCACACGGAGGGAAGGCGAATAGCGGCTAATTTGAATAAAAACAAAATTACGCATCGCCTTCCACTTACTGACCGTGTGATAAATCTGCCACAATGCGTTAGGACCCTCGACCGGATACTTGTCCGTTCTTCTCAATCAGCCTTCACATCCGAAGCCAATCCTACGATCGGCAGGAGCTCGAGCATATCGTCAATGAGGTAATCCGGCTTATATGTTTCGAGATAAGTCCGGCCCTTCCACGACCAAGATACGCCTACCGAAGTCACCCCGGCATTATGTGCTGCTTCAATGTCATAATGGCTGTCTCCAACCATCACTGACTCTTCCTTCGAGCTGCCCAATGTGTCGAGAGCTGCGAGAATGCCTTCCGGATTTGGCTTCGGCTTCTTCACATCTTCGACCGTCACAATCGTGCTGACAAACGCTTCAAGTCCGCATAACTTCAGTCCCATTAACGTTGTTTGGCGAATTTTACTGGTTACGATACCGATCTTGATCCCATTCGTATGCAGCTTCTCCATCACCAAACGAACGTTCGGGAATTCTTTAACCAATTCATCGTGCTTGGACAAATTGAAGGTGCGGTACTTCTGAATCACCGCTTCGACCTCTTTTTTGCCTGTGAAAAATTCCATCTGCTCTACAAGCGGGCGTCCCATATTCGGAATAATCAATTCTCTAGTTACGGGTTCGGGTGTTTCTCCCTCTAGGCTGTGAATAAAAGATTGAACGATCAACTCATTCGTATCTACAATCGTGCCATCCAAATCAAACAGTACGGTTCGAATCATAGTCGGCTCCTTTGGTGTCAAGCTCTTCATCCTGTGCCTTTGCGTTCACCGCGGGTGCTTTGGATGAGATGATCGGATCCGCATAGTGCTCGTTGGCGAATCCTTTTTTCCTTCTAACAATAATGATGATAATTGCCGCAATAACGATAAGCACGGCTAACAATTGAGAGATGCGTACATTGCCTCCGTACGTCATCACACCCGGTTCAAAGACAAGCGTCATCGGTGACCACAGCGCGTTCATGATAGAAGCAAGCCAAGTTGGACCCGTGAAATCAAGACTATCCGTACGCAGTCCTTCTACGAAGAAACGGCCAATTGAATACCAGATAAAATAACTGAAAAACAGCTCGCCTGCCCGCATGAACGGTCTTCGGCGGAGCCAGAGCAAGAGAAGCAGCCCCACCAGGTTCCATAGAGACTCGTACAAAAATGTCGGATGATAAAATACACCCTCGATATTCATCTGATTCACGATAAAATTCGGCAAATGCAGGGTATTGCGCAGGAAGGACTCCTCAACGGGGCCGCCGTGGGCTTCCTGATTCACGAAGTTTCCCCAACGACCGATCATTTGACCTACAATCAGACCCGGAGCACAAATATCCACGATCCTCCAGAAGGGGTACCCTTTTGCTTTAAAATAAAAATAACCACCGATAATCGCTCCGATTAACGCTCCGTAAATCGCGATACCGCCATGCCATATCATAAATATTTCCGCTAAATTGTTCTTATAATCAGACCATTGAAAAGCCACATAATAAATTCTGGCGCCTACGATAGCTGACGGTACGCCAATCAATAATAAATCCATAAAAAAATCCGGCACAATGCCAAAACGTTTACCTTCTTGAATAACGAGCAATAGCCCTACTAATGCAGCCGTACCTAAAATGATCCCATACCAATGCACGTCGATTGGGCCGATTGAAAAAGCAATCTTATTGAGCATAATCTAATTTGTGCCTCCTTCTAGGCGCGAGTATCCATTCAATCAAAATCCTCATAATCTTCCGACAACGATTCGGTCAGTTTGTTCGTAAATTGAAGTGCTGCGTTATACCCCATCCGCTTCAAACGATAGTTCATCGCGGCCACTTCAACGATAACGGCCAAGTTTCGACCCGGTCTTACCGGAATGGTTACCAGCGGCAGATCAGTATCAATAATTCGAGTTAATTCTTCATCGAGCCCTAACCGGTCATATTGTTTATCTTGCTGCCAGTTCTCCAGCTTTACGACAACCGAAATTTTCTTCACATTACGGACGGCACCGGCTCCAAAAAGTGTCATCATATTAATAATGCCTACTCCGCGAATTTCGAGCAAATGGCGAATCAATTCCGGGGCATTCCCCGTAAGCACTTTGTCAGCTGTTTGACGGATCTCAACCGCATCATCGGCAATCAACCGATGCCCTCTTTTGACAAGTTCGAGGGCTGTTTCACTTTTCCCGATACCGCTGCTGCCCGTAATCAGCATCCCGACGCCGTATACATCTACAAGCACGCCGTGAATGGTTGTACTCGGCGCTAATTTGTTTTCCAGGAAACCCGTTAATCTGCTTGCAAAGATCGTTGTTGATACTTGGGTTCTTAGAAGCGGAAGATCACGCTTAGAGGCTTCCTCGAGCAGCTCCGCGGGAACATCAAACCCTCTCGTCACGATAATGCAAGGGGTTTCCTCTGGTGCGCATAGTTGCTCGGCGCGGTTTCGGCGAACACCGGTTGTTAACATTTCCATAAATGTAACTTCGGTTTTGCCGAGCATTTGAATACGTTCGCGCGGGTGGTAGTTAAAATATCCGGCCATCTCTAAGCCCGGACGATACAGATCGGCTGTGGTAATCGGTCGTTTCAATCCAGCCTCTCCTGCAAGTACCTCCATATGAAACTGTTCCACCAAATCGGAAACCTTTACTTTTTTCGCCATCAACCTATCTCCTTCGACTTTTGCTTAAGCGCAAAACGAACTTCATTCGCATTATCTATGTATATCCAATAGTTTCATCGTAATGGAAACCCTATATGAAATCAACTAAAGTGTTCTTGAAGCAGTAAAAACAATTGAAAAAGCCAGCCGATAACGGCTGGCCCATCTATTTGAAACATTTATATTAGTGATTAGCCAAGATGGACAATGTGGACTCTTTATCGAAGAAATGAACTTTGTTCATGTCCAGAGCCAATTTCACATTCGTACCTTCTTTGATGCTTGCACGGCCATCAACACGAGCGATCACTGTGCCGCTGCCGATTCCGTTGAGGTACAAGTACATTTCGTGACCAAGGTTCTCAGTCAACTCAACGTTTACGTTTACGATTGTATTCGGAGAAGCTTCCAGGAATACTGGCTCTTCGTGGATATCTTCCGGACGAACACCCAGAATTACTTCTTTACCTACGAAGCCTTTATCTTTCAGCACTTGTGCTTTACCAGCTGGAACTTCAATGTTCACGCCGTTTGTTTTGAAGTATACGGAACCGCCATCTGCCGACAATGTACCGTTCAAGAAGTTCATGGATGGAGATCCGATGAAACCTGCAACGAACATGTTAACAGGGTGGTTATAGATTTCTTCAGGAGTAGCAGCTTGTTGAATGATACCTTTATCCATAACAACGATACGATCGCCCATTGTCATAGCTTCTGTTTGGTCATGCGTTACGTAGATTGTCGTTACACCAAGACGCTTTGTCAATTTTGTAATCTCTGCGCGCATTTGTACGCGAAGTTTCGCATCCAAGTTGGAAAGCGGTTCGTCCATCAAGAACACTTGTGGTTCACGGACAATCGCACGACCCAAGGCAACACGTTGACGCTGACCACCGGAAAGAGCTTTTGGCTTACGGTCCAGCAAATGTACGATATCCAAGATTTTCGCTGCTTCGCGAACGCGAGCATCGATATCTGCTTTTTTGAACTTACGGAGTTTCAAACCGAATGCCATATTTTGATAAACGGTCATATGCGGGTAAAGGGCATAGGATTGGAATACCATCGCGATGTCGCGGTCTTTAGGAGCCACGTCGTTAACAAGGCGGTCGCCGATGTAAAGTTCGCCTTCTGTAATTTCTTCTAATCCTGCGATCATACGAAGAGTTGTGGATTTTCCGCAACCGGATGCTCCAACCAATACAACGAACTCTTTATCTTCGACTTCAAGATGAAAATCTTTTACAGTGGATTCTTCTGCACCGGAATATCTTTTTACGATATGGTTTAAACGTACGCCTGCCATGGTTTCATTCCCCCTACGGTTTATCGAGAATTCGTATATAGCAATTCACTACAATCATCTTACCCCACAACCCTCAGACTGACTATGCACAATCCCTACAAAAAAATCACTTTCTTTTCGTTACTTTGTACAATAATAAGGCCAACCTTACCAAAACCGCATGATTAAAGGTTCTAACATCCAAACCCGTCTCATGCTTAAACTTATCCAGCCGGTATAACAAGGTGTTGCGATGAATGTACAGCTTCTTCGCGGTCTCGCTGACGTTACAATCGAGGGCAAAAAAATGCTCTAATGTCGTCACGGTTTCCGAATCAAGCGCATGATCGGTGCCGCGCAGCACTTGCTCCAGAAATTCGTTTTTTTCATCTTCATGTATAAGATGAAGAAGTTTTTCCAGACGAAGCTCCCAAGGGAGATGGACGAAGCTGCCGACATGGAACGAACGTCCCAGCATGATCGTCTCGCGTAATTGGAGTATGGACCCGAACAACGATTTTGCCGGCTTTACCGGGTAGCCAATGGCCAAATGGCACTCCCCTACCCATTCATTGGCCAACATTTCAAACAGTCCCGATCCAAGCGCATCAAGAATTTGTTCGACACTCTCTTCGTCGTCGCCGTCTCGTTCTTCGCTGCCGCTCGTCAGTAAGCCTTCCGGGGCAAGTATCAGCCACTCTTTGTCCATCAAAGGGATGAGAATGATTTCCGCCTCGAAGAACGACTCTAGCAGCTTCTTTAGCTCTGCATATGAGACACTCTGATTTTGGGAGTAGTCTCCATATAACAGCAGAGGAATTTTGGTGGAGTAAAGAGAGGATTGAGAAGCTAGGGCATCCGGCAACTCCGCATGAGTAGCCCCCCGCTCCAATTGCTGCAAGAGCCATTCTCTTAGTTGATGCGCTTTCCTTTCATCCTCTGACAAATAGGAGCCCCAATGTTTACGCTCCTGTGTTTGTTTGGACTCCAGCGCGAGCTCCACTAGTTTACGTTCGGCTGCTGTTAGCGGGATTTCAGATACTTGAAGAATACGAATGTCTTTGTTTTCCTTAGCCAGGTAAAACAATACTTCTTGACCACGAAGCACACTTCGATTGAAGTTGTTGAAGCTTGATTGATCTTCTTCTTGCTGCTCCTCAATCAGACGATTCCATTCCGCCTCGGGTAACAAATAAATGTGCATAGGTGCCTGTAAAACCGCTTCCAAACGCTCTTTGATTCGCTCCCAATCCATCTGTCTCTCTCCTATACCATCATCATTTTCTATATATCTATCTTTTTACATTGTATCATATGTACCTGCCACTATGTGAAAGAACCCTCCCACACCTCCGTGCTATGGGGAATTAACCAACCCTTCATGTATCGACTCATAAACTTCAGATAAATGGAAATAATTAGACGGTAGAACTGTGAGAGGAGGCTTTCCCTATACAATCCCTTCCATATGGGAAAGGAACCATCCCGTTAAGGTTTCCTCCCGGCATTCAGCCAGATTGGGTAAATTATCGTCGCCCCGATTTTGCTCCTAACGATTGCATCGCTAGCGCATTGGAACACCCGCATGGCTGTCGTCCTCTAGAAGAAGAGGCGAAAGGACGCAATAACGCCGTTATTTTGATTAGCGATTCGACCCGATTATGCCCGAGCTATTTATTCCTTGAAGCTCTGCTGCAGCGATTGAACGCTGCCGGAATCCCGGATGCGCATATCCGCATAATCGTCGCTCTCGGTGTTCACCGCAAACAAACGGAAGAAGAACTGATTTTGTTGGTAGGCGAAGCCGTGTATAAGCGTATCCCTGTTATGAATCATTCCTCTCTACCGGAAGATTGTGTTCGAGTTGGTGTTACACGCCGTGGTACGCCTGTCGAAATCAACAAGTACGTCGTAGATGCAGACTTCCGTATAGTTACAGGAAATCTAGAGCCACACGCCTTAGTTGGTGTCTCCGGTGGTGTGAAAGCTCTTTTCCCTGGTGTCGCATCGGCTCCTGCCATTGAACATAATCACAGCTTATCGCAGCAATTTAAAGCTCAAGTTGGAGTTGCTGAGACCACCATACGTGAAGATATGGAAGAAGCTCTGCAGTTCCTCCCCGTGCACTATCTGCTTAATGTGATTGTCGATCATGAGCGCAAACTGCTCGGTGCTGTAGCTGGAGACGTGATTGCTGCTCATCGTGCCGGACTCGAAATCGTTCGCCGCAGTTTTTTAGTCGAAGTCCCCACCCTTTACGATGTGGTTATCGTCTCACCAGGCGGACACCCAAAAGACACGCAGCTTTACCAATCCATCAAAGCATTAAAGAATGCAGCCGCCATTACAAATCCCGGCGGGTCAATAATTTTAGTGGCAAGATGTGAGGAATTGTACGGTAACGGCATTTTTCAATATTGGATCGAAACGATTCAGGACCGCTCCGTAATGACCAAAAAACTAAAACAGCAATTTGTACTAGGGGCTCATAAAATTGAACATATCGATAAAGTACTTAAGCAGCATGAAGTGTACCTATACTCTGAAATCCCTGCATCTTCAGCTCATTTGCTTGGATTTCAACCCATCGCAGACCTGAATTCATTTCTTGCCGCACACCTATCGAAACCATCGGTGAATGTCGCAGTTATCCCGTACGGCGGGCTGACGTTTCCGCAAATACGCCAATCATAATCCTTCCTCGACAAACATATAGGAGGTCCTAAATATGGCTTGGAGCAACTGGTCGTTAGATCGTATTGTTATTCTCTTTGTTGGTTTAGCCTATCTATTCATCTGGATTCAAGTAACGATGTCTCATTATCGGCAAAATTTTCACAATAAAGCGATGTGGGCACCCGTCATCCTGTCTCCCTTGATTTGTATCGCCTCGGTCTTAAGTACACTGATAAACAGCAACGGCTGGTTCACCTTAGCTTTAATTTGCTTTTGGGTCGGAGCGTTAGCAGGCTTAATCGGCTTCTTTTTTCATTTCAGAGGCGTTGGTTTGCGAGTCGGCGGTTATGCACTTCGTAACTTCCTCATGGGGCCGCCCGTCATCATGCCGTTACTATACTCTGCGATGAGTATTTTAGGCCTTATAGCCGTCTATGGAGCGTGAAAACGATGAACAAACATACGCATTATCCTTCCTATGACGTCATGGAGGAGCAGGACGCCTGGGATGCACATACTCGATCTATCGTGAATGCAAGATTATTGCATGAGCATAAGTATCATTTTCTGAGCTCCGTGGAAGCGGAATGTCTTCGCGCTTGGTGTTCGCTGCTAATGAATGACGATCGCGGGGAGATTATTCAATACGTATTGAGCCATATCGACGAAAGTCTGGCGAGAAACAAAGGCGAGGGGCAGCGGAAAAAGGGAGTGCCTCCTGCTAAGGTGCTCCTGCGAGAAGGATTAAAAGCCATTGACGAATCCGGATGGATGAAGGACAGCCGCCCCTTCTTCCAGCTGGATGAATCTGCTCAGCGGCAGATCATGCAGGAGGTTAGCGCCGGTACTTTGGCCCCAACAGAGGCTTGGGAAGGCATTCCCCAAAAAGAACTGTTCCAAAAAATTCTGATACTTACGGTAGAAGCCTATTACTCCCATCCACAGGTGTGGTCAGAAATCGGCTATGGTGGACCTGCATACCCACGTGGGTACGTAAGAGCGGATATCGGGCAGGTTGATCCTTGGGAGGCGATGAAACAACCATGAGATGGAGACATGAACAAGATGAAGTCGATATCGTGATCGTCGGTGCGGGAGCTGCCGGAGGTGTACTGGCTAAAGAGTTAAGTGAAGCCGGCTTGCAGGTGGTCGTTCTGGATGCCGGGCCATGGCGGGATCCGCAGAAAGATTTCGCGAGTGACGAGCTTGCCATGAAAAGCTTGGCGTGGGAAGATACCCGTTTCGTAGAAGGGAGCGATCCACTAACAATGGGTCATAATAACTCAGGTCGAGGAATAGGCGGGGGCACGCAGCACTTTACCGGTGTTTTTTTGCGTTTTCACGAATCCGATTTTAAGACAAAATCCATTGATGGTGTCGGTGAAGACTGGCCCATTCACTATAAGGATCTCGAGCCTTATTACACGAAAATCGAAAAAGAGATTGCCGTCTCCGGGCCCAAACATTTTCCTTGGGGCAACTTTAACGGACCTTACCCTTATCCGGAAAGAGACCCCCTTAGCCCTAATGCCTATCTGTTCCAAAAAGGCTGCGAGAGCCTGGGGATACAGTCTGTCACTACGCCGCTCGCCATTTTATCGGCTCCCTTTGAAGGTCGACCGCCTTGTATTAATCGGGGCTTCTGTAATCAAGGATGCATGCCTAACGCCAAATTCAGCACGCTGATCGTTCATATCCCTAAGGCCATTAAAGCCGGAGCTGAAGTACTCTCTGATTGTATGGTCACCCAAATCGAGGTAAATGACAACGGTAAGGCGACAGGCGTTCTGTTCGTACATGAGGGCGTCACTTACCGCCAACGGGCCAAAATTGTCATCCTTTCCGCCTATGTTGTTGAAACACCACGTCTACTGATGCATTCAGCTAATTCTCAATTTCCTGACGGTTTGGCCAATAGCAGCGGCTGGGTCGGACGTGCCATCATGCCCCATAGCAGTCATGACGTGTATGCCAAATTCGAGCAAGAGGTGCGCTTGTATAAAGGTACTCCGGTGCTGGCTTCCACTCAAGATTTCTATGAGACTGACCTGCGGCGCGGCTTTGCTCGGGGGTATACGATACATTCTCATGGATCCAGACCAGTCAGTATGGCAGAAGGTATCAGTAAATCGATTGAAGGGCCTGTTTGGGGTGAAAAACTGCGACATGTCATGCTCGATTACAATCATTATGGACGTCTCACTATGGTTGGCGAAGTACTTCCGCATTGGAACAATCACGTTTCGCTTTCTGATGAAAAAGACGACAATGGCATGCCGCGGGCAGCGGTCACATTCAGCTATGGCGATAACGATCGCAAACTTATCGATCACGCGGTCGAAAATATGAAACTTATCCTCAAAGCAGCCGGCGGGCAAGTCGAATTCGTGGTTCCGGATACGGCTCATCTAATGGGAGGTTGTAGAATGGGAAGTAATCCGGCAACCTCCGTCGTCAACTCTTATGGGCAAAGTCATGACATCGCGAACCTGTTCATCTGCGACGCCAGCATCTTCGTTACCTCCAGTGGAGGAAATCCAACCAATACCGTTATGGCGTTGGCTGCACGCACAGCCGACTACATAATTGATCTTGCCACCTCTAATCATGAGTTGAGGAATGGGTTGTACAGTTCGCTATAAGTCATCTACAATAGGCTAATATACCCCTAGTGCACTAAGGAGATGAGCAATTCGATGGCTATAGCTGAGTTCACCATCATACCCATTGGGACGGCTACAACGAGCCTCAGTGGTTATGTAGCTGATTTACACAGAGAATTAGAGAAGTACACTGACATTTCTTTTCAAATGACACCGATGGGAACAATTTTGGAAGGCCCTTTGGAACGTCTTATGGAAGTGATTCGCGCTGTCCACGAAGTGCCTTTCATCCATGGGGCTGAGCGGGTCTCGACCTCCATCAAAATTGACGATAGACGGGATAAACAGGCATCCATGTCTCAAAAAATGCAATCCGTGGCTGATAAATTGAAATAAAGAAAAGCATCCTCTCGAAAGGGGGATGCTTTTCTTTATTAAAAAGAGAACAAAAAAAGACCCTTCATGGTCTTTTGCAGCTTGTATGAAAAGTGAGCCATGTAGGACTCGAACCTACGACACCCTGATTAAAAGTCAGGTGCTCTACCAACTGAGCTAATGGCTCTTAGGGAAAATGGAGGCTGATGGATTCGAACCACCGAACTCGGAGAGAGCAGATTTACAGTCTGCCGTGTTTAGCCACTTCACTAAGCCTCCAGATAAGAGATGCCTATGCTGCGACTGCAACACAACCATCTCAATGGCTCGGGACGGAATCGAACCGCCGACACGAGGATTTTCAGTCCTCTGCTCTACCGACTGAGCTACCGAGCCTTATGTATGTACTTGTAGTTTGTCCAATTCGGGCAAAAAAAAATAATAATGGCGGAGCCGACGGGATTCGAACCCGCGGTCTCCTGCGTGACAGGCAGGCATGTTAGGCCTCTACACCACGGCTCCGCGTTTGAAGTTTGCCAGGGCCCCCGATAATTAATCGGAAACTCCAAAATGGTGCCGTCGAGAGGACTTGAACCCCCAACCTACTGATTACAAGTCAGTTGCTCTACCAGTTGAGCTACAACGGCATATTTGTTTAAAAATGGTGGAGGCTGACGGGATCGAACCGCCNTACTGGGTGGTAAAGATAATAGCGGCGGAGGGGCTCGAACCCCCGACCTTACGGGTATGAACCGTACGCTCTAGCCAGCTGAGCTACGCCGCCATACAAAGACATATATAGTTGGAATCTGGCGGAGAGAGAGGGATTCGAACCCTCGCACCACTTACGCAGTCTAACCCCTTAGCAGAGGGTCCCCTTATAGCCACTTGGGTATCTCTCCAAGCTATATAATATGTCTCAGGAATTATTATTCCCTGAAAACTAGATACGAAACTTGCGTAAAGTGTGAGTTGTAGCAGTGCTACGTATGTAACGT
>NZ_JBHTHA010000032.1:0-15077 GCF_042676385.1 Paenibacillus sp. GCM10027628
GTTCTCTTTGTTTCTTTTTGTCGTAGCAGGATTCACCTGGACGACATTATATCCTTTGTTTGTAAGCCAATTCGCTAAGTTCCACCAATAATGCCCTGTAGGTTCCATGCCAAAAATAACGCTCTTCAAACGATGCTTTTGCTGAAGGCCTTCTACCCAGCGTTGTAGCTTCTCAAACCCTTCGACGGAGTTATGAAACGAGAGATGTCGATTCGAAAGCACGATCCCGTGATAATTCGTTACCTGTGCCACATGCGTCTCCTTGGCCATGTCGATACCTACAACAAGATGAGTTGTGGAAATTCGTTCAATTCGTTGATTTTGTCCTTCTGATTGTTTAAACTTCATAGTAAGAGCGCCTCCTTGATGGTGTTGGGTGTTAACCCGTCGACAAACCCATCATACCGAGGCGCTCCTTTTTTGACAAAGGCTATTTCTTAGCCTTAACAGGAATGTTTAGTTGAGCGAATACGTTTTCCATGCCTAGGATTATGCGAATATGTTTGTGTCCTGGTGCCACGACATAAAATAACGAATTGAAATAAAAAATCCCAATTTTACAGGGATCCAAATGTACGGCTGCTTTCCCTTATTTCAAGTTCCATTATTGATTCTTTTTAGACAAAAAAAATGCTCCCCTCAGGCATCAGGTTTTATTATTTCACCTGTCTACCTTAATTTGAGCGGTTAGATCAGTTAGCGAACGAATCATCAACAAATAACTTATACCGCACGCGGCGAAACATTCTGCTTCATCTGCCGAGAACTCTAACCCGGATCGTCAACAACGCAACGAATCTGCTCAATTTTATCTAGCATAACAATTCCCGGTTTGTAAGTTCATAACATACTTGTTTCAAAACTGATATTCCTTTATCACGCTTCACTTCTCAGTTCCTTCAAGTTTCTAAACCCTTTCTTTTCCAATAGCCCATTTTCGCCATTTCTATGGTTCATAGTACTGTCAGTTAGTTCAATAATAAAGCAGACCGTCGCTGCAGTCTACTTAATGTAACTAGCGTTCTCCGTTACTTTAATCTCAACACTAAAACGGTAATGATTACGGTCAGTAATGCTGATGAGGCAAATCAACTATCCTCTACTGCGTGATGATAAATCTTTGTCTTATCCCTCATGATTTGTGTGCATGAGACTGCATTGAGCGAATGGCACTGATATCAATCCCGATTTGTTTTGAAAAATCTCCTGTATCCCAATAAGAGTGGATTTCTTCTATTAATCCTTTAGCATTGAAGCGGAAAAACGAGGCCATGCGCATTTTATACGGTCGGTTAACAACAGGGATGTTGACTGATGATGCTATTTCAGGAGGGATGGTTAAAGTACCGCTTTCAATAAATTGACATGCTACCATATCGCCTTGGACTACTGTCTTCAGAACCTCTTCTTTTATATCCGGGATGACCTTGCCAAATGACACCGACCAAACTTTTCGAATCTTCTCTTTGCCCTGAATAGGCTGTGGGTCAGTCGGAAAATAGATTGTAACATTCTCGTCCATAATCGCAAGAACAGTTTCAAGATCATGATCGTTGTACGCTCTCCAATAGTCTTTTATCGTTTCTTCAAGATTCCTTTTCAAAAATTCATTTTCATTCATATACATTCTCCTCAGCTTCAAACTGTTTTTTCGACCGACGAATAAATTTGAAATACGTTGCGATTGGAAATTGCGTATTGTTGGGGCTATGGCGGATGCTTCGACTTTTGTATAAATTCGGCGAATAGGAGTGAAATATACATACTCTTCCGTGAGCTCCTTTCCACATAGTCTGTTGTGACATAAATAAACCGAACGTTCGGTATGTACAATATAAAAAAATTATGTTTTCAACTCCTCATAAAAGCTATCCCAAAGAGCTAGTAAAGTGCTTGCAGAATCTTCACTCCTGCCCTTTAAAATATTACGAATTCCGACGCCATCAGTTGAATATATAAATAGATTAGATATGTGCTCATCACTCATAGGAGATTTAATCTCTCCTTTATTTCTAGCGGTGTGAACTATTTCCTTCCAAGCTTTTAGTTCATCTTGTTCAGATTTAAACAATTTTTCTTGAAAATCAGGATAGAGCCTTAAAGCATCAAATATGAGCAGATAGTAGTTTCTACCATAATCATCTTCTACATCACTTCTATTTGGCTGAAATGAACTTCCTGAAGTATTCGAATAAGTTATATAATCGTGGTAAAATTGATATAAAGAATCCTTACTAAATTTACTATAATCAACAAATAAAGTAGAGATTATTTTATCAATCAATACCATAAAAAGCTGCTCTTTGCTCACAAAATAATGGTAGAAAGCACCTTTTGACATTCCAGTCTTCTCAACGATTTCTTTCAGTGTAACTTCCTTGAAACTTTTTCTCAAAAAAAGGTCAAAGGACACGTTTAAAATATGCTCTCTTGTATCACTCATGAATTCGCCATCCCCTCAAACCGACCGTTTGGTATGTTTTGATTTTGACACTTGCATTTGGTTTTGTCAAGGATTATTTGTTTAGCTTATCGCCTCAGAAAACTAACAACTGTTAGTTTTTATTTGCTAAAAATCGTTAGTTTTGTCAACATTGCCAAAAAGACTGCCTCACAGCAGCCTTCATGTCGTTAAACATACCAACTACTTTTTCAGCAGTTGTAGCATCAGTCGAACCAGATTCGCCTTCTCCTCACCGATGGAGTCAAAAAACGCGCGATCCGCCGCTTCGACAGCTTGAATGGCTTGGGAAGCAAGCTCATTGCCATGGGGCGTCGTTGTAATGACATTCGCCCGGGTATCGGTTGGGTGCGGGCTTCGTTTTACGAAGCCTTTTTTCTCCAGGGTTCTCAGCACCTGGGAGGTGACGTTGACGTCCATCTGCGCGTGCTGCGCAAGCTGGACCTGCGTCACACCTGCTCTTCCGGTCTGATCGTTTAACCATTGGCAAGAGACCAGCATGACGAACTGAGGGTGTGTCAGTTCCAGCGGATCCAATACACGGCGGATTTCCCTTTGCCATGTATTCGTTACTTGCCACAATAAAAATCCGGGGCTTTGTTCTGCATCAGTAAATTCCGAGTTCATTTCGATCCTCCAGCATGGCGCCCGCAATCGTCAGGAAATCCTCTCTTCCGATCTCAAAATGGCCGGTACGGAACAGGTACCCCCAATGCCGATTGCCTCTCGTAAAGCTGAGCTGATCCAGCAGGCCGCCGATTTTCACTTCTTTACAACGAGTATACCGAATATTTCGGCGGAAGGGTACAAAGGATTCGGACATCCGGTATTCGTAGACCGCATCATCTTCCACTTGACCAATCGCCGTGAATGCCCGCAGCGGTTCTCCTCCATCAAATTCTGTGCGCGGCGAGTAGTATATGAGCCAGTCACCTGTCTTCATTTTCCGCAAAGGAGCCGATTTGCCATGACAGAGTTGGGCGAACCCGCCCACAACCCCTCTGCTCACATGAGACTCCGACACGACGCCGACCCAGTATCGGCATTGCTCATTCTGCGCTTTATTTTGCATAGTGCCCTTCTCTCTCGAGCGCATATGCAACAAGCCCCTCAATCGTATGTGGAATGCCTTCCTTCATACCTGCCCCGATCTGTGGCCCCAGATGGTCTGCATTCGGACCTGAGATCGTTACCCTATGGGTGACGCTAGTGCCCTCGCTCGTTTCCCGCAGAACATGTGTAAAAGCAATTTCAATCCCCGCACCTGGTATGACCGTGAGATCAGAAAATCCGCGCAGCGGCTCAACCTCTGTAAGTTGGAAAACAAGCTTCTCTTGTCCCTCCGGTTGAAGCAAACCCTGAGTGCCTACGACAAAAGGCCCCTCTAATGAGGCATACTCAATGCCATGGTCCCACTCAACCCAAGTGGAAATATCGCTGTAAAGATTCCAGATCGTTGCTGCCTTTGCTTTTGTCATTACCGTGTGTTCAAATGTCCACATTGTTTCTTCACCTCTATTTAGTATTTGTCTTTATTATATGTATTAATATTATATGTGTCAATACTTTATTTCAATTTCGAATCCACGATAAAAATATCCCCTATTAACCAAGTCATCGGCAGATCTTGTAGGATGCCGATTAGGTTGCCGTCGGCAGCTTTGAGAACTGCCAAGCGGCGGCCAGGTACTTCAACAATACCGGTCTTCGGGATACCGTTGGTCACTTGGACAGATCTGAGTTCGGCCAGAGAGCCACCGGCGACTTCTCCCATCGCCTTAGCTCCCGATTCAATCAATGCTCGTTGAGCTTCCTCGTTGTCCACTTTCCAGAGAACAAGAGGACCATCAACCCATGGCAACCACGAGAGTTCAATCTCAATATTATCTATGGAAAAGCAGCATAATCAGACGTTTGGTAATCTGGGGCCATTCTTCTGATATATCTAACAAAAAAAGAGGAGCTACGTCACTGCAAGCTCCTCCACTAATGTTCTGCAATTAGCTCAATGATCTAGCTTTTCTTTATGATACGATTCACCGCGATGTCTCCACGACTATCCCGTTTAAGTTCCCAACAAACCCTTCAAACGAAGCGCAGTTGTCGATGAGGCTGTATAAATTACGATCTTTATCGCCGGATGATCGGGTTGCTGCAAGGTCACATACTCGAATTCCATTTCGCCGATTATTGGGTTCGTCCATCGCTTATGGCAATCGACTACGCTTTGAACGTCATGCTTCGGCCAATGTTCACGAAACACTTCACTCGTCTTTAGTAATTCCTCAATGAGCTCGTTAAACCTCAAATCTTGTTGGAAGTACGCATAATCCGCACGGAACCTTGCAATCATGACTTGCGCCTTGGCCTCCCAATCCGGGTTGTTCATTCGAATCGCAGGGTCAGTTAGAAATCTCCGCAGCCAATTCGGCTTTTGTATCCTATCCTTCGAGAAAGCCGGCAACCTGAATACCAACTCCGCCGCTTTGTTCCATAGCAGCATGTCCCAACAGTTCCCCAAAATGAGCGCCGGATTCGGGTCGAGGGCAAGCACCGTACGCTCCAAACCAAGCGTCACTTCTTGACTCGCACGAACATGCTCCCGTTCTACAGGCCTTGCCAACATACGGAGATGGCGTCTCTCCTCAATGGATAATCGCAGCGCATTGGCCAAGCTATCCAATACCTGATCGGACGGATTAGATACTTTCCCCTGCTCCAATGATGTGTACCACGAAGTCCCGATGTGGGCCAGTTGGGCCACCTCTTCGCGGCGAAGTCCTGGTGTTCGGCGTCGGCCATATAACGGCAACCCCACATCTTCGGTAGTCAGTCGTTCTCGACGCGCGCGCAAAAACTCACCTAACGAAAGCGATTCTGGAGAAGAACCCTCTTTCATGATGAACCCCCTCGTATAGCCTAACACTGCCAATCGTACGATAAACACAGGATGGCAGGTTTATGCAGGTTTTGTAATAATTCCAGTATAACACTGGATTTCGACAGGTTGGAGGGGAATCACTTGATTTTAATTACAGGCGGCCTCGGATTCATCGGCATTCACACGGCAAGAGCATTGCTTGATCTTGGGGAGACCTGCGTGCTTACGCAGTATCGAACTTCCGAAATCCCGAACTTTGTCGAACTGGAAATCGGAAAGCGGGTGTTCATAGAACAGGTAGATATAACGAACTCATCGGCCTTCCTTGAAATTGGTAAGAGACACAAAATTTCAGGAATCGTACACCTGGCGATGCCGGGTTCCGGGGTGACCGGTCTCTTTGATAAACTGCGCGCACACAATGAAGGTCTGCAAAACGTTCTACAGGCGGCCCATCAATGGGGGGTCCCCCGGGTCGGCATCGGTAGCGCAATCGGTGTCTATATGGGCGTGAGCGAAAGCCCCTTTCGCGAGGATATGCCGCTGCCTATGTCCGCGGACAATCCCTTCACGACATTCAAGAAGAGTTCCGAATTAATCGCGTCCTATGCTGCCCGGAGCGCGGACTTTGAGGTTGTGAACCTACGAATCGCAGGCATCTGGGGCCCCATGCAAAAATCTGCGGCAAACCTCGTCGTCGCTCCCAAACTTGTGCATGCTGCGGTAAGAGGGGTACCGACTAATTTCTCGGACCCTGCTTCATCCCATCTATTGGATGCATACGATATGTGTTACGTGAAGGACTGCGCCCGAGGCATCGCGCTCCTCCAGACCGCTCAGCGACTGAACCACAGCACCTACAACATTGGTTCGGGACGCGTCATCATGAACGAGGAGTTCTTCGCTGCAATCAAACGCATGATCCCGGATGCAGAGATAGCTCTTCCCAAGGGTCATTGTTTAGACGTTTGCCTCGACATCACTCGTATCCGACAAGATACGGGATACGAACCTGAATATGACGTCGAGCGCGGGATTGCAGATTATATTGGTTGGTTAAAGTCAGGGAACAAAGTTTAGGAGGAATTAATAATGAATTTTTTCATCACTGGGGCTACAGGTAAAGTTGGGAGCCGGTTTGTACCACGTTTATTACAGCAAGGCCATCACGTTAAGCTTTTGGTTCGCAATGCCGCGAAGGCTGAATCGTATCGGCTGCTAGGTGGCGAGGTTATCGAAGGGGATATCTTGCGTACTGAAAGCCTTGAGAGTGCACTCAAAGGAACGGATGTCGTCGTGCACCTCGCTGCACAGTTCCGTGGTGTAGATGAAGCAACTGCAAGGAAATCAAATATCGATGCCAGCATTGCTTTAGCGAATGCCGCATTAAAGGCGGAAGTTCCAAGGTTCGTGTTTGCCAGTACCAATCTGGTATACGGTTCCGGGAGCCAATCGAGACCGAACCACGAGGATGACGGCTTGTGCCCTGCATTCCTTTATCCGAAGACCAAAGCGACTGCCGAAGAAGCTCTGCGCCAGCTTCACGTTGAGCAAGGTTTGGGACTTCGGACTGTACGGCTGGCTTTCGTCTACGGTGAACGAGATCCCCATATTTCCGAATTTCTCCCGATGATGAGTACTTGGAATCCTGCCAAACGGCTCCATATGGTGCACCATGCAGATGTAAGCCAAGCGTTACTGCTCGCTTCTTCCACTCCGGGCATAGACGGTCGCGTTTATAATGTTGCCGACGATGCCCCTATAACTGCTGCAGAGCTATTTCAGCTTCACAATCATTCCAGTCAAGACTCTGCGGAAAATTCACAGCAGGAATTTAACCCTTGGGACATGATTGTAGATACAACCCGAATAAGAGACGAGTTAAATTTTCGCCCGATTTTCCCATCATTCTATACTGCGAGAGATGCAGGTGCGTTATGATAGGCCATCAAGACGAATAGTAAAAAAACAAAAGGAGCAGCTGCCGCGGTAGAACTGCTCCTTGTTCTATTCAACTATAGTTTTTCGTTAGCGGAACGCCCAATTAAAAAAACTCATATAAACCTTCATCGAAATACTTGAACTCTTCCATTGTTACTCTATAACGAGTATACCCCTCGTAAAAGGCCTCTAATAATTCCGGCTCATTAATAATTCTTCTAATCGCCAAGGATTCATCATATCGCGGGTCTCCTACTGTCATACCAGCAACATCGATGAACATACTTACCTCTCCGTCTATTACAAGGACATTATCTGTTGTGCAATCACCGTGAATCATTGTTTGATTAACAAGTGAGGGTCTATTCAATATTAGAGATTCCAACAGTTTCAAATCCCCCTCGGTTTGCCCACTATCAACATAACTTTTGGCCTTTGCCAGTTGGCTTTCTAGCCAATTATCCTCTCTCTTTAGTGATTTTAATGGGATTCTTTCATGAAAGCGATCAAGAAATCGACCGAAGCTCCGAAGCAGCTCTTTCTTTTCCAATGACGTAGCTTTTCTCAGAGCAGCAGTTAATGTGATGCCATCCTCTAACGACATAAGTAAATGACTGCTATCTAATTCATCAAACATTCCATAGTATCTAGGGACCGGTATCAAGTCATCTTGAAGCTTTTCTAAAATTTGAGCCTCATCCTTCAGCCACAATCGATACTTTTCCTTATTCACACTTTTAAGTATATAGGATCTTTCTTTCGTAACAATGCGACTTACCTCAGATGTACAACCTTGCTCATCCAATATTACAAAAGCACTCACTTTACCTATTACTTTTTCGATTTTCTCAAGCACAGCATTTTTCATTACAACTAGGCCTCCACAACTACTTAGTCATAAGACTTTTGTTATATTTTTCCATAACATATTACCGGAATCTCATTCAAATTCCTGTACACGATTTTTCCGTTTTCCTCAGCCACTCGTACCATTTCGTCAGCTCCTGCCGATGGCCCCCCGACTCGCAATACAGCATCGCAATGAGACAGCAGTCTCACTGCCGACGGGTGAAAAATGCGGTCATACACCTCATCTCCCGTGGCGAGAGATCCAGCCGTATTCATCAATGGAAGAGCATACCACTCCCCTAGAACCGGCATATGCCCCATTTCATAAACCTTGAACGCAGCTTCGTTCATAAGCTGCAAATTTTTTTCGATAAGCAACGGATCATCGCCCGTATTAGACCGGTAAGGTCCGGCAATTAATATATGTTCGGCTTTTCGTTCCGGTTGAAGAAGCCGGTGTATTTGCGCATATTGCAGCAGCATAATCGTTTTGGCATCCCTGATTTCACCTTGTCTGATCATCTCTAGTGCGTCTGCAAAAGAAAGCTCCAACACCTCGATATGTTCCTGTTCATCTACGACTCCTCCGCCTTCATTCACCTGCATGCGAGAATCGTATTCTGCCGCAAAAAAGTGTAGCAGCTCCGTCACCGAACCGGGCGACATGTAGGATTCACCGATCTTTTGTAGGTTTGTTATCCTATACCCCGTTTCCTCCTCTGTCTCTCGGCGAATACAATCCTCAGGACTATCCGTATCGAGCAATCCCGCACACGCTTCTATAAGCATCCCCGTGTCGTTGCCGTTGACATAAGTAGGCATTCGGAACTGACGGGTGAGAATTACGGATTGTTTTTTCCGATTGTATAGAAGAATGACAGCCCCGTTACCACGGTCATAAACCTCTCTCTCTTGGGTTTCCCAAATGCCATTGTTATTTTGATAGGCAAATTTCATTTTCTTTAGCAGATACCAATTAGCGGATAATACTGTTTCATCTTTTATTTCTACCCTTGGATTCATATAAATGTTCATGAGAAATCCTCCTCATCATGTTATTTTCTTGATCGAAAGAAGCCGGAATCCATTGTAATAAAGATATTTCCGTTACCTTCTCGAATTTTCGCATTCAAATATGATCTGAAGGCTTCTAATGTTTCGCCCGTTAGAAAAAACCTTGCGTTCATTGGCGTTGAAGTCATGTAATGGATAAGCGGTTCCGCTTCGTCCACCTGCATATAATCTTCGTACCGGATCAACTCAATGTCTGTGAATCGAGACGCCAGTACCTCCGCTCCGTTATCCAAATGGAACCGTTCCATGACATCGTCCAGCACTCGTATATCGGGGTCGAACGTCCTTGCAAGCTGCTCCATTTCCTGAAGATGGCTCTTGCTCATTGTAGACGTATAGAGTAGTCCGTCATTTTTAAGCACTCTGTGACACTCTGACAAAGCTTGCCCGATATCCAACACGTGATATAGCATGTGATTCGCAATGACAACATCGAATTCGCTGTCACGGAACGGAATCGCTTGCGCGTCTGCCGTCAGGAACGTAAACTGGTTGCTTTGGTCATTTACATTGTTGCGAGCGGCATCCAGCATGCCCGGTGATATATCGATAAGCGTGATGTTCCATGATGGCGGAACCCTGTCTATATTTCGGCTCCACAAGGCGGCATCTCCGCAGCCAAGTTCCAATATTTTAAGATCCGATGCCGAACCGAGCTGATCAAAAAACCACCGGTGCCATCCAATTTTATTGACGCTGAATTGATCGTACAGCCGGATTCTTGCTTGCAGACGGAGTGCGTTGCGGTATTGCTCTCCCCAGTTTTTTTCGGTATGAATCGTCTGAATAATGTCCGATAAGCTATCCCAATCCGCTTCTGCTTGATGTTCCCGGAGCATATCCAGCGCTTCATCGATCGCCTTGGACACATATTGCATATGTGCAATTTTTTGCCGGATCACTTCCTTTTGCATTATGAGAGAGCTCTTTATGTCCTGTTCAGGAAATGAGCCTTCATGGATAATTTGCTTGATGTCGGCAAGAGTCAGACCGATATATTTTAGAGCTTGAATTTTTTGCAGCCGAACTAAGTCTTCTTTACTGTACAAACGGACAGAAGCTTGGTTAAGATGGGATGGCTTCAGTAATCCAATCTGGTCATAATACCTCAAAGTTCGTATTGTCATTCCTGTCCGTTTCGCGAGCTGCCCGGTTGTCAGATAATTCTTGTCTCTCCGCTTCAAGATTGCGACTCCTTCCGCCATCTCTCCTGCTTGCATTCAGCGTATCCATGTGGGTGGGTACGATGCCACTCCCAGGCGCTTGCGACTATCTTTTCTAAGCTGCCTCGCTTCGGGCGCCAGTTCAACTCTTCCATGATGAGATCAGGCGATGCGATCAATACAGCCGGATCCCCTTTGCGTCTGGGGGCAATTTGTACAGGAAAAGCCTTCCCGGAAACCTTCTTGACGGTTTCAATAACTTCTTTTACCGTAAAGCCTTCGCTATTACCGAGATTATAGACGCCACTTTTCTCTCTGCTCCGCAGGCTGTTCACGGCCAGAAGATGCGCCTCAGCAACATCCATGACATGAATGTAATCTCTTATACAGCTTCCGTCTTTGGTAGAGTAGTCATCTCCATATATCATCATATTTTCTCTTTGACCCAGTGCAGCCTGGATAGCCAAAGGGATAAGATGAGTTTCCGGGTCGTGATCCTCGCCGATTAACCCGTTGTCGTGGGCTCCAGCTACATTAAAGTATCTCAAAATCACATGTTTGATGCCGTGTGCCTGTTCCGCCCAATGCAGCATCCGTTCTACCGCTAATTTGGTTTCTCCATACGTATTCCTCGGCATCTTCCGGTCGGCTTCCCGGATCGGGATCTGTTCCGGATCACCATAAACTGCGGCCGTAGAAGAGAATACGATTTTGTCTACGCCGTGCTTGTGCATAGCCTCTAGCAAACGCAATGTTCCTTCCACATTATTGCGATAGTACTCTAACGGCTGTATCATGCTCTCGCCGACAAGAGAGCTGGCCGCCAAATGGATGACGGCTTCGATGTCATTTTCCTTAAAGATCATGTCCAACATTACCCGATCATTCAAATCACCATGATACAGCTTACCACCCAGTACGGCATTCTGCCTTCCAGCGGTCAAGCGATCTATAACAACGAGTTCCTCACGCTGTTCAATAATGGCGGCAACTACATGGCTTCCAATGTAGCCGGCTCCGCCGCAAACCAATATTGCCATTTACAAAATCCTCCATTTCGTAGTAGCTTTGTTTTGATTATACAAGGTTACGTTACGTCACGTTCAAGCTTTATTTTTAGGTTCGAATAATCTCAGTTTTGCCCTCCTCTGCTCGTGAAAAAAGGCTGCCAATCAAGCTGGCAGCCTTCATCAAAGTGTGTATTAAGCTCTCATTACCCGTTAGCAGCATCAAATTCAATATTTTCCTTTACAAGCGCTTGCCAATTCTGTAATCCTCCAGAAAGAGGTTGTCCCGAAAGTCATCGTAGATGACTGAGGACAGTCTTTTGATCTTTCGCTGGCGCGCGGGAACTCCCCCGCACAGCGATGTAAAACATCGTTGCGGCCACGCTACGGTGGTGATCCTTCCCCTGCAACGATGGAAACCACCGTTGCAGTTCGCCTTTATTCGCTGGCGCGCGGGAACTCCCCGCACAGCGGTGTAAACCATCGTTGCGGCTACGCTACGATGGTGATCCTACCCCTGCAACTTTTAACCAGTCCATGATTGTTTCTACTGATTCCTTATATTTCTGCCCTATGAGCACGCCGGTATGAGTTGTTTTCCAAAGCGCTTTATATTCAGCACGGAGGTGCTCCGCTGTTACCCTACCCCGACGGTCGTCATCATCACAGTTTACTGCTTTGATAACCAGGCACGGGCAAGAAATTAAACTGCTGTCTATAGATATACCCTGTGATTCGGTTGAAAAAACAAAAGCTTTAAATGCCTTTGACGCCTCCATTGTCAGATACTTTTTTTGAAATTCAATGTCATCAGCTGATTCATCTATGCTTGAAATCTCTTCACGGGCTGGGGCAGGCACTATGAGACCAGGTGTCATCTGGACTAATTCTTTGTATGGTACTGCTTCATGAACTTCTTTGCTTATGACTGAATCGATCAACACCAACCCGGCGATCTCGACAGATTCTGCCAATTTCTGGCTCAAGATCCCCCCCATGCTAAATCCGATAATAATCGGCGGAACGCCACATTCAGCGATAACCTCTTTAATATCCTCCAAGTAATCCTCGAAAGTTATCTTAGTCATATCCAGCAGCCTGCTTTTGTAGTGACTTCTCAAGTTCATGGAATAGCAATTCCACCCTGTACTAATAAAGTGAGGAATGTATTTGCTCCACATCCAACTTCCTGTGTAAGCACCGTGTACAAAAAGCAAAGGGGGCTTTTGATTAGATACTTCCATAAGGCTTTCCCCCTCGAATATCTCTAAAAATAAATCGTTTTCCCCAATGTATTTCTCCTTATGATCGGGCAATTCTTTCGTAAAATCTTTCATGATTATTTCCTCCTTGCAATTTGGTTTGATATCAAACTATTTATCGAAAAAAATTTAAAAGTTATTATAAATCTTTTTTAAAACGTGAAGCAGATCTCCTTTTTCTTTTTCAGAGATGTTTAAGTAAAACACGTCCAACAATTCTATAGATAATGATTCAAAGATCGGTTTCAGTTCACTCCCCTTTTGGGTTAAAGCAACATAAACAACCCTCGTGTCCTCTTTGTCCCGTTCCTTAGTCACATATCCGAGCCGGACCAACTTGTCAACAAGTGCAGTGACTGTAGATTTATCCTTATTAATCCCTTTAGAAATCTCCGCCATTGTGAGTCTTGGTTTCTTAAATAGCGCATAGATGATGTCACCATGCGAAGTACCAATTCCGTCTATACCATACTTCACCAATTCTGCTTCAATGAATCGGTTAACTTTACCCCTAATTTTGGAAATCAATGAAATGGCATCACTACTTTTCATATCTGCATTATAGTTTGATGTCAAACAAATGTCAAATGTTCTTTTCTTTATTGTATAGGGGATCTTAAAAGCCTTGCTAATGAAACCGCTTTAATCACGATACAAAAATAAGCGTAAATTGTTCGGTTTCGACGGTCGAAAAAAAATACCACCTTTAAAGGTGGCATTTCATTTATAGTTATTCATTCAGTTTACGCCATTCCATAGGTGTCATCCCCACCCATTTAACAAAAAGATCATAAAACCTGCTGGAGGAAGTAAAACCGACTTCAGAAGAAATATATTCAATAGCTCTGTCCGTTTGCTGAAGCAGTCGTTTTGCCTCCTCCAAACGAAGATTGATAATATATTGTTTTGGCGAAATGCCAAGCGTCTCCGAAAATTTCCTGCGTAAAAGACTTTCAGAAAGGAAATGTCGTGAAGCAATTTCGTTAATTGTAATGGATGTATTATAGCGTCGATGGATTTCTCTTAAAACCTCTTGAATAATCAGGCTGTCATCCGTCTTTTCCGGCAGCGACTGCGAAGTTATCATATTTTTATGATATAACAATAAAACGGTTTCAAGAATATTTCTCATGATGTCATACGAATATTCACTCTTCTCTTCTGTTTTCCACTCCAATTCCAGCTGCAAAAGAGCAATATTTGCCCACTTCAAATGCTCTTCTTGTAAGTGAGAAATCCGAATGTGAAGTGGTTTTTGATAAGCATTGAGAAATAAATATTGGCAATAGGCTGGTATTTTATCAAATATAAAATGGAGCGATATCCCTCTCCACGGCTTAATACATACAAATCCATGGTGAAGCTGTGATGGGATTAAAATAAGATCACCTTTTGTGACTTTAATATTTTGTTCCGCCGAGCTGTAATACCCTTCTCCATCCAGAATAAGCGTTAGCTCGTCCCAATCATGAGAATGCGAAATAAACAACCCTTCACCTTGTTCTGCCTGAAAGGTATGGGGTTTAAAATGTTCAATACTCGTAATAAACCCGCTCCCCATTATGTCACTTCCTTACACCATGATGTGTAACTTCCATTTTACTACAATAGTACAATACGCATGAACCCAAGTAAATAAATAATAAAAAGGACAGTATGAGCTATAACACTCAACTGTCCTTCCGTTTTATTCTATATAACTACTGTTTTAAATGCTGCATTTGGGCTTCCTGTTTGGTCGGTTATACAAAATCGCCGCATCGGGGTTGGACCCGTCGCCGATGTAGGCAGAGACGCCCTTGGTGCGGGCGATGTCGATAAGGGTCGGGTCGAAGCCATGATCGCCCGGACCGTGCACGGACGGTGCGAGACGAACGACCGATGATCGCACTCCGCGCATAGCTAGCGCGGTCGCCGCCTCCTCGGAGCGCCGCGGCGTAGCCGGGATCGGCGTGTCCTCTTCCGTCCCGAGGCGTCCCGGCGTTAGCATGAGCGTCCCAGAAGCCCGTAGCGCCTGTTACGAAAATACGCATAATGGCGTCAGTATTCAGAGTCCGATATCGTATGGTTTCAAGTTTTAAGTTACTTTCGAGCAATGGGGATGCCCATTCGGGAGATGCAGGAGTTTATCGCCTTGCACAATAGTGAACTCTCCACAATAACAACTCGATGGGAATTCATGGAAACTTATCGCAGGAAAGTTATCGATCAAATGAAGGAACTTGAAAAGACGCTGGAGAAAATCGATAATAATTTATTTTCAACTATCGTTCTCCATTAGAGCTTAATCGTATTTTCGATTTGATAAATGCTCCAGTAGCAACACATGCAAGCTTCCTCGAAGATCCTATTCTCCCGACTAAATTCCTCGTAATCATAAAAATTAAGTAGGAGGGGGCGGCTAGCCCCCGACCTCTTACACCACCGTACGTACCGTTC
>NZ_JBHTHA010000033.1:0-302525 GCF_042676385.1 Paenibacillus sp. GCM10027628
TTCTTCGCGCTGGGCGGGCATTCGCTGAAGGCGATGTCGCTCATCACCGCGATGCACAAAGTTTACGAAGTTGAAGTGCCGTTAAGCCTGATGTTCGAAACGCCGAATATAGAGGCGCTGGCACGTTATATAGAAGCTGCCGGCGTAGAAAGTCGAGGATATTGGGCAATTCCCCCAACGCCCAAGCAGGAGGTATACCCGGTTTCATCCGCGCAGAAGCGCATGTATATCATCAATCAATTTGAAGGTGCGGGTACGGGCTATAATATGCCCGGCGTGTTCCATTTGCATGGGAAGCTGGATAGAAGCCGTTTGGAACAGGCTTTCCGCCAACTGATCGAGCGACATGAGACGCTGCGAACTACGTTTGGGACGGTAAATGGAGAGCCTGTTCAAATCGTGCACGCATCTGTTCCTTTTGATATTCGATATATGGAGACAGCAGGGACAGAAGCATCACATGTCGAGCTCGAGCGGTTGATCCGTGCATTTATACAGCCGTTTGATCTGCAGTCGGCCCCGCTGCTTCGCGTAGGGTTGATTCGGGTTGCCGATGATCACCATATGTTCATGTGCGATATGCACCATATTATTTCGGACGGGGTTTCCATGTCGATTCTCGTCAAAGAATTTACCGCCTTGTACCATGGGGAAACATTGCCAGAGCTATCCGTTCAATATAAAGATTTTGCCGTTTGGCAGCATGACGGCTTGCAAAGCGAAAAGCTGAAACAACAGGAAGCCTATTGGCTTGACGTGTTTCAAGGGGAGCTGCCGCAGCTGGAGCTGCCGACCGATTATGCGAGGCCTGCCGTGCAAAGCTTTGAAGGCGATCACTTGACGCTGCTGGCGAGCTACCGGGTTTTGGAAGGCGTAAAACGCATCGCAGCGGAAACGGGAACAACGCTCTATATGGTGCTGCTTGCCGCCTATAACGTCTTGCTGGCCAAATATGCCGGGCAAGAAGACGTCATCGTCGGCACGCCGACAGCCGGAAGATCCCACTCCGATGTAGAAGGCCTGATCGGCATGTTTGTCGGTACATTGGCCATGAGAAATAAGCCTGAGGGTCATAAAACGTTCAAGCAGTTTTTAGCTGAAGTCAGATCGAACGCGATGAAGGCATATACCCATCAGGACTACCCGTTTGAAACGATGCTGGAAAAGCTGAACATTGTGCGCGATATTAGCCGTAATCCGCTGTTTGACACGATGTTCATGGTTCAAAATATCGACGTGCAAGAAGCTGGGTTCGCAGAGCTGCAAATTGAGCCGTACGCTGTGGAGAATTACATCTCCAAGTTCGACCTGTCCCTCGAAGCGAAGGAAACGGCGGATGGGCTGAGCGTTCATTTTGAATACAGTACAAACCTTTTCGCACGGGAAACTGTGGAGCGGCTGGGTCGCCATTACCTCAACCTGCTTGCGTCCATCGTGCAGGAACCGGAGCGGAAGCTGGCGGAGCTCGATATGCTCTCCAAGGAAGAAAAGCAGTTCATTCTGACACATATCAACGATACGAAAACGGACTACCCAAGCGAAATGTCCATTGCTGCTTTGTTTGAGCGGCAAGCAAAGCTGACGCCGGATCATCCTGCCTTAGTTTGGCAAGGAGAGCAGTTGACCTACCGTCAGCTCAATGAACAAGCGAACCGTCTAGCCCGGACGCTCATCGCACAAGGCGTAGCACCCGACCAAGCCGTCGGTCTGCTGGCAGACCGTAACATGGAACTGATCGTCGGGCTGCTCGGCATCCTGAAAGCCGGCGGAGCCTTCCTGCTGCTCGATCTCGATGTTCCAGAAGAACGCATGAAGTACATGCTCGAAGACAGCGGTGCCCGTATCGTGCTGACAGAGCGGCGTTTGCGTCAAAAGACAGCGACATTGACCTCCGCTCAAGTGATCGTACTTGAAGATATTGTGGATCAGAACGATACAAACGGTTCCGACTTAGAGCTGCAGAGCGGACCGCGCGATCTGGCATATGTGATTTATACGTCCGGATCCACGGGCAAGCCGAAAGGCGTACTTATAGAGCAGCGCAGCGTCGTGCGGCTGGTTAAAGATACGAACTACGTGCAGTGGAGTGCGGATGAACGCATCCTGCAAACGGGTGCGCTTGGCTTCGATGCCGTTACGTTCGAGTTCTTCGGCGCGCTGCTGAATGGAGGCACGCTGTACCTGACCGATAAGAGCGTAATTCTGGATAGCGAAAAGCTCGGCGCGTTTATTGCCGAACACCGCATCACGACCATGTGGCTCACTTCTCCGCTGTTCAACCAGCTTTCGCAGGAGCATGCGGAAATGTTCGCCGGTCTGCGCCAGTTGCTGGTCGGCGGCGATGCGTTATCTCCGAGCCACATTAACCACGTGCGTAGCAAATGTCAGGGCCTGCGGCTGATCAACGGCTACGGACCGACGGAGAACACGACGTTCTCCACGACGTTCCCGATCGAGCGCGATTACGAGGGCAGCATCCCGATCGGGCGGCCGATCGGCAATTCCACCGCGTACATCGTGAACAAGTATAACCAACTGCAGCCGGTGGGCGTGCCGGGCGAGCTGTGCGTCGGCGGCGACGGGGTGGCGCGAGGTTACGCGAACCGGCCGGAGCTGACGGCCGAGAAATTCGTACCGAATCCGTTCGCCCCGGGAGAACGGATGTACCGGACAGGCGACCTGGCGAGATGGCTGCCGGACGGGACGATCGAATATCGCGGCCGCATCGATCAGCAGGTGAAGATCCGGGGGTACCGGATCGAGCTGGGCGAGATCGAAGCGGAGCTGATGAAGCATCCTGCCATGAAGGATGCCGTTGTGATCGCCCGCGAGGATGCGAACGGGCAGAAGTTCCTGTGCGCCTACATCGTAGCGGAACAGGCGCTGAGCGCGCCGGAAGTAAAGGCATTTCTGGCGCAGGAGCTGCCGTCGTACATGGTGCCGTCGTACATGGTGCAGATGGAGAAGCTGCCACTGACAAGCNAGACGACTTCTTCCTGCTCGGCGGCCACTCGCTGAAGGCGATGACGCTGCTGGCGCGGATCAAGCAGCAGCTTCAAGTGAACGTGCCGTTGCGGGTGCTGTTCGAGTCGCCGACGATCGAGTCGCTGGCGCTGCAAATCGCAGAGGCTGGCAGGGAAGCATATGCGGCGATCAAGCCGGTGGAGCCACGGGACAATTACCCGCTTTCTTCCGCGCAGAAGAGGATGTTTATTCTTGGGCAATTCGAAGGCTCTGGGACGGCTTATAATATGCCCGGTGTCATGTTTATCGAAGGTGAACTAAACCTCGATAGATTCAAGCAATCATTCATTCGTTTGGTTGAACGGCACGAATCGCTGAGAACTTCGTTCACTGTCGTAGACGGCGAACCGGTTCAAATCGTACACCGGAATTTGCAGTTTGAGATTGAATATATAGATTTCGTTCAGGACGGAATTGAGGTTGACCGGTTGGTCGATCAATTCGTCAGGCCGTTCGATTTATCGAAGGCTCCTCTTCTTCACGTTGGCCTGATCTATTTGCAGCCCGGGCGTCATTTGTTCCTTTTCGATATGCACCATATTATATCCGACGGTGTTTCGATGGCGATCCTCGTTGACGAGTTCGTCCGTTTGTATCAAGGCGAGCAGCTGCCTGAATTGTCGATCCAATATAAAGATTTTGCTGTTTGGCAGAACGAGTTTTTCCAATCGGGTCGGATGCAGGAGCAGGAGACCTACTGGTTGTCTCAATTTGAAGGGGACCTTCCGGTGCTTGATTTGCCGACGGACTTCTCCAGGCCTTCCATTCAAAGCTTTGAAGGAGATTATACGACCGCCCTCTCCGGTCAAGCGCTGGCCGACGGCCTTAAACGGCTTGCAGCCGAAACCGGCACAACGCTGTACATGGTGCTGCTAGCAGCCTATCATGTGCTGTTGTCCAAATACAGCGGGCAGGAAGATATCGTCATCGGCACGCCAATCGCCGGCAGACCGAGAGCGGAGCTCGATCCGGTTATCGGTATGTTCGTCAACACACTGGCTCTGCGCAACCGATCGGCGGGCGTGCAAACGTTCAAGCAATTTTTGGCATCTGTAAAGGACACGACGCTCAGCGCATTTGAGCACCAAGACTATCCTTTCGAAGCTATTGTCGAAAAGCTGAGAATTGCTCGCGATTTAAGCCGCAATCCGCTGTTCGACACTATGTTCAGCATGCAGAACATATCTATCGGGGCAGCGCAAATGGAAGAGCTCCAATTTACGCCTTATGAAACAGAGAACCGAATTGCCAAATTCGATCTTTCGATGGAAGCGACGGAAGAAGAGGAACAAATTCGTTTCCATTTGGAATTCAGTACGCGGTTGTTTACCCGGGAGACGATGGAAAGGTTAGCCGGCCATTACATTCGGACGCTTGAACAAATTGTCAAGAACCCCGATATGCCGCTGTCTGAGATCGACATGTTGAGTGCTGCTGAGAGGCACGAGATTATCGATCGTTTCAACGATACCCATGTTACGTTCAGCTTGGATGTAACGATGCCTCAGCTATTTGAACAAATGGCTGCGCAGGCGCCTGATCGCATTGCGGTCAGCTTCGAAGGAACGCAGTGGACTTACCGCGAGCTCAATGAGCGGGCGAACCGCTTGGCGCGTTACTTGCTTTTAACCGGACTGCGTCAGGAAGATTTGGCGGCCATCTTGATGCATCGTTCACCGCGAATGATTGTGTGTATTCTTGCGATTTGGAAGGCTGGCGGCGCTTATGTGCCGATTGATCCCGACTATCCGCAGCAAAGAATACGCGAGCTGCTCGCTGATTCCGGTGCGGTATGCCTCCTGACCGAAATGCCTTATGTATCGCAAGAGATCAAGGAAGGCTATAACGGGGTGATTATTCCGATCGACGCGGACGATGAAGTCATCCGTCAGGTTGAGGAAAGCAATGTAAAGCTTCCGATCCCTGTATCCAATCACCTTGCTTACGTCATTTATACTTCAGGTTCTACAGGAAAGCCGAAGGGCGCCATGCTGGAGCATGCAGGTATGCTGAATCATATGGATGCAATGATCAACGCCTTCCGTCTGGACGAACAAAGCGTCATCGTTCAAAATGCCCCGCACTGCTTCGATATTTCCGTCTGGCAGTTGGTGACCGCCTTGGTGCTTGGCGGGCGGACGGCGATGTACAGCAATGAGCTTGTGCTCAACGTGCGTGAATTTATGAAACAAGTGGCGGTAGACAAGGCGACCGTGCTGGAGGTGGTCGTTTCCTATATGGCCGCGATGCTGGATTTGCCGGACCCCGTACCGCTTCCCGACTTGCAGTATGTGCTGGTAACCGGGGAATCGATCAAACCGCCGCTGGCGCGAAAGTGGTTCGAGAGCTATCCGCACATCAAGCTGGTCAACGCATACGGGCCGACCGAAGCGTCGGACGACATTACTTTATATGTCATGGAAAAGGCGCCGGAGCTGGAAACCGTGCCGATCGGCAAGCCGGTGCAAAACATGCATGTTTATATCGTTGACCCTTATATGAAGCTTGTTCCGGTCGGCGTTCAGGGAGAATTATGCGTGTCGGGCATCGGGGTCGGACGCGGCTATTGGAATGATCCGGAGAAGACGCAGAAAGCGTTTATGGAGGATCCGTTCAGGGGCGAAGCAGGAATCCGCATGTATAAAACAGGCGACTTGGCCCGCTTTTTGCCGGATGGCAATCTGGAGTATGTCGGCAGGGTCGACCACCAGGTCAAAATCAGAGGCTACCGGATCGAGCTCGGCGAAATCGAGGCGGTTTTGCTAGGGCAGGCAAATGTAAAAGAAGCTGTAGCTATCGATCGGACGGATACCCATAATCAAAAATATTTATGCGCGTACATTACCTCTGACGAAACGATTCCGGCTTCGGAGCTAAAGGACAGCTTAAGCAAGGAGCTTCCAGGCTATATGGTGCCGTCTTATTTTGTCCAAATGGATCAGCTTCCTTTGACACCGAACGGTAAAATCAACCGTAAAGCGCTACCGGAACCGGATGGTGAAGGGGCGCACGACTATACGGCACCGTCAAATGCTACAGAACGGACGCTTTGCGTTATCTGGCAGCAAATGCTGGGAATCGGCCGGATCGGCATTCATGACAACTTTTTCGAGTTGGGCGGTCATTCCCTCAAAGCGATGATGCTTCTCGCGCAGATTCACCGTGAAACGGGCGTGGAAGTGCCGCTGCGGACGCTGTTCGAGATGCCTACCGTGCAGCAGATCGGCAAATTTATCGATCACGCTGCATCGCGTAATTATGTTTCGATTCAGCCTGCCGAATTGCAGCCGTACTACCCGCTCTCATCCGCTCAAAAACGGATGTTCATTCTACAGCAGTTTGAGGCTGAAAGTGTCGGTTATAACATGCCGGATGTGATGCTCATTGAAGGCGAGCTGGATCTGGACCGGTTTGAGCAGGCTTACCGTGCACTCATTGGCCGGCATGAAGCGCTCCGGACCTCATTCCATACCGTTGACGGCGAACCGAAACAGAAGGTGCATGCGGATGCCGAACTACAAGTTCAATTCGAGGTTTATCAGTCCGGTTCGGATGAGGATACCATTCAGTTCGTCCAGTCCTTCATTCGTCCTTTCAGACTAAGCGAAGCTCCGTTGATTCGTGCTGCATTAATTCGAAGAGCGGCCGATAAGCACGTATTCGTCTATGACATGCATCATATAATTTCCGACGGCGTGTCAGGCGGTATTATCGTGAGCGATTTCGCCGCCTTGTATACCGGCGCTCAGCTGCCGAAGCTGAACATTCAGTACAAAGATTTTGCGGTATGGCAAAATGAGCAGTTCAACAGCGGAATGATGCAAACGCACGAGCAATACTGGCTAAACAAGTTTGCAGGCGAAGTGCCGCTGCTTAATCTCGCAACGGATTTCCCTAGGCCGCAAGTGAAAAGCTTCGAAGGGGATTCGATCACATTCGGCTCCGGCCCCAAAAGGATGGAGCTGTTGAACCGGTTCGCCGCTTCGCAAGGAACGACGCTGTATATGGTGCTGCTCGCCGCATTTAACGTGCTGCTTGCTAAGTATTCCGGTCAGGATGATCTTGTGGTCGGAACGCCGATTGCCGGCAGACCGCATGCGGACGTGAACAACGTCGTCGGGATGTTCGTTAATACATTGGCTCTGCGGAGCCGACCTGAAGCCGGATTGACGTTTCAGGCTTTCCTGCAGCAAGTCAAGGAAACCTCGCTGCAGGCCTACGAGCATCAGGATTACCCGTTCGAGCTGCTGGTAGAGCGTTTGGGATTACAACGGGATTTAAGCCGAAATCCGCTGTTCGATACGATCTTTATTTTCCAAAATACGGATGATGCGGAAATCGAACTTAACGAACTGCAGTTCAAACCGTTCCCGCTCGAGCATAAGATTGCCAAATTTGATCTTGCATTGACAGCCGTTGAGACCGAGGGCGAGATCGGATTTAATCTGGCGTACAGCACGAAATTGTTTAACAAGGCAACTGTAGAGCGTATGGGTCGCCATTTGTTAACCCTGATCGATAGCCTATTGGATCGTCCGGATACCCTGCTTGCCGAGCTCGATATGATGACGGAAGAAGAGCATGCGCAATTGGCCCTTTTCAACGCAACGCAGCGTGGTGTGATTCGTAATCGAACGCTGCACGGGCTCTTTGAAGAGCAGGCGGGGCTTACTCCTTGGCAGCCGGCGGTTGTCTTCGCAAACCGGCAGCTGACTTATTCGGAGCTGAATGCGGCGGCCAACCGTTTGGCCAGAACGCTAAGGGAGAAGGGGGTTCGTCCGGATTCGCGGGTCGGCATCATAGCGGACCGCTCGCTCGAGTTGATCGTCGGCATTATGGCGATATTGAAGGCCGGCGGGGCTTACGTGCCGATGGATCCGCAGTATCCGCAAGAGCGGATTCGCTACATGCTGGAGGATAGCGGAACCTCTATCGTGTTGACCCAGACGAAGCTTTTGATGGACATGAGCGATGAAATCAAGTCCGCTTTTGCCGGGGAATGGCTGGATCTGAACGACGATCTGAATTTTGCTGCCGACGGCTCCAACCTGGAGCAGGTCAATGCGATGACGGATTTGGCTTATATCATATATACCTCAGGTACGACGGGGAAACCGAAAGGCGTCATGATCGAGCACCAAAGCATTGCCGGCAATCTAGCATGGAGAAAGTCGGAATATGCGCTGAGCACGAGCGACAATGTACTGCAGCTATTCTCATTTGCATTCGATGGCTTTGTGACCAGTTTTTTCACACCGATACTGGCAGGAGCCACTGTCGTTCTACTGCAGGATGAAGAAGCAAAAGATCCTATTGCGATCAAAAAGCAAATCGCGCAGCATCGCATTACACATTTCATCAGTGTGCCCAGCTTATATGCAGCGCTGCTTGAATGCATGAACGCCGAAGAAGCTGAATCGCTTCGCATCATAACGGTTGCCGGTGAAAAGGTGGGTAAACACGTGATCGAACGCAGCAAGCAGCTGTTCCCGCATATTGAGCTTGTGAATGAGTACGGCCCAACGGAAAGCAGCGTAGTTGCCACATTCGAGCGCGGCCTGGCGCCGGATAAAGAAATTACAATCGGGCAGCCGATTGCAAATACGCAAGTCTACATTGTGAATGAGAGCTGCCGCAAGCTGCAGCCGATCGGCATCATTGGCGAGTTATGCATAGCCGGGGACGGCTTGGCTCGAGGTTATTTGAACCGCGATGATCTGACCCGCGAGAAATTTATTGCCAATCCGTTCACATTCAGCGAAAGCGGGAGCGACCGGATGTACAGGACAGGAGATCTGGGCAGATGGCTGCCGGGCGGTACGATTGCTTACATCGGACGTCTCGATGAACAAGTGAAAATCCGGGGCTACCGGATCGAACTGGAAGAAATTGAGGCTGTGCTGCTTCGTCATGACCAGGTACAGGAAGCTGTCGTTGTAACTGCGGAGCAAACGAACGGTGATCATGCGCTTTGCGCATACATTGTCGCAGCCGGCGTTCAAGATATGGCAGAGCTGAGAACCTATCTTTCCTCCGAGCTGCCGTCCTACATGATCCCAAGCTATTTCATCCACATGGATGAGATGCCGCTCACGCCGAATGGCAAGCTGGATAAAAAAGCGCTGCCGAAGCCGGATGAAAGCGCATTGGCCCGTGCCGCATATGTCGCTCCGCGCAACGAGACCGAGGAGCAGCTCGCCGGCATCTGGCAAGACATTCTTGGGCTGCAGCAAGTCGGCGTTCACGACAACTTCTTTGAGATCGGCGGACATTCGTTGAAAGCTACGATGCTTGCGGCGCGAATCTATGAGACGATGCAGACGGAGCTTCCGCTTCACTACTTGTTCCAGCATCCGACTATCGAAAAAACGGCGCAATACATCGATTCTAAAGAACGGAGGATCGATTTCAACAAGCCCATTGCTTTGTTGAACCGTAGAGCGGAACGCAGCGTCTTCTGTTTCCCGCCGGTCGGCGGATTCGGCTTTGTGTTTAAAGAGCTCGCGGATCGGATCGATACGCATGCCCTGTATGGGCTTGATTTTATCGAAAGCGATGACCGGTTAGAACGATACATCGAGCTTATAACTAGCGTTCAGGAGGAAGGACCGTATATCTTTATGGGCTATTCCGCGGGGGGCAATCTGATGTTCGAACTGACGCAAGCCATGGAGAACAGAGGGTTGGTCGTATCGGAGCTGATCATGCTGGATGCGTCCCGGAAAAGCAAAGTCATCAAGCAATCCGACCGCCAAGTCGCGGATGAGATCGATGCTTTGCTGAAAGAAGCGGCGTCCGACGCCAAATACGAGCCGTATGTCCATAACGAACGGATCAGGAACAGCGTCATTCAAAAAATGAAAAGCTACATGGTCTACTTGAATGCTTTGCAAAATAGCGGCACCGTTCGCGCAAACATCCATTTGGTTCACAATGAAATCAGCCCGGGCGGCAGCATCCTAAGCCGCAGCACATGGTGGAACCAATCGACATCGGCGGAATACCGCAGTTATCATGGCGCAGGCCTTCACGAAGTTATGCTGGATATGCCATTTGCCGTACGCAACGCGGAGATCGTTAAGGAAATCTTGTCCATTTAACATGCGATGAAGAGGAGCGATACTTTGGCCAGTCGAAAAAGCAAGCCGCAAGCACACAACCCGAAACCGATTTTCTTTCGGTTAATGGCCTACATCAAGCCCTACAGCCTATGGGTCCTTCTAACGATTGTGGCCTCGCTTATTGTCGCCGCCGTCGATATCGCGATGGGTAAGCTGATCGAGCAAATGATAGACACCTCTTCGCGAACATTGCTGTACTCTGCCGGGTTCATTGCCATTTTGGCGCTTACCGGCGTTGTTTCGAAGTATTTGATCAAGTATGCTTCAACCCGGTTTAGCAGCTATGCGCTGCGTGATTTACGCAATTCGGTCGCCCATCATCTGGAGAATCTGCCGATTTCCACGGTAGAAAAGCAGCAATCCGGCGACCTCGTATCCCGTTTGACGAACGACACGACGGTGCTGCAAAACTTTTTTATTCACCATTTTGCCAATGTATTTTATATGCCGGTTGTATTTGTTTGCGCATTAACGATTCTGCTGCTGACCAGCTGGAAACTGATCCTTTTTAGTCTCATCCTGCTGCCTGTCGGAATTGTCGTCACCGCTGTCTTGAGCAGGCCGATCAGCCAAATTTCCGAGCAGCTGCAGGAACAATTAGGGCATGCGAATGCCGTGGCCCAAGACATGATCGGCGGAATCCCCATGGTCAAAGCGTTTAACAGACAAGGTACGATGTACGAAAAATACAGCAACGTGATGCAGCAGGTTTTGTCTAAAAGCCTGCTGCTCGAAAAACGCCGCGCGCTGATGTCACCAATCAGTATTCTTCTGTTATCGACACCGCTGATCTTGATGGTCGGCGTCGGCGGCTACTTGATCGATAAAGGGGAATTGACATCCGGTAACATCATCATTTTTTTGTACATGTTTTCGTTCGTTTTGCAGCCTATCTCGATGATACCCGTGTTGTCCGCGCAAGTGCAGGAAGTATCCGGCGCAGCCAGGCGATTATTTGATGTGCTGGATATGCCGGTGGAGCCGGAAGTTCGTTCGTCCGAGGTTGTGGATCTCACAGCGGTACCGATTGAATTTGACAACGTGACATTCTCCTATGACGGGCAAACGAATGTGGTGGACGGGGTAAGCTTCTGGCTGCAAAAGCAGCAGACAATCGTCCTCATAGGCTCAAGCGGCTGCGGGAAAAGCACGCTGTTTAAACTGCTATGCGGCTTTTACGAACTGCCGCATGGTTCCGGACGTATTAACGTGTTCGGCAGGCCGCTGCATGAATGGAGTCTAAAGCAGCTTCGCAGTCAAATATCGCTCGTTTCTCAGGATACTTATCTGTTTCCCGGCACGATTGCGGAGAATATCGGCTTCGGGAACCTTCATGCCACGTTGGACGATATCGTGCGGGCAGCCAAAGAGGCGAATGCGCATGAATTTATCATTCAGCAGCCTGATGGGTACAACACCGTCATCGGCGAACGGGGTTCCTTGTCCGGAGGTCAAAAGCAGCGTATCGCCATCGCACGCGCGCTCTTGAAAAATGCGCCGATTCTGCTGCTGGATGAGCCGACGTCCGCCCTCGACACGCATTCGGAAGCCATCGTGCAGGAAGCGATAGAAAAGGTGATGAAGGACCGCACAGTTCTCATGATCACCCATCGTCTGGCAGCCATCGATAAAGCCGACTGGGTCATCTTTATGAGCGAAGGAAAAATTGTGGAAAGCAATACGCACGACCAGTTACTCCGAGTCAATGGCCCGTACAAGAAGCTGTATTTGAAACAATTCCTGCTCCAAGAGGGCACCGGCAGCGCGGACAGAGAGGGGGCTTAAGATCATGTTCCTGAGGCAGTCCTATAAGGAATTCAAACGGCTCATGTCTTTCATGAAGCTGCGGCGCAAAGGGTATTTCATCGGATTAATCGGAGACAGCATCAGCAATGCCAGCATCGCCATCCTGCTCTCTTTTGTCATCCAATATTTACTCGATTATTCCGTTCACCATAATAAGGCCGTCCTCATGAAGGCAATTTGGATCGTCGGCGGTACGTTCATCATGCTCAGTGTGCTCTCACCGTTATTCAGCTACATGTATCACCGGCATGTCAAGCAAACGATGGCGGAAATCCGGCTGCGTGTATTCGAACGGCTCGGACGGCTGCCGCAGAGCTACTATGAATCCCATCATTCAGGGGATATCGTATCGCGGATGACGAACGATATGCAGCTGATGGAGCAAACATACACCGAACATATGAAATCAATCATGACAGAGTGTTTGACATTGGTCGGCTCCCTGACCGTTATGTTTATACTGGATTGGCGGCTCGCCTTGGTTTTGGTCGCCTTGGGTCTACTATCCGTCTTGATCAACACCCGGTTCGCCCAGCCTTTGCGAAATATTAGCGACCGGTTTCAAGAGCAGACCGGCGGCTTGACCGAACGGCTGGCCGATCTGCTTGCCGGTCTGCAAGTCATTAAGATGTTCTCGCTGCACCGCGCGGTTACGAAGCGTTTCTATGATAAGAACGGGGAGGTCACGGCCTCGGCGATGAAACAGGGGCATGGGACGGGTCTGCTGGAGGCCGCTAATTTCCTCATTAATTTCTTGAGCCTTGGCGGGATGCTCGTTATCGGGATCATCATGTATTCGCAACATTTGATCGAACTCGGCGTTTTGGGGCAAATCATCCAGCTGCAAACGGGCGTTTCCATGGTGTTTCTGCAGATTGGCAGCATGGTTTCGCTTGTGCAGCATTCCTTCGCCGGAGCCGCTCGCGTATTCGAGCTGCTGGATGAATCACTGGAACCTGATCGCTACTCGATTGCAGGCTCCTCGGGCGGCGGTAATCATGAGGCGATAGCGGACGCAGATTTGGAAATGAAGGGCGTCACCTTCAATTACGGTACGGCAGCCGGCGTATTAAACGGAAGTCATCTCACCGTGCAGAAAGGGCAGGTGGCTGCCCTCGTCGGCGCCAGCGGCAGCGGCAAGAGCACGGTGATGAAGCTTTTTCTCGGCTTTTATCCGCCTATAGAGGGCACGATCCGCATCTTGGGTAAGCCGCTAGGCCATTATACGCTTTCCGAGTTAAGGGAGCTAACCGCATATGTACCTCAGGATCCGTATTTGTTTCACGGCACGATTGGCGATAACATACGTTTCGGCCGACCCGATGCCACGGATCAGCAATTGCAAGAGGCGGCAAAAGCGGCATATGCCCATGATTTCATTATGGAACTGCCGGACGGCTACGCAACGATGGTTGGCGAGCGGGGCTCCTCGTTGTCCGGAGGACAACGTCAGCGTATTGCCATTGCCCGGGCGCTGCTCAAAGACGCGCCAATTCTCCTGCTCGATGAGGCTACCTCCGCGCTGGATGCCGAATCCGAGTTTTGGGTACAAAGGGCTTTACAAACATTGATGAAGGACAGGACGACACTGATGATCGCGCACCGGCTGTCTACGGTCGAACAGGCGGACATCATTTATGTAATGGATCAAGGTGTCGTTAAGGAAATGGGAAGTCACGAACAGCTTTTATCCGGCCAAGGGTTATATGCCAATTTGTATCGGCAGCAATCGCACAAAGAGCAAAAAACGGAAACGATCACTGCTTAACGGAATTATTGCTTTCATGAAATCAATCGAAAGATAAGAGGAGTGGAATTCATGTCTATTTTTGAAAAAATGGAATCGAATGTACGTTCTTACTGCAGATCTTTTCCCGATGTGTTCACGAAAGCGAAAGGTTCTACGCTGTATGCCGAATCCGGAAGCACATTTATCGACTTTTTTGCCGGAGCGGGCGCTTTGAATTACGGGCACAATAACGATTACATCAAAGAAAAGCTGATCGCGTATTTGGAGTCAGACGGTTTATCGCATGGTCTCGATATGTATACCTCAGCCAAAGCATCGTTTTTGCGTACATTTTCAGAGCTCATTTTGAAACCGAGAGAGCTTGATTATAAGGTTCAATTTTGCGGTCCGACGGGAACGAATGCGGTGGAAGCGGCTTTAAAGCTGGCCCGCAGAGTCAAAGGGCGCTCAGGTATTTTCTCTTTTATGGGAGCCTTTCATGGCATGTCGCTTGGGAGCTTGTCGGTGACCAGCAATCTGTACCACCGATTAGCGGCCGGTACGGATTTACACCATGTTTCCTTTATGCCGTTTCCGTGCGGTTACATGGATTCATTTGATACGATCCAGTATATAGAAGCCGTACTGAACGATGATCATTCCGGCATTGACAAGCCGGCGGCCATCATATTTGAAACCGTGCAGGCGGAGGGAGGCCTGAATGAAGCGCCGATCGAGTGGATGCAAAGGCTTCGCGATCTGTGTACGCGACATGATATTCTGCTCATTTGCGATGAAATCCAAGTTGGCTGCGGCCGCACGGGACCGTTTTTCTCCTTTGAACGGGCGGACATCGTTCCGGATATCGTCGTGTTATCCAAATCGATCAGCGGCTACGGTCTCCCGATGGCCATCACCTTATTAAAACCGGAATTGGATATATGGAACCCCGGGGAGCATACGGGAACTTTCCGTGGAAACCAGCTTGCGTTCGTAGGTGCGGCAGCAGCACTGGAGTACAGAGAACTGATTCATTTAGAGGCAGAAGTTTACAGGAAAGGACAATTCGTCAGCCGGTTTTTGCAGGAGGAAATCGCGCCGTTAAGCGAGGACATTCAGATTCGGGGAATGGGTTTGCTTTGGGGGGTTGACGTATCCGCATGCAAGCATGCGAACATCTCCAAAGAAATTGCGGTTCGCTGTTATGAGCTTGGACTCATTTTGGAAAGGGTAGGCCGTCAAGATAATGTCATCAAGCTGATGCCCCCGTTAACCATTTCGATGGAGGAGCTTGAGCAGGGCTGCGGCATGTTGAGACAGGCGGTTCAGGAATGCTTTGAGAAATACGGGTTAAGGGAACACGCTGTCATCTGACACTCGATTTGCGGAAGCAGCCTATGGAGATTCAGATGAGAAATATGAACAGTGGCATCCTGATCGGTTATTTGGGTTTAGGCATACTTGCAATGGTTCTGTGTACAGTTCTGAGTCTTAAGTTCAAAATTGTTTTACCGAATGAAATCCTGATGATGAGCTTAGCAGTCATATTGATCGCTTTAATCTTGTGGACGTTGGTTTCATTTTCCTCCGTTAATAAGCATTTAATTAACTGAGAAACATGCCGCTTCTAACGGAAATAAGCCTATTCAGTTTAGTTTGCAACTGCTGAATAGGCGTATTTTCTTTGGAAAGCAAGGAACTAGATCATATCCAAGTAACTAATTTTCCAGTGAACATTTTTTACGAAATGTTCCAAGCCCTCTTTGTCCTTTTCTTTAAACATTTGGATGATTTGCTTATGTTCGATGTTCATTTGCTCAAGCACCGAAAACAATCTGGGTTTATCGTCGCTAAGATATATCTGTCTGACAAAACTATTTTGCAGGGTTTTCAGCAAATCAATTAAAGTACTATTATCGCATTTTTGTTGGTATACGTTATGAAATTCATTTTGGTAGAATTGATAATCGGAATAGCTCTCTTCTTGGATGGAGATATCGATTTTGATGGCGATCGCCTCCATTTTCGATATATCTTCATCTGAGATATGATCGATGGATAAAGTGGCTGCCATAGCGTCTAAAGTACCGATGAGCTGGAAAACATCAAGTTTTTTCTTCGTATCAAGTTCTTTTACAACGAAACCTCGGCGAGGGAAATATTCCAAATAGTTTTCGGAGGCTAATTGAATAAGTGCTTCTCTTACAGGCGTCCTGCTAACTTCAAGCTTCTCGCAAATGGAGTTCTCGCTTAGCTTTTGGTTGGGAAGTAAAGTTCCATTTTGAATACGCTCGGCAATGTAATTATAGACGTGGTCTTTTAGTGACTGATATTTATTTTTAATAATGACGTATACCTTCTCCCTAAATGATTTGAAGATAAAAATACAATATACTATATATTGGATATTTTGATTTTATCATTGAAAAGTGGCTTATTCAAGCAATTCTGCCTCTGTCATCGATTGAAGGGAGCAAGTAATAAATGTGATAAAAATACATATTGATAAAAAACATTAGCGGTGCTAAGATAAAATTGTATACAATATACAAAATACAAATTTGTTCGGAATCCACCCTATTCCAATGAATAGGAGGTGTGAAGAAATATTTGAGGTCAAAGCACGCAGCATATTGTATACAATATACAATATGCAAATGTCGGTGGAAAAAGTTAATTTCGTTCTTCATTTTCTACTGCATCATGGAATCGAAAGAAAGGTGAGAAAACATGAATCAAGATATCGATCGTGCACATGTAGGCACAAAAGTGGTCTGGGCAGGGGAAAAAGAATTCAGGGTTTTCGGGGCGACGCAAGTGCCCGTCGTGTTGAGTGTAGCTTACGATTATGACGACGTGGATGAATGGTATGAAACAGCGCTCGGAAATCGGCCGGGTTACATTTATAACCGGATGACGAATCCCACAGTACAGGCGTTGGAAGAAAAGGTAAGAATTCTTGAGGATGCGGAAGCGGCTGTCTGTTTCTCATCGGGGATGGCAGCTATCAGCAGTGCGCTGTATACATTTTTAAGACCTGGAGACCGCGTTATATCGGTTAAAGACACTTACGGTGGAACGAATAAAATATTCACTGAATTTCTGCCTAATATCCAAGTGCATGTTGAATTATGCACGACAGGCGATCATGCCGAAATAGAGCGTGAATTAGCCAAAGGCTGTAAGATTTTGTATTTAGAAACGCCGACAAATCCGACGCTTAAGATTACGGACATTAAGCGATTGGCTAAAGCTGCAAAAGCAGTGGGTGCCATGGTGTTGGTTGATAATACGTTCGCAACACCGATCAATCAAAACCCGTTGAATTTGGGGGCTGACATCGTGATACACAGCGCTACGAAGTTTTTAAGCGGACATGCGGATGTTTTAGGCGGGGTAGTCTGCGGCACCAAGGAACGGATGGAACAAGTGTACCATTATCGTGAGATCAATGGGGCTACGATGGATCCATGGTCGGCTTATCTCATTCTAAGAGGTATGAAAACGCTGAAGCTGCGAGTCCAACAGCAAGCGAAGAGCGCTATGGAGATCGCAACATTTTTACAAATGCAAAGTCCTGTGGAAGCTGTTTATTATCCCGGATTGGAAGCGCATACAGGTCATGAAATTGCCAAAATGCAAATGAGAGGTTATGGCGGTATTCTGAGTATTGTCCTAAAAGATGGAATGGAAGCTATCAAGATCTTGCTACCCAAGCTGAAATATGCAAACCGGGCAGGGAATTTAGGGGCTGTCGAAACGATTTACGGGCCAGCAAGAACGACCAGTCATGTGGAATGTACGCCGGAAGAACGGAAATCGCTCGGAATATCGGAAGGTCTTCTTCGGATCTCGGTAGGGATCGAGGACACGGAAGATCTGATTGATGACTTGCGGCAAGCCTTGGAATATTTGAAATCGAAGCTTCCCGAATGTATGAAAATTAACTAAGCATAAGAGGTGTTACTATGGATCATAAAATTGCATTGCTTGGTTTTGGCGTAGTCGGCCAAGGGCTGGCGGAAATTCTTATGGAGAAGGCACAGACTTTGTCTCAAGATATCGGTTTTCGAGCAAAAGTCGTTGCTGTTTCGGATCTTATGAAGGGTTCTATCTACCATCCGGAAGGATTGAATCTTTCACAAGTACTTCATGTAGTCAAAGAAACGGGCAAACTCGATGATTATCCCGACGAACCCGGGCTGATCAGGGGACTGGATAGTTTTAAGACGATACAGGAAACCAATGCGGATACCATTGTGGAATTAACCTACACGGATGTGAAAACGGGCCAACCAGCTATTGATCACTGCAAGGCGGCATTTGCGAGCGGCAAAAACGTGGTGATGAGCAATAAAGGACCGGTCGCACTGGCCTATCAAGAACTAGCTGCATTGGCCGAAAAGAATGGCGTTCGATGGGGTTACGAAGGGACTGTTATGAGTGGAACGCCTGCCATACGCCTGCCGCTTGTTTCACTCGCAGGCAATACGATTTACGAAATCAAGGGAATATTGAACGGTACAACTAATTTTATGTTGACCAAGATGGAAGATGGGATGAGCTATCAGGAAGCTCTTGCTGAAGCCCAAGCATTAGGTTATGCCGAGGCAGACCCGACTAACGATGTAGAAGGTTACGACGCGCAGTATAAAATTACGATTCTTACCAATATCGTGATGAACGGTTCGATCAATAGGGAAGACGTGGCATGTCAAGGTATCAGCCATCTGACGCCTGAGGACATTCAAATGGCCAGGGCGCAAGGGAAACGTTGGAAACTTATTGCTACCTGCCGAAGAGATGGCGATCGGATCATCGCAAAAGTAGGTCCGGAAGCCCTTCCGCTCAGTGATCCATTGGCAGCCGTTGGAGGAGCGGTTAATGCAGTCACGTACAATTGCGATTTGGCCGGACCCATCACGCTTATCGGAGCGGGCGCGGGGCGTAAGGAAACAGGCTTTTCCATTTTAATTGATTTGATCAATATCAGCCGCGACCAGCTTTAAAAGGCGACCTTAATCAAAATAAACCATTTGAGGTGACTGGGATGATTATGGAAACGTTGACAAAGAGAAAACAAATGCTTTTGGCCGGTGAATGGGTGTTCCGGGAGAAAACCATTGATGTGTTCGATCCGCAGGATAATACCCTGATCGCAACGGTTCCTTCTGCGTCCGCGGAAGATATGCTGTATGCCATTGAACAGGCGAAAGAGGGTTTTCGTCTTGCATCGGCTATGCCTGTGCATGAACGAATTGCCGTTTTAAACCGGACGGCTGCTTGGATTGAAGGACACATGGAAGAGTATGCAAGGACCATAGCCCGGGAAGGCAGTAAGACGATTCGAGAAGCGAGAAAAGAAGTAAGGCGCTGTGTGGAAACACTCCGAATCAGTGCCGAGGAGGCAAGACGGATTCATGGAGAAACCATTCCATTCGACCAAATGCCAGGCAGTGAAAATCGAATAGGTTACTATTACCGATTCCCCATAGGCGTAATTGCGGCGATAACGCCTTTTAACGATCCGCTTAACTTGGTCGCGCATAAGGTAGGACCAGCTATCGCAGCGGGTAATGCCATTATCGTTAAGCCATCACTGGCAACCCCTCTAAGCGCTTTTTTGTTAGCCGAAGCTTTGGATAAGGCGGGGCTTCCTCGCAAGGTGTTATCGGTGATTACGGGAGAAGATCGTGAAATCGGCGATGTACTGGTAACACATCCAGATGTGCGCATGATTTCCTTTACAGGCGGGCTTGCGACAGGCAAATCCATTATGCAAAAAGCCGGTCTGAAAAAGATGAGCATGGAGCTGGGTTCGAACTCACCGGCCATTGTTCTGAATGATGCAGATATCTCTCATGCTGTCGCCTCTACAGTATCCGGAGCATTCTGGGCTGCAGGCCAGAACTGTCTTGGCGTACAACGAATTTACGTACAGGAAGGCATTTATCAAAAATTTGTCTCTGAATTTATTAACGAAACCCAAAAATATCGGATCGGCGATAAACTTTCGGAGCAAACTGACATGGGGCCGCTTATTAATGAAAGGGAAGCCAAACGGGTCGAAAGCTGGGTCACTGAAGCGCTGGAACAAGGCGGAAAATTGCTGTGCGGAGGCATTCGCGATGGCGCCTTCTATGCGCCTACCGTCTTGGATAATGTTCCGGCAGATTGTAAAATAGCGAAAGAAGAAATCTTCGGTCCCGTAGTCAGCATGTATCCGGTTGCTGATCTTGAAAGCGCTATCCAACAGGCAAACAGTGTGGATTTTGGCTTGCAAGCGGGCATTTTCACAAAGGATTTAGAACAGGCATTTATCGCTGTTCGGAAACTGGATGTCGGAGGTGTGATGATCAACGACAGTTCTGACTATCGCATTGATGCTATGCCTTTCGGCGGCGTGAAAGGTTCGGGATTAGGGAGAGAAGGCGTTAAATTCACAATTCAAGAAATGACCGAACCGAAAGTGGTATGTGTAAAGTTATCCAATTAGAAGGGGACAGCGGAATCAATAAGTAAGCCACTCGAATGAACGGAATATCCGGGATCCCGGTTATTTCCGCAAAATTCCTTCTCTTAAGGAGAGATCAGAATGAGAAATGACGGCAACCAGCAATCTGAATTGAAACGCTCCATGAAGAGCAGACATTTGTTTATGATTTCACTCGGAGGGGTTATTGGTACGGGGCTTTTTTTAAGTACCGGATATACACTTAACCAGGCCGGACCCGGAGGGGCTGTTCTTGCCTATTTAATCGGCGGACTTATTATGTATCTTGTCATGCTTTGTCTGGGTGAACTGAGCGTAGCCATGCCTGTGACGGGTTCGTTTCAATCCTATGCAACGAAATATATCGGGCCGGCAACCGGCTTTACCGTTGGGTGGCTGTATTGGCTTACATGGGTTGTTACTGTAGGGTCGGAATTTACGGCGGCAGGACTTTTGATGCAACGGTGGTTTCCGGATGTGTCCGTTTGGATTTGGAGTGCGGTATTTGCAGTTTTGTTATTCTCTTTAAACGCACTTTCAGCCCGTTTTTTTGCGGAATCCGAATTTTGGTTTGCCGGTGTTAAAGTCATTATTATCATTTTGTTCATCATTCTTGGCGGGGCAGCGATGTTCGGGGGCATCCATATGCAAGGCAATGATCCCGTACCGGGCTTGACCAATATTTTCAATCAGGGCGGCCTGTTTCCAAATGGTTTTCTTCCCGTATTGTTCGTGATGATTTCGGTGAACTTCGCGTTCTCCGGTACGGAATTGATCGGTGTGACCGCCGGAGAAAGTGAGAATCCGAATCGGGACATCCCCAAATCCATTAAAAACGTGATTTGGCGTACGATGATCTTTTACATCGGGGCGATATTCGTCCTGGCCGGCTTAATCCCTTGGAAAGAAGCGGGCGTAATTGAAAGTCCGTTTGTCCTGGTTTTTGACAAGATTGGTATTCCGTATGCGGCCGATATTATGAACTTTGTTATTTTAACTGCGTTATTGTCCGTCGGAAATTCAGGTCTATATGCTTCCACTCGTATGCTATGGGCTCTCTCGAAAGAAAATATGATCGGCCCGTCACTGGGGAAAGTGACAGCCAGAGGCGTACCGCTTAATGCGTTAATCGTTAGTATGTTGGTTGCCTGTTTATCTCTACTCTCCAGTGTGATTGCAGCGGATACCGTTTACTTAATGCTCATAGCGATTTCGGGATTCGCCGTCGTGGCTGTGTGGATGGCCATTGCAGCATCACAGTTCATGTTCAGAAGACATTATCTTAAAGAGGGCGGACGTATGGAAGAATTGAAATTCAGAACGCCGCTATATCCGATTGTGCCGATTGCAGCGTTCATTTTATGTTTGATTTCTTGTATCGGGCTGTATTTTGACCCCAGTCAACGAGCAGCTCTATATTACGGCATACCATTTGTCGCATTATGCTATTTGTACTATTATTTGAAAAATAAAAGCAAAAGCAAGGCTGCCGAACCTTTGGTTCAGCCCATAGAATAGACTATGATGAATCCTATAGAAAACATCCTTAAAGATTTCCCTGTCCTGATTCTGGATGGCGCCTTATCAACGGAGATGGAACGCCGTGGGTGCGATATAAACGACTCACTTTGGTCCGCCAAAATGCTGATGGAAAACCCTGATTTGATTGCTCAGGTGCATATGGATTATTTTGCTGCCGGGGCCGATTGCGCGATTACCGCAAGTTACCAGGCAACCGTCGGAGGCTTTGCAAAAAGAGGTCTAAGCGAAACCGAAGCACTTAGGCTCATACAAGCATCTGTTCAAATTGCCGTAAAAGCCAGAGATCTATTTTGGAATCAATTGGCGGATAAAACCAAAAGACCGCATCCCCTTGTTGCCGCTTCTGTCGGCCCATATGGAGCTTATCTGGCTAACGGGTCTGAATACCGCGGCGACTATAAGCTAACTGAAGACGAGCTCATTGATTTTCATCGACCAAGGATGAAAGCTCTGATCGAAGCCGGTGCAGATCTGCTTGCCTGCGAAACCATACCGTGTCTAATGGAAGCTAGAGCAATCGTCCGGTTGCTGGAGGAATTTCCCGGGTGCTATGCATGGATGAGTTTCAGTGCAAAAGATGACCTGCATATTAGCAACGGGGATCTCATCTCCGACTGTGCCAAATGGTTGGACACGCATGATCAGGTGGCGGCTGTTGGTGTTAATTGCACGCCTCCGCAGCATATTCCATCGTTGATTGGTGAAATTCGCAGACAGACGAAGAAACCTATTGTCGTCTATCCGAATTCCGGCGAGCAATATGAAGCAGCTACACGCAGCTGGCGGGGGAATTCATCAGAGGAAAGCTTTGGATGCAGTGCCCGAGGCTGGTATGAGCTTGGTGCCCGGCTCGTAGGCGGTTGCTGTCGTACTAACCCAGCCGATATCAAATCCGTAGAAGCTTGGGCCAGAAACACATAAAGCCGCGTTCATATTTAAACGAAAAATTACGAAGGAGCTTGCCGCGGCAAGCTCCTTTACTGCTATTCTGTGTTGAAGACGACGCTTCCTTATAATACCAATTTTTTCGATGAACAATGATCATTGTTTCAACGTCGAATTTAGGTTAACTAAGTTATACGAAGGAGCAATATCATGAAAAAAAATTTCAGATCAGTATTTCACTGGAACAAGTTTAGCGAGCAGTTGGAAACTTATTTGGAAGCAAAAGTGTTGAAATGGAAAAAACGGTTAAATCCATTCACGAACAAAATCGGATTTGGTATTTACTTTTACAAAAATATCACCATTAATTTAAACCGTCTGAACAAAGAGATATTAGAAATTGCCCAAGACTTTGCCGATCTTTCACATTTCAATAAATCTTCGTTACCCAATTTTATATCCGTCGTCGATGGCATTAATGCGAAGACGTTTTCTAAATTGCCAAACCATGTCATTCAACAGATTACATCTTTGGTCAGAGTTCTACCAGGTTATAAAGCGCTGCAATCCATATCATGTTCGTATGGGTATAAATGTGAACTACAATACAACCAAGGAAAATTATTTTTTGGTTCGCTACAGATCCACTTTATAAAAATCAATAAACAAGTTCCCCTCTCTGCCAGCATGATTTAATGCGCAGCCGTAGAGGTGTTTTTCATCGTTTCAGACGTGTGGGGAGGTTTCAGTCGTGTCTCTAACGTTATTTTTCATCTTTACATTCGAGATGATGACGGATTGACAAAGACAAGTTCGTTCCCAAACGTACGGCTCTAGACAAGGGACCTGGCCATCGGGCCAGGCTTTTCTTCATACATGGTTAACCCATGTCCTGGAGATAAAAAAAATACAATTTTCATAACAATAATACCATAATTAAAATAGCAATTGTAATATAATGGGTTTTACCAAAAGGAGGAACCCAATATGGTGCGGCTGAGCAAATCGAGTATGTTTCATTCCATTCGTTTCAAGTTAATGTTTGGTTTGTTGGTCGTGATGGTGCCGATTATTTCTTTGCTCATTTATAGTAATTTTTACTCGATGAGCGTAGTACGCAATCAGGTGGCCCAATCGAACAGCCATTTGTTAAGTCTGTATATGGGGCAGATCGACCGAAGTTTGGAGGACATCGATAATTATTTGTTCGAACTCATCGCGCAGGAACCCGGATTGCTTACGATGGAGCGCTCCAATCAGCAGGATCCCGACTACTACACGATGGTAAAGGTCGGGCTATTTAAGAAGTTGTTAGCAGATAGCATTCGTTTTAAATCGCTGCAAGATTTCTTTTTATACTCGGCGACCAACCAAGACCTATTACTTGTCCCTCGCAGTGTGGACGCAGCCTATTCGGATTTTAAGGAAACACAGCTCATAAAAGGTTATATGAACGAGCTTCTGCAAGATGAGGCGAAGCTGCAAGACTACCCCAACGAGATATGGTCGAGTTTTTCTATTAACGATCAATATTACCTCGTTCGAATCGTAAGGATCGGCAAGGTTTATTTAGGGGCGATCGTGAAAGAAGAGAATATCATGGTTCCCTTAAACTTTATGGATATGGGTACGAGCGGAAAATCGCTGCTTGCTAACGAAAACTATGAACCTATGAATGATCTCGCTTTTATTAAGGAAAATCGGATCAATCTTCAATATAAAGGTACGACTTATATGCTCACGGGCACCGCTCAACAATATTTGGTGGTTGGTGAAAAATCCAGCAAAGGGAACTTTAGCCTAATTGCTCTCATACCGGACGGTCATATACTGGAAAAGCTTCCTTACCTTCAGCGGATCATTTTGTTCATTGCCTGCGGTTTACTCTTATATCTGGCCGTGGCGGTATACATGTTACGAAGGGTCGTTTTGCTGCCCATCAATCGCATTGTATTTGCGATGAGAAAAATTAAAGAGGGTTACCTGGAGGCCAGAATCGCGGGCCAACCCGCCTCGAACGAGTTTGAGCTGATGAATGAAACCTTTAATTCAATGGCTTCCCAAATTCAACAGCTAAAAATCGATATCTATGAAGAACAATTAAATCATCAGAAAGCCGAACTTAAACAACTACAGCTCCAGATCAATCCTCATTTCTTTTTGAATTCCTTGAATATGGTCTACTACCTCGCGCAAGACCGAAATTTTGCTTTGATTCAAGAACTCTCCCTTTCCCTTATTCGTTATTTCCGGTTTATGTTCCGAAGCCATTCGGATTTCGTGCTCCTTCAAGACGAGCTCAAGCATATCCAAAATTATTTGCGTATCCAGGAGTTTAGATTTCCCGGTCATTTAAGCTATAAGATCACAGCTGTGGATTCACTGCAGGCTTGCCTGATCCCGCCATTATGTATTCAAACGTTTGTTGAAAACGCTATCAAACATGCAGTAAGCATGGACGCTCATGTTCATATTGATATTTTGATCGAAAACGAGGATTCGAATCGGGGAGAAGGGATAAAAATCCGCATACAGGATACCGGAAAAGGTTTTTCCGACCACATCCTACACCAGCTGCAAGAAGAGATAAATCCTTTAAATGATGCGGGAGAACATGTAGGAATTTGGAATGTAAAACGCAGATTGCGTTTGTTATATCGGGAACAAGCGAACCTTACGTTTATCAACGATCATGGCGCTGTTGTCGAGATTCGAATTCCTAATAGTCGGGATAGGGGGACTGTAGAATGTATCAACTGCTAATCATTGATGATGAAGTGATTATCGCCAATGGAATTAAGTCGAGTGTAGAGTGGGACCTTTTCGGTATTTCCGAAGTTCATGTCGCTTACAGCATTCGTCAGGCGATGGACGTATTCGCCAATCACCATGTGGATATGATGATTTGCGATATCGAGATGCCGCAAGGCAGCGGCCTAGAACTTCTCGCATGGGTAAGGGTGAACTATCCACAAACGGAGTCTGTTATTGTCACGTGTCATGTAGATTTTACATACGCCAAGAAAGCGATGCAGCTCGGAAGCTTAGACTATCTACTAAAGCCTGTTTCCCATGAGGAATTAGTAGGCATCGTCTCGAAGGCGATCGAGAGAATCCGCAAGGAAAGAGAAGCTGCGGCATTTAATGACATTTACAAGCATTACCAAAGTCTTTGGGAGACTCATCAACCGCTCGTCATCGAACGTTTCTGGCTCGATTTGCTCAATCAAACGATCCCCTCTCAATTAACAAAAATAATGGATAGCGTCGCAAAGCAAAATCTTCCATACAAGGAAACGTCGCAGTTTCTGCCGATCTTGGTCAGCGTTCAGCATTGGGACAAAGAACTGACGGTCCGGGACGAGAAGATCATGGAATATGCGCTTCGGAATGTGCTGGAGGAGCTCGTTATTTCCTATGTCGGCAAGGCGCAAATCGTTCAGGAAAAAAAGGGCAGTTTGTTGCTTGTTGTTCCCATCGAAGTCCCGAAAGCCGTGAATGAGGAGGAAATGAGGACCTATTGTTATTCATTTATCGAAGCTTGCAACCGGTATTTTTATTGCCAGCTTTCTTGCTATATCGGTAAGCCTGTTTATATACACGAGGTGCTTGATATGTATGAAGCGTTACTCAAGTTGCAAAGCAGTAATGTCGCCCTGATTAATAAGGTGTTTGTTCACAATGAGCAAAAGAAGTGCAAATGCCATGCACAGCTGCCGTCAATGAAGGGATGGTCGGAGATGCTGAAATGGGGGGACAAAAGCAAGCTGCTTGAAGAGGTTTGCGCTACTTTGGAATCATGGAAAAAGGAGGATGGACTTGATTCCAAGCTGCTGCAGAAATTTTATCAGAACTTCTTGCAAATGATTCTCTATGCGATTCAGCAGAAAGGGCTTCAGGCGGACCAAATTTTTTCGGATCATTTATCGCCGGAGCAGCTGTTTTCAGTTACCCGCAACGTCCGTGACCTTCAGAAATGGGCGAAAGATGTGCTGGAGAAAGCGTTCGCGCATATGCAAGCTGTTGATTCCAGTCAGAACATGACCGAAAAAATCAAACGATACATCGCTCAGCACTTGGATGAGCCTTTATCCAGACAATGCATTGCGGATCATATTGGTTTAAGTCCGGACTACACGGTGAAATTATTCAAAAAAGAAACGGGGCAGTCCGTTTCCGATTACATCGTTCAAGAGCGAATCCGGATGGCAAAAGATTTGCTCGTGAAATCGGAAATACCGATCAGCTATATCGCCTTATCCGTCGGCTATTCGAATTTCTCCTATTTTTCATCGCTATTCAAGAAAGAAACGTCGATGACCCCCCAAGATTACCGGAGATATGCTCAATAGCGGAAATTCGATAATGAAATGACGGTTTCGCGGTAGTGAAGGAATTCAATTTCTTCTATGATCAAAACAAGCCAAACATATTTGCACGAGACAGTTATTGGGGGGATGAAATTGAGTACGGAGGCTGGCGTACAAACGCAAGTGCAGACGCAAACGCGGGCGGTAACGGAATCTTCTGCCAAACTTCGCTTGGTCATGAAGAGGGTGAAGAAGTACAAAGTGCTTTTGCTTATGACATTGCCCGGCGTATTGTATTTTCTGATTAACAATTATGTTCCCATGTTCGGTGTTGTTATCGCTTTCAAAAACATTAATTTCACAGACGGCATCTGGGGAAGCGAATGGATCGGATTCAAAAACTTCGAGTATCTGTTTAAGACGCAAGACGCTTTTATCATCACCCGAAACACGCTATTGTACAACATCGTCTTTATCGTATTGAACACGGTTATCGCCATCGCGCTTGCCATTATGTTAAACGAAATTAAAAATCGGATTCTCTCCCGCACCTATCAGAGTCTAATTCTCCTTCCTTACCTAATCTCTATGGTCATTGTCGGGTATTTGGTGCTTGCCATGCTGGATGTCGAGAAAGGATATATGAACAAAACGGTTCTTCCCTTTCTCGGATTGGGGGAAATCCCCTGGTACAGCGAGACGAAATATTGGCCTTATATCTTGACCATCGTGAGCGTCTGGAAAGGCGTTGGAAACCTATGTATCGTCTATTTGGCCTCTATCATCGGTATCGACCATGAATATTACGAGGCCGCAACGATTGACGGAGCCAGCAAATGGCAGCAAATAACACGTATCACGATTCCATTAATTACGCCTGTCATTACGATGATGACCTTACTGGCAATCGGCCGTATTTTCTACTCCGACTTCGGCTTGTTTTATCAAGTACCTCTCAACACCGGGCTGTTGATGCCTGTCACCAATACCATAGATACCTATGTATATCGCGCATTGATCAATCTTGGGGATATCGGGATGTCTTCCGCCGCCGGCTTATACCAAGCGACACTCGGGTTTATTCTGGTCATCGTTTCCAACTTTGTGGTTAAAAAAATAAACAAAGATAACGCCTTATTCTAGGGGGGATACGGAGTGAAAACAAGCAGGCTGTACCAGTTTTCCTTAAATACGATCATGCTTGTATTTACGATTTTCTGCATATTTCCGTTCGTGCTGCTCGTTTCAGCCTCATTCACCGACGATATGGAAATTGTCAGGAGCGGCTACAAGCTATTCCCCGAACAGTTTAGCACAGCGGCTTACCAGTATCTTTGGGACAATTCGGCCGATATTATTCGGTCCTATGGCATCACGATTTTAATTACATTGGTCGGAACGACTGTAGGACTTAGCATTTGCGCCATGATTGCTTATCCGCTATCCCGGCAAGAATTGCCGTTTCGTAATTTCCTGGCTTTCTATGTATTTTTTACCATGCTGTTTAATGGCGGATTGGTGCCGACTTATCTGCTTTACACCAACTTCTTCGATTTCAAAAATACGATCTTAGCCTTGATCCTGCCAGGGCTGTTATTGAACGGATTCTTCGTTATTCTGATGCGCACTTTTTTTGCCACCACCATCCCGGCGGCCATTATTGAATCCGCTTATATCGACGGGGCCAAGGATTGGAAAATATTTACCAACATTATTTTGCCGCTATCTACCCCTGTTCTGGCTACTGTTGGTTTATTTTATGCCATATTGTACTGGAATGATTGGTTTAACGGATTGATTTATGTGACGGACAAGAAATTTTTCAGCATTCAAAATCTGTTGAACCGCATCTTGCTTGATCTCCAATTTCTACAGTCCAACACGCAACAAGTAGGAAAAGGCGCTGAATTGGTGGCCAAATTACCGCTGGATGCGATGCGCATGGCGATGGCCGTCATCGGCATCATACCGCTGCTCTGCGCGTATCCGTTTTTCCAAAAGTATTTCGTGAAAGGTCTGACGATCGGCGCAGTCAAAGGCTAAGGCTACCTCCGGCAACAACCGGTTAGCGATATAAAAAACCACAATCATTGAAGGGGAGGTTGTTAAATGAAGAAGGAGAAGAAAAGGGTAACTGCAACGTTAGCGCTTGTTACGGCCATGACGATGGTGTTCGCGGGCTGCAGCAGCCCCAGCAGTTCCGGTGGTGACAAAGCAGCGGAGACCCCTAAGGCTACCGGCCAAAGCACGACGAAAGACGCCGGGAGCAGCGGCGCGAAGCTCGATCCTGTAGAACTCGTGATGGTTTACGCAGGGCCGGGAGAACCTAAAGATATGCAGGTTGTGCAAGAAGCCATCAACAAAGTAACCAAAGAAAAAATCAATGCGACCGTCAAACTGACGATGATCGGCTGGGCAGCCTGGCAGCAGCAATCTACGCTCATGCTTTCGGGCAACGAGAAAGTTGATTTGATGCTAAGCGGACTCGGCACCTACAGTCAGACGGTTGCAAGGGGACAATATATAGCACTCGATGATTTGCTGGCCAAGCAGGGGCAAGGCGTCAAGAAAGCACTGGATGATTTGGATCCCGCTTTCCTGAATGCCACCAAAATTAAAGGCAAAATCTATGCGGTACCTAGCATCCGAGATTTGGCTGCCGATTATGGGATCACTATGCGCAAAGATATCGTGGACAAATACAAGATTGACATCAGCAAAATCAAATCGTATGACGATCTCGATCCGATTTTCAAAATCGTGAAAGAAAATGAACCGAATATGATTCCGACGGTCAAATATTCAACCAATTCCATTATCGATACACATTTCAATGCCTATATGGATTCGCTGTCGGATGGCTTTGGCGTACTGCCGGGTCTGGATAACGGGCTGAAAGTCGTGAACTGGTACGAAACTCCCGAATACGCCAAAATGCTGGATATGGTCAGAAGATGGTTTGTGGCCGGGTACATTGCCAAGGATGCCGCAACCAGCACGGAAACCCAATATAACATGGTCAAGGCCGGCAAAGCGTTCTCCTTCATGTCTCATATGAAGCCGGGCATTGCGGAACAGGAATCCAGAATTTCAGGCGTTGAAATGGTTTCTGCCCATTTCGTGCCTGCTACAACGGCAACCGGCAATATTACATCCATTATGTGGAGCATTACCAAGAACTCCAAAAATCCGGAAAGAGCAATGATGCTGCTCAATCTGTTATACACCGACAAAGATCTGGTGAATCTGTTTGACTGGGGAATTGAAGGCAAGCATTATGTGAAAACATCAACAGACAACATCATCGAGTACCCGCAAGGCGTCGATCCGAAAACCCACGGCTATAACCTGAATATGGGCTGGATGTTCGGAAATCAGTTCTTATCCTACATTTTCAAAGGAGATAGCCCGACGCTCTGGAAAGAACTGGCTGACTTCAATAAAAATTCAAAGAAAAGCAAGGCACTAGGCTTTACCTACAGCGCGGAACCGGTAAAAACAGAAGTTGCAGCGGTGAGAAACGTGGTGGATCAATATCAGAAAGCACTTGAAACAGGTACCGTGGACCCTGTGACGAAATTGCCGGAATTCAACAAACAACTGAAGGCGGCGGGCATCGACAAGATCATTGCCGAGAAACAGAAGCAGCTGGATGAATGGGCTAAAACTAATAAGTAAAGGTGGTAATCCAATGAGCATTTTTGCAGGTATTAATATTTTCTCCGTAGCTAAAGAATTGGGTGAAGATTACTATGGCACATTAGAGAAGGTGGCATCCGCAGGGTACGAAAACATCGAGATGATCGGCTTTAATATGCAGAAACGGACACGGCTGATGGATGAATTTCCTGTGGAATCCGTCAGATCGAAATTTAAGGAATTAGGACTAAAGGCGATTGCGGCCCATGAGGGCACGATGCCCGGACAAGAGCTGATCGCGCATGATTGGGATCAGGTCATGGCCTATTATGGAGGGCTCGAATGCGAGAATATTGTGCTGCCGTCCGTTTGGATCCAAACCCGTGAGGAAACGTTGAAAACAGCGGAGCAAATGAATGAAGTCGGGAAAAAGTTGAAGGAAAACGGGTTTCGCTTTTATCTGCACAACCACGCGCACGAATTTAAACAAGACGGGGACCGGACGCTGTTCGATCTGTTCATGGAGAATACCGATCCGTCTTATGTCAAATTCGAGCTGGACTTGGTTTGGGTCATTCGCGCGGGTCTTGATCCGGTAGATGTATTGACGAAATTGGGAGATCGTTGCGACATCATCCATCAAAAGGACTTGAGCAAAAATCTCGCTCATCCCGTCAACTTATTCGAAGCTATTAAGCAGGGTGGAGCTGAAGAGCAAGATTTAATGCAAGTCTATAGAAAATACGTAAGTCCCAGCGATTTCGTAGATCTTGGCACCGGCAGAGTCGATCTTCCGTCCATCTATGCGCAGATCAAAGAAATGGGTCATGTTCGCTACGCGCTTGTTGAGAATGAGGGCGAATCAGCCGACAAATTTCTGAGTATCCGGAACGATTTGAACGTGCTGAAGCCGTACTTGTGATAAGAATCAGATCAGAGGAGTGGTAGAAGATGTCCAATAAGAAACTAAAGGTCGGAATTATCGGATGCGGAGGGATTGCCTTCCAAAAGCATATGCCTTCTTTGGCCAAAACCGGGGATTTGGCGGAGATGGTCGCCTTTTGCGATATCGTCCAAGAGAAAGCGGAGAAAGCGGCGAAAGAGTTTGGCGACGGTCATGCGCGAGTGTTTACGGATTACAGAGAGTTGTTGAAGGATGACTCGATTGATGTCGTCCATGTGCTGACCCCTAACTTGCAGCACTCGTTCATCACGGTTGATGCACTGGAAGCAGGTAAACATGTCATGTGCGAGAAGCCGATGGCGATCAATTCCGCAGAGGCAAGGAAAATGCTGGATGCGGCAAAGAGAACCGGCAAGAAACTGACGATCGGCTATCAAAATCGTTGGAATGACGATTCCCAAACGCTGTACCGGGCATGCCGTGAAGGCGCCCTGGGAGAAATTTATATGGCAAAAGCGCATGCTGTTCGTCGCCGTATGGTACCTACTTGGGGAGTATTCGCAGATAAAGAGCAGCAAGGCGGCGGTTGTTTGATCGACATTGGCACGCATGCGCTGGACTTGGCGTTGTGGTTTATGGATAACTATAAACCTGTATCGGTGACAGGCTCCGTCTTCTACAAATTGAAGGATAAGCCGGAAGGGAATCTATTGGGTCCTTGGAATCCTGAGACATTTAACGTCGAAGATTCGGCCTTTGGGCTTATCAAAATGGAAAATGGAGCGACCATATTCCTCGAGAGCTCCTGGGCGCTGAACACAACCGATGTCAAGGAAGCGAAAGCGTCGTTGTTCGGGACGGATGGCGGCGCAGAGATGAAGCAAACGAGCGATTTCAAAGGCGAGCTTGTTTTTAACCATGTGCAGTTTGGTAAACTTGTCGAAAGCAAACCGATGTCCGGCCCGGGCATAGCCTATTTCGGACCGAATTCTTCGGATCCGGGCATCAAAGAAGCACGGCAATGGCTGGAGAGCATCCTTCATGATACGGAACCTCTTGTTAAGCCGGAACAGGCGTTTGTTGTCACGCAAATCCTTGAAGCCATTTATCAGTCGGCCGAAACCGGCAAAGAAGTCGTATTCTAAAATCACTCTGCGAATCAACGTTGTTCGGATCACGAAACATGTGACCGGACAGCGTTTTTCACTTTTTGAGGCCTTTTTCTCAATGAATCCGATATTGCCTGGGAGTAACCCCAGTTTTCTTTTTGAAAACTTTGGTGAAGTAGCTTTGATCATGAAAATTTAATCGCGTACAGATCTCCGATATTGAATAGTTGGTCAGCGCCAATAACTTTTTGGCTTCTTCTATTTTTTCTCCTTGGATGTATTCGCTAATCGTCATGCCAACTTCTTTACGAAATAATTGGGAGAGGTAGCCTGCGCTCAAACCCACGATTTGAGATATTCGATTCAATGTCAATTCCTCGTAAAGATGGTTGAAAACCGTGTTGATGCAGAGTGCAATCGGCTTGGAATAGTGCCGCTCCTTACCTAGCAGCACCCGGTTTGCGAAATCGCAAAGGGCCTCCGTTCTAACTCGTATGACGTCTTTGACATCCGCTAGCTCTTCAATGTGCTGAATATAAAGATCGCTCATCGTATAGGCAACTTCCGGAAACAGCCCGCCATCCATGGCTGCACGCGTTGCAAGTGTGATGGAGGCGATGGCTAAATTTTTTTTGCTCCTTAATCGGCTTTTCTTGGACAGGATGCCAACCTGCTCTTCAGGGACTTTGTCGATAAGTCGGAGCAAATCTTCCGTGCGCCCTTCTCTAATGCATTGAAAAATCCGTTTCTCTTCTATGGGCGTATGGTGAAAAGCGACGTTCAATCTGCGATTGGATAGATTTAAATCGATATTCTCGATCGGAGCTTCGGACGACGTCTGTTGTATGCCGTTTTTTTGAGAAATCTCCGTTATGTCGAGTTTTTTTTCGTAAATCATGAAGTAAAGCAATGCGCTCATATGAAGTAATTTATTGTCGCAATAAGCATAGGGCCCTAATAGGATGCTCCCATCATATTGGTTTCCATGTAATAATTGAATGGCTACATAATGTTCGAATTCAGTAATCGCAATCAGGACCGGAAAATCACCAGGCAGCTCAGAGAGAGAAAGATCGTTAAACCAACGACTCGGCATATTTGGACTGCACGCGAAGACAATTTCGCTTTTACAATCGATGTAACAAACTGGGAGTTTGAAATTGTCGTGCATCAATTGACAAACAGACTCTATTTTTTCTAGGCCGATCCAGTCCCTACATTCCATGAATTTTCCGCCCCTTTAAAAAAGATGCATCCATATTCATATCGTACCATAATGGTGTCATCTCAGGGTTAGAACAATTCAAGACAATGTTGACTGATTCATCGTGCTTAGAATATGATGGGTCTGTCAAAAGATGAGGGGAGAGCGATGATGGCATTTTTCCTTCAAGCCTTTGCTAGCCGGCTGACCCGGAAATACTTATTGATCTTTTCGTTCGTATTGATCATACCGACGATCGTTATTTACCGGGTTATTGTAAGCTACGCGCATCATGTCATGGAAGAGCATATCTCCCGCGATAATTTGATCGGTGCTGATGCGATCGTCAAGCGATTGAATGCTGAAATTACGGATGTCGTGCTGCAACTGCAGCTTATTGCAGGCCAGAATCTCGCGGTTCATTCAGATGAACAAACCATGTACGAGAATGCAAAGCAAACGATTGCTAAAAGTTCAATGATACATTCGATCTACTATGTCGACAACGAATCGCAGCTGCGCTTCGAAGCACCTTTTTCTCCAGTTATGCAAGCGGTTTCTTATGCCTATCCTGGACTTGAGCATGTTCGATGGAGCTACACCTATATGGTATCCGGTCTTATCCCGAACTATCGAAATGAAACAGCAGTCACGATTGCTGTTCCTGTCTATTATAAAGACCGGACGTTTCACGGTGCGCTCGTTGCAGAGCTGAGCCGGGACTACTTGTCCGAGATGCTACGTACAATGAGCGCGAGCCGGGAGGGATTCAGCTATTTGCTCGATCTGAATGGCCGTGTCATTGCATCTTCGGATGAAGCGATACTTGGAATGGACTTCGGGCACGATCCGATCGGAGAGCGATTGATGGTAGGCGATTCGGGCCTCGTTTCAAGCTTATATCAAGGCAAAGAAAGTATTGTCGCTTTTCAGCAAATCCGCGATAACTGGGGGCTTGCGCTCGGTATACCGAAGGATATCGCATTTCAACCAGTAAAGACATTAGCCCAGGCGTTAACGGTCAGTTTTTTCGCAATTATTGTGCTTTCGCTCTTTCATATTTTGCTCGGCATGAGACAGTTGCTCTATCCGATCATTCATTTGACCCGGTTTGCAAAAAAATACAGACAAGAACATGCGTTGGACACGCTGCAATCAGGTCGGGTGGATGCGAAGGACGAGCTGAGCGAGTTGACCGGAACGATGAAAGCACTGACAAGAGAGCTTGATTTTAAGGAGCGTTTTCTTCGAGATATTATCGAGGGCATTCCATACGCGGTTGTAACCGTAAATCATGAGGGCATAGTCACACATGCCAACGAAAAATTTTCCCAATTGTTTCAAATCCAATGGCCGGATCCGGCCAAACGGCATCTGTCGGTTATTCCGGAGTTGTCGATCATCCCTTCGCTTCATGGAGAAAGGGAATTGGCGATTCCGGGATCGCGGGGGGAACGGATTATTGTACGTATTGTTACGGCGCCTTTCCAAAATGGCGTGCTTGCCGTACTTCAGGATATTACGCAAATCAAGCTGTTGGAAGAGCAGGTCAATCAGAGCGAAAAGCTGGCTCAGATGGGCCAAATAACGGCCGGGGTGGCACACGAGCTTAAAAATCCGCTTGCCGTACTGGCCAGCAGCTCCGAATTATTAAAAGATGAAATGATGGAAGAACGTCAAGATCCTGAATTGATCCGTACGCTTGTGATGGATATCGACGAAGTGATTACGCGTATGAGCGGCATCGTTAATCAATTTCTATCGTTTGCCAAAACGAAGAACGAGCATGAAAGCTTGATCGAAATCGACCAACTCGTCGATCGTGTTCTACACTTGCTGCGAATCAAATTTAACGAATCGCAGGTCATTGTGAACAAGAGATATGCGTTGGAACTGCCTCCGATAGCAGGGAGGTACAATAAGTTGATCCAACTCTTTCTCAATCTGTTTTTGAACAGTATTGATGCCATGCCGAACGGCGGTACATTGATGCTTAGCATTCAAACAAGCGATCCTTACCTTGAAGTGAAAATTGAAGATTCCGGAGAAGGAATTTCCCAGAGCGATATGCAGTGGTTGTTTAATCCGTTCTTTTCTACCAAAGAGCAGGGAACGGGGATCGGTTTGACGATCGCTAGTGAAATTATTCGGGAGCACGGGGGAGAAATCCAGATCGAAAGCGTGCTTCATGAGGGGACAAGCGTAATTTGTAAATTTCCAATCCATAGATAGGAGGTAACAGTATGACACATCGAATCTTAGTCGTAGACGATGAGGTGAAGTTATGTCGCAACATTGCGATAAAATTAGAGCGCATCGGCTATCAAGTAGATACTGTCTACGATGGGAAAACAGCCATCGGTTTGATTGAACGGTTTACCTATGGCGCGGTCATTTTGGACTATATGCTGACGGATATGACCGGGTTGGATGTGCTTCAGGCAATTAAGCAGAAGCATCCTTACCTCCTTGTATTCATGCTTACGGCTTACGGGAATGTGGAGAATGCTGTGATGGTTATGAAGCTTGGAGCGACAGACTACTTCAATAAGCCGATTGAACTGAAGCTGCTGGCTTCGAAAATCGAGGCCGTGCTGCCTTTGAACGGTGCCGAAGAGATGGCGGGCGCAATGGCTTTTGCCAGCGAACCTATGAAGCGGATCCGCGAGATGCTGGAGCGGGTGAACCAAACGGATGCAAGCATCTTGCTGCTTGGGGAAAGCGGCGTCGGCAAAACGGCGCTCGCAAAGTGGATTCATCAGGAAAGCCGGCGGCATAATCATCCATTCATCTCGCTGAATTGTGCCGCCATCCCGGATAATCTGCTGGAAAGCGAATTGTTTGGTTATGAAAAGGGCGCTTTTACCGGTGCCGTAGATATGCGCATCGGCAAATTCGAAGCAGCGAACCAAGGAACCATTTTTCTTGATGAAATCGGTGAAATGTCACTTGCCACACAGGCGAAACTGCTGCATGTGATTGAAGAAAAACGAATTATACGGCTCGGAAGCCACCAGGAACGTCAAGTGGATGTTCGCATCATTGCTGCAACTAACCGGAATATACAAGAATTCGTCCGTGACGGAAAGTTTCGCGAGGACTTATACTACCGCTTAAATTTGGTGGAAATAACAATTCCCCCGCTGCGCGAACGCAAAGAGGACATCGCAGTGCTTGTCCAGCAAAAGCTGCATGAATTGAATACGAAATACGGTAAATCCGTCACAATCACTGAAGAGCTCAGGAAAGCGTTCGAATCCCTGACGTGGTCCGGGAACGTTCGGGAATTGTTCAATGTCCTCGAGCGGATGCATATCCTCAAAGCTAGCGGACAGCTGCATCTCGGAGAACTCCCGGCGAATTTGTCCGTACAATCGGAAAGCAAATTGAACGAATCGCCAGCAGGCAAGCTGCAAGATGTGCTTGAGGAGGTTGAGGAGAAAATGATCGAGGATGCGCTGCTTCGCGCCAAGGGCAACCAGACAAAAGCTGCAGACCTCCTTGGTATCTCCCGCAATACGTTAATTCACAAGATGAAGAAGATCAAACGATGATGAGACGAGATCGGTCCTTTTCCTGGATATCGCTTATATCGATAGGTTGTCTACTTTTGTTATCAGCTTGTTACAACCAGGGAAGTTTGGAAAAGCCAAGTGAGCTCAATAAACCGCTTCCGCTGAACAAAACGAAAATAACGGTCGGATCCAAATCGATGACGGAGCAATATTTATTGATGAAAATGACATCGCTTGTATTGCGGGAGCACGGCTATCCGGTGAATGAGATGGTTACGCTGGATAGCGATGCGGTTCGCTCCGCAATGGAAGCCGGGGTTATTGACTTGTATTGGGAATATACAACAACGGCAAGGCAATATTATCAAAAACAGCCGCCATTGTATGTTCCTGATGAAGTTTACCGGGCGGTCTCGGAAGCAGACGCTGGCAAGGGTATTGTCTGGCTTCCAAAAAGCAATTTTAATAGCAGTTGGGCTCTGTTCATGCGGGATGATGTAGCTAAGCAGCTCGATATTCACACCATTTCGGATTTGGCACGCGTGTTCAAGGAAAAACGCCCGTCTATGAAATTCGCCACCAATGATGAATATCAACAAAGGGAAGACGGCATGAAACGGCTTCAGGAGATCTATGACTGGGTCATTCCGAAAAGTCAAAGCGTTGCGATGGATACAAGCCTGCTGCCTCAGGCTGTAAAAGAATCGCGTGTAGAAGTCGCGGTGGGACTTGCGTCAGATCCCCGAATTAAAGAGCATCATCTGTTGATCATTGAGGATGACCGCCATTTATTTCCGCCCTACCATGCGGCTCCGGTCATCATTAGAAAGACGCTCGAACTAAATCCGGAGATTAGCGAAATCATTGAACCGATTGCAAAAGTCGTCAATAATGACAATATGATGGAATTGATGTATCAAGTCGATATTTTGCACAAAGATGTGACGCAAACCGCTCGTGAATTTTTATTGCAAAATCATATTCTTAAGCCATGATAGAACACGGATGATAACCGTGTTCTTTTTTTTGTCGGTTTAGTGCACGGCTGCAGAGGTGTCTTTCATCGTTACAGAGGCGATCGGGGGATGATTTCGTGTCTCTAACGATGTTTTGAATGCTTACAGACGAGAAAAAAAGCAGTAGTGTACGCTGAGCGAAGCTAGAAAAGTGTTTTTCATTGTTCTAGACATGTGGCGATGTTGCAATCGTGTCTGAAACAATATTTTTCATCTTTACAGACGAGAGGATGGAGGATTGACAAAGCCAAGTTCGCTGCCATACGTACGACTTTAGACAAGGACCTGGTCATAGACCAGGTTTTTCGCATCTTGTGAACAGTCAAAATTGCGCAATATATTTACAGTTTGATGTAAAACTTTTGTGCAATCGCTTACATTCCTGGTGTCTTCCGCGTTTCTTTTATGGATTTTGTAACGGTTTTATCAATTGGCACGCTTCTTGCTATGTATTAAGGACATAAGACTAAATGAGGTGAAGAGATGAAAATTACAGCGATTGATATCAAACACTATCTGCTTCCGCTAGACCCGCCTTTCAAAGCGGCTTGGGATCCGAATCCGAGAAAGAAATTTGCTTCCACAATTGTAAAGGTTCATACCGACGCAGGGATTACGGGAATCGGTTCCGGAGACTTAATGACCGGTTTTGAAGGACACGAGCATCTATTTATCGGCAAAGACCCGTTCGAAATTGAACGGCATGCCCAAGTCATATACAATATCGATTTTCATTATGGACGTTGTTGGAGCCTCGATCTTGCCCTATGGGATTTAATGGGTAAAGCTTCCGGGCAACCCGTTTACAAGCTGCTTGGCGGGCGTAGCAATAAACTTCTTGCATACGCTTCCAACGGAGAGATCGTCGAACCGAGCGAGCGGGCTGAACGGGCGAAGAGGTTTATCGAACAAGGCTATAAGGCGATGAAGATTCGGTTTCACCATGCAGACGTTCGCGATGATATTAAGGTCGTTGAAGAAGTGCGCAAAGCCGTAGGCAATCGGATTGAAATCATGATTGATGCAAACCAAGGATGGAAAATGCCGTGGGATACGGAGCCAACGTGGGATTTAAAAAAGGCGTATCAAGTGGCGAAAGAATTGGAGCAGTTAAACGTATTTTGGCTGGAGGAGCCTCTGCCGCATTATGACTTTCGCGGACTCGCCAAGCTTCGTGAGATGACTGGAATCCGCATTGCGGGCGGAGAAATGAACAGGCGCATGCACGATTACGTCGAGCTGAATCGCTTGGGTTCGCTTGATGTTTATCAACCGGACGTCGCTTTATCCGGAGGCATAACGTACACAAAGAAAATTGCCGATCTTGTACAGGCGGATGGCGCATGGTTCACTCCGCATACGTGGACGAACGGAATCGGCGTACTGGCCAATCTGCATTTGGCCGCTGCCGTTAGTCTGTGTCCGTATTTCGAATTTCCGTATGACCCTCCAGCTTGGACGGCCGAACGCAGAGACTTCGTCATGGCGAATAAACTGCAAGTTGATAGCGAGGGGTATCTGACTCTCTCTGATGCACCGGGTCTCGGCATCGAGCTCGATGAAGAAGCGCTGGAGCGATACGCTTATAAACACGTGTATGTAGGTGAAAGCTGATGAGCTACTTGCTTAGCAATCTGGATAAGGTAGGGGCGCTATTTGGAGAACACGTGCTATTGACGTTTACATCACTCGGAATTGCCCTGCTTTTCGCAGTGCCGATCGGATTTCTGGTCGCCAAGTACCGGAAGCTGTATACACCGGTGACAGGTGTGCTGGGAATTATCTATACGATTCCCAGCATGGCGCTCTATGCGACGCTGATTCCATATACGGGGCTAGGCGTCAAGACGGCTACGATCGGTCTTGTTGCTTACGCACAGATGATTTTGGTGCGGAATATTGTATCCGCCATTAAAGGCATCGATCCGTTGATGCTGGAGGCTGCCAAGGGCATGGGGATGAGCAAATGGCAGATTGTTTGGAAAATCGAGCTGCCGTTATCCGTTCCGGTGATCCTGGCAGGCATTCGAATTGCAACGGTATCCATTATCTCGATCGGCACGATTGCGGCATGGATCGGCGGCGGCGGACTCGGTACGCTAATTTTTCAGGGCTTGAACCATCAGCATACCGGCAAGATCATTGCGGGCACCATTGCGATCACCTTTTTAGCCATCACGGCGGATGTTTTGTTCCGTTGGATTGAGCGTCTGCTTCGTCCGAAAATGGCATAGTCGATGCTCATGAATGCATGCATCTTGTGGAAAGTGTTTAGGGGAGGTGAACGTATTGGTTTGGGAAGAGATTCAAACGTATTTTCATGAAAACGCATCCGTTTTTTGGGGCAACTTATTCAGCCACATTCAGCTTAGTCTCGCGGCCATCGGCGCCGCATTAATTCTATGCGTGCCGCTCGGCATATGGATCTCCAGAAAGCTTTCAATCGCTGATTACATCATCAATGGCATCAACATGTTTCGTGTTGTACCGAGCCTGGCCATCCTGGCATTGGCCATGCCTCTGCTTGGGGTTGGATTTATTCCTGCTCTGCTTGCTTTAACTGTACTGGCCTGTCCACCGATTATCATAAACACTTATGTGGCATTTCGGGAGATCGATGCCGGTATCAAGGAAGCGGCGAAAGGCATGGGAATGACAGCTCTGCAGACGGTACTCAAGGTGGAGTTTCCGCTGGCTCTCCCCGTTATGTTGGCAGGAGTACGAACAGCATCTGTAGAGGTGATTGCCAGCGCTACGCTCGCAGTGCTGATCGGCGGAAACGGGCTTGGCAGCTACATAATCAATGGCGTCAGTATGATGTCCAAAAGTTTTTTGCTCATAGGAGCCGTTCCTGTTGCATTGTTAGCCATTATTAGTGAATTTGTATTCGCTTACATTCAAAAACGTTTAAGTTATTACTAATGAATGATCAATACGGCCTTAATGGCGATTGATAAATTTGAATCTAACGAAAAGGGGACCTATCACATGAAAAAACGCATTATGGTGTTATCCGTATTAACGCTCGCTGCAGCTGCAGCTCTGGCAGGCTGTGGCAACGGAGGATCGAAAGAAGCCTCTGCCGGCGGATCTACTGCGAAGAAATTGACGATTGCGCTGACGGTCGGCTCCAAAGATAATACGGAAAACCATCTGATCGGTGAAATGTATGCTGAAATTTTCGAGGACATGGGTATTAAGGTGTCAAGAAAGTTGAGCTTGGGTGGTACAGCCCCGACTTTCGAAGCATTGAAAAAAGGCGATCTGGACATTTACCCGGAGTATACGGGAACAGGCCTGACCGTGATGCTCAAACAACCGGTAGAGAAGGATCAGAAGAAAGTGGAGCAGATGCTTAGCGAGGGCTTTAAACAATGGAATCTCGAATGGCTGGAGTCCGCGCAGGAAAATGCCACGTATGGTTTTGCTGTGAAGAAAGAGACAGCTGACAAATACAAGCTCCTCACGATATCCGATTTGGCCGCTCATAGCAGCGAATTGACGCTGTCCTATCCGCAGGAATTTGATGTGCGTGATGATGCGCTCCCGGGCTTGCAAAAAGTATTTAAGGATAAAGGCGGATTCAAGTTCAAGAAACAATTCCAAATTGATTACAGTCTCCGTTATAACCCGCTGAAAGACGGTCAATCGGATGTGACCGTATCTGTCGGAACGGATGGGCAGATCGCTGGTCTTGGCTTGAGCCAATTAAAGGATGATGTCGGCTTTTTCCCTGCTTACCATGTTGCGCCGTTGATTCGCAAAGAGAAGCTGGATGCGGAGCCTGCGATCAAGGATCGATTGAATCAATTGTCTAAGCTTCTTGACGATAAAGCCATTCAAAAATTGAACTGGCAGGTCGACGGACCGGAGAAGAAAGAAATTGAAGCGGTTGCCAAAGCATTCTTGAAGGAAAACAAACTCATCAAATAACGCGGAGGTTCTTATGCTGACGATACAAACGAAACTTTACATTGATGGGGAGTGGACGGAGGCTGGATCCAGCCTTCGCTCTTCCGTCAATAACCCGGCAACGGGGGAGCTGATTACTGAGATCGTTTCTGGAGGCAAAGAAGCGGCGCGACTCGCCGTTGAAGCTGCCCACCGGGCCTTTCCGGTCTGGTCCGGCACGGCGGCGGAAGAACGATCCGTTTGGCTGCGCAAGATGTACGACGCCATCGTCGATGGCGCCGACCGGTTAGCGGAAATCATGACTTTGGAGCAAGGGAAACCGCTGGAAGAAGCCAAGGGTGAGGTGCTTTGGGGCGCGGAATTCCTTCTCTGGTACTCCGAGGAAGCCAAACGGATTAATGGTGAAATCATCCCTCCGTCGCGCACAACGCAGAAGATCCTGGTGCAGCGGCAACCGATCGGTGTTGTAGCGGCGATCACGCCTTGGAATTTCCCGACATCGATGATTACCCGCAAGCTTGCTCCGGCATTGGCCGCAGGCTGCACAACCGTTATTAAACCGGCTCCGGACACGCCGCTGTCGGCAATCGCTTTATTTGAAATTTTTGACCAAATCGGTTTGCCAAAAGGCATTGTCAACTTGGTTCTCGGTGATGCGGAGCAGATCGGTCGCGAGTTTTTGGATAACGAGAAAGTCCGTAAAATCAGCTTTACCGGCTCTACGCAGGTGGGAAAATATTTGCTTGAGCAATCCGCCAAGCAGGTCAAAAAGGTTTCGCTTGAACTCGGCGGCCATGCGCCGTTCATTGTTTTTGAAGATGCGGATCTGGATGCGGCAGTTGAGGGGCTGATGTACAACAAATTTCAAAATGGCGGACAGACCTGTATTTGTGCAAACCGCATACTTGTCCAGGCATCGGTGCAGGAAGCTTTTATCGAGAAGTTCTTTTCTAAAATTAAACAGCTGCGGGTCGGCAATGGCATGAAGCCCGGCGTGCAAATGGGACCGCTTATTCATGCCCAGGCTGTCGTCAAAGTGCAGGAACAAGTGCAAGACGCGATGGATAAAGGAGCGACACTCGTTTGCGGCGGTCATGCGCTCACAGAAGGGGAATATGCGGAAGGAAGCTTTTTTGCCCCGACTATACTGGCGGATGTTACACCGGAAATGAAGATTTTCAACGAAGAAACGTTCGGTCCAGTAGCGCCGTTCATCACGTTCGAGACGGAAGAGGAAGCGATTCGTCTCGCCAATCATACACCGTATGGCCTGGCCTCCTATTTTTACTCCACGAATCTCGCCCGGACGATGCGCGTCAGTGATGCGCTGGAATATGGCATGATCGGTGTGAATGAATCTGCGCTTGGTTACGTGCAAGCGCCATTCGGCGGCATCAAGCAAAGCGGGATGGGGCGTGAGGGCGGTCAACACGGTGTCGACGATTTTCTGGAATACAAATATGTAAATCTGAATTTCTGATGAGGTGAGAAGCTGATGAGCATAGCATACAAGCAAGTGCATAAACAGTACTCTGGTGCTCCGGCTCCAGCTGTTGACCATGTGAACTTAGCCGTCCAGGAAGGCGAGTTTATCGTCTTCCTGGGTCCTTCGGGCTGCGGGAAAACCACACTGCTGAAGATGACGAACCGATTATATGAGCCAACCTCAGGGACGATTGAGATCGACGGGACGGATATTTGCACGATGCAGCCGGAGACGCTGCGCCGCCGGATCGGCTATGTCATTCAGCAGAACGGTCTTTTTCCGCATATGCGGATTGAAGATAACATTGCTGTCGTTCCAAGGCTCTTGAATTGGAATGAGAGGGTTATTTCAGAGCGAATTGACGAATTGCTGGAAATGGTTCATCTGGATCCGAAAGTTTTCCGTAGACGACTTCCCAGCCAGCTCTCAGGGGGGCAGCAGCAAAGAGTCGGCATAGCCCGCGCGATGGCAGCTGATCCGAATATTTTGCTTATGGATGAACCGTTCGGCGCCATTGATGCCATCACACGGTTGAGTTTACAGGATGAATTGCGGCGAATTCAACGCAGGACCAAGAAGACGATACTTTTCGTAACGCATGACGTGGATGAAGCGTTCCGATTGGCAGACCGCATCGTGGTCATGCAAAGCGGGAAAATCGTCCAATTTGACACTCCCTATGCCATCATTACAAATCCGGCGAACGATTTTGTGAAAAAGTTAGTCGGTGACAGGGATATTTACCGCCGGATGAATCTATTGAAAATAAGCGACATCCTGAAATTGAAAGAAGAAGATAAAGGGCCGGTCGTAAGCACGAACGGTGTCGTTCAACTGGAGGAATGCGTCAAGGACGTATTTACCCGTCTGGTGGAGACGAGAGTTAAGGAATTAACCGTTGTCAATCACATGAACTGCCGCGTTGGAACGATCGATATCGATACGATTTTGGACCAAATGGAAGCGCATGGACGCACTTATGCGAATAGTTGAAGATACTTTCGGGCGACTGACGATACCAGACGATGCGTTATACGGGGTACAGACGGCACGGACCGTAAACAATATGAGCTTTTCCGGCCACAGCCTTTCGCAATATCAGTCATACGTTCGATCATTAGCGATGGTAAAAAAAGCTGCAGCTGTTGCAAACGCTCGTGCCGGCGAGATCGATGAACCGACCCGGGATGCGATCATCGAAGCCTGCAATCAACTGATCGAAGGCAAACATCTTCATCAGTTTCCTGTGGATGCCTTCCATGGAGGAGGCAGCATTGGCATCAACATGAACGTGAACGAGGTAATTGCCGCCTTGGCTGGCGGGAATGTGAACCCGACGGATCATGTAAATGCATCCCAGTCGACAGCCGATGTCTGCCATACAGCGATCCGCATAGCGCTTATTCAGTCGTTCCGGCCACTGGCGGAAAATCTCGCGCATGTCATAGATACGCTGAATCGCAAAGCTGCGGAGTTTGAGCCCGTACTAACAATCGCCCGTACATGTTGGCAGGACGGTATGCGCGTATCCGCCGGTATATTGTTTCAAGCTTCCGCATCTGCGCTGTCGCGTCGTCTTGTTGCAGTGAATCAAGCTGTGGACAGCATACACCGGATCAATCTGGGCGGCACAGTAATCGGCTCCGGGGTCGGAGCAAACCCGGTGTACCGTGAAGCGATCGTCCCCATTTTGGCGGAAATCGCCGGACTTCCATTGCAGCCGAGGCCGGACCTCTTTGATGCAGCGCAATATCCGGACGATCTGGGGCGGTTGTCTTCGGAGATTCGCCTTACCTCAGCCGTGCTGGTTAAGCTGGCCAAGGATTTGCGGCTGCTCTCCTCCGGACCGGAAAGCGGACTCACGGAGCTGGTGCTTCCTGCCGTGCAGGCGGGTTCTTCTTTTTTCCCAGGCAAAGTGAATCCGGTCATTCCCGAAACCGTTATTCATTGCGGATTATTGATCAATGGAAATGACCACACCATCCAATCGGCCGTAGAGCTGGGCGAGGTGCATTTGAATTTGGCCGACGGTTTGATGGGCACGCTGCTGCTGGATAATATGCAGATGCTTTCACGGACGGTTGCGATATTTGAATCGCGATGCTTATCCGGCATCACGATAAACGAGGAAATGTGCAGGCGCTATGCGGACAGTTTCATTCCGATGATTGTTGATTTGAAGGAAACATATGGGTATCAACAGGTCTCAGAGTGGTTGAAGCAATGGGGACCGGAAAAAATCAGAGAGAAGTTTCGGGAGGAGAGAGACGCATGAGTAACATTCAACCTGCCCAACTGGAATGGGCACAAGATTGGTTAGAGACGACGAAATCCCTTTACATCGGCGGGGAATGGGTAACCGGCAGAGGTTCGCTGATCAGCTCGATCAATCCGGCGAACGGACAGGCGCTTGGTAATTTCCGGGGCGCGAATGAGGAAGATGTGAATGAGGCGGTTGCAGCCGCTCGTCAAGCGTTTGAACAGGGCGAATGGAAGTCGATGTCCCGCAAAGAACGAGGCCGCACCATGTGGCAAATTGCCGCACTGATCCGCCAGCATCAAGCAGAGCTAGCGACGCTAGAATCTTTGGACAACGGCAAGCTTTACAAGGAAGCCTATTTGGATGACGTGACCGAAGCAGCTGAGCTTTTTGAGTATTACGGGGGCTGGGTAGATAAGTTTTACGGCGAAGTGAACCCGGTGGAAGGCAATTTTACGAGCTTTACGACGAAAGATCCGATCGGGGTGTGCGGTCAAATCGTTCCTTGGAATTTCCCAATCGTCATGGGCGTCTGGAAGCTGGCGCCTGCACTTGCTATGGGGAATACGGTAGTTTTCAAGCCTTCGAGCGCGACGAGCTACTCGATCATTCGTTTATTCGAAATCATTCACGATTCCGGTCTGTTGCCGAAGGGAACGATCAATCTCATCCTCGGTGAAGGCCGGATCGGATCCTATATCACCCGCCATATGGGCGTGGACAAAGTTTCATTCACCGGCAGTACGGGAGTTGGCAAGCAGCTCGTTCACGATTCGGCGGATTCAAATCTGAAGCCGGTGACACTTGAGCTTGGCGGGAAATCGCCAAATATATTGTTCGCCGACGCGCCGAATATGGATGCGGCAATCGAGCGTTCTTTCTATGGATTATTTACGCATAAAGGGGAAAAGTGCTCGGCGCCGACCCGGCTGTTCGTAGAACGTCCGGTTTACGAAAAGGTTGTTTCCAGGCTAGCCGAATATGCGAACGATTACCGCCTCGGTGACCCGTTCGATCCGGATGTGAATCAAGGTCCACAAGTATCCAAAGCGCATATGGAAAGCATTCTGGATTACATTCAAAAAGGTATCGAACAGGGTGCGCGCGTTGCTGCAGGCGGCTATCGCGATGTTGAAGGCAGCAATCAAGAAGGCTATTTCGTAAGACCCACGATACTGGCTGATGTTACGAATGACATGATCGTTGCACAGGAGGAAATATTCGGACCGGTGCTCGTTGTCATTCCATTTGATACGGAAGAAGAAGCCGTACGGCTTGCCAATGATTCGATTTACGGTTTGGCCGCCGGTTTGTGGACGAACGATGTTGCCAGAGCCCATCGGGTCGCTAAGAAGCTGGAAGCCGGTCAAGTATTTGTTAATCGGTACGGTTGTTATGATTACGCCAGCCCTTTCGGAGGCTTTAAACAAAGCGGTTGGGGCAAGGAGTATGCCATTCATTCTTTAAGCTCTTATACCAAAACGAAAGCGATCTGGATCGCTCATTAAAAAAGTCTTAGGAGGACAACGCATCATGAAAATGAAAGCAGCCGTCATGACCGAAATCGGCCAACCGCTTGCCATTAGGGAAGTCGATCTTGCCGCGCCTCAAGCGAATGAAGTGCTGGTCAAGATCGAAGCAACAGGCGTATGCCATAGCGATTACAATGCGCTTTTCGACGAAACGACACCGATACCGACGATTCTGGGACATGAAGGCGCGGGGATCGTTGTAGACGTAGGGCCGAATGTTAAAACGGTGAAGCCCGGCGATAAAGTAGCTTTGAGCTGGGTTCCATTTTGCGGCACCTGTGAATTTTGCCAAACGGGCAAGGTGAATTTGTGCGAGTCCGCCTTCGGCCCCATGTTCGCAGGTACGCTGCTGGACGGCTCGACGCGTCTTAGCATGAATGGCAATAAGGTTTATCACAATTCGCTTTTATCTACCTTTGCGGAATATGCCGTTGTTCCCGAAATGAGCTGTATCAAGCTTCCCGATGACATGCCCTTCGCACAAGCTTCCTTGATCGGCTGCGGTGTAGCGACGGGTTATGGAGCTGCCGTCCGCGCTGCGGAAGTAACGCCGGGCTCTACGGTTGCCGTATTTGGTATTGGTGGCGTTGGCGTGAATGCGATTCAGGGAGCACGCATAGCCGGCGCTTCCAAAATTATCGCGTGTGACTTAAAAGATCAGAATCTAGAAATCGCCAAAAAATTTGGCGCCACCCATACTGTCAACGTAGGTCAGGTTAACGCTGCAGATGCACTGAAGGAACTGACTGGCGGCTTCGGTGTTCACTATGCCATTGATTGCACCGGCAATACGAATGCCGCATCTTCCGCGTGGCAAGGTACCCGTAAAGGCGGGGTAACGGTTGTGATCGGTGCGTTCAATCCGAAGAAGGAGCTGACACTGCCGGCAGGCGGGTTCCATCGGGTCGGTAAAATTTTGAAAGGGAGCTTCTACGGGGATGTGCATCCGTTCCGTGACTTCCCGATTATCGCGCAGCTCTATCTGGAAGGGAAATTCCAATTGGATGAACTGGTTCTATCACGCATTCAATTGCAAGAAATTAATCAAGCTTTCGACAGCTTCCATGATCATTCTTGCGTTAACGTTGGGCGGACCGTCATTGAGTTTGGAGGGAAATCAACATGAGTGGATTTGAATTTCAAGCGAAGACAAAAGTCGTGTTTGGCATTGACCGTTCCAGGCAAATCGCGGAAGATGTGAAAGCATTGTGCAGCGCTACGAAGGCGGTGCTCATTACAGACCCGGGACTGGTGCAGCTGGGGGTAGCGGAACCGATTCTGCAGACATTGCGCAGCGGCGGAGTTGAGGCTCACCTGTTTAGTGAAGTTCAGAGCGACCCATCCAGTATCTCCATCGATCAAGCGGCAGCGTTAATCCGAGAAACCGGAGCCGACTGCGTTGTCGGCTTAGGCGGCGGCTCCGCTATGGACGTTGCTAAGATGGCTGCGCTTGTCGCTGGCGCCGGGCATCCAGCCGAGCACTACGCACTGATGGCGAATCCGTTCCAGCCAAAGCGGATCGCGTCGATCATGATTCCGACAACGTCCGGCACAGGGGCGGAAGTGACCAGCACGGTCGTGTTCTCTACGAAGGAAAAGCGTAAAGTATGGGGCTGGGATGCCGATATGGCACCTGATCTGGCTGTGCTCGACCCGATGCTGACCGCCATGCTGCCGCCGCACTTAACGGCTGCTACCGGTCTCGATGCGATCGTGCATGCGATAGAAGCGGTGGCGGGCAAGCGCAGCAATGCAATGATCAGGGCGCTCAGCCTGGAAGCTATTCGTTTGGCGGCCCAATCGCTTCTTGCCGCAGTGAGGGAGCCGGGCGATTTGAAAGCCCGTGGGGATCTCAGCCTGGGCGCGATGCTTGCCGGCATGGCGATCGAGCAAGGCGGCACCGGCATTGCACATTGTATCGGCCACGCGCTCGGTACGCTGGGCCGGGTGCACCATGGGCGGGCAGTTGCCATCGCCCAGTATGACGTATATGAATGGAACATCGAAGCTAATGTTCTTATCCATGCCGACATTGCCCGAGCACTCGGCGTTATCGATCAAGGGCAGGGCGACCTCGCCTTGGCTCAGGCCGGCGCTGTCAAGTTCCGGGAGCTTGTGGAAGCAAGCGGTATCAAGCTGTCACTGAGCGGCGAAGGCCTAAGCACGGCGGATGCTGAGAGGTTCGCTGAGATCATGCAGGCTGAAGAGAATGCGCCGATGCGGAATAACAACTGCCGCAGCTCCTCGATCGGAGAATTGCAGCAGTTTGCTTTAACGATTTTATCGCGATGACAACGCTCTTGGTGATTCTCGCTTTGCAGGTCGTCTATGTTTCGATGCTTACAACCCGCTTTATCCTCATGGTTAAAGGCTTTCGTTACATTGCGGCTCTGATGAGTGCGTTCGAAATCGGTATTTATGTCATTGGCTTCAAAATCGTACTTGATCATCTAGACGAGCCTCTCAATCTGATCGTTTATTGTTTAAGTTATGGACTTGGCGTATTGATGGGGACGAAAATTGAGGAACGTTTGGCGCTTGGGTATGTGACGGTACAGGCGGTAACGAAAGCTGAATACGGTCATATGGCCGAAGTACTGAGGGCAAAAGGTTTCGGAGTGACCGTATGGCCGGCCGAAGGCAAAGAAGGATCAAGCTGGGTCATGTCCATTGTCATTCATCGCAAAGAGCAGCAGCAGCTTTATCATGAAATTTTGTATCTGGATCCACAAGCTTTCGTTGTTTCGTATGAGCCAAATTTATATCATGGCGGTTTTTTAATGAAAAGGTCGGCTTGGCGCCGCAATCGACATATGTAAAAAATAGAGCCGGTGTTCCTCCGTGGAACGCCGGCTTTTCCTCCGTGGAACAAAGGCTGTTCCATACTCCATTTGGATATTAAATCAGGTTTTGAGTAGGGTCCTCCTTGATGCCTCTATTCTGTAATATAAAATATGTAGCGGGTAAGAGAAGGTGAAATGTCCGCATTCCAAGCTACAGTTAACTTCAAGTAACTTAGTTTAAATTTATTCACTTCTTCTCATGACACGTGTGATTACCTATAATTGAAAATGCGAGATGATGGAGGAAAAAAGGGGAGAGTCCTTATGAACATTGATTTGAGAGGTCAAACAGCGCTTATTACCGGGGCTTCGGGACAGCTTGGCCGCGTCATGGCTCGAACTCTGGCTCAATGTGGAGCGGATGTTGTCATTCACTACATTCAGAATGAGCTGAAGGCGGCCGAGTTACAGGCTGAGATCGAGGGTATCGGGCGCCGTGCTGTGACTGTTCAAGCTGATGTGACCAAAGCGGATGAGGTCACGGCGATGAAGGAGCGAGCGTTCGGACTTACGGGGGCTGTAGATATTGTCGTTGCAAATGCCGTTGTTCAATACAATTGGACATCGGTGCTCGATCAGCCGACGGAAGACTATATCAGCCAGTTTGAATCGTGCGTGATACAAAGTGTACTGCTCGCAAAAGCATTTGTACCGGACATGGTCAAACGAAAAAAGGGCAGGATTATAGGTATAAATACGGAATGCTCCATGCAAAACTTCCCTTCCCAGTCCGCTTATGTGAGCGGGAAACGAGGGATGGACGGGTTGTATCGGGTGCTTGCCAAGGAAGTCGGCGAACATCAGGTGACGGTCAACCAAGTGGCGCCAGGCTGGACAATCAGCGATAGGGATCGGGAAAACCAAACGGAACGCCAAGCGTCATATGAAAGCAATGTGCCGATGAAACGCCGCGGCACCGATCAGGAAATCGCCAATGTGGTAGCGTTTCTGGCATCGGATTTGGCGAGTTTTATTACGGGAGCATTTATTCCTGTGAATGGCGGCAATATAATGCCGACGATATGAATCTACTGAGTAGGAGTGAGATATAGATGAAAAAGAGAATAATCGTGACAGGCGGAAGTGGAAAAGCTGGTAAATGGATTATCAAAGAGTTGGTTGAGCAGGGGTATGAGGTATTGAATTTGGATTGGAAGCTGCCGGAAGAACCTTTGTGCCGGACACAGATTGTAGATTTGAACGATTTGGGTCAGGTTCACAATGCCTTATCGCCATACAGTATCAGAGATAGACAACCCGTGGAAGCGGTCATTCACTTCGCTGCGATACCGGAAGCGTTTATTTATCCGAATGACGTGACATATCGGAATAATGTCATGAATACGTATAACATCTTGGAGGCTGCAGCTAATCTTGGTATCAGCAAGGTGGTACTCGCATCCAGCGAATCCTCATACGGTATCGTGTTTGCAAATCAATTTTTCGCGCCGAATTTCCTTCCTATTGATGAAAGCCACCCTCAATTGTCGGAAGACAGTTACGGATTATCCAAGATGGTTAATGAAATGACAGGGGAAGCTTTCCATCGAAGGACAGGCATGCAGGTTATTTCCTTCCGTCTTGGGAATATTTTGGAACCGAAGGATTATCCGCGAGTAAAGATGATCTTCGCTAATCCAGAAGAACGAATTCGCATTCTTTGGAGCTATATTGATGTTAGGGATATGGCTGTAGCCTGTAGATTGGCTGTTGAGAAAGATGGGCTTGGCGCACAATCGCTTATTTTGGCGGCTGACGACACTTCATCCGATCTTGCTAGTGAAGAACTGATCCGTAGATTTATGCCTGAGCTTGCTGAATTCGCCCAACATTTGCCTGGACGAGCCAGCTTTCTATCAAATGCCAAGATCAAAGAAGTTCTCGGATGGAAACAGCAGCATTACTTCATGGAACAATAAACAACCGTAGTTATCTGTATCGCAACCATGACAACGATTGCTGATGCAATTTGGGGTCATCCCATCACTTGATGGTCCCTGTACTTGCTATTTTTACTCGAACCTTAACATCGAAACGGACACTTGGATAAAAGGCTTGCCAATCTTGCCAAGCCTTATCTCCTGCTTGATGGGTGGCTTGGTAGCGTAGACCGAAGCCGACGGGATCGACACCTTTTTGCTGAATCAGCTCCAATAGTTTTTGAATTCGTGCCTGCCCTTGTTTTTCCGCTTCCCGCTCGTAGTCCCTCCAGTTCTCATTAAAAAACACTTTATTTGTCTCTTCCACACTTCCCTCAATTTTTAGTTTCATATGGACTGTAGGAGGTTGATTTCCTTCTCCGTCCTGTATATCGTATTTCACTTTGAGGTCTCTGACGGCAAGCATGAAGTTGGCCTTACTGGAATTTGTTACCATCTCAATTTTGCTGAATGTTCGCACCAGTGTGATGAAGACACGTGTCTGGTCAGGCGTCAGGGTGAGCACCCCCCGTTCTTTATCCAGAAGCATGACCCGATTAATTATATAGGAATCCTTTTCGGCTTGAATGACGGGAAGGTAAGGATCCTTGCCTTTTTCTTTGATCCGCCGATAGAAATCGAATAAATACTCCGTTATGGTATACGACGATTCTGAACCTTCCTGATCAAAGCTGAGAAAGAGGGCATTGCCAGACAATTGCTCGGAAGTTGGCTTCACTTTTAACACCGCCTCCGCAGTAGGTTCCCCGACAGCCATATATCCGATCATTTGAATGTCGCGCCGCCGCACCAACCAGTCCAATGGCTCGGCAATGCCGTGCTCGGCAAGCGATTTTCCCAATATGCTTACTTTGGCATGACCGAATTCCAGTTCTTTGTCCACCTTGGCTTTGATCAAGCGAACGGCTTCCGTTACCGAGCTCGCCTCTTCTTGAACGATCTGGAATTTGGATTGACCGGGCACAATGGTTTGGGAAGGTATGGCTAGCTTGAGCGTAACCCGATACTTTTTATCGGGATTACCGCTATCATCAATTCCGATTGCCGTAATGAAGAACCGTTTATCGATATCCTTGAAGCCGCATCCGGTTAGGAGCAGCGTCACCAACAAAGCTACGACAGTCATCTTCATGACCTTACCTTCTTTCGTTTTCTTGCTGCGACAAAGCATAAGAGACCGACCAGTCCAATCTCGCTCAAAAACCGGATGATTTCCAAATAACCTGCAATTATAGTCTCCATTTTTTCTTTAACTAAAAGCTGATAGACAACCGTCAACAAACCGAAGATGCCGCATAGGCACCAGCTCAAAACCGGGGTTTCCACCCGATCGAGATTGGGCTTTTTGGAAGATAAACAGCCTTTGAACGCCTCTGCCCCGACATGCCAAATAACGGACACGAATACAAACGAAAGCAGTATATACACCAGAACGAAAAGATACACAACCCGCTCGAAGAAACCGTACTTCATGCGTAAAGAATCCGCAGTGGATACCCAAACATGGAGGTATTCCCCCACACCTACGGTTCCATGGAAGCCGATCGGAATAAAGAAAGTGGTGGCCAGCGTTAAATAACTCATGATCGGTAAAATCCATCGATAACGAAACTCCTCCTCTTGTTTGAAATTCCGGTTAAAAATGCAAAAATTGAGGTAGCCCATCAATATAATTGATGTGGAAGACAGCGCCGTCATAGATGGCGGGCGACCGACATAATTCGCGACGGTTCGAATGGCGTCCCAGTCCAGCAGCCTGCTGCCATATGCTTTGGCAAGCATAAAAAACAACACTGGAAGAGTCAGTATCATGGCGATCTCTTGGCCAAATAACAAAGTGCGGGTGGGACGGGATGCGGCCCAAACGCAAATGAGAACATAAAAGAGGACGAGGAACGTTATCTTGATCTCAGGATTAAAGAAGCGGGCTATAATGATCGAAATCGTATTCACGATCGCGACTCCAAGGCTAAACCAAAACAGAACGAAATAGAGCAGCACGGGCTTCCAAATCCACGTGGGCAGCGACTCCTGAAAAATTTCGGGTAATCCCTTCCCGGGGAACTTGCGGATCGCTGCTGAGAACAGATAAGCAAGCAACGAGCCAATCGCTCCTCCCAGTATCAAAGCCATGACGGCCCCGTTGAACCGGTCTTCTATGAGGAAGTGGGGCACATAAAAGAACAGGTTCATCAACATGCTCATAGCCACGTTATAGTAAAAATAGCGGTTTATGACACTTTCCCTCCCTTTTTCATCCCGCTGGAAGAGCGTTCATTAGCGAATATGCGGAAATAGGGCTGCTCGAAACTGCGCAGATTTGCAAGCCAGATGAGGAGAACAAAAAAACCGCCGGCCAAACCCGTCACCCCGAATAAACTCGCCAGAACAATCAAGGGGTAGCGGATCACCCTAATGGTATAGAACATTGGATTCACGGGAATCAAAAAGCTGGAAATCGCGACAAGCGAGACTACGATAATCAGGACACTGCTAACGAGACCTGCCTGCTGCGCGGCTTGTCCGAGAATCAACCCTCCCACAGTTGCCGCGGTGGAGCCGATATATTTAGGCAGACGTATACTGGCTTCCGTAAGGGCTTCTATCATGAATGACATGATTAGGACTTCCATATAAGAAGGATACGGGACGGCGGCCCGGCTGCCGGCAATGGAAAGAGAAAGCTGTACACGGAACATTTCCGGATTGAAGGATACGGCAGCAATGTAGATGGCTGGCAGAAACAGAGTGAAGAAAACGGACAAATATCTCAAAAAAGCGGAACAACGGTTAATCCAATAATTCGTGTAAACATCGTCCATAGCCGATACAAAATCGTAAAAAACCGCTGGACCGATCATGGCGAACGGGGTTCCCTGAACCAAAAATACGATCTTTCCCTGAGACAGGTTGAACACGGCGCGGTCCGGTCTATCGGTATGAAGCATGGTTGGGAACAAGGAATACTTTTGGCGATTCAGCAGTAAATACAACTGATTAGAGGCCTGTATAACCGTGGCATCCAATTCTTTGAGTCTTTCCTTCACATGGCTAAGGGCGGACTGGTTCACTACAGCCGAGTCATATAGTAAGGCAATCTTTGTTTGTGTCATTGTTCCCGCGGTAAAGTTCTCAACGATCAGATTGACGGATGGATATCTTTGGCGGATGATGCTGATATTGGTTTCATTATCTTCACATAATGCATTCTGGGGCCCGTACAGCGTTCCTTCCACTTGGGACGGGACTGGCTGATTACCAAGATCTTTCACCGCTTTAAACGCCAGGATCTGCTCTTCCATGAAGATTAAGGCGTATCCCTCGTAGAGCATTTTCAGCAGGCTTCCCGTATCGGATGGTTCGACTGTTTCGGCCAAATCCTTCATATAGATTGCAAATTCGGCAATATTCTTATTTTTGGCAAAAGGAACCCGAATGAATGCGTACAATTTGCTCGGATCGCAAAGGGAAACGTTATATAGCAGGTGAAGAGTCCCGTCCTCTTTTTGCAGCTGCAGGTTCTGATTGTCATCCGAAGCCGATAAAATACCGATTAACGCTTCGAGCAAGCTGTCGATTCGTTCACTCATTGCTATAACTCCTCAAACCAATTTACAGGTTATCGTGCCCAGATATGGAAAAAAGAAACCGTGGAGCGAGACTACTGACGATGCTTTTAGCATCTACAACTTTTACAACCACTTTATGGTAAAATAGAGCAGCATAGCTATAGGATTTGTAATAGGGAGAGTGCAATCAATGGAACAGACCTTTTTTGTTAATAACCGTCAAAAGTTGATTCAAGGTTTGGCTGACGATTCGATTGCCGTTTTGTTTGCTGGGGAAGCTCCCCATAAATCAGCGGACGCGAATTATCCGTTTAAGCCGAACCGCCATTATTATTACCTAACTGGACTGACCAAACCGGGCTCAATCCTGGTCATTACCAAGCGCGGCACCCAAGTCGAAGAGACGCTGTTTATTGAAAAAGTTGAACCGGTATTGGAAAAATGGACCGGTAAGATGATGACCGCGGACGAAGCTAAAGGGATTACCGGCATCGAGAAGGTGCAAGATCGCGATGCCTTTGAACGCTTCTTCCAAACGGCCGTAACGAACTATGACTGCAAAACCGTGTACTTCGACCTCGAACGACGCGGGTTCCATGACCTGCCGGGCCGGGAGGAACTGTTTGCACGCAAAATACGGGAGCAATATCCGGCACTTGTCGTGCAGAATCTGTACCGACTCATTGCCCACATGCGACTGTTCAAGTCACAAGATGAGATCGTCAAGATGAAGCGCGCCATCGAAATCACGAAGGAAGGCATCGAGAGAATGGTGTCTCACATGCGTCCAGGCGTCAATGAGGCGGAGCTGGAAGCACACTTTACGTACAACTTGCGAACTTCCGGTGCGAAACATTATGCCTTTGAGCCGATTGTGGCGGGCGGTGCCCGTGCGACGGTTCTTCACTACGAAGAAAACGACCACGATGTTCAAGAAGGCGAACTGGTGCTTGTCGACATCGGCGCGGAATACGATCAATACAATGCCGACATCACCCGCACGTTCCCGGTTGGCGGCACGTTCAGCGAGCGTCAGAAAGCGATATATAACCTCGTGCTGAAGGCTGAACTTGAAGTCATCAAGGCGATCAAACCGGGTGTTCCGTTCACCAAGCTGAATGAGATCACTAAGCAAGTATTGGCCGAAGGGTGCAAGGAGCTTGGCGTGATCGAGAACGATGAAGAGCTGAGCAACGTCTACTACCATGGGGTTAGCCACAGCCTTGGCCTTGACACGCACGATGTCGGCGACTACCGAGGGCTGGATTTGCAACCGGGTATGGTGCTGACTGTGGAGCCAGGCTTGTACATCTCCGAAGAAGGCATCGGCGTCCGCATTGAGGATGACGTACTCGTTACGGCAGACGGTTGTGAGGTACTCTCCAAAGATATCTTAAAGACAGTCGACGAGATCGAAGCCTTCATGGCCAAAGCAAAAACGACAAAGTCACTGTGAGATAAATAAACAGTCCTTGTTGCTTGAGGGAGAGCTCTCCCATGGACAAGGTCTGTTTTTTGCTTTTTGGACAAAATATGAAATAAAGTCACATTGTTGATTTTACAAATGTTTATTTCCGTGTTACCATAAGCATGTAAGAAGGATCGTATTTAAGGAAGGTGAAATGAGCATGATAAATTTGTCTGGAATGATTGATCATACGCTTTTACGTGCGGATGCAACAAAAGCTGAGATCACCAAACTAACGGACGAAGCGAAGAAATATGAATTTGCATCTGTTTGTGTGAATCCAACCTGGGTACGCTACGCGGCAGAACAGTTGGCTGACAGTCGTGTAAAAGTTTGTACGGTAATCGGATTCCCGCTTGGGGCTGCGACTTCCGAAACTAAAGCCTTTGAAACTGGCAACGCGATTGCGAACGGCGCCACGGAGGTGGATATGGTTATTAACATCGCTGCCTTAAAGGACGGCGATCATGCATATGTAGAAACAGATATCCGCTCGGTCGTTGATGCGGCTGCAGGTAAGGCGCTTGTGAAAGTAATCATTGAAACGTGTCTCTTATCGAAAGAAGAAAAAGTCCTCGCTTGTCAACTTGCTGCTAAAGCCGGGGCTGACTTTGTCAAAACTTCGACAGGCTTCTCTAGTGGCGGAGCAACTGCCGAAGATATAGCCCTTATGCGTTCAACGGTAGGAGAAACAATGGGTGTCAAAGCTTCTGGAGGGATCCGTAATTTGGAAGATATGAAAAAAATGATTGCGGCAGGCGCATCCAGAATTGGCGCTAGTTCCGGAGTGAAAATTATGGAAGGCGAAGTATCGACATCTTCGTATTAATCTGATTTCCTGTGCTGCTCCTTTATGGAGCAGACTTTGTTCTAAGGAAAATGCTTTCTATTTGTAAGAGTCATGAAAGCGTTTTATAGTTATGAAGCAAACCTTAACAATCTAACTTCCGGGAGAGCACACCATGAGATATTTAATAGCTTTGTTGGGTATACTTGTCGTTTTTTGCCTCACGTATCTCGTCAGTAACGATAAACGAAATATTCGCTATAGACCGCTAATTGTTATGATCGTCCTGCAGGCCATTTTAGCTTTTGTTTTGCTAAATACGTTCGCGGGAGCTTTGCTGATCAAAAGCTTTTCAACCGTTTTCGAGAAGTTGTTGACATTCGCCGGAGAAGGAATCAACTTTGTATTCGGCGGGATAGCCAATCAAGGACAAGCCCCGTTTTTTATCAATGTGTTATTGCCGATCGTGTTTATTTCAGCGCTTATCGGGATTTTGCAATACACAAGAATTTTGCCGTTTATTATTAAATATATTGGTCTTATTTTGAGCAAAGTGAACGGCATGGGAAAATTAGAATCGTATAATGCGGTGGCTTCCGCTATTTTGGGACAATCTGAGGTCTTCATTTCCGTTAAAAAACAAATAGGTCAACTTCCGCAGCAGCGGCTCTACACCTTATGCGCATCTGCTATGTCAACGGTATCGATGTCGATTGTCGGGGCGTATATGACCATGATCGAACCCAAGTATGTGGTGACGGCTCTTGTCCTCAATTTGTTCGGGGGCTTCATTATTGCTTCGATCCTGAATCCCTATACGGTTAATAAAGAAGAAGATATTTTGGTCGTACAGGAAGAAGAGAAACAGTCATTCTTTGAGATGCTGGGCGAATATATTATGGACGGGTTCAAAGTGGCCATTGTTGTAGCTGCGATGCTGATCGGTTTCGTAGCCTTAATTGCGCTGATAAACGGGATCTTCAACGGCATTTTTGGCGTATCGTTTCAGGTATTGCTAGGTTACATTTTTGCCCCTTTCGCCTTTGTGATGGGCATTCCTTGGCACGAATCCGTTGAAGCCGGAAGTATTATGGCGACCAAGATGGTCTCCAACGAGTTTGTAGCGATGCTTGAACTTGGCAAGCATGCGGCTCTATCCGGGCGTACCATTGGCATCGTTTCGGTTTTCCTTGTCTCGTTTGCAAATTTTTCCTCTATCGGTATTATCGCGGGCGCAGTGAAGGGGCTTCACGAAAAGCAGGGGAATGTTGTGGCCCGTTTTGGTCTGAAATTATTATACGGGGCAACGATGGTCAGCGTTTTATCAGCTATCGTAGCCGGATTATTCATTTAAGTAAAAATAACAAAGCTAAAGGAGTAAGAGCATGAGCGTTCATATCGGAGCAAAACAAGGTGAAATCGCAGAAACGATTTTATTGCCGGGGGATCCGCTTCGGGCCAAGTATATTGCTGAAACGTATTTGGAGGATGTGATTTGTTATAACCAGGTGCGGGGCATGCTTGGTTATACGGGTACGTATCAAGGGCAACGGGTGTCCGTGCAAGGCTCTGGCATGGGGATTCCTTCGATCAGCATTTATGTAAATGAATTGATTCGGGAATATGGAGTGAAAAATCTGGTTCGCGTGGGCACTTGCGGGGCTATGCAGGAACATGTCCATGTTCGCGAAGTGATTTTGGCGCAGGCGGCTTGTACGGATTCCAGTATGAACCGTCATGTCTTTGCCGATTATGATTTCTCGCCAATCGCCAGCTTTTCGCTGTTAAAAGCAGCTTATGAACGCGGAGCTTCCAAAGGCTTGAAGATGCACGTGGGTAATATCTTCAGTTCGGATATGTTTTACCGCGATGACAAGTCGGTTGTACAAAAAATGATGGACCACGGGGTTTTAGCGGTAGAAATGGAAACAACCGCTCTGTATACGTTAGCGGCGAAATATGGCGTCAACGCTTTGACCATTTTAACGGTGAGTGATCATTTGTTAACGGGGGAAGAAACAACAGCGGAAGAACGGCAAATCACGTTCAATGACATGATGGAAGTAGCGCTCGATACCGTAACATCCCTGTAATTAGGGCTTGTATGAATATTAACGATAAATGAGGAGTTGGTTTCAATGAGAATGGTCGATTTGATTGCGAAAAAGCGGGACGGTCATGAATTGACGACGGATGAAATCAATTTCATTATAAGTGGCTACACGAAAGATGAGATTCCGGATTACCAGGTTAGCGCTTTGGCTATGGCGATTTTTTTTCAAGATATGACGGAGCGGGAACGGGCCGATTTGACGATGGCCATGGTGAACTCCGGCGAAACCATTGATTTATCTGCCATTGAAGGCGTGAAGGTCGACAAGCACTCTACAGGCGGAGTAGGCGATACGACGACGCTGGTTCTAGCTCCGCTAGTTGCCGCTCTTGATATTCCGGTTGCCAAAATGTCCGGGCGCGGGCTCGGTCATACCGGGGGAACGATCGATAAATTGGAAGCCATTGAAGGATTCCACGTAGAGATTGATACCGATGAGTTTGTACGTCTGGTGAATAGGGATAAAATTGCGGTGGTCGGCCAGTCCGGTAATCTTACTCCAGCAGACAAGAAGCTGTACGCACTGCGCGACGTAACAGCGACGGTAGATTCCATTCCTTTGATCGCCAGCTCGATTATGAGCAAGAAAATTGCCGCGGGTTCCGATGCGATTGTCCTTGATGTGAAAACGGGGGCCGGCGCGTTTATGAAGACGGTGGAAGATGCCAAGGAATTGGCGAGTGCTATGGTCCGCATCGGCAATAATGTCGGCCGCAAAACGATGGCGGTGATTTCCGATATGAGTCAGCCGCTTGGTTATGCCATTGGCAACGCATTGGAAGTCAAAGAAGCGATCGATACGTTACAAGGAAAAGGGCCGAAGGATTTGGAAGAGCTTTGTCTTGCCCTGGGCCGACAAATGGTGTATTTGGCGAATAAAGCAAGCTCTCTTGAAGAAGCCGAGGACATGCTAAAAGAAGTAATAAGCAATGGCAAAGCTTTGACTAAATTCAAAGAGTTTGTTGCCAATCAAGGCGGCAACCCGGCGGTGGTGGATCATCCGGAGAAATTACCGCAAGCCGCCTATCAAATTGAAGTGCCGGCCAAAGTAGACGGGGTTGTCGCTGAAATCGTAGCCGATGAAATCGGTACCGCCGCGATGTTGTTAGGGGCAGGCCGCGCGACAAAGGAATCGATTATTGATCTTGCTGTAGGACTGATGCTGAATAAGAAAATCGGCGACCCTGTTAAAGCAGGAGAATCGCTGGTCACCATTCATTCGAATCGGGAAGATGTCCATGAAGTGATCGAAAAGATTTATGAAAATATTCGTATCGCAGACCATGCGGAGCCTCCCGTACTAATCTATGAAATCGTGACAGAGTAACCCCAATTATTGAATCTTTCGCTGGCGCGCGGGAATTCCCCCGCACAGCGATGTAAAACATCGTTGCGGTCACGCTACGATGTTGATCCTACCGCTGCAACGATGGAAACCATCGTTGCAGTTCGCCTTTATACGCTGGCGCGCGGGAAGGTGATGAGTTCAGCCCGGCTATTTCTTTGACCTTGTTTTACTTATTTGCACCATTTAATACGCCACCAAGCTACTCCTCCTTAAACCGCGCATGTTTGAACTCGCTCGGCGTTTGCCCGGTTACCGTTTTAAAAACCCTGCTAAAGTAATGGTGATCCCCAAACCCTACAAGCTCGGCGATATCCTTCAGTATCAGATCCGGATGATCTTGGATCAGCTCTTTCGCTTTGTCCATTCGAAGTGCGGTAAAGTACCCCACAAAGGAGGTGTCCGCATAGTTGCGGAACAAATTGCATAAGTACGTACGAGACACGTTGAAAGTATCACTTAGCTGAGTCAGGCTGACCGGTTCGTTAATATGAGATTTTAAGTAATTCCCGATTCTTTCATACAATGAGACGGCATTATCGTGATTGGCCTCATTGGATTGAAGCTGCAGAAGTTTAGTAACCATTTCCCAGCAATAGCCGGCCGCCTCTTCATAGGATACGGCAGTGAAGAGAATTTCCTCGATACGGTTCCCCAGCGTTTTGCTTGCCAACACATCGGAAGTTTGCAAATGCCTGTCAATGAGATGAATGATCCGTTTCAAGTTGCTTTCAACATAAATACTGGGGCATTGCTCGGTTTTCCATACCTGGAAAAGTTGGAAAAATTCTTTTTTCAAGGCAGGCCAATCTTTTTTGGATAAAATGGACCCTATTTTCGATTCAAACTGATTCGCCAGTAGAAGATAGGTTTGTTTCGGCCGATTCATTTCTTCGGGGAGCCGAATCATTTGAGATCTTCCAATTACGATTCTGTTGTACAGAATTTTTAATAGCTGAGGGATAACCTCTTTGATATCGGCAATGTTATTCAATTCCTGACTGTATGCAGCAGAAACAGGAAAGCCGCCGAATGAAAAATAGTCGCGGGTTGTTGTTACGATCCAATCGAGGATCGATTCGTCAATGCGATGAAGTCCAATCACTACGATAAACGAACGCCCGTCTTTCGCATTGAAAATCCAAATGGAACTGCTATCGCCCATAAGCTGTTGCAGTCTTTCCATATATTTCTCGTGTTGGTTTTCGGATTGCTGCAGGAAGAGGAGATCGTTGTCACTTAGCGCTTCAAGCTTTTGAACGGCGAGCACGCAATAAGATGAGAAAACATTCGTCTTCTGAATATCGGGCGGATCCTGAACGCAATTTTGTCCGTCGGATTCTATGATGCTGTGAATAAGCTTCTTACCGAGCGCGTATCTTTTGCTGCGGATTTGCGGTTGTATGCGATAGAGAAGTTCTTTAACAAGTTCCGGATCAATCGGTTTCAGCAAATAATCTACCACACCACCGCGCATAGCTTCTCTCGCGTAATCGAATGACGGGTAACCGCTAATGATGACAACCGCGATATCGGGCCAATCTTTTTGCAAGATGTGGGAAAGTTCAATGCCATTCATGCCCGACATTTTGATATCGGTGAAAACAATGTCGGGCATATGCTTCGCGATAGTGCGGAGGGCTTCTTGTCCGCTGTATGCTTCAGCGACGATATTGGTTTCGATTGCGGATTCGCGACTGAAATCGGCGATGATCCGTTTGATTTTTTCAATAAAAATCGGTTCGTCATCAACGATCAGGATGTTCATATGATCCCCTCTTTATCACCGTAATCTTCGATACAGCCGGAAATAACGATGAAAGCACCGTGCTCCGGATTATTTCCTATTTTAAATTCCACACGATCTTTATAGTGCAGTTTAATCCGCGCGAACGTGCTCAGGATCCCCATCCCGCCCAAAGTAAGCTGCTCTTTTTTCTGCAACGAATCCAAATGCTCGCCGTACGTTTCTATTTTTTCATGTAGAGATGCCAGAGCGTCGGGAGGGATTCCGTTTCCGTTATCAGAGATGGTGATATACCAACGGTTTGCTTCTATTTGTCCACGAATCGTTACAATCAACCCATGTAGGGTGCCTTGAAATCCATGATTGATCGAGTTTTCCACGAGCGGCTGCAAAGTCAGTTTGGGAATGGAGATTCGCTTCATCTCTTCCGGTAACTCGACCTTAAATTGCAGTCGGTGCGCATATCTGGTTTTCATCAATGCCAAATAATCATGCGCAAAATTCATTTCATGCTCGACCGTCGTAATCGGATTGGTCTGAATGATTGTATATCTTAAGAAGCTCGCTAACTTTCGACACACATTGGCAGCTTGGGCATTTTGTTCTTCTTCCGATAATATCGTGATCACGCCCAGCATATTGAACAAAAAATGAGGATTGATTTGCGCTTGCAGAACTTCAAAATGCGATTGCAATTGCATCGTACGAAACTGCACAATCTCCTCTAAAGAAGCCTGCAGCCGCAGGTTCATCTTGCGAAAAGAGCGGTTGAGCAGCTCAATTTCGTCCATCTTAAATTCATTATTCATTTTTACATTCGTATCATCCAAATCAATCGTGTCAATCATCTTTTTAAGTTTCTTGATCGGATAGGTTAGCGCCCTTGATAACAGGTAGAAGACAAGCATCGATAGGGCAATTAAGAATAGAACGGCCGATAAAGAGACGTTCCGGAAGATGCGCAAAGGAGCATATAAAATATCCTCGGAAATGGCATAAAGCGCAGTATATCCGGTTTTTTCGGAAAGCCGGTATAAGGCTGATTCTTTTTTTCCGTGGTTATCGATACTTTGGATGCCAAATTTCGAATGAGATGCGATCGATCTGTAAATGGGGATCTGTTCGTTGTTGCTGCCCTTGCTAGTAGCATTGGAGAACAAAATGTCCGTATCGTCAAACAGGGAAAGGGATGCGCCAGGTATGCCTGTCAGCTTGTCAGGGGCGATGAGCTTATCTGCACGGATTTGCATTTCCAAATATCCGACATGGATGCCGTTAACAGTGAGCAATCGAATAAAGGAATAAACCGGCGTACGGTCCTCGCTCAACCAAGGGTCATGATCGGCATATTCGAGCACTGCCGCTCCTTTGGCTTGCAGCGGTTTTTTCAACCATTCCTCTTCCTTGCGAAGCGCATTGTTAACGGGACGATCAAAAGGTTTGTTGGAGAAAAAGAGACCTTGCTCATTAAAAATAGTAATCCGGTACATGTTTTTATAAATTTCAGCCAATAAGGCAAGGCTGGCATCAATGCTATTGTTTGCTTTTAATGTATCCGCCTCATTTGCAGATAAAGACAGATTTTGCAGCCACTGAATCGCGCTATTGTTGTAGATGCTGTCATCTTTCTTCAAATACAGCTGGCTCGTGATGTTCTCATATTGATTAGCGAACATATCCAGGCTTTCGGTAATGCTCGTTAACGATTGCTGCACGCTGAAGATGATATTTGTCTCTGTAGTACGTTTCAAATAAACATACATGGGGATCGTAATCATTAATGTGAAAATGACAAGGAAAATGGAATAGGTCAAAAATAACTTGGTTTGAAATGTTTTAAAGGAAAACATGGACAGCACCTCGCGTACGATTATCCACTTCGAAGTGAACGATATTCTATTTAATGATCGGTTATCATGTAATAAGATACTTATGTGAGCGGTTACAAAAAGATCATGTAGGAGGAATTGAAATGAGGGGTTTGTCTTTAAAAAAAGCATTGATTTCGTCAACTGTAGTCTCGATGATGATGATCGTGTCTGCATGCGGAAGCACGAAAACAGCAGCGCCGACGGCGTCCGAATCGGTTAAGCCGGCAGATGCAACGGCAGCAGCGGCAGCAACGGCAAAACCGCCGGAGAGAGTGAAGTTAAAGATTTTAGGCCATGTTTCCTGGTTCAAATCCGGGTATGAGGCCGTGAAGAAGGATGCTGCGCTTCATGGATTTGATCTTGAAGAGGAGAAGGTGCCTGATACGGATGCAGGCAATGATCTGATTAAAACGAGATTTGCTACGAAAGATACGCCAGACTTGCTGCTCTTTTTCCCTGGGAGCATCTTCTCCAATTTCGGTCCGCCGGCTGACAACTTTGTTAAGCAAGAAGATCAGTCTTGGATGGCCAATTTCGATAAAGCCAAATGGGTGAGGGCGCTGGACGAGAAAGAAAGTGCGGCAAGCGACGTACGCGGGTACTACGCAGCACCATATTGGGGGGCCAACGTCTCCGCTGTGCTTTATAACAAAAAGGTGTTCGAAAGTCTTAACTTGAAAGTGCCGAAAACAACTGCCGAATTTTTAGCCGTTTGCGAAGCGCTGAAGCAGGCGGGAAAAACGCCGGTATTCTATGCAGGCAAAGATAACTGGACATTGCAACTGCTTCCGTTTGATTCCGCTTCAAAACAAGGATATAACGAATTGGCAAACAAAATCAACAAAAATACGGCAAAGTTTACACAATACGACAACTTGAAAAAGGGTATTTTATCTTTGGTCGATTTGAAGAACAAAGGCTATATCAACAAAGATTTTTTATCGGATACGTATGATAATGCAGAGAAAGCGCTGGCAACCGGCACCGCAGGGATGTTTCATATGGGGACATGGATGATGAGCGATATCGCTACGAAGTTTCCCGATAATTTAAACGATATTGGCTCCTTCATCATGCCGTTCGATGGAAATGATAGCGATATCCTCCCTGTATTTGCACCTTATGGCTTTTTTGTTCCGAAAGGAAAGAATCAAGAGGCCGCACAAAGATTTGTGAATTATTTTGAGTCTATTGAGACACAGAACCTCTACTTTGCTAACGAAGGCGGTATACCGGCCATCAAAGGCGTAACGAAAACCAAACTATCATCGGCGGAAATGGATGCAAAATCGCTGTTGGATGCAAATAGAGGATATCCCAACTGGCAGTACGGTTTTGATTATAGTGTTAGCAATTTTGGCGTTTATCTCCAAGATGCGCTTGTTGGATCCAAAACTGCGGATCAAGTCTTGGAAGCTATGGATAAAGATTTTGAAAAAGATGCGAAGGTCAAGAAAGACCCGAATTTCAAATAAGATATGAACAAACTCATGAGACAAAATTACACCTATTGGATGCTTTTGCCCGGCATGTTCCTTTTTATCTTATTATTCATTCTGCCTTCGATGGGCAGCTTCTATTACGCTTTCACGGACTGGTCAGGATTCGATTTTTCTAATGCCAATTATGTCGGGTGGGATAATTTCAAAAGCCTTTTCGGCACGCCCGACAGCTTATTGGCATTGAAGAATACGCTTATTTTCACAGTTGTTACGACGGTATTTAAAATTGCGATTGGATTGGCATTGGCTCTGTTACTCAATATGAAATTGCGTGCTACGATGTACTTGAGAACGGTGTTTTTCTTTCCTGTCATTCTCAGCACGGTTGCTGTTGCACTGGCGTTCGGAGCGATTTATCATCCGACGACAGGACTTTTGAATCAGTTTTTACGGCTCATCCATCTCGACAGCTGGGCACAAAACTGGATTACGAATACGCATCTTGTCATCTATTCGGTCAGCGCCGTAGAAATATGGAAGTGGACGGGTGTCGGCGTCGTCCTTTTCTTAGCGGGTTTACAAGCAATATCCAAAGATGCGTATGAAGCTGCAACGATAGATGGCGCCAATAGTTGGCATAAATTTCGCTATGTGACCATACCGCTGTTGATTCCGACGATCAAATCGATTTTTTTCCTTTCCATCATAGGCGGATTACGCGTATTCGATATCGTTATCGCACTTACAAATGGGGGGCCTGGGAAGGCTTCCTCTACAATCAATTACATTGTCTATGAGGACTTCTCCAAACATTACTACGGCGAAGGGACGGCTGCGAATTTGTTGCTATTCCTTTTGATTCTTGCCATGCTGGCTGTTTTAAATATTTTCATTAGCAGAAAAGAAGTGGAGGTGTAAGACGATGAGTGCCAAATTAAGAAATATCTTGTTGGAATTATTGGGCATTTCTTTAAGCGGGCTCGTTATCATTCCCTCTTTTATCGTCTTGATAAACTCATTTAAAGGTGAAGGCGAAGCGTCCGACATGAGCCTGGCTTTGCCGAAGGTTTGGCGGATTATTGAAAATTATTCAGAGGTATTTAAGGTAGGAAGAATCCCGACGGCATTTATAAACTCTGTGATCATTACGGGCAGCAGTGTCTTGTTGATTATTTTGTTCTGCAGCACTTCGGCATTCATTATCCAAAGAAGAAAGAATGGATTTACTAGGACGCTTCAAGTTTTATTATTGGCGGGTATGACTTTGCCGTTATCGGTCATTGTTACGTACATCCTTCTTTATAACTTGCATTTGACGACTACCTTTCTTGCCATCATTTTGCTGTATACCGCAACCTCTTACCCGGTCATTACTTTTTTGTACATAGGTTTTTATAATAGTGTGTCGCGTGAAATTGACGAATCGGCCATTATTGATGGAACCAAGGGATTCGGATTGTTTTTCAAGGTGATTTTCCCACTGCTGAAACCCATCAATGCAACGGCGCTTGTTCTCAGTTTTGTAACGGTATGGAACGACTTTGGCATTGCGATTTATTTTCTTAATCAGGCGAGTAAATATACGCTTGGCCTAACTGTGTTTTTCTTTGCCGGCGAAAAATCGAGTCAATGGAATTATATTTTTGCGGATTTGATTATCATATCGCTCCCAGTGGTACTTGTTTATGTATTTGCTCAGCGATATATCGTTTCCGGCTTAACGGCCGGAGCCGTAAAGAGCTAGCGAGCGGAGTAAAGGAGGTGATGACCACAATTTAGCGGAAATCGGCAAGTGCGGAAGCAGGAGGATGAAATGGATTTCGATCATCAATTCGTCTAAATGAATGGAGGCATGATGATGAAGAAGAAAATGCTTCGTATGTCGCTCTTTATGTTCGTTTTTGCACTTACTGTTTCTAATAGTTTAACGGCTGCTGCGGCCGGGACGGGCAGTTTTGAAATTGGAGGCTACTGGCAGCCTCCGGTATTTGTCGGCGCCGACTATAACACCAATGCGAATTGGGCCAACATCGCTGCGGCGAATATCGACACTGTGGTGGGCGTGCGGATACCGTCCGGTAAAACGCTTGACAAGGCTGCGAATGAGACCGGCATAGCGAGCAGCTTTGCAAACAATGTCAAGCTCCAAGTGACCGATTCGGGCATCTTTAACTTCCAGGCCAATACGGCCGGCGACTATGCGAGGCTGAACTCGCTCGTAGCTCCTTATGTCAATGATTCGCGGGTTACGGGCATAACGCTGGTCGACGAACCTCCGCAATGGGAGTTCGAGGGTATTGCCAACAGCTACAAGTATATAAAGTCGCTTAAGCCGAGTCTGGAGACTTATGTGAACTTTTACGATGTCGGATATTCAACTCCCGGCAAGTTGGTCTTATCCAATTCGGCGTCAAGAGGCGACGGGTCCTATGTGAGTTCAACCAACCCAATCGGGCAAACGTTTAAAGTTCCTGCCAATGTCTCCTACATCGACGGGATTGACATGTATATCGATAGCGCCCAATGGTCTTCAAGCGAAATTCTGACCTTGAAAGTGTGGAATAATACGTCCAAGACGACATTGCTCGGGCAAGCTTCCCTGACGGGAACAGGCAAATCGGGCGAAGGCTATAATTATCCCTATTTTCCCGTGCATGCAGCAGTAACGCCCGGAGCGACTTATTACATGGAGCTGACCCATAATGGCGGAGGGGATAACAGCGTAGGTTGGGTTGTTCGATCTACATCTGATGTTTATCCGGATGGCACCGGATATGAAGCGGGGGCAGCCAAAGCCTACGATTTCTATTTCAGGCTGTACACTTCACGCAGCAATAACGGCACCAATTTTGAAAATCAGTGGGATGACTGGATCAGCATGAGCGGCGCCGACTATATCTTTCACGATATTTATCCGTTCGGTGCGACAAGCGATAACGACAATTATTTTGCCCAGTCCGAAGTCGTACGCAGCAGAGGTCTGGCTAACGATGTAGCTTATGGCGCATTTCTGCAAAGCATCGAGGTCAGATCCGGAAGCGCAACAGGTCCTGTTACGCTGCGCGATCCGAGTATGGACATGATGCGTTGGAATGTCTATACGTATTTGACGTATGGATACAAGAAATTGAACTGGTTTACCTATTGGAGACCGGATGACGGCGGAGGCAGCGAATTTTTTTCCAAAGCGCCCGTCGACTTTGACGGCACCAAGTTGGCCAAGTATGCGCAAATCCAGACGCTAAGCGCCGAAATGAAAAATTTGGGCGGGACTTTGAAAAACTTGACTTCCCGGAGAGTTTATCATACAGGATCGTCCATTCCTTCCGGGACGACAGCGCTTCCTTCCACTTTCTTCGTCAAGCCGGCAGACTTGACACAGCCGATGATCATCGGATATTTCACCGATGCAAGCGGTCGTTCGTATGTGATGCTGACCAACCGGGATTACAACAGCAGCAGAACGCTTGACTTCAACTTCAGCAGCAAGCCGTCCGCCATAACCGAAATCTCTAAGACGACCGGTGCAGAGGGCGCACTTGCACAAGGTACCTACAACGCGACAACCGGAGTTCTCAGCATGACGCTTCTTCCCGGCGAGGGCAGGTTGTTCGCCTTGCCATCGGGCTTCCAGCCCTATACCAATCTTGCTGCCAATGCAAAGGTAACTGCTACCAGTTCATATGAAGGTACGCGCGATGGATGGGCTCTAAACAGAATTAACGACGATTTGAGAAATTCTGCAAACAATTCGAATGGTTGGACCAGCGACAGCAATAAGTCTGTCAATCATATCGAATCGGTTACTTTCGATCTGGGTACCAATAAAACGGTCAGCGAGGTTGACTTGTACCCTCGCAATGATGCGGGCAATGTTGGAGCGGGATTCCCGCTTAACTTCACGATTCAGGTCGCAACGAATGCGGCCGGGCCGTGGACAACGGTAGCGTCGAAAACAGGCTATACGCTCAGCAGCAACTATGTCCAGCCTTTCACGTTCACCGCGCAGACAGCCCGGTATGTCAAGGTGGAAGGCACGAGTCTGAGGCAAATTACGACCGAGAACGGCCAGCCCTACCGCATGCAGTTTGCCGAGGTTGAGATTTACGGTTCCAATAATCCGCAGCCGAATTTGATATCCAATCCTGATTTCCAAGCAGGGACATTGGGTCCTTGGTACGCAGAGTGGCATCCTTCGAATGCAGGCGTTGAGGCGAATTACCCTCACAACACCATGTATGATGCTTACCTGTGGCCGACCGCGTCAGGAGATGTTGCCGTCTCCCAAAACGTAACGGCTCCTACGACAAAAAGCTATACGCTTACGGCTTACTGCGCAACCAATATTGCCAATGCCGTAAGGTTGGGCGTAGATGTCGGGGGCGTCCAAGTCGGGCAAACCAATATTACCCCAAATGTTGGCTATAACCAATACACGATTACGTTTAATGCAAATGCCGGTCAAACCATTAAAGTATGGTACTACAGCAACGGAACCGGCGGATGGGCTACCATCGATGATGTTGTTTTAAACTGACTTATTGAAGGGCAGACAAATTCATTCTTGTCTGTCCTTTTTAAATTTAGCATGAAGGGGACGAAAAGAAATGACCAAGTGGATAAGAAAGCAGTATGCGGAATCATTCGTCTTTGATAAGGAAGAACAGCAGCGATTACGGTACCGCCCGGTAGTGAAAGCAAGTGTTCAAATAAGAAGCCGCATGGATGCGAGTCACCCGGATACGATAAAGTTTGTGGAAGGGAAAGATTTTGTCGTCAATGATGAGGAGGGGTGGATCCGCAGGACGAAAGAGAGCCGAATTCCGGACTGGTCGCAGCACGTGCTGTACGGCAAGAAGGACTTTGACCATACGTTATTTGGCGATTACAGCAATCGCGATTTCACCGTGTATGCGGATTATGAATACGAACAGGATGAGGATGCCGATGAAACGGGAGGAGGCGGAGATTTAGAGTACGATGCGTTGGCGAGTGTAAAGGAAAAGCTGCAGAAAGGTCAAGTAGTTACCTTCGTTGTGTACGGCGATAGCATCAGTGCCGGCGGAGAAGCGAGCGAAGAACGGTATACGTATTACCGGCGATTTTCCGATCATTTGGCGGATTTGTATCCGAATGGCAACATTCGCGTTGTGAACTGTGCGATAGGTGGCGAGACAAGCGAAGGGGGAGCGGGTCGGGTGGAGCATGATGTTGTCCCTCATCTGCCGGATCTCGTCACGATCGCTTACGGCATGAATGATCAGAACAAATTTAACAATGGCAATGCCATATCGCTGTATGACTATATGACAAATATTCGGTTTATGATCGAGACGATCAGGCGGCGTGGCGATGTAAGTATAATACTGGTGACCCCGTGCCAGCCGAATCCGTTATGGACATATACGAGCGGCCAAATCGGCGAATATGCGGAGGCGTTACGACAATTGGGAAGGGAGTATGGGATCGGCGTCGCCGATGTATACGCGGTTTGGCAGCGTGAACTGGATGAGGGCAAAACACCTGAGAGTTTACTGCTCAACAATATCAACCATCCTAATGATTATGGCCACTATCTTTACTACAAAGCGTTCGAACCGATTTTGCTCGGGAAAAGGAGGTCGTAACTTGCCGAATTGATTTCTATTTGGAGGATGATCGAGTGTGATGTAAATAGATTTCCAATATACAGTTTAGTTCAAATATGCCGGTTTCTCCACAAAGATGGGCTGACACCATATCTTTGCTTAAAAAGCCGGCTGAAGTAATGGATGCTTTGAAAGCCGACAGCGTCAGTGATATCTTGCACTGGCATCTTTGTCGTTGACAGGAAACAGGCTGCGGCGTTCAAGCGCAGATCGTGAAGGTATTGCAGCGGTGTTTTTCCTGCGATTTTGTGAAACGTCCGTATGAAGTAAGAGACATCAAGGTGGGCGTAAGAGGCCAGGAGCTTGACTGTAATCTGCCCCTGGTAATTGGATTCCATGAATCGAATGATCGTTTGAATCCGTTCGTTCGTGACATCTTTATCCTGGTATGCCGGAGAGGCGGACAGACCTAATGCCCGGGACTCCTGTGTATGCAAGAAAGAGCCGATCATCAGGAGCAATTTACGAATGTCTAATAATATGAGGTCTACGGCTATCGATTTAAATGGGCTTTGTGGGTTCAGGCAATCCCACATCTGGAAGGCACTCTGATAAATGGGCGCCAGCTCCGGCAATTGCGGATCTTTATCTGACTGCATCCCATTCCAAATTCCCGCTTGCGTTAGGTCTGGAAAGTCTGTGGAGCCCTGCATGTCCAGTTCGATATATCCGAATCGGCAGGCGGCTGATCGCTTAACCAACAAGTGAGGGGTATTCGGAGGCAGCAGGAATAGTGCCGGCGAGGCAGCTAAATAATCGTTGCCCATCCATTGGAGCACGACAACCCCTTCCGAAATATAGAGAATTTCGTGATAAGGATGAATGCCTCCTCCGCTTTCCTTGCCCGGAATCCCGGTTAGGTTCACGGTATCAATTTTGCGCAAATGCATGGTCGCCCTCCTCGCAAAACATTCCTTCTAATCCTTCATCGTTCTTGATGCATATACCTCAGTTTACCATAGCAAGTGCTCACTTGAATCTTAGGACAATTAAAAAAGTCGATTTTGTGCAAATAGAAATGAATAAAGCTTGACGTATAAGGAAAATCTTCAGCACTTTTGAGTGAAAGTCAAATAGAATCTGCAAAGACATAAGCGCTCTTTCCCTATAATCTGAAGTCATCCGTACATGGATATTAGGGGAGGAGACATTGCAAATGCAAACGAAAATGAAGGTGCTTCAAATAACCGGTCCGGGAGAATATGCAATTGTGACCACGGATGTTCCACAAGTCAAAGATCATGAGATCTTAGTGCAAATAGAAGTTGTAGCCACATGTCCGCGTTGGGACATAAACATGATGGGCGGAAAGGATATGTACGATGCCTCCAAAGCCCCGGCATATCCGCTGCCTCCGGGATGGCCCGGACACGAAGCTGCAGGTATTGTAAAAGCGGTGGGCAGCGGTGTCGTCGGTTTTCAAGCAGGTGACCGCGTGGCTGCGCTTGAGCATATTGAGGGCAATGGCGCTTATGCCGAATATTTGTGTTACCGCGAACATGAGCTGATCAAACTGCCCGACTCGATAACGCAGGAGCAGGCGGTATCGTTTGAATTATTGAAATGCGTCATGATCGGGCTGTCGCAGTTCGGCGATTTGCGCGGCAAGTCGATGGTCGTTTCCGGTCTGGGACCGGCCGGCATTCTTGCCATGCAGACGGCACGGATTTGGGGGGCATCGGAAGTCATCGGAGTCGATCTGAGCGAACAGCGAATCCGCTATGTAAATGAGCTTGGCATTGGTGAGGCGATGCATCCCGACAAGCTTAGCCGCCGCTTCGATCTTGGGTATGACTGCGTAGGAGCAGCTCCGTCCGTACAGAATCTGCTTCGCATCGTCGATCGTCATGTGGTCATATTCGGGGTTTTGAAAGGAACGGTGCAGTATGAAGATCAATTGTGGCTTAAGGGATTGAAGCTGGAATCGTACCAGTACCGCCGTTTCAACGATCGTGACCGGGAACTATTGATCGATGCCGTGGCAAATAAAGGCTTGAATACGGCATGTATTCACACCCATGATATTACGCTCTCCCGTTATAACGAAGCTGTCGAATTATTGAAGTCGCAGGCTGCGATTAAAGTGCATTTTTATCCGGGCAAAGATTTTGTTTAAATTTAGTGGACTGAAAGGAAGTTAACTATGAAAACAATCCCTGATGGCGTCTGGCCTACGATGGTCACTCCTTTTACCGACAACAATGAGATTGATTACACTGCCTTGGATAGAGCGGTCGAATGGTATATTCAAAACGGTGTGGATGGGTTCGTTTTAATTACGAATCGGCTTGCCGGGCAGGATGAATCGGATCATATTTGGAAAAACAATTTGGAGAGATTGCTCCATGAGCTTCCACATGACCTACCTCTCGGCTTATATGAATGTCCGGCAGATTTCTATTTCTGAAAGATACAAGCTGTGATATCGAGGAGGCGTAAGCGGATGAAAGGAAAAGCGGTCGTATTTACGGATCGGTTAACGGTTTCTGTGCAAGAGGTGGACATTCCGGAGCCGCGTCAAGACGAGGTTGTCATCGATGTAGAAGTTTCCTGGATCAGCAACGGAACGGAATCGTCGTTCCTGCGCGGGGAACGGATTGCCGGGGATACGCCTTATCGGCATGGGGCGCCATGGCCCTTCCCGATTGTGGCCGGATATCAGAAAGTTGGCGTCATCAGCCAAGTAGGGTCCGAGGTATCGGGGCTTAAGATCGGAGACCGTGTATTTAGCACAATTAGCAGGGTTTCGGGGATGTTCGATCCTTACGGCGGACATATAAATCCGGCGGTTACGTCCGCCGATCAGGTATGGAAGCTTCCTGCGGATGCGAACTCTACCGAGTACAGCGGTCTAGTGCTGACTCAAGTCGGATATAACTGCGGCATACGAGCACAGATACGTGCCGGTGACTGTGCCGTCGTTATAGGGGACGGTCTGGTGGGTCATTGGACGGCGCAGACACTGCTGAAACGCGGAGCGAAAGTGCTGGTTGTGGGTCGTCACGACGATCGATTGCGTTATTTGCCGGAAGCAGTGACAGGCGTCAATGCGAAATCCGGTTCAATCTTGGAGTCTGTGAACCGGTTCGCCGGTACTGAAGGAATCGCCGTGATCGTAGATACAGTCGGCGATTTGGATGCCGTGAAGCAATTATATCAGCTATTTAAGCATAACGCTCATTTCGTTTCGGCAGGTTTCTACGGTTCGTCCGGAAGTATCGATATTCAGATGCTGCGCTCGAAAGAAATTACGCTGCATGCCCCTGCCGGCTGGGACAGAGCGCGCATGGACGCAGCATTGGGCGGGATTCGCGACAAATGGCTGGAGACCGGTTCGCTCGTCACGCACAGGTTTCCTGTGGATCGCGCGGACGAAGCATGGCGGTTAATTCTGGACAAGAACGAGCTCTTTTTAGGGGTTATCCTGGAATGGTAGGGGGATGAAATGAGACATTTTGAACGGTTTCATAGAAGGCTGCTGGAAAAAGCCGAGAACGCAAGCGCAAGGGCTGTCACTTATGTTGCTTTAGGCGACAGTGTAACGCAAGGCTGCATGCAGGATGGAATCATCGAATATGAAAGCGTCTATCACCATGTTTGTAAAAGAAGAATTGAACAGCGTTACATGGGGACTGTGCTCAATATGATCAATTCCGGCATTGCCGGGGATACTGCAGCCGCCTCCCGTTCCCGCTGGGAGAGGGATGTTCTGCTGTATAAACCTGATCTGGTGTCGATCTTCTTCGGACATAATGATGCGCACGGGGGCAAGGAGGGGATCGCTCCTTACATTCAGGCCATTAGCGATTTCGTTGACCTGATCCGGGCTGAGACCGAAGCCGACATTGTGGTGATAACTCCCTGCATGATGATGAAGCGGGATAACGTCCGGATAGCGGAAGTACATAAGCCATTAATCCCCCAATTCGTGAAGTTGGCTGAAGAGGGGCATCTGCTGTCCTATACCGAGGCTTTACGTCAATTTGCGTGGGGCAGGGGAATTCCCTGCTTGGACGCTTATGGAATGTGGGAGAGAATGGAACGGGAAGGAATCGATATTCATGCCCGTTTGTCCAATGGGATCAATCATCCTGATCCCGAATTTCACGTCGTTTTGGGTGCGGCTCTGGAAAAGACGCTGTTCCATAGAGACTGACCGAGATACGAGGCATGAGTTGCCCTGTTCGGGTATTATCGTGATACTGAAACGAAAGTTTTTGAACATGCTGAAACAAATCGTTCCGCATATTTGACTCCATCTTTGCTCCCATCGCGTGCCTAAAATAGTCCGTTTTGAATTTGCTGACATACTCTACTGCCATCAAAAACAAAATTTTCTTTCTCCATACATGCTCAGTCAACGTCAGTGGCATCGTCATAGAATAGAAAACAAGGGACGATAGCGATGAGAGGATGTGCTTATGAAATGAAGAAAACAAAATACAAATCTACGAATAGACGATCGAGGAACTTGAAAATTGCACAAGTGACTGAGCAAGTTAAGGATGTTATAAATACGGTGCCTGTCCTTATAGTTTTAAAGGATGGAAGTTATTACTGCGGAATGGTTCGTGACCTGCAAGGCCAAGATTTACTTTTTGAAGGTGTGAAGGGGAATAAGACGCTTCCCAGAAATTTGACTAAAGCTGAGGCAAACATTTCAGGATTAGGCGGCTTGGCTGGCTTGTTCGGTAATTCGGGCGGGCTGGGCGGACTTTTAGGTGGTTTAGGCGGAACAGGAGGCGGAGGTGGAGGCTTTTTGGGAAATTTGGGCGGCTTCATGAAGATCGGTATGGGGATGCTTAAATTCATTGTACCGTTGATGAAAGGCTTTGGGATTTAACACCTAACATACACAAAACTCACTAAGGGAAACGTAGAAGGAAGGAGCTGCCTCGGCAGCTCCTTCCTTTTTCACAAGTTTTAAGATTTCCACATAGATGTAATCGGCAGAATCTGTTGAACATCCCTTAATAGCGGCAGACGAAACACATCCTCAATCGTGCGAAGTACGTTTTTATGATTCACATACTCGTCATACTGCCCCGGTTTAACCATAGGTCCGACGACGATGAGCGGTATTTGATTCGCCTTCGCATAATCGTCTTCATCCCATATAACGATGAGCAAGCTTCGATGTGTCTGCGCCCAAGTTACATACGCATCCAGATTCGTTTGGAGCCAATCGTCTGCCTGTTTCACCGAGCCGTCGTGCATATCGTCTTGATGGTTAGGAATGACGAAAGATACGTTTGGCAGGTTAGTAAAATCCTGCGGAAATTGTGAAAATGGCTGATTCAGGTCTTGAGGTACGTTCGTAAATTGCACCCACGGGTTATGCTTGCGCGCGTAGCCATTTGACGAGCATCCTGTGAAGCCGACCTTCGGCAAATCTTCTGAATACCCGGTGAAGGTCAGTTTGGCGCTTGACAATTCTGTGGCTAGATTTTGTGTGTTGAATGGTTTTTTGCAGCTGTCGTCAGTGACTCCTTGTGTAGAGCCTGAGAACAGAGCTAGGTAATTAGGCTGGCTTGGATGTGTGACACCATGCGCATTCGTAAATAGCGCACCGCGCTGAATGAGCGATTGCATATAAGGAGCATCGGGGCTCCCTACGATTTGATTGTAGGAATGGTTCTCTTCAACGACAACGACAATATGATCAATTGGCGACTTCAGGCTTGAAGCGGCTCTATCGTTTACATACACAGAGCTTGTCGCTTGATCCCAATCGATCTGAAGACCGAGCTGCTCTACGAGAAAACGGACCGGAAGCATCGAGCTGCCACTTTCAATATAGGGCGCCGTTTCAAGTGTAAATTGGCTGCCATTTACCTGAACGACCGGATTGCCGATCGTAAGCTGGATCATTTTATCCGCTTTATCAAGAGTAATTTTACGTTGCTCGTTTTCCCATGTCACTTGAAAGCCAAGTGCTTCGGCAATCGCCCGCAGAGGAACGAAAGTCGTGCCGCTCACGTTTTGCGCGCTGACCTCAGAGTTTAGTTTGTTGCCATTCATAAACACTTGTGTCGGAGCACTGGCGTTTGCAGCCGTTGGAACCGCCAACGCCAGACTTAATACTGCAACCATAGAAAGTAGTTTCTTCTTCATCATGCACCTCATGTAGTAAATTTGCTAAGATCTCCTATTCTAATACTTAGAGCTGAACTGCTAGAGAAAGTTGCATATTTTCGCATTGGTTAATTTAACCAGTAAATAATAGATGAAGCCTATGGAACTGTTTGGAGTCCTTGCACTGCACGATTAAAGTAAACAAATGTATATCTAAAGTAATAAGTTGTCACTTTGAATAGCGGAACAGGTCTCATAGTATTAAAGTGAATTGATCAACAACCATTTTACTTCTTAAAGGAGGAAATAATGAAAAGGAATTCCATTTCTGTTTTGATGTCACTGGTGCTTCTATTTACAATGCTTTTTCCTGCACCCATGACACTAGCTGCTGCTGCTGAGGGGCAATCGGATGCCGTTCACCCCAAGCTCCCAGTTACCCAGTCGGTTTATGAATCCGTTTACAACGGCAACATCTCACTTGCAGAAGGAAGTGCCAACATCGGCGTTAATTTGTCAGTACATAAGGCTGTATATGCTTCCGGGAATGAAGTGGACTGGCTTGGTCCGGCAAATGCCGTTGATGGCGATGGAAGTACAAGATGGTCATCCGCCAAAGCAGACGATCAATGGTTCTATGTGGACCTTGGAGAAGAATTCGTAATGAACCGTGTGGTCATTAATTGGCAAACCGCCGCCAGCACGTACAAAATTTTGGTTTCGAGCGATGCGGAGCATTGGACTAATGTACTGGGGAATGACACCGAAATTGTGTGCAAAGGAGGGACGGAAACCGTCGATTTTGATGATGCCAAAGCCAGGTACGTTAAATTTCAAGGCGTGCAAAGGGCTCCGGTAGATGGTGTCCTTTACGGATATTCCTTCTTCGAATTCGAAGTGTATAACGCCGGCGATCTGCCTAAAATCGTGAAAGGCATTACCCAAATACCGCCTATCGCTAAGGGACAAACGGAGATCGTATTGCCGACCGTACCCCAAGGCTATAAGGTTTCCGTATATGGCAGTGACAAACTGCCTGTCATCGATAAAGCGGGCAACATTCATACGCCGCTCGTTGATGCTAAAGTGAACCTCCTTTTCCAGGTTGAAAAGGCGACTCATCCCGATGAGAAGGCCATTTCAGGTAACGTGCTAGTTACGGTTCCCGGCCAATATACGCAGACGGATGACTTGAACAAGGAACCGAAGGTCATTCCGTCACTGAGAGAATGGCATGGCAGAACAGGGGATTTTATCCTTACCAATCATTCAAGAATCGTTGTAAATCCCGCTTATCAAACGGTCTTGCAAAAGTCGGCGGAACAAACAAAGGATGATTTGAAGGATATTGGCAACGTCGATCTGGAAATCGTTTATGGTACCCCGCAATCGGGTGACATTTATTTATCTATAGACGATACATTAACTTGGCTAGGAAAAGAAGGTTATCTCTTTGATGTAAACGATTATGTATCGATTACTTCAGCGGAAGTGACGGGCGTATTTTTCGGGACGAGATCAGCCCTTCAAATCTTGAAACAGGACGGAAATCATGTCAAGATCCCGAAAGGGACAGCAAGGGATTATCCGAAATATGAAACTCGCGGACTAATGATCGACGTCGCCAGAAAGTTTTATACGATCGATTTCTTGAGAGATTATGTCAAGCTGTTGTCCTGGTATAAGATGAACCAATTTCAAATTCATCTGAACGACGATGTGGGGACTCCGCTCGAAGACGGCACGCTTACGGCATTTCGCTTGCAGAGCGAGAAGTATCCCGGGCTTACGAGCAAAAGCGGTTTTTACACCAAGAATGAGTTTAGAAGCCTTCAGCAGCTTGGCATGGATTACGGCGTTAATGTCATACCGGAGATTGATACGCCAGGGCATTCGCGGGCGTTTACCGCTTTCGATCCGTCTTTGGGGAGCGGGCCTCATCTGGACATTACAAGACCGAAAACCGTGGATTTCGTTAAAAGTCTGTTCGATGAGTATTTGGATGGTGATAACCCAACTTTTATCGGACCCGATGTCCATATCGGTACAGACGAATATTGGGGCAGCGATAAAGAAGTATTTCGCGGGTACATGGATACGCTTATCAACCATATAAATAGTCAAGGCAAACATCCGCATTTGTGGGGCGGGTTGACGGAATATAATGGCGTAACTCCGATAAGCAACCATGCAACGATGGATATTTGGCACGTGCCCTACGGTGACGCTCGGCAAGCGATCGATCTTGGATACGATATCCTCAACACGGAGAACAGCTACATGTATCTTGTGCCAAGATTGTATAAAGACTATATGGACACTAAATTTATGTACAATAATTGGGAACCGAATGTGTTTTCGAATACGACATTGCCTTTCGGACATCCAAAGCTTAAAGGCGCAATGCTTGCGTTATGGAATGACATCTCGGATGCAAGCGGATTATCCATGGACGATTCCCATGACAGGATGTTCCCTGCCGTGCAGGTGTTATCTGAAAAAATGTGGACGGGAAAAAGAGAAGACAGCGACTATAATTCCTATTCAAACGCAGCGTCGCTGATGGGAGAAGCACCGAATGCCAACGTCTCCCATAAGCTTCAAGTAAAAAATCAAGATGGCAATGTGATCAAGTACCTCTTTGAAAACGGCTTTGCCGATTCTTCAGGGAACGGCTACGATGGGATTGGCAAAAACGTATCGATCACAGACGGAAAATACGGAAAGGGCGTGCGATTCGGCGGGGGAGAAAGCTACATCAAAACGCCATTGCAATCCTTAGGGTTCGGATGGACCGTGTCCATGTGGGTCAAACCGGATGCCGACAACCCGGATGATGCGGTACTTATGGAATCGCCAGTCGGTCAGTTGAAACTAAAGCAAGGAAATACCGGACAATTAGGATTCTCTAAAGAACACTATAATAGTTCCTTTCAATACAAAGTTCCGGCAGGGAAATGGACGCACTTGCTGCTGACAGGCGATAATAAAGGCGTATCCCTTTATGTGAATGGGAACGAGTACGTTGAAAAATTATGGGTAACGAACGGTTCGTCGCCACATATTGATACGTTGGTGCTGCCGATTGAAAAAATTGGCAGTGCAACGCATTCTTTTCACGGTGTCATCGATAATTTGATTGTTTTGAATAAGGTTACAAGTTTTGACGGTATGAATTTGGCACTAAACAAGCACGCGGAATCGTCGGTTCCAGAGGCTCCTCATTTATCTGCAGATCAGGCTGTGGATGGGAATATGGGCACGAGATGGGCGAGTGAGTATACAGACGATACTTGGTTCTCCGTGGATCTTGGCGGACAACAAGATATCAACAGCGTCGTGATCAAATGGGAAACCGCCTTCGCCAAGACGTACAAAATATTCGTTTCCGGAGATGGTGAACATTGGACGAATGTAAAGGCTAACGATGGGACGATTGACGGTCATGGCGGAGTCGAGACGATCGCGTTTGATACCGTAAAGGCCAGGTATGTGAAGTTCCAAGGAATCGAGAGAGGCACGCAATACGGGTATTCCATTTTTGAATTTGAAGTGTATGGACCGGGTCTTTTGGGCAGCTACTTGGAATTGATCAAAAAGGCCGAAAGCCTGCTTGAAACGGGAAAAGGAGACAGCAGTCTGAGAAGCCGATTGCAAGATTTGTTAATCAATTTCCCATATGCCTACGAAAGTTCGATGAATCCGCTTCAGCAGTTGATTACTCTGTTGCAGGAGTCGATAGACCGGGAATCTGATACAACGCCTCCGGTGACAACAGTATCCCTATCGCCTGGCCAGCCGGACGGACAGCAAGGATGGCATATCCATCCTGTGAACGTAACCTTGTCCGCCCAAGATGAAAATTCCGGCGTCGCTAGGACGGAGTATAGCTTGAATGCAGGAGTAAACTGGCAGCCATATACGAACCCGATCAACCTTAGCACAGACGGAACGTACGAGGTACTATATCGATCTGCAGATAAAGCCGGCAACGTGGAGGCAATGAAGTCTATCATCGTAAAAGTCGATCAAACGGCACCAACCCTGGCTGTCACCGCGAATGGCGCCCCGCTGTCTGAAGGGAGCGAATTCCAGGACAGCGAGCCGATATCGCTGGAATTGCACGCATCCGACCATTTGTCGGGCGTTGCCAAGCAAACGATCACCGTGGATGGTAAACCGTATATACCCGGCACGTCGCTGCATTTGGCAGGCCAGTTGGGAACACGAATGATTCAAATCGCAGTGTCGGATCAGGCCGGCAATGTATCGAAGTCGGTGACTACTATCGTAGTCAAAACAAGTGTCGCTTCGATGGAGCGGTTGCTGGATTATTATTTTGCTTCCGGTGATTTAAGCGGATCGCTCAAGGATAAGCTTTCCGATAGTTTGAAGAATGCCCAGAAGCATGAGAATAAAGGCAATCTTAAAAATGCCGCCGAAGCGATGAAAGATTTTGTGAAAAAAATAGACAAAACGTCCAAGAAGGATGTTATCTCCGATGGTGCACAAACAGCCTTGTTGGCCGATGCAAACGCCTTAATCCAAACCTGGTTAGGGAACGAAAGCGATCCGTACTTCCGCTAAGAGTTCGCAGTTTGCAAAGACCGTTAATTATCGTTATATTTCTGAAAATTATCGTGTAGAGATCTCTTCGACTTCATTCCTATAATGGACATGAATGTATTCAAATATTTTTTACAAGGAGAGATCTTATGCGAGAAAGGATTGCAAAGTGGGTGGCTTTGTTGATGCTTTTGCTTTTGGCCATCCCTGCGAACGCCGGAATCGGCGTTCCATCGGCGTATGCGGACAGCCAAACGTATGAAGCGGAAGCAGCGGTTAACACATTAAGCGGTAACGCGTCAGTCGTCGATTGCAGCGCTTGCTCTGGCGGCAAGAAGGTCGGCGGCTTATACCAAGGCAGCACACTACAATTTAATGAAATTACACTGAGCGAAGCCGGAAGTTACAAAGTAACGGTTTCGTACATTTCCGGCGATCCACGTTCGGTGAATATCAGTGCAAATGGAGGGAGCGCAGAAAACTACGATTTTCCGAAGACGGCTGACTGGAGCACGGTCGGTTCTTTCGATGTCACATTGCAATTGAATGCCGGTACGAATACGATCGTGTTCGCAGACGGCAACTGGTATTCCCCTGACATCGATAAGATCGTCGTCACACCGTCTACGGCTCAAAATCCCGGAGGCGATGGCGGAAGCGGCACACAGCCGGGAAATGCCCAATATTACGAGGCGGAGTCAGCCGTGAATACGCTTGCCGGCAAAGCGTCCGTGTCTGGCTGCGGATCTTGCTCAGGAGGCAAGAAAGTCGGCAATTTGTATCAGGGCAGCTCCCTGCAATTTAATGATGTCGAAGTTGGGGCAACCGGGAATTATCAAGTAACGGTTTCTTATATTTCCGGCGATCCTCGTTCCGCGCAAGTCAGTGTAAACGGTGGTGCCGCCGAAACGTTCGATTTTCCGAAAACATCCGACTGGAATACAGTTGGTTCGTACGTCGTCACTTTATCGTTGTCGGCAGGCAGCAATACCATCCTATTCTCCGACGGTAACGGCTACTCCCCGGACCTCGATAAGATCGCGGTCGGTCCGAGGATTGAGCCGAATCCCGGCGAAGACGATAACGTAGGCGGAAGCCTCGGCGACCCCGGCGTGTCGAAACAGTACGGTGCCATCACCGTTACGCATTATACGTATGGAGCGACTTTCTCAAACGGTGAGACCACGATATCGTATCATACAGACAGCGGTCTTGCGGATTATTCCTGGAAAGACGCCAAAATTGTAAAAGGGGTATACGGCAGCTTGCAGTTGGGTGAACCCATAACCAGCAAAAGCTACACCAAACATACTCTATCTGACACTGCAATCGTACCGGTTCATGACGGATTCGGCACCGGACTCCGGTTCACTGTCATCAATGAATCTTCCGGTAAGCCTGCACTGCATCAAATTTATACCTTATATGAAGGAAAAAGCTTCTTCATGACCCAGTTAAAAGCGGTGAATGCTTCGTCCATGACGACAAACAACATAGCTCCAGTCGTGGTAAACAATAGTGGCGGCGTGGATATCGGGAGCTATGCGGATAACCGGGTGCTTTTTGTCCCATTCGATAATGATAATTGGATTCGGTATAAGGCTCAATCGTTCAACACTGCGAACACGGGGTATGAAGTTACGGCTATTTACGATAATACGAATCGCAACGGTCTCGTGATCGGCTCCGTTACCCACGATACTTGGAAGACGGGCATAGCATGGAACGGCTTTAATAACAAATTGAACAACCTGACGGTTTATGGGGGAGCTTCTTCCAACATCACGCACGATGCCGCACCTCATGGAAGCATTTCCGGTACTGAAATAGTATCGCCAACCGTGTTTGTCGGCTATTTTGCGGATTATCGTGCCGGTCTTGAGGAATACGGCCGTGCGAATGCCGTGATCACGCCACCTTTAAGCTTTAACACTCCCGTTGCCCATGAAGTGCCGGTGGGCTGGAATAGCTGGGGGGCGTACGGCAGCAATCTGACCTACCAAGATGTGATCGATACGTCAAATTACTTCAAGGCGAATCTTCAAAACAATCATTTTAACAACGGTGGCGCACTCTACATAAACCTGGATTCCTACTGGGATAATTTAACCGATGCCGAGTTGCAAAAAGCAGTGGCAACGATCCATCAAAATGGCCAGCAGGCCGGTATTTATTGGGCTCCCTTCGTTTACTGGGGCAACAATATGAATCAAAACGTAGAAGGTACGAACAATCAATATACGTACGGCGACATTGTGTTAAAAGATAGCACAGGGAAGATTTTGCCTACTTTGGATGGCGCCTACGCGCTTGATCCGACTCACCCGGGTACGAAGGCACGAATCGACTATTATCTGGGCAAGTTTAAAGCTTTAGGCTTTACTTATATCAAATTGGATTTCTTAACGCACGGTTCTCTGGAAGGCAACCATGCCGATCTGAACGTGACGACCGGTATTCAAGCGTATAATCAAGGGATGGCCTATGTGAATAGCGTCATTGATGGCAGCATGTTCATCAGCGAGTCGATTGCGCCGTTATTCCCGAGCCAGTACGCACACAGCCGTAGAATCTCTTGCGATGTGTACGGCAAAATCAGTGAGACGGAATATGAGCTGAACGCGCTCACTTATGGCTGGTGGCAGAACGGTACGATTTACCCATACACCGATCCCGATCATATGGCATTGTCCAGGGCAAGTTCCTTGAACGAAGCACGCAGCAGAGTGAATTCCGCCGTTATTTCCGGCACAGTCTTCCTAAATTCCGATGACGTTCATAATGTGAACGCTCAAGCCTACATGAACGAGCTGTTGACGAATAAGGAAATCAACCGTGTCGCTTTACGAGGTAAAGCTTTCCAAGCGGTTGAAGGGAACACCGGAGCAAATGCGGCTGACACGTTCATGTTAAATGACAACGGAACTTATTATTTGGCTGTCTTCAATTACAACGCCGCTTCATCGGCGACGAAGTCCGTCAATCTGGCCCGTGCGGGATTGAATGGCGTCGGCTCGTACCTGCGAACGGATCTATGGACAGGGACGGAGGATAAGGTAAGCGGCACCTTGGATGTAGCCTTGCAACCGGCCGAGTCGAAACTATTCAAGCTTCAACTTGATCTCGTGCCGCCAACGACGTCTGCCAACTTCGATGGAATCGGCGGTTCCGGGACTTTCGCTAACAAAGACGTTACCATGACATTAAACGCGGTCGATCAGCCGGGAGGCACCGGCATTCTCTTGACTGAGTACCAATTGAATGACGGAGATTGGGTCACTTATAACAGTCCTGTAACGCTATCCGCGGAAGGTGTTTACAGCATTCGTTATCGCTCGAAGGATCGATACGGGAATGTCGAGGAGGCGAAGCAAGCGACGATAGGCATCGATCGCACAGCCCCCGTCGTCCAAATCACCAATCCTTTAACTGTTTGGCAAACAGATCCGCTCAACTTGCCGGTTCAGATCACGGATTCGTTAAGCGGCGTCAAATCGAGTACCATCCAGCTGGATAAGACCGCCGTGGACAATCCAATCCAAGCTGCCCCTGCAACTTTAGCCGTAGGCAACCATCTGATCGAGATATCCGCGATGGACGCAGCAGGCAATGTGACGGCGAATACGTATACACTTCAGGTGAAGATGGATGTCAATCATCTGATGGATCTCATCAACATCGGCGTAGCGAACGGCTCCATTACGATTCCGGAAAAAGGCAAGGAGTTGCTGGCCAAAGTGGAATCGATTGTGCGAAGCAATAGCAAAGATGTGACTGTTCATCAATTAAAGGCGTTGCGCAATTTTGTCGAAGCTCAAACCGGCAAAAAGATCAGTAAAGCGTTCTCCGCAATTCTCATCGCCGACATTGATGATATCATCCAAAATGACGGTAAATAAAAAATCGCAAACATATGGATTTGCACGCAGAAAAACCGTCAGGGACCCTGACGGTTTTTCTTTAATCACACTTATGAACTAATACCGCGCAAAGGAATGCGAATTTGCGCTTTCGTTCCGACGCCGAACCTACTATAAAGAGTAACGCCGTATTCGTCGCCGAACGCCAATTTAATCCGCTTGTCGACATTGGTAATACCGTACCCCGAGACGTTATCGGTTTTATTGAGCGCACGCTCAAGCGTTTCAGCCCGCATCCCCATCCCGTCGTCGATCACCTCCAGATAAATATCGCGGTCATCCTTGTACGCCTTGATGATGATATTAATGCCCAGTTCATCGTCCCAGACGGCATGATTGATGGCATTCTCGACAAAAGGCTGCAAAGCCAGCTTGACCGTCTGGTAAACAAGGACCGATTCGTCAATCGCATAATGAAGCCGTAGAAGCCCTTCGAAACGGTGCTGTTGGATGGCGATGTAATACTTCGTAAGCTTGATTTCCTCGCTAATGGGCAATATCATTTTACCTTTATTCAAGGAGATTCGGTAAAACTTGGCCAAGTGTGAGACCATTTCGCTTATGGTGTTGTCTCTATGTTTTAAGGCTAATGCTGCAATGGATGCCAGCGTATTATATAAAAAGTGCGGATTGATTTGGGCCTGCAGCATGTTCATTTCCGCTTCTTTCTTCGAAATTTCCTTCTTATAGACCTCGTTGATCAGTTCTTTCAGGCGGCCGGTCATTTTTTGAAAAGCGAAGGACAACTGGCCGATCTCGTCATGCCCCATAAATCGCATCTTCACATTAAAATCTTCCCGTTCAACTCGCCGTATGACGTGAAGCAGGGATTCGATCCGTTTGGTGAAGAACCGCGCCGTGATATAAATCAATAAGACGGATATGGCTATGCTGCCCAATGCGATAAGCAGGATTCGCTTGGAGGCGATTTGAGCATTTGTAATGAAGCTCTTGTACGGGATGACGGAAATCGTTTTCCAGCCATTCTTGATCGTGTTGTAAACGACGAGCGATTTCTCGCCGTTGTACATGCTGTCGAAGCTTCCTGAACTGTGCTCACCGAAAGTGCCGGGGATCAGCTTGCCAATATTTTCGTTCAAAAGAGCCTTGTTGCGGTTGGACAGGATCGTCCCGTTCTCGCTAACGATATAAATATCTTTAAGTTTATCTTCCTTTTCCATGAGCCTATAAATATCGGCTTCGGCAATAGCGAACGTAAGAATACCGTAGGGAAAGTTCAAGCTGTTGTTATTGAGTAAACGCGCCAGCGTGAACATGGGTTCAGTTCCTTCAGTCGTTGAAGATACACTGTAAGTCACATTCCCGTAAGAATGGGTGATGGCTTCATACCAGCCGCTAGTTTTTGCCGCATCGTCCATTCGTTTGATATAGACGCTGTCCGCAGGAAATGTCGTGTTGTTCGTGTAGATGGAGACCGCCCGTATGTCAGGATTCGCCGCCAGTATGTTATTGATCACATTATTGAAATAAATGTATGAGTCCAGGTAATCCGTGCTGTCGGTATAATCTTTGGTGAGCAGCAGGCGCAGCGTATTATCCAAATAAATCGATGCGGAAATCTTCGAATAGGAATCGAGCTTCGTTTCCAGGTTGGCGTTAATTTGATCCGTCGTTGCAATCATACTCGTGTAAATTTGCGCGGTTAATTCCCGCTTGGTCGTGTCATAGGAATATGTAACGAAAAATAACAACGGCAGGATCGAGACGATGCAAAAGACGGCGAACAGCTTTCTGTGCAGACTAAGATTGAGAAATGTTTTGGCTAGAAACCGAAATAGCATTGGCAATCGTCCTTATGTCATAAAAGTTTTTTGCGATATTCGTTGGGTGTCGTTCCTTTGAATTTCTGAAAAACCGAGCAAAAATAAGAGACGTTCTCGTAACCTACCGCTGCAGCAATCTCATGAATTTTTTTGGATTTGTCTTTGAGCAGTTCAGCGGCATGTTGAATCCGTACACGCGTCAAGTATTCTAGAATCGTTTCCCCTGTTTTTTCCTTAAATAAGGTTCGAACGTAATTGGGAGATAAATATACCTGTTTCGCAATATCTTCGATGGTCAGCTGTCTGCTGAAGCTGCGGTCGATTAGACTTGAGATTTGATGGATGATATGCAGGTTCTTGTCCTTATCCTTTTCCCTCATCAGGGCGAGGATCGAACGGCATACTTCAGTGATGTGGACTTCGATTTCATGGATGGTGGAATAGCTTGCAATTCGCTTCCAATCGTCGACATACATGGAATGAACGGAGCCTCCCCCGAGTAAATGGGCAAAATGCTGCTCAATGGCTGTAATGAGACGCAGTGAGCCGGAGCATACCAAATCCCGGTCGACCATCGAGGTGCGCATGGCGTCAAAGAAGCTTTGGATTTCTGTGATAGCTGCAGATTCCTGCAGATGGGAAATGGCATGGCAAATTGAAGCAATGGCCGGTTCAGGGTTCACCTCTTCGTACACCGGTTCGACCGCCTGATCGACTTTAATACATGATCCCCAGCCGAAATAAAATTTGCTGTCATTCGCTCGTTTGGCGGACGTGCACAAATCGTACAGACTTTCCGGGCCTAAACGAATGTCGGATACGCCAATGGAGATCGTGGCGCCATTCCTGTCGTTTACATGCTGTATCAGTTGCTCCGCTAAATGGTAAAGTTCCATAGATGGTGCATCCAGTTTACGGCAGTAGAGAAGTACGAACGTTCCTTCCTTGATTGGACAGAGAAAGGAGCCGGGTATTTCCGTCTGCGCGAATTGGCGAATTAGAGCAACGACCTCCATACTATGATTGCTGATAGGGTCTACGGTCATATATAAAATTTGAAAGAATCCATTCGTAGGCATAGGTGAGGCCAGCAGAGACAATTTCTCTAACCATTGAGATCTAACGGCAGGATTTTGTTCCAACAAAAGCTCCCTCAGATAGGTTTCTTTGAGTACTTCAGAGGTTTGCGAGGAAATCCGGATTTCCTCGCATTTCTGTTTGATTTTATCCACCAAATGCTTGAGCTCCTCCATATCGAGAGGCTTCAGCAAATAACCGATCGCTTCAATGGATAGAGCGGATTTAATATATTGAAACTCATCATGCCCGCTCAAAAATGCGATTTGGACGTTGCGATCGATCTGTTTGGCTCGTCTGCTGAATTCCAGTCCGTCCATAATCGGCATGCGCACGTCCGTTAAGATGATATCCGGCCGGAACTCTTCCATACGCTGAAGCGCCTCTCTGCCATTCTTCGCTGTTCCGGCGACACGAATTCCCATGTCTCCCCAACGAATGTAATCGGTGAGCATCTCGAGCTCCATTTTTTCATCGTCAACGAGAAGTATGCTATACATTGAGAGCGCTACCACCTTTCTGAACGCTTGTTAATACTCATTTTATTGTAGAACGTATAACACAAATAAACAATGACATCCCGGAAGGATCGTTCATTTGGAATATGTTTCTGAAGATGCTTGTATAGAATTGTTTTCTGCTCGTTCTTATAATGAGAACATACCAAAGATTATGGTTGCGAACGAGCGGCTCCAGCCGTCGCAGCCTGGAAAGGCGGGTTGCACTTATGGAAGCGCGACTGAAAAGGATGAAAGCGCAAAAATATTTATACTTAATGATTTTACCCGCCTTCATCGCTACTTTTTTATTTTCATATGGTCCGATGTTCGGCCTGTACATGGCTTTTATCAATTATTCCCCAGGCGGAGGTTCGTTTTTTGAGCAGTTTTTTACGAGCAAGTTCGTCGGCTTGGAGTGGTTTCGGTACTTCTTTACAAGCGGAGATTTTTATACCATCATGCGTAATACGATTGCGCAAAGCTTCCTGTCGCTGCTGGTCGGATTTCCGGCTCCGATTCTGCTAGCTTTGATGATCAACGAGGTGAGGACGGGCTTATTCAAGAGAGTGGTTCAAACCGTATCGTACTTGCCCCATTTTATTTCTTGGGTTATTGCGGCCAACATTATCATTACGCTGCTTTCCTCGCAAGGATTGATCAACAAGCTGTTGATGCTTCTGCATATCACCGAGCAGCCGGTGCAGTTTTTCCAGAACGGCCATTATTTTTGGGGCATCATTGCTGTGTCTAATATGTGGAAGGATATGGGGTTTAACGCGATCATGTATTTGGCTGCCATATCCGCAATTAATCCCGAACTATATGAAGCTGCGCGAGTTGACGGAGCCAGCCGAATGCGTCAAATGTTTCATGTCACGCTGCCGTCCTTGCGGCCGACGATCGTCATTCTGGCCATATTGGCAATTGGAGGCATTCTGAACGCCGGGTTCGATCAGCAGTATTTATTGCAAAACAACACCATCTTGAAATACTCCGACGTCATCGATACGTATACGTACCGATACGGGCTGCAGAACGGCATGTTCTCTTACGGCGCTGCGGTCGGACTGTTCAAGTCTGTCGTAGCTTTTATCCTGGTCGTCAGCGTCAATACGCTCTCCAAGCGAATGAATCAGCAATCTTTGTTCTAGTGAGAAAAGATACGAAAGGGTGGATCTGTTTGAGAACAAGATCGAGTGGCGATATCGTCTTCGCCGGGTTCGTTTATGTGTTCCTCATTATCGTGTTTATCGCAACGTTCTACCCATTCTGGAACATACTCGTGCTGTCCTTAAACAGTGCGGAGGATACGATCCGGGGCGGCGTTTATTTCTGGCCAAGGGTATTTTCCCTGACAAGCTATCAGCAGATTTTATCCGATCAGGAAATTTTAAACGGGCTCAAAGTGACCGTAGCACGAACGCTGGTCGGCACTCCCCTCGCCGTGCTAGTGATCAGTCTGCTTTCTTATCCGCTGAGCAAGCGCGATCTGGTCGGGGGGAAGTTCATCACGCTTTTCTTCATATTCACGATGTACTTCGGCGGCGGCTTAATTCCGTATTATATGATCTTAAAAAGCTTGCACCTCATCGATACGTTCTGGGTGTATATCGCCCCTGGCCTGATGAATGTGTTTTTTATGATCCTGGTACGCACATTTATACAGCAGCTTCCAGGGGAACTAGATGAATCTGCTAAGATAGATGGCGCGAACGATCTGCAAATCTTCATCCAAATCGTATTGCCGCTAACGGTTCCGGTGCTTGCTACGATAGGGCTTTTTACGGCGATCGGCCATTGGAATTCATGGTTCGATTCCTATGTATTCACCTATAAGCCGGAACTGAAGACCTTACAAGCCGTTCTCGTCAAAATTTTGAACCAGTATCAGACGTCTTCCATGGTATCGGATGCGCAGCAAATGGCCGACTCGGCCAAACGTCTGGCCGTATCGTCGGATTCGATCCGGATGGCCGCAACGATTGTCGCGACACTACCCATTGTTATTGTGTATCCGTTCCTGCAAAAATATTTTGTCAAAGGCATGACCGTGGGAGCGGTTAAAGCCTGATCCATCTTTCACATTCATGAAAGGCGGTGGTTGTGATCACTATCCGCAGCGGATAAGATGAATTCACTTCAAACAATGTAAAATCAGTATCCAATCATGATCAGTCGAGGGGGAATTGGTCCATGTTCAAGACTAGGAAAACGTTCAATGTGCTGCTTTCAACGGTTCTTATGGGTTCCGTCATCGCCGGTTGTTCCACGAAGGAAGCTGCAAATCCGCCTAGCGATAAGCCGGCAGCTTCAACCGACAGCAAAGCAAACGATATGACGCCGATTAAATTGACGTTCTTTGATAAAAATACAGGCGACGCATTCACGAACGATGTTGCCAAGGAAATTACGAGACGGACGGGCGTTACAATTGAAATTCAGCAGCCAACGGGCAATCCTGCAGAAAAGCTGAATCTGATGCTGGCCAGCAGCGATTTGCCGGATGTTGTGCTGATGGATCGCGGAGGAGATATCGTCAACAAGTACATCGCAGCAGGGGCGATTATTCCGCTGGATGATCTGATTGCGAAATACGGCCCTAACGTCAAGAAAATGTACGGCGACACCTTGAACAAGACGCGGTACACCGATGGGAAAAACTACTATCTGTCCAATTGGTACGGCCCGGAGAACGAACCGGTATTCGCCATGAATATGCGCATGGATTGGCTTAAGCAGCTTGCCCCGGACAAAGCTGAAGGCGGAAAGCCGTTTACGGCAGATGAATTTGAAGTGCTGCTGAAGGATTTTAAAGCAAAGTTTGGCAAAGCGGACGGCAAGGACGTATTCCCGATGACCTTCAACGGTGAAAATATGGGCGCCGTGCTGGGAACGTTCAAAGGCATGTGGGGGATGAAGTCCTACTATGAAGAGAACGGCATGCTGAAGTACGATGTGAAGGATCCGAAGTTCAAGGACATGCTCATGTACTTAAACAAACTGTATCGCGAAGGCCTGATCGATCCGGAATGGCCGGTCAACAAGAAGCAAACCTGGGAGCAAAAGATTTCTAACGGACTCGCCTTTGCAGCGCCTGGCGCTTATTGGGATTTCGGAACGCCTAACGGAGTTCTCAAGAAGGCAGGCGGACCTGAAAAGCAGCTCTACCCGTATAAGCTTGTGGGACCTGGCGTTGATCCGGCCAAAACGACATTAGGGCCGAAGAGCACGCTCGGCTGGGATGCCATTGCCATCACGAAGGCGAATAAAAATCCGGAAAGAACGATGAAGCTCATTGATTTCCTTGCCAGCGAAGAAGGCCAATACCTGCTCATGTGGGGGATAGAGGGTGTGCACTGGGATATGAAGGACGGCAAGCATACGCCGCGTCCGGAAGTGCTTCAAGGCTTTAAAGACGATTGGGATAACTACGCGAAGAAAACCGGTATTCGCAAATGGACCTGGTTCGTGAAAAACGGTAAAGGCTCCGACGGTACGCCGTATGATTTGCCGGGCCGTTACCAGCGTGGCGAGATTGACCAGATGGCACTGAAGAACTTGTCCGACACGGTGTGGGATACATCCATATACGATAACCTCGGTCCTGCCGGCGGCACGCCGGATGCGCTAGTCAGCCAGAAGGTTTCGGATATTATGAGTCAGACGATTACCAAAGTCATTATTGCTAAAACCGATACGGATGCAGCCGCACTGTTCGATAAAATGCTTGCCGACATGAAGGCTGCCGGTGATGAGAAAGTAGAGAAGATCATTAACGACAATTACAAGAAACGCATGGATCTTTGGAAATAAGGGATAATGCGGTTCAGGAAGCCGAGGCACTGTTCCGGCTTCCTTCTTTATTTGATGGCATATAATAATGAATGGAGCGGGTTAACGATGATAGCCAATATGATCTTTCAAGAGTTGAATGGACAAGTGATTGCAGGAAATGGATCCTACCGGATTACCGTCGACTTGGCGACAGGCTTGACGGATTACGAATGGTCCGGCGGGAGCCGGTTGGCCGGCGCTTATAGTGCAGCACAGATTGGAGGCAAGCATGTTGCTTCGACCGAATATTCGGAGCACAAGCTGGCAGCTAGCGGCACTCAAACGATCCTAGATGATTTCGGCACTGGCTGTAAGTTCTCTGTGATTCATAAAGCGGAGTCGCTTCCGGACATGAAGCAGACGTTTTGGGTGTACGATCAAACGCCTTACTTCTTCGTTCAAGTCGAGCTGGAGAACGCAACGGATGAGCTGGAGACGAACTATCTCTCTCCACTGAAGATCGAAGTCTCGCAGGATTCATCAGCCATTTCTTTGGGACTGGAAGCCAAGGAACTGCGGGCGCTGCTGGTACCTTTCGATAACGACAAGTGGGTGCGTTACGAATCCGTCGTGATGCCCGGCCAACTGGAAAGCTATGAGGTGACGGCTATTTTCGAACCTGCATCGAGAAAGGGCTTCATTGTCGGTTCGGTCACTCATGATACATGGAAAACCGGTCTGAAAATAGCCGGAGATGAAGGAGCGGCCATTCACCAATTAGAAGTATACGGAGGAGCGGCAAGCGATTATACGCGCGACACGATTCCTCACGGTACGCTGATCGGCACTACTATTGCTTCACCGCGTATCTTTGTGGGCATGTATGCGGATTACAGATCTGGACTGGAAGAATACGGAAGGGCAAATGCTGTGATTGCTCCGCCTCTTCGTTGGGAACACGGGGTCCCGTTCGGATGGAACAGCTGGTCGGCCGCAGGGGCGGACCTTGATTGTGAGCTTTATGTCCATACGTCGGACTTTTTGAAGAGTTTGCACGAAGGCGGGTTTCATCATCATGAGACGGTTTATATCAACTTTGATTCGTTCTGGACGAACTTATCGGAACAACAGCTCGAAGACGCAGTGCGTCACGTTCTAGCCAATGGACAAAAGCCCGGCATCTACTGGACGCCTTTTGCCTTCTGGGGAAGCGACTTCGATCAGATTGTAGAAGGCACGGATGGCAAGTACACATACAGAGACCTCTTGCTACGCGATGAACAGGGTCAAGTTTTGCCCGAATTGGATGGCGGGCTTGCGATCGATCCAACACATCCGGGCAACCTGCAGCGTACGGAGTGGCATCTCGAACGTTTTGTGAAGTGGGGCTTCGAGTATATTAAACTCGACTTCCTCGGACACGGCGCGCTGGAAGGGATGCACTTCGATAAGGAAGTGCGTACGGGAATTCAGGCCTACAACCTCGGTATGGCGTTGATCAAGAAGAGGCTGGATCCTGAGGTCGTCGGACGGCCATTCTTCATCAATTTGTCCATTGCGCCGATGTTCCCGCATCAATATGCCCATAGCCGGCGCATCTCATGCGATGCTTTCGGTACGTTGAAAGATACGGAATATATGTTGAATTCACTCACACATGGCTGGTGGATGAATGGGACCGTGTTTCCTTTCAATGATCCCGACCATACCGTGTTGTACAAAAGCTTTAATCAGGAGCCTACAATGCTGCAGGAGGGGCGGAGCCGTCTTAACGCTTCACTGATTGCCGGAACGGTGCTCCTGATGGGGGATGATTTCCGCAACGAGGAAGCGGGTACCAGGGCTAAGGCGTGGTTAACCCGGCCTGAGCTCTTAAAAATCGCACAGGCAGGAAAGAGTTTTGTGCCGCTTGAAGGGAATACCGGTGAAGCTGCAGCCGACGTTTTCTTCAAAATGGAAGAAAATGGCGAATGTTTTATCGCCGTGTTTAACTATGACAAAAATGAAACGATTCAGAAAACCATTCCCATGGAACGCTTGGGCCTGCCGAATCATGAGGCTTATTCGCTTTATGATCTTTGGGAGGAGGAGACGGTTCAACAGTTGTCAGGTGATATAAACGTTCGGTTGGAACCGGCAGAGTCGAAGATTTTTAAATGGATTCGGTCCTGATACAGTGGCCCGGAGAGTCGCACTTTACTTCAAAGTGCCGACTTCCCGGGCCACTGTTCTTTTATAAGAGGGACTCGAACCCAACATCGAATAAATATACAGGTTTTGCGAAAGATGTGGGGTACTGCCCGTTTGCTTATACCTTTATGATGAACTTACATGAGAGAGTAAGTTGCCGCCTGCAAACCCGATAAATTGAAATCAACGCTCATAAGGGGTGACCTATGTATAAAATTATTGCCGTCCTAGGCGACTATTATCACCGTGGAGATAAGATTGAGGAAACTTTGCTGTCTGCAGTGATGTCCGGAATCGGAGAGCGCAATTTGAAGGAAGTGAAAATCGTTGGCATTGCGGAATTGATCCATTCATTGGAAGAGAAACCGGATGCTGTCGTTGTTTTCAAGGAGAATCGGCTTGATCCCGAAGGCGATTCGCAATCGCTGTGGATGACTGAGGAAATTGCGGGAGCCATTCAACGTTATGTCGAGGGAGGCGGCGGTTGGCTGGCGTGGCATTCCGGACTTGCTTCCTACCCGGTTAACGGCGGCTATGTTCAGATGCTGCGAGGGTATTTCCTCTCCCATCCGGAGATGCACCAGAAGGTGGATTACGAAGGAACGGACAGCAGGTTTACGATACGCGACGAACATTATTTTGTAAGCTGTCAGGAAGATCAGACGGAGGTTTATCTTCGTTCTTCATCGATAGACGGGAAATCTATTGCTGCCTGGAGGCATGCATATGGAGAAGGTCGGGTGTGCTGCTTCACGCCGGCACATCGACCTGAAGGATTGGGACATCCGGACGTAGTCCGGCTTCTTGGCGAAGCGATCGCTTGGATTGCCGGCTCGAGCAGATCGGTAAATCCGGAAATGACAACGAAGGAGGAGACGGCGCCGTGACAGAGAGGATGCCTAACCTCATTGATGCTGAGCAGCGAGTGGAACGAGTAAAAAGAGCGCTGCTCAGTATGCAGAGATATTCGTGGGAACAGGGAGTCGCCGCTCAGGCTATGCTGGAATCGGGTGATTTTGAACTGGCCATATTACTGGCGAGAGATGCGGTTGTCCGGCAGGACGCCTCAGGTAAGCTCGGCGTCATGAATGACGGATATTCAGTCACGGACTCGGCTGCGAATGGCGAAGCTGTTGCTTATGCCGCACAGAGCACTGGCGACCCGTTGTTTGCACAGGCAGCGGCAAGAATGCTCGAGTGGCTGCTGCATCAAGCACCCCGAACCGAAGAGGGAATTTTGTACCATGTCGTGGATAAGCCGCAGGTATGGATTGACTCATTCTATATGGCACCCCCATTTTTGGCGGTATCCGGCTATTACGAAGAAGCGGTGAAGCAAATTGATGGCTACAGGAAGCTGCTGTGGGACCCTGAGGCCCAGCTGTATTCTCATATATGGGATGCTGGTGCGAAATCGTTCGTTCGTAAAGCGCATTGGGGCGTAGGCAACGGATGGGCCGCAGCCGGTATGGTCAGGGTTCTGGGCAGCCTGCCCGGTTCGATGCACGAAGAGAGTAACCGGATTTCCCGTTATTTGCAGGAAACGGTTGACGGCTGTTTGGCGCATTGGCGAGAAGAGGACGGATTATTTCACGACGTAATGGACGATCCTGAAACATTTGTCGAAACCAATGCGGCACAAATGCTGAGCTATACGATTTATCGGGCTATCGGCATGGGGGTAATGGATCCAGCTTATTTGCGTTATGCGGATGCCATGAGAAGAGCGGCTCACGCGCGTGTTGACAGCAGCGGACTTGTTCAAGGGGCCTGCGCAGCGCCATTTTTTGACCGGCCGGGGACCGCTCCGGAAAGTCAGGCGTTCTTTTTGCTGATGGAAAGCGCAGTTAGGTCGTTCAGCCTGACACCCGCAAATCCAGCAGGCGAAGCCGGAGCATCGCCGGAGAGAGGCAAAGGAGGAGAGCTATGAGTCTGGATGTCATTTGTTTAGGGGAACTTTTAATCGATTTCGTATCTACGAACAAAGATGTCTCGTTGATGGAGAGCGCAGGTTTTCACAAAGCTCCGGGAGGGGCTCCGGCTAATGTTGCAGCCGGTATTGTGAAATTGGGGGGGACTGCCGGATTCATCGGCAAAGTTGGGCGTGATCCGTTCGGATACTATTTGAAAAGTGTGCTTCAGGATTTGAACGTGGACACCTCTTATTTGGCGTTCGACGAGGAAACCCGGACAACGCTTTCTTTCGTGGCGCAAAAACCGGACGGAGACAGAGATTGCATCTTTTATCGCCATCCGGGGGCGGATATGCGTCTCTCTCCGGATGAAATCATAGAATCTTATTTTTGCAATGCGGCAATTTTCCATTACGGATCCATCAGTCTAGGAAGCGAGAGCAGCAAAGCGGCCACCCTTCGTGCATTGAAATTTGCCCGCGCCCATAAGCTGCTGATTTCCTATGACCCGAATTTGCGCATGGATCTATGGCGAGACCCTGAACATGCGTACAAGGAAATAAATGAGGGGTTCGGCTATGCCGATTTTGTCAAAATTAGCGAAGAAGAGTATAAGTTCATTACCGGATGCGCTGATGTCGAGGCATGCGGCAGGTATATTTTGGATCGGGGAGCCAAGCTTGTCGTTGTTACGATGGGTAAAGACGGCTGTTACTACACCAATGGGCAATCCAGCGGTTATGTGGCCGGATATCCTGCTCATGTCGTGGATACGACGGGAGCCGGAGACGCTTTCGTGGCAGCGATGCTGCACGGCTTTGCGCAGCGAATGAAAGCGGGGACGCCCAACATGGACCAAGGGCTGCATCAGATGCTGCAAATTGCTAATGCGGCGGGGTCACTGGCAACTACCCGTATCGGTGCAATACCTTCGTTACCGACGAAAGAGGAGATAGAGGCGCTGTTGGGCTGAACGTTTCGAGCAGAAAGGAGTTAGAAACTATGAAGAGTCTGGTCGTAGATAAAGACGGACAGTTGGCCGTTCGAGACATAGCGAAACCCGCGTATGGGGAGTATCAGGCGCTAGTGAAGATGGTTAGCTGCGGCATTTGCCGTGGAACGGATTTGAAACTGATTCATGGCGAATTCAAAGGATTTGATACCTATCCCGCTGTGCTTGGGCATGAAGGGGTAGGCCGTGTGATGGAGACCGGGGCTCGAGTCCGTCACTTGCAGGTGGGGGATCTTGTACTGCTCCCGTTTCTCGAAAGTGTGACAGAAGGATTGCATGCCGGTTGGGGGGCTTTCTCCGAATATGCAATTGTAGGAGACGGCCAATCTTTGCTGGAGGACGGCAAAGGGCCTGGCTCTCCGGAATTCTCGGAAGCTTATTATGCCCAGCAGCGGCTTCCGCATGATATCGATACGGATGTTGCTCCCATGATCGTGACCTTTCGTGAGGTGCTCAGCGCTTGCAAGCGATTCGGGTTCCGTCCGAATGCGAGCTTGGTCGTCTTCGGAGCCGGTCCCGTCGGACTTACATTCATCACGTTTGCCAAGCTGCTTGGCATGGGGCCCATCATTGCTTCGGTAACGAGTGACGTGAAGGTGGAAGAGGCGCTGCTAGCCGGTGCGGACTATGCCTTCAACAGCAAGAAATGCGATTTGACGGCAGAGGTGAGGAACGTTTGCCATGACGGCGTCGATTTTGCTGTAGATGCCGTCGGTAAAAACGAAATTATTAACCAAAGCATGGAGCTCCTTGCGCCATACGGGCATATTGGCTGTTACGGGATTTCGCCCGAGACTGAAATGCGCCTGGATTGGAGTAAAGCGCCGTATAACTGGCATCTGGATTTCATTCAATGGCCATCCAAGTTGGAAGAGTCGGAATGCCACAGGCAAGTGATGAGCTGGATCGAATGCGGTGTTCTGAAACCGGAAATGTTCGTATCGAAGGTGTTTGAGTTTGACCGAATTCTTGAAGCGTTCGAATTTGTTGAGCAAAATAGCGGCCAGAAGAAAACAGTCATCACGTTTGAGTAAATGAACGCAGCGACCAGACATTTAACTTGAAGGAGGAATTTATCGTGAAAAAACCAAGATTGTTTACCCTGCTGCCGGAAGAACATGTTACGACACCGGACGGCATGGCGATAGCGCCGGATGGCACATTGGTGCTGTCATGCCCGAATTTTGCCGATCATTCGCGTCCAGGCTGCCTTGTGAAAATCGATACTGAGGGACACGTACGCAAATGGGTCGATGTGCCCGTTCACACGGATACGGGGATCGCTTGCCCGATGGGCATCGCCTTCGGCCCTGACGGTGACCTGTATATTTGCGACAATCAAGGCTGGTCGGGCTCGCAGGCAGGCAGCTTTAAAGGCCGGATTCTGCGGCTTCGCATTGAGGATGACCGCGTCGCAAAGTTGACCGTTGTTGCGGAAGGGATGGAGCATCCGAACGGGATCCGTGTTCGCGGATCGCACATGTACGTCACGCAGAGTGTGTTGACTAAGGTGAAAGATCCTACAGGCCTGCTGCGAAGCTGTGTCTATCGGTTCGGGCTCGATGAGGAAGGCATTCAAGTCAATAATACGCTGGAAGATCCGCATATGCTGACAACGCTGCTTACCCTGAATGAAAATGACCAGTACGGAGCTGACGGCATCGAATTCGATCCGCAAGGCAACTTGTATGTAGGCAATTTCGGCGACGGTGCGGTTCACAAGATTACGTTCAACCCGGACGGTACGGTGAAGGATAACGTCGTTTGGGCGAAAAATCCGGATCAATTGCAAACGACGGACGGCATGATTATGGATGAAGCGGGCCATTTGTATATTGCCGACTTCTCAGCCAATGCGATTGCCAAAGTATATCCGGACGGCACAGTCGAGCGCTACGCCCAAAGCCCGGACTCCGACGGCTTTGATGGCGAGCTTGATCAGCCTAGCGAGCCGATTATTTGGAACGGGAAGCTTATCGTTTCCTGCTTCGATCTTGTAACGGGCCCAGGCAAAATCAATACCAAGCACGAGCTGCCTGCGACCATGTCAGAGCTTGATTTGTAAAGGAGTTTTCTTCCGATGGGTAAAGTGCTTATTACTCCGAAATCATTTCATAATTACAAAGACACCGTATACCCGCTCATTGCCGAAAAGGGCTACGAGATCGTGGAGAACCGGCTCGGACGCACGATGACGGAGACGGAAATCATCGAACTTGCCGGCGACGGCGTCGTCGGCATCATCATAGGGGTCGATCCGCTGCCTGCAGCGGTTCTTGAGAGGTGCAAGGATTTGCGTGCTGTCTCTAAATACGGCATGGGCATGGATAATATTGATCTTGAGAAAGCCAGGGAACTTGGCATCGAGGTCCGAAATGCGGCGGGCACGAACCACATTTCTGTAGCCGAGCACGCAATCGGTCTCTTGTTTGCACTGGCCAGACATATTCCGCAAAATGTCGCCACCGTCAAGCAAGGAGGATGGGGGCGGGTCATGGGCGTCGAGCTTACCTCCAAGACCATCGGTGTGGTTGGCGGAGGCCAGATCGGTAGAGAGGTTGCGCTGCGGGCCAAAGGGCTTCGCATGCACGCTGCGATCTACGACCCGTACTTGCGCGACGAATCGTTCCTGGAAGAGAACGGTATCCGCCGTTTTCAGGATCTGGGTACGCTGCTGGAGCAGTCTGATGTCGTATCGCTGCATCTTCCGTATACGCAGGAGACGAAGCACTTGATGAATAGACAAACATTAGGCAGGATGAAGCGTTCAGCGCTTCTCATTAATACGTCCAGAGGGGAGCTCGTGGACGAAGTAGCTTTGTATGAGGCTCTTGTCGGGGGTGAAATTGCCGGGGCCGCTCAAGATGTGTTCTCTATGGAGCCGCCGGAAGCGGGCCATCTATTGTTAGGTTTGGATCAGTTTCTGCTAACCTCTCACACCGGGGCTTTCACCAAAGAAGCCGTGGAGAGAATGGCGACGTTCTCGACGCGCAATTTACTTGAAATGCTGGAATCACTTTCGAAAGGAGAGGCACGATGCTAACGTTGCAAAAAGCCGAACGGCCGACGCTTTATTTCATCGGCGTGACGACAACTCAATCTTCAATTATGAAACTATTCCCGCTCTGGGCGGAAGCACTGGGTCTCAAGGACGCAGTCATTCAAGGCATCGACATCGGCATTCACGCTGATGCTGCCATGTACCGGCAAGCCGTGGAATTTATTAAAAATGATGAACTATCGCTTGGGGCGCTGGTAACGACGCATAAAATCGATCTCTACCATGCGGCTAAAGATTTGTTTGATTATCTGGATCCCTATGCCACGATGTTCGGCGAACTTTCCTGTATTTCCAAGAAAGATGGCAAGCTGGAAGGCTATGCCAAAGACCCGATCTCCAGCGGGTTGGCTCTGGAAGCCTTCGTCCCGAAGAACTACTGGGAGGAGCATGGCGGCGAGCTGTTTGTCATGGGCGCAGGCGGCAGCGCGATAGCGATCTCCGCCTATCTGCTTGATCCGCGCAAAGCGAGCCGGCCGACTAAGCTGATCGTGTCCAACCGGAGCAAGCCGCGTCTGGACGAAATTGAGCGGATCATGAAGCTGGTTGCGCCGGATGTTTCAGCAGCCTATTATTTAACGCCGGAAGCGACCAAGAACGATGAAATAATGAGCGGGTTGAAGCCACATTCACTGGTTGTTAATGCCACAGGACTAGGTAAAGACCAGCCCGGCTCGCCCATTACCGATGAGGGACGCTTTCCGCCTGATAGTCTGGTTTGGGAGCTCAATTACCGGGGCGCACTCGATTATTTACACCAAGCCAACCGACAAAAGCAAGGAAGCCGTCTTTACGTCGAAGACGGGTGGATCTATTTCATTCACGGATGGACCCAAGTGATTCAAGAAGTGTTCCACTTGGACATTCAGCCGGACACATTTGCAGAGCTTGAGAGAATCGCAGGCACCTTGCGCTAATTTTATTTGCCAGACTTTACCGATAGATTGGAGAGAAACTAGATGAGTTCACAAGCTGTCACACTTCCTTTTGCCGCTCACTTCGATTTGAAAAGCGGATTATCTAAAGATTATACGCCTACCAAACGGCTGTTGTCTAAAATGGCCGGTATGTACGAAAACGACAAGGAGTTTGCTAATCTGGTGTCGGAAGGAGATCCGCTTGTTTATGAATTTTATGAGCTGACGATGCCGGAAACCCCGAACGAGCTGTTGTTTGGAACGAGCATCGTGCATCCCGGGAAAGTCGGACGTGAATATTACATGACCAAGGGACATTTTCATACCATTTTGGATACCCCTGAAGTGTACTATTGCTTGAGCGGGGAAGGGTACATGCTGATGGAGAATCCAGAGGGGGAATGGAAAGCCGAACGTTTCACCCCCGGCCAGGCCGTATACGTCCCGCCACGCTATGCCCACCGCAGCGTAAATACAGGGAGCGAATCGCTTGTGACGTTTTTCGTCTATCGCGCCGATTCGGGGCACGATTACGGCACAATCGAGACCAAAGGATTTCGCAAGCTGATTATTGAAGAGAATGGAGTTCCTGCCATTGTCGACAACCCAAAATGGAGTGCCGGGGAGGAAAATTAACGCATGGAATACACCTATCTGGGAAGAACCGGGATGAAGGTTAGCCGGCTATGTCTTGGCACAATGAACTTCGGAGTTTCTACGGATGAGAAGGAAGCTTTCCGTATCATGGATGAAGCGCTCGATGCAGGCATTAACTTTTTTGACACTGCGAATATTTACGGTTGGGGCGAAAACGCGGGAGCTACGGAGAAAATCATCGGTCGCTGGTTTGCGCAAGGGGGCAACCGCCGTGAACGGGTCATTCTCGCTACCAAAGCTTACGAAAAAATATGCGATCCGCTGGACGGACCAAATGATGAAAAGGGACTCTCCCTTTACAAAATCCGCCGCCACTTGGAGGGATCGCTTCGGCGCTTGCAAACGGAACATGTGGAGCTTTTCTTCATGCACCATATCGACTGGCGCACACAGTGGGAAGAGCTGTGGGAAGCTCTCGAAGGTGTCGTGCGCCAAGGAAAAGCCGATTATATTGGCTCCAGCAATTTTGCCGGCTGGCATCTGGTCAAAGCACAAGCAGCTGCAAAAGAACGCAAGTTCATGGGCCTGGTCGTCGAGCAACATATTTACAGCCTGCTCAACCGGACGCCCGAGCTGGAAGTTCTACCGGCTGCACATGATCTTGGGCTCGGCGTCGTGGCATGGAGTCCGCTGGCGGGAGGCGTTCTCGGCGGCAACGCGCTGAATCCGACCATAAGCAATCGCACAGCGCAACAGGCAGCTGTCATTGAGAAGAACAGATCCAGTCTCGAAGCGTTCTCCGTTCTTTGCCGTGAACTGGGCGAGAAGGAATCTAACGTCGCACTTGCTTGGGTGCTTGCCAACCCTGCGCTCACCGGGCCGATTATTGGGCCGCGTACGGTTGAGCAGTTGCGTGATGTGCTCCGCGCTGTTGAGATCAAGCTTGACGCATCCGTCATGCATAGACTTGACGAAATATTCCCTGGACCCGGCGGTCCTGCTCCCGAATCCTATTCTTGGTAAAATCCATGGCGGAATGATATTCCCCACAAGCGTGATACAGCTCGTTTCCTAACAGGAACCGGGCTTTCTATCTTTTTTATTCAAAAGATCGTCTGATTCTAGTACTCTATAGATATTCAACGATTTTTCGCGCAGTAAAAATGGGAGGGAACATCATGTTGGCAAGAATCAAAAAGATCTATTTAGAGCTCCCAATCCGTATGAAGTTTCAGCTCTGGTTCATGCCGCTCTTAATCGTTTCGGCTGGAAGCATCGGTTTCATCTCTTATGTAACCGCGTCGAACCAAGTGCTGGACAAGATTGCCCAAGCGCAAAACAACATTTCCTCTCAAACGATTTCCCACTTGGATTACTTGGCTAAAGATATCTATGATATTTACAGCTATTTGTCGCTTTCATCGGAGCTGCATGACCTGCTCTCTCCGGAAGCCAGCTACAATTCCGCTCAAGTGGTAAACTCGATGATTAACCGGCTGCTCAGCACCCGGCAGTTTTTCCAATCCCTTCTGATTTTCTCGGAAAATCATCCTACGATTAAATTTAACAGTTTGAATAATAACGAAATTATTAGTTATGATGCGTACAAAACCAGCGATATTTATCGCCAAACGGTGTCCCAGGTTGTCAAAGGTGCTTGGGGAGTAGAAGAAGGGCCGATGAAGCTGTTTATTGGCGACCAGCGCAGGAAGGTGTTTTACAGCAAAGTGCTCGTGAATCCGGAAAGCCTGCAAAAGGAAGGATTGATGATCATTGGCATGACCGAGGAGGATTTTCGCAAATCGTTCGGTCCCGCACGTGATAATGTTGAGATAATCGTGATTAATGAGGACGGGACGATTCTCTCCGATTCTGACGGCAGGTGGAGCGGCCATGCGTTCACGGAGCTTCCTTACTATAATCATGTGCCGTTCAGCCAAGTGGATTGGGGCAGCTACGAAAAACAATGGTTGATTTCTCATTCTTCTTCCTTAGCGACGGGCTGGCATGTGCTTGTGATACAGCCGAAGATCGAGGAGCTTAAGCAGCTGAATCAAATTCGCTGGTTGACGATCGGATTTGTATTGATGATTCTCCTCATCAACGTGCCGTTCAGCTGGCTCATCTCCAAACTATTCTCCAATCCTCTGATGCGGCTGTTGAAATCGATGCGTGAATTTCAAGCGGGAGATTTCAACCAGCACGTTAACATTGAACTAAGAGATGAGATTGGTCAGCTTGGCAGTGGGTACAATATCATGGTGACGAGAATTAAAGAATTGATTCAAGATGTATATGCATCCGAAATATCTCAAAAAGAGGCTGAGCTGAGGATGCTGCAGTCGCAGATCAATCCTCATTTTCTATATAATACGCTGAATTCCATTACCTGGATGTCTTACCGTGAAGGAGCCGAAAAGACCGCAGACATGATTCAAAGATTGTCCGAATTTTTCCGCTTCAATTTGAGCCAGGGCGCCGATATTATCACGATTGAGAAAGAACTTACGATCGTTGAAAATTATTTGTTCCTCAGTAAAATCCGCTTTGGCGATAAGCTGACGTATTCAATTGAAGTGGAGGAGGGTCTCCAGCAGCTCCGCGTGCCTAAGCTGCTCCTGCAGCCGCTTGTGGAAAACGCGGTCGTCCACGGGATCGAGCAGATGGAAGGACAGGGCTTTATACATCTGTCTATCCGTAAAATGGAACAGCAGCTCATGTTCGAGGTGACGGATAACGGCACAGGTATGAGAGCGGATACGCTGGAGCGGCTGAGGACAGCCGGACGCTCGGAGAAGCGCTTCGGTCCTGCTGAGAATGCCGGAGGCTTTGCTTTATCGAACATGAGAGAGCGTTTGCGAAATCATTTCGGAGAAGGGGTCGCTATCGAGCTCAACAGCCGGCTCCATTTCGGCACCTCCGTTAAAATAAAAATCGACATGAACGGAATTCTGGATCAAGGAAGGATTGAGCGAGATGCATAAGTTGTTTATCGTGGAAGACGAGCCGGCATTTCGAGAAGGAATCCTCACGATGATCGATTGGGAATCGGAGGACATTCTTATTACGGGAACGGCTTCCAACGGCCGCAAAGCCTTGGAGATGATGGAGGCCGATGTGCCGGACATTGTACTCACGGATATCCGCATGCCGCAGATGTCGGGACTGGAACTTGTTGAGGAAATATCCAAGCGAAACTGGGATCTCATTCCTGTGCTTTTGACCGGGTACAGCGAATTCGAATATGCGCAACAGGCGGTTAAACTCGGCGTGCTCGATTATATTCTTAAACCTTGCAATCCCAAACAGGTCCGCGATGCTATTGCGCGAGCGAAAAGCAAGCTGGTCGGCAAGCGGAGTCAGGATCGGCAAGTTGATCGATTGGAACGCCAGTGGAATGCCAACATCCAAACGATCAAAGAGGATAGATTAATGAAATGGCTGCGATCCTCCCAGCCGCACAATTTGGAAAATTGTCTGGCGGAAATCGCGGAATACGGTATTTGGCTCGAGAACAAGCCGACTCAGGTTATTGTATTCCGGTTCGATACAAAGGAATTAAAAACTCTCGCCTACCGTGAATCCGACCTGCCATTAATCCGTTATGCGGCTTCAAACATCATGGTAGAAAGCATCGGCGACCTTTTCACGGGCAATCATGAGCTCTTGACCCTGGAGGAACAGTTTATTTTAATTGCCAATGTGCCGGAAAAAATGACGCATAATGAAATTCAGGCAAGTCTTGAAAGGATACAGCGCAATTTGGCAGTCTTTTTAAAAGTAAGCGTAAGTATTGGAGTGGGATCCGTGACTAGTCTGGCAGAGATCGGCCATTCTTATCGGAAGGCAAATGAGGCGCTGACGCGTCGTTTTTTTCATGGAACAAGCGGCTTGTTTATGGCATCGGAGGCTAAAGAGCCCGAGCCTTCAGTGGAGGATGCGTCCAAATTTCAGGAAAATTTCGCTGACTTTGAGCGGCGAATTCGCGAATACATCGCTGCCAGTAATTTTTCAGATTTTGTGGTGGAAGTGGAGGAGTGGCTGAACACGTTCCGTGAGCAGGATCTTTCCATCCAACGCATCCATTTGCACACGTACTCCTTTATTAACGCACTGATGAAAGAGATTAAAGCTGTTAACGGCGATTCCGCCAAAGCGTCTGTGGAGCAGTTCGAAGCCTTTGCGGAGCAGGTGCAGCGCCAGGAAACGTTCGAAGAATTGTCGACGCTGCTGACCGTTGTCATTCAGAAATTTGTCGAGCTCAGACATACAAAAAAACCGCTTCATAAAACCATTCAGTACGTTCTTTCGCTGATCGAAGAAAAATACATGACGAATTTGACACTGAAAGCGATCGCCGAAGAGGTTTTCATTTCCCAATCGCATTTGTCTACGTTATTCCGCCAGGAAATGGGAATTAATTTTCTGGATTATTTGCATCAGTTTAGAATCGATAAAGCGAAGCATTTGCTTAAAAATGATAATGGGAAAGTGTACACGATCGCGCGTCAGGTCGGCTATTATGACGAAGCGCACTTTGTCCGCTTTTTCAAAAAATGGACAGGAATGCTGCCTTCCCAGTACAAAAAGCAAAATGGCTTCTAATAAACATACAGCTTTACCGAAGAATCATAGGTTATGCCACCAAAGAGCCTATTCTATAATGAAATTACAGCGCTGTTGCAAGATACAACAATCAAGGAGGGGTTCTTTTGAAAAAGTTACTTAGTACGGTTACGGTCATTTTGATGTTTGCCGGCCTCGCCACGGCTTGCGGGAAACCGGATCAAGCGGCATCGAACGGCAATACGGATAAAGCCGCAAGCACGGCGAGCAGTACGCCCGTCGCGGACAAAAAGACGGACAGCGGCCAGAAAGCCGAGATCAAATTTTTCAGCAATAACCCGGATCGCGGAAGCGGTCAAGGGAAGGCTGAGCAGCTCTTGATTGACCAGTATATGAAAGAAAATCCGAATATTAAGATTACCGTGGAAACGCTTTCTCCAGATCCGCAGTTCCAAGATAAACTGAAAATTTACAACGTTTCGGATAGTCTTCCGGAAGTGACCATGATGTGGGGAGGCGCGCGCTATCTCGGGCCTTTGGTGAAGAATAACGCCCTCGTCACCTTCACCAAGGAAGATTTTGCAGGCCAAGGCTTTATCGACGCGGCTTTTGATTCTTTTACGCTAAACAAGAAAATATACGGCATTCCTAAAAATACCGATTTCCTGGTGCTTTATGTGAATAAAAAAGTGCTCGCCGATCATGGCCTGGAGCCGCCGAAAACAGAAGCCGATCTTTTCAAAATTGCTGAGAAATTAAAAGGCTCCGATGTTGTGCCGATGGCGCTTGATGGAAGAGATTCCTGGCCGCTGGGCTTGCTGTTTGACGCCGTCGTCTCCCGTCAATCCGGCGGTTTCGACTTGTATCACAAAGCGATCGACCGTTCAGGCTCCTTCAAGGATCCGGCTGTCATTACGTCAGCGAAAAAATTGCAGGATATGGTGAAGGGCGGCTTATTCGGCGAAGGATTCCTGAATCTGGACTACGGCGCAGCCAGAAACTTATTTGGTCAAGGCAAAGCAGCCATGTACTTGATGGGTGAATGGGAGATGGGAGTATCGACCGATACGAACTTCCCGGAAGATGTCCGCAACAACATGATTGCCATTCCTTATCCGGCATCCGACGATGGCAAGAGCCCGACAACGGATCTTCTGGCATGGTTTGGCGGCGGATACAGTGTGTCCAGCAAATCGAAAAATTCCGATGAAGCCAAGAAATTCGCCATCTGGATGTTCAAGAAGGAGAACTGGGCCAAAACGGTTTGGCAAAACGGCATTACGTTCCCGGCGCAAGCTTATGACGAGTTCAACACGGGCAAGGAAACGCAAATTCAGAAGGATCTGACGAACATTCTCAAATCCGCTAAAGTGTTCAGCGGAGCGAACTCGCAAGACCGTTTCTCCGCTTCTACATCGAAGGGTTATCTGGATGCCATTACAGAATTACTGGCACTCAAATTAACGCCTGAGAAATTCGCTGAAGCCATCGACGCCATTGCTGATAAATCAAACAAAGAATTGAATCCATAATTCAATTGATTGATAAGGACCGGGAGCAAAACGGAACTGGAGGTTTTGCTCCCTCTCACAGAGAGAAATGGAAGTGGTTGAGGACATGAACAAACTTTGGATGGAGAAACGGAATATTGTTGTGTTGATCGTGCCGGGACTGGTTTTCATCCTAGGCTTGATCTTACTGCCAATTCTGGTCGCGCTTTACTTAAGCTTGACGAATTACGACGGGGTGGATTATCACTTCCTCGGACTGGATAATTACAAGGAGATTTTTTTCCACGATCCGGTATTCTGGAGTTCGCTTCGCAATGCAGTCTTGTTGGGATTAGCCTTTATCCTGCTGCAGCACCCCCTGGCCATCTTCATGGCGACCGTTACTCCTCATACCGGCAAGTGGGAACGTTTTTTACGCGTAGTCATCTTCATCCCGTCTATCATTTCGACATTCGTTACCTCACAAATGTGGGTGAGCATTTTGTCCGTTCAATACGGGCTGGTGAACCGGGTTCTGACGGACATGGGCTTGTCGTCTTGGAAACAAGACTGGTTAGGGAATCCGAATATCGCTATTTTCTCTATTATCTTCGTGGCCATGTGGCAAGGTTTTGGTTATGCCTATCTACTCTACTATGCCGGAATCAAAGGGATCCCTTCTGAGTTGTATGAGGCGGCGGTTGTAGATGGCGCCAACAAATGGCAGTACAATACGCGGGTCGTGCTTCCATTATTGTCTCCTGTCATTCGAATTAACTTTGTCCTCGCCATCGTTGCCGGATTTAAGCAGATGGAGACGGTCTTCTTAATGACCGGGGGCGGACCGGCTAACAGCACGCAATTTTTGGCGACTTATTTATATTCCAAGGCATTCCGCGACGGTTTATTCGGCTACGGAAGTGCGATTTCCGTTCTATTCGTTATCTTCTGCCTGCTCATTACATTAGTAATGAATCGCTTGCTGAAGAAAGATGTAGGTGAATTCTGATGAGGACTTTATCGAAGCCTTATACGCGTTTGGTGCAAATTTTCTTTTTTATCTGTCTGGCACTGGTCGCGATTGCGCAACTATTTCCATTAATTTGGATGATTAACTTTTCGCTCCTGAAAAGCGGGGATTTCTTCGGCAGTTATATTTTAAAATGGCCGAGTCCCTTTCAATGGAAAAATTACGCTGACGCATTCAAGCTTGGTCACGTACCTGCCTACCTGCTGAATAGTGCGATTGTTGCCGTGGTTGTTATTGCGGTGACCGTCATCGTTTCCCTGATGCTCAGCTATGTGATCGCAAGAATTGACTGGAAATGGAATAAATATTTGGCAGGCCTTGTCATGATATGCATGATCGTACCGCTGTATTCAACGCTTTTGCCGAATTTCTTCATATTCAACAAAATCAAAATAATCGATACGTATTTTGCCGTTATTCTACCGAATATTGCTTTTCTAATCCCTATAAGCGTGTTTATCTTTATCGGGTTTTTGGAAACGACGCCTCGGGCGATCGAGGAGGCAGCTGTCATTGATGGACTGAACTTGCTTGGGGTTGTCTTCCGTATCATCATTCCGATATCCAAACCGGTGATTTCGTCTGTCGCCGTTCTAGCCTTCTTAAATACCTGGAACGAATTCATTATGGCGGTCACCTTCATACGAACGGATACTTATAAGACGTTGCCTTTTTCGTTGATCCAGTTTACCGGTGAATATGCATCCAACTATGCTGCTCAGTTTGCAGTCATGACCGTGATTGCGCTGCCGTCCGTTCTACTGTATATGCTTTTCACAGAACAGATTACGAGCAGCTTGACTGCGGGGGCGGTTAAGGGCTGATCAAAATGTCCGACTAAGGTGCTGCCAGCAGCTTTAGCGAGAGCTGTCCACGAAGGCTAATGGCCGAAATGGCGGCTCTTTTTCGTTGCTATCATTTAGAATTCTTAATGAACCGGAGGTTAACTTTGTATGCAAATTCAAACCGTCAAAGGTCCAGTCGCCAAGCAGGACTTCGGTTTCTGCCATAGCCATGAACACTTGTTTCTTGCTCCCGGGCAACCTTCTTCTTTGAATCCGGCTTTGTGCATTGACGATTATCAGAGAAGCGTAGAGGAGCTGCTGCTTTTTCAAAGCTGCGGCGGCCGGGCTATTGTCGACGCCCAGCCTTTAGGCTGCGGGAGAATCGAATCATGGCTCTTGGAGGCATCGTTAGCTACGGACATTCATATCGTCGCTTCGACGGGCTTTCACAAACTGAGTTTTTACCATGATGACCACTGGATACGCAAGTACGAACAGGACCGACTTACTGACCTATTCGTACATGAACTTACGGCAGGCATGTTCCTTCGAACAGACGCTGCGGAACCGGACAACCATATGTCGGCCAAAGCGGGCGTGATCAAAACCGCTATGGACGAGGATCGGATGAACGATCCCGATAAAAGGTGGTTTCGCGCAGCTGCGTCTGCGGCGATCCGTACAGGCGCACCGATTCTTTGCCATATTGAATCGTACGCGCAGGCTGAAACGCTGGTGCATATGTATCTGGAGCTTGGCGTTCCTGCCGGGCAAATCATCATTTGTCATCTGGATCGAAAGCTGGATCAGTTGGCCTCTCATCGCAAGCTCGGGGAAATGGGCGTTTATCTGGAGTATGATACGATTGCCCGTTACAAGTACCATTCGGACGAGGAGGAAGCGCTTCTTATTCGTCAAATGATGGAGTGGGGGCTGGAGAAGCAGGTTTTACTAGGGCTGGATACCACACGAGAACGGTTGAAGAGCTACGGCGGGAAGATCGGTTTGGACTTTATTCGTGCGCATTTCATGCCGTTATTGAAACAAACCGGGATTAGGGATGAACACATCCGCCTAATGATGATTGACAACCCCGCTAACGCCTTTGCAATAAGATCAAGCTCAAGCCAAACCATAAGGCTTAACTAGGAGGCAGATACTATGGAAAAAGAACAGATTTTATCTAAAATCAAACAAGGCGGCCTTGTCGCTGTCGTAAGGGCAGACCATGAGGAACAGGCCGAGCAGATCGCATTAGCATGCATGGCAGGCGGCGTTAAGTCCATTGAAATCACTTTCACCATACCGGGAGCGGACAGGATCATCGCTTCGTTAGCCAAGAAATTCAATCCCGAGGAATTTTTGATTGGGGCGGGTACTGTACTTGACGCTGAAACCGCTAGAACAGCTATTTTGGCTGGGGCGCAATATATCGTGAGTCCTTATTTGAATGTCGATACCGTGACGCTCTGCAACCGTTATCGGGTGCCAATCATGCCCGGAGCCATGACCATTAAAGAAGTTGCCGAATGTTTGGAAGCCGGGGCGGATATCGTTAAGGTATTCCCGGGCGAGCTGTTCGGACCGGCCTTTATCAAAGCCGTCAAGGGTCCGCTGCCTCACGCCCAGCTTATGCCGACAGGCGGTGTTTCGCTCCAGAATGTGTCGCAATGGATCGAGGCAGGAGCAGTGGCGGTAGGAGTCGGAGGAAGCTTAACGGCGGGAGCAAAAACCGGTGATTACCAGGCGATTACGGATATTGCCAAAGCGTACTTGGAGCTGATCGAGAAGGCTCGATCCAAAGGATGAATCTTTACACTGCTAATTCTGGGTGATAATATTAAATCATACACGATATATAATATATGACCAATCAATTTTCGGGGGTATTTGACATGGAAGATATGAAACTTTGGTATTCCAGCGCTGCTTTGGACTGGTCGCAAGGACTTCCGATCGGTAACGGGCGAATGGGAGCCGTTATTTATGGGGGAAGCGATAAGGAAATCTGGAGCATGACAGAAGTCACTTATTGGTCAGGGCAATCAGAGCGGATCGAGAGTCATTCAAACGACAAAACCGATCTTGATCAGATGCGGCGGCATTTTTTCGCAGGGGATTACAAACGTGGAGAAGAACTAGCCCAGCGTATGCTGCAGCCTAAAAAGCAGAACTTCGGAACCAATTTGCCGTTGTGTCAACTCATTGTGCATACCGGGCATTTTGCAGATGATTTCTACCGTGAGCTGAATCTTGATAACGCTCTCATACATACTGCTTACAAAGCAAACGGGAATATTCTGAAAAGGGAAATGTTCGCCTCACACGCTGATAACATTGTGGCTTCTCGACTGTGGAGTGAGCAAACGGGTGGGGTTTCATTTTCGCTTGGATTGGAAGGCCTAACGGATCAGTTTACTAGCTGGCCGGAAGGAGACGATACGATTATCTTTAAGGGGCAAGCGACCGAAACCATGCACAGCAACGGGGAGTGCGGCGTGTTCTGTCAAGGGATGCTTAAAGTGGTGATTCAAGGTGGAACCGCTCTGGTTCAAGACGGTCAAGTTGTGGTAAGTAACGCTGACGAGGCCTGTATCTATTTTGCCGTCAATACAGATTATAGGAAAAGCGATGAGGACTGGCTTCATGCATCTGCGCGCCAATTGGAACAAGCCGTGGCTCAAGGATATGCACGCCTCAAAGAAAACCACATTGCCGATTATCGCAGCTTGTTCGCCCGGGTGAATATGGACTTAGGTCAATCAAGCTCTTCCCATCTGCCAACCGACGCAAGAATTCGGCTTCTCCAGAATGGTCAAGACGACGATCCGCAATTATTTGCATTATTTTATCAATACGGGCGATATTTAATGATTTCCGGTTCGCGGGCTGACTCCCCATTGCCATTGAATTTGCAGGGCATTTGGAATGATGGCGAAGCCAACCGTATGCAATGGAGCTGCGACTACCATATGGATATCAATACGCAAATGAATTACTATCCAACGGAAGCGAGCAATTTGGCGGAATGTCATCTTCCTTTGGTGGCTTATATGGAGCGGTTGGCGGTTGCAGGCAGAACGTCAGCGCAGCAATTTTATGGTTGCGAAGGCTGGGTGGCGCATGTATTTTCGAATGCATGGGGCTTTACAGCCCCCGGATGGGAAACTTCGTGGGGATTGAATGTGACTGGCGGCTTATGGCTTGCATCCCAGCTGCGAGAACACTATGAATTCAGCTTGAATCGCGAGTTCTTGGCTGAGCGGGCGTATCCGGTATTGAAAGAAGCGGCAGCCTTTTTTCTTGACTACATGACCATCCATCCGCAATATGGCTGGCTCGTAACAGGCCCGTCGAATTCACCGGAAAACAGCTTCTATGTAGACGACAGCGAGCACCAATTGTCGATGGGGTCTACGCTTGATCAAGTGCTCGTGCGGGACTTATTCGTCTTCTGTTTGGAAGCGGCCGAGCTGCTGGAAGTCGATTCCGAGTGGCAACAAAGGTTGAAAAACGCCATCGCTTTACTGCCCCCACTGCGTATAGGAAAGCAGGGACAATTACAGGAATGGCTTGAAGATTATGTAGAAGCTCAACCCGATCATCGGCATCTGTCCCATTTGGTCAGCTTATATCCAGGCAGTCAAATCACGTTAAGAGGAACGCCGGAGCTGAGTGCTGCCGCTAGAAGAACTTTGGAAAACCGGATGCAGCGTGAAGAGCTGGAGGATGTTGAGTTCACGGTTGCCTCCTTCGCAGCCAGCTTTGCCAGATTGCAGGATGGTGAAAATGCGTATAAACATTTAACACATCTGATCGGTCAATTGTGTTTTGATAACTTGCTGACGTATTCCAAACCGGGGATTGCCGGGGCGGAGACAAAAATATTTGTCGTGGACGGAAATTTTGGGGGTACGGCAGCCATAGCGGAAATGCTAGTGCAAAGCCATGCCGGAGAAATTCAAATGCTGCCGGCACTTCCAGAGAAGTGGCATACTGGGAAGGTTGCTGGCCTACGGGTGAAGGGTAATGCTGAAGTGAACTTGGTTTGGGAAAATGGGGATTTGGCAGAGGCCACGATCCAGGCCTTCTCAGAGTTGCCGACGTATCTCCGTTATCGGGATCAAACGGTTAGTATCGTTCTTGAGCCTGGAAATGTCTATGTCATTGACAAGGAACTGCATGTGACAAGGCGGTAAGAAGGAAAATTGTATGCTAAACAACCCAATTGTACCTAGGCGTTCATGCATGAATTCCATATAATCATCATGTGGTAAGCGCTATCATATAAGATGAGATGGATGTGCGTGAGGGTACAATTGGGGGGCTGAAGAGTTGAATACACAGGAGAAAGCGCATAAGCATGCGATTATTTATGATCGTCCGGCTGTAAACTTTTTTGAAGGGGCACTATTAGGAAACGGAGGGCTCGGTGCGGTTGTTACGACCCGGCCCGATTCGGTGCTTATTCATTTTGGACATAACAATGTATGGGATATTCGGATTGCGGAAAACCATCAGGATCAGATTGGAACCTTCAATCATGTATTTGCCAGACTGAAGGAAATCCCGGACCATTACACATCGTTAAGTGAAGATGCCTGGTACCGCGACTATGTGACCATGACAAGCGAGAATTACAACTTCCCTTATCCGCGTCCGATGCCGTGCGGGTCCTTGTTGCTGGGCTTTGACCAGCGGACTACGGAAGTGCTGGGACATTCCTTGCAGATCGATAATGGACTGTGCGAAATCCATTTCCTGGTTGAAGGGGTATCCGCCACGCTGCAAGTATTTGTCGACCAACAAACAGATCGCCTTTGGGTTGCTATGAAGGATACGAATAGGCATCCTGGATCTGTTACCTCGTTCATCAATCGATTGAAGCTTATTCCGGACCCTTCCACGCCTAAGGAAATTCCTTCGTATCGTTCTACAACCGACGCTTCTAACAAGCAGTTGGCGTTCTGCCAGACCTTGCCGTTCTCTTGCCTGGAAGAAGAGGTGCAAGCGGGTCATCCTCTTGACCGGGCATTCCGCTTAACAGCGCGAGTCTCATCATCGATTCCGGTACTGGAAAGCGGCAATGAATTGGAACTGCGCCTTGGGTCAGGTGATGGTTTTGTTGTATGTGTCCAGCTGGAAGAAGGACTTGAGTCTGTCATTAGCGAACATATAATACCTATCGATACTCCGACGAACGAGTCTTTTGCACAAGCTTTTTCGGGTTCTTCGGACAATTGGGAGGAATATTGGTCCCGCTCGGGCGTTGCTTTGGAAGATGAATTTCTGGAGCAAATCTGGTACAGGAATTTATACTTTTTCCATTGTTCCGTTAAACCTGAGGCTACTTGCCCGGGCTTGTTTGCGAATTGGAGCTATGGCAAAATCGGGGCCGATTGGCACGGCGATTACCATATGAACTATAATACGCAGCAGCCGTTTTGGCTGGCGTTTTCAAGCAACCATACAGATAAACATTTGGCTTACGTGAACATGGTCGATCATATCCTTCCGATCAGCCGAAAGTGGGCTAGGGAGTATTATGTCCTGCGCGGTGCTTATTTTCCTCATTCCGCATATCCGGTGAACATGAATGTGATGCCTTACCCGGTTCCGCACTGGGGCTGGGAAATTTGCGAAACGCCATGGACCGTGCAAAGTCTCTGGTGGCATTATTTGTCCTTGCTGAGCGTGCTTTCATGCCTATGAAAGATGCCGTACTGTTTATGGTCGATTATATGAAGCGGCCGGAAACGCATGGAGAGGCATGGGGCGATGACCGCTATCATATTTTTCCGACCGTCGTACCGGAGTTATATGAGCTAACGCCCGGCTTCAAGAAAAACAGCGATTGTATCGTCGACTTAACATTGACGAAGTTTTTGTTTCATGCCTTCACAAAAGCGTGCGAAGAGCTCGGGCGAAGCGTGGAAGAGGCTGGATTACTCGCAGAGATCCAAGATGTCCTTCATCATTTTCCGGACTATCCGACCGCGGAATCGCAGCGGGGAAACGTATTCGTTTCTGTTCCGGGCGAAGATCCGGAAGTCGTGTATAATGTGCCGAACGGCGTGGCGACCATATTTCCGGGTGAGGACCATGGTCTGCATTCGGCGCCGGAGCAATATGAAATCGCAGTAAACTCTTATCGGAATCACCGCAATGAGGGTGGCAACGATTTGGTTTTCTATCATATGGCCGGTGCCCGGTTGGGGCAACTCGATTTGGAGCGTTTTAAACGCCAAATTGCTTACTGCTTGCTGCCGAACGGAACCTGCACGGACAAATTATTGCAAACCGGCGGGAGATATTCGGATACGACGGATTTTGAATATATGAGAGGGATGGGCATTTGGTTTGAAAACTTCGCGCTGCCCGCTGTGATCAATGAGTGCTTGCTGCAAAGCTATAATGGCATCCTGCGATTTTTTCCCAACTGGTCTTTGGATAAGAAAGCTGAGTTTACCACGCTGCGTGCAGTCGGCGGTTTCCTTGTAAGCGCTAACGTTAGCCAGGGTGACATCCAATGGATTGAAATCTATAGTGAAGCGGGTTCACAGCTTCGTCTCTACAATCCATGGGAAAATGGACTAAGGTGTATACGCAGCATCGGCAGCGGGGAAGAAATATGGGACGGACATATCGTTACGATGGCAACGATGAAAGGTGAGCATATACGGTTAATACGGGCATAAATGCTGGTTGAACCTACTACAGAAGAGAAGCATTCTGAAACTTCCAACTTGGAAGGGAGAATTGCACTATGCCAAAATATTCACGGTTATTTCGAAGATTTCTGATCTCTTATATCATTATTTTGATCATACCAAGCATAGCCGGCTACATGTCGTACCGTACGGCAATCGCCGTCACGCAATCGATATCCATCGAGAATAAAGTGACGCAGCTTCAAAAGAGCCAAGAAATTTTGGAGCGGAGAATAGCTGAGGTGGAAAGTTTTACAAGACAGCTGGCTTTAAATCAAGATTTAAGTGTGCTCTTGAACGAAAAAATGGTGGATGAAAAAGCGAATGTATACGGAATATGGAAAATAACGAGAGATATTAAGGCATACAGCCAAACTAACGATTTTTTGAAACATTTTTACATTTATCTGAATAATTTTAATGTCATCCTCACACCGGGGAATGCTTATTTTCGACCTGAACACTATTATCAGACCTCACATTACAACAACCTGTCGTTGGATGAGTGGAAAAAGAACGTCTTGGAAAAAACGCACCGAAGCGAAATGATGCCGCTGAGCCCATTCATCAACAATGGCGTGCAGAGCAATGCAATCACCTTTATGCAGTCTCTCCCATTAGACAGCTTTAACGATTCCCCGCCGGCAACGGTTGTTACGATCATCGATGAACAAACCATTAACAGCCTTTTATCCGGTCAAAGGGAGGATAATGGCGGGTGGACCTATATCAGCGATGCGCGGGGTCAAACCATTAGTTTGCAGGGGATTAGTCAGCATGACATGGATCAATTGTCGGCGGATAGCCGTTTCGATAAAGAGAAGGTCAGCCAATTTTATAAAAATGACCTTGTGATCACGATCCGCTCCCAATCAACCGGCTGGGTATACAGTACGGGAATTCCACGATACGTTTTAATGGAAAATGCGAACAGAATTAAATACATTACATGGTCTGTGACCGGTGTTGCTCTGTTTATCGGGCTTTTCCTCGGATTTATGCAATCCTATAGAAATACGGTGCCGATCAATAGGCTGCTTAGCGTGATGAAGGAGCAGTTTGGCAAAGATGCAGCGGTGGGGCGTAATGAATACGATTTTTTGCAAGGGAACATGCACAATATCATTACCAATAACAAGCGTCTGGAGTCCGAGCTGAATCGTCAGCTTCCTTTGATCCAAGATGCTTTTCTGAAAAGGCTGATTGCGGGAGAATTTCAATCCAGGGAAGCGATTATTTCCGCCGCTTCTCAGGCGAATACGGGACTTAACTTGAATGCCGGATATACAGGAATCTTGCAAATCAATGGCTATTCCGGCTTGGACAGCGTTGAAATTCTCAACGAACTGAATGCCGCCAGATTGATCTTGAAGCAGATTTTACTCGATGTCAGCAGTTACATGCATGTTCATATGACCGATTTGGGCTCCGATCGTATAGTCGCCATCCTCACTCCGCAAGAGGAGGGCGAGGAAGTCGGCAAGGATGAAATCGAACGGTTGGTCGCTGCACTCGCCTATACGGCCTTTAACGAATATCGGGTTACCATTACTGCAGCACTAAGCGATTCCTTTGCTTCCGTTATGGAGATTAGCCGATCTTATGAACAAGCAAGACAGGCGTTGGAATACGCCGTGTATATGAATAGAACAGGAATCGTTTGGTTCAGCGATACAAGGATAGAGACTCAGACGTATTACTATCCCTTGGATGTGGAGCTCCGTTTAATTAGTACGATCCGAGCTGGAGATATCGATGAGGCCGAACGAATCGTTCAGTCCATGATCGAGCAAAATACACGAAACCGGGAGCTCTCCATGGTGATGAAGCTTCAGTTCATCGGGGAATTGAAAGGCACGTTGCTCAAATTGCTCGATCAAAAAGCGCTGATGGAATCCAATATGTTTGAGAAAATCAAAAATCGGATCCTCGGCATCCAAGCGCAAGAAGCCATAGAACTGATTCAGCATGAGATCAGTGAAATTATGGTGATGATGTGCGGTCTTATTACTAGTAAAAAGAACGATGTCCATATTAAAACAGTAAAGCAAATTAATGACTATATTGCAGAAATGTATAGAGATCCGGATTTGAATTTATATCGAATTGCCGAGAAAGTGGAGCGACCTGAGAAATACATCTCTCAATTGTTTAAAGAGGTGACGGGGACGAATTTATCGGATCATTTGGAAAAAGTGAGAATGGACCACGCCGCTGACTTATTAAAGCGAAACACGTATAGTGTGGATGAAATAGCCTCGCATGTCGGCTATAACAGTTCACATACGTTTCGCAGGGCCTTTAAACGGGTTATGGGCGTTTCGCCTAGCTCGTTCAGACAATCTGTAGAACAATGAATAGAGACTACGCTGGTGCGCGGGAACTCCCCCGCACAGCGAAATTAAAGCTTCTAAAGCGTGGCGAAACGATGTAAGTCGGGTACAAAAGAGACTGTCACATAAAGTAGATTTATCTACTTTTGGGTCAGCCTCTTTTTTTGTCCTGTAGAGCCGGAATGCGATAAATGGATGCTCGAAAGGGGAAAATACCCTGGTAAATCGGGTTATTTGTTCGCAAAACGACGCAATTGTACCTATACGTTGAGCGCTGTCCCCCCCTATAATCAGCCATATAGAAAGCGCTATCAAGAAATTACGAGTGGTGTATTTAGGGGGGAGTATTTTGGAAGAAGGGATTGTCATTGAACCGAATCCAGTAGTGGCTAAAGAACGGGGAGGCTTCCTCTTCACAGCAGCAAAGAGTTTAAAAAAACATTGGCAGTTGTATCTCATTGTGATACCGCCTTTATTATTTTTTCTTATTTTTAAATATTATCCGATGTTGAATGCCGTCCTGGCATTTAAGGATTATAACGTCACCAAAGGCATATGGGGAAGCCCGTGGGTGGGGTTCAAACATTTCAAATTGTTTTTCGATAACCCGCAATTCTGGACGTTAATGAAAAACACGATCTTGATTAGCGGATATTTATTAATCGCCGGGTTTCCAATCCCTATTTTGTTAGCTTTAGCTCTGAATGAAATACGCAACGGCAAGTTTAAGCGGCTGGTTCAATTGGTTTCTTTCGCTCCATACTTTATATCCACAGTCGTTATGGTATCCATCATTATGCTTTTTCTGGCGCCTAGGCTGGGCTTCGTGAATGTCGCCATGCACCATATGGGCCTGCCGCCCATCAATTTTCTCGGCGAACCCGGGATGTTCCGTTCGATCTACGTTTGGTCAGATATTTGGCAAACAGCCGGTTATTCGGCGGTCATCTTTTTGGCTGCGCTGGCCGGAGTCGATCCGGCACTTTATGAGGCGGCGAAGGTAGACGGCGCATCGCGTTTTCAGAAAATCCGTCATATCGATTTGCCTGGCATTATGCCGACGATCACCATTGTTTTCATTTTAAATGTGGGCAGCGTGATGTCCATCGGGTTTGAAAAGATCTATTTGCTGCAAAATCCGCTCAATAAAGTAAATTCCGAAATTATCGCAACTTATGTTTACCAAATTGGATTATTGAACGCTAACTATAGCTTTGCAACGGCGGTTGGTTTGTTTAATTCCATGATTAATTTGATCCTTCTCCTTGTGGTAAACATGATAGCTAAACGATTATCTGACACAAGTATTTGGTGAAATATAGGGGGGACCGAGATTGAACGCAATGAGAGCTACGATCAAGGATTCGGTTGGAGATAAGCTATTTATGATAGGTATTTATGCGGTATTAGGAATTCTATTAATCGTTGTCTTATACCCGCTCATTTATATTTTAAGCAGTTCATTCAGCAGTCCTTCGGCGGTCACATCCGGTCGGGTCTGGCTTTGGCCGGTTGAATTTTCCATAAAGGGTTATCAAAGTTTGATGGAAAATCCCAAAATCGTGACCGGCTATGCGAATTCGCTTTTTTATACGTCTGCCGGCACGATCATCAGCGTAACTCTTACGATCATGATTGCTTATCCGTTATCGCGTAAAACCTTTTTCGGCCGCAATGTGCTTATGATGCTGATTACGTTTACCATGCTGTTTAGCGGCGGGCTGATTCCTACGTACCTGGTTGTGAAGCAAATGGGGCTGATCGATACAAGATGGGCTTTGTTAATTCCAAATGCGATATGGGTATGGCAGGTCATCATTACGAGGACATTCTTTCAAGCTTCGATTCCGGGTGAACTGATTGATGCCAGCGAAATAGACGGATGCAGCGATATGAGATTTATGTGGAGTGTGGTGATTCCTTTATCCAAACCGATTCTTGCCGTACTTGTCTTGATGTATGCGGTAGGCCAATGGAATGCTTATTTCGACGCTCTTATTTATCTGAAAACCGCAAACCTGTTTCCGCTTCAGCTCGTTTTGCGCAGCATTATCATTCTCAACAACAGCTCGAATGCGACGGATGCTTTAAAGCTGGTGGAAAGACAGCAACTGGCGGAGCTTTTGAAATACGCATTGATTGTCGTGGCAACGCTCCCCGTACTGATTATTTATCCGTTTGTGCAGCGCTATTTCGTACAAGGGATGCTGGTTGGTTCCGTAAAAGGGTAGCGGGAAGAGGGAACGATACTCGCCTTGAAGAATTGAAAGGGGTGATCTCTATAGGATAATAACGAATGACATTCTTTTGCCATAGCAGACCAATTAAAAAGGGAGCGGATTCGCATGAAAAGAAGATCAATCCTCGCATTGGTTTTCGTATTGATGGTAAGTATATTTGTTGCCGCCTGTTCGAGCAACGACCAGACAGCGGCATCGTCGAAACCTTCCACAGAGCCGGCATCATCAAGTGCAGCGCAAGCGAGCAAGCCCGTAGAGATCAGTGTCTTTGCCCAGCAGGCTAACGACATTGATTTGAATACCAACCTTTTTACGAAACATTTGGAAAGCAAATTCAACGCAAAGTTTAAGTTCGAGATTATCCCGTATGACGGAGCCAAAGAAAAGCGGCAAATTTCGCTGGCGAGCGGCGACTATCCGGAAGCGTATATTTTAACAGCTTATATCGATCAATTCTCGCAAGCGGATCTTCTTAAATTCGGTAAGCAAGGCGTCTTGCTTCCATTAAATGATCTAATTAATCAGTATGCGCCGAATATTAAAGCAGCGATGGAAAAGGATGCCACGTTCAAGAACTTTATTACCGCTCCGGATGGTAATATTTATGGACTCGGCTCCTACACGCAATGTTTCCATTGCTCCTACCCGAATAAAATGTGGATTAATACGAACTGGCTGAAAAAATTGAACCTCGAAATGCCAAAAACGACCGAGGATTTCAAGAAAGTGCTTGAAGCTTTCAAGAAAAACGATCCGAACGGCAATGGCAAAGCCGATGAAGTGCCGCTTAGCGGATCGATCGAAGATTTCGGAGTGCGGGTCATTCCCTTCCTGATGAACGGGTTCATCTATGACGATGACCGTAACTATTTGAACCTTGCTAACGGGAAAGTAGATACGGTGGCCAATAAGCCGGAATGGAAGGAAGGGCTTACTTATATTAAATCCTTGTATGACGAGGGATTGATCGATCCAGGAGCGTTCACGCAAAATGCCGAAGCCTTCAAGAAAATCGGCGAAAACGCAGGCGGACAAATTCTTGGAGCGGGCGCAGGCATGCATCCTGCCATCTTCGTGAACATCGATAAGGGCAACAAGAATTCCGCTGATTATAATCCTGTACCTCCGCTTACAGGCCCTCATGGATCATTGGCTACTCATGACGGTGGAGGTCTGAGTCCGGGCGCCAAATTCGTCATTACGAACAAAGCAAGTAAGGAAGCGCAAATTACGTTGATCAAGATGGTTGATTACATGTTTACGCCAGAAGGTCAAACGAATGCTGCATCAGGTATGGAAGGTATTGACTGGAGAAAACCGAAGGAAGGCGAGGTAGCGCTCGGCAAAGGCGTTACTCCTCAGGTCGCGACGATTCCAGCCGTTGACGGGCAGCCTCCCCACAACGCCGGATGGAGCGGGATGGGTCACTTCTACCAGCCTAAGGAATACAGAGACAGCTTTGTGCAAGGGACCGATATTTACGACTCGGCTAACTATGAACGCAGATTGTACGATGCGACGCTCTTGTATCAAGGTCATGAGCCGAAGGAACTTTTCCCGATGTGGGCGATTTGGATTGACCCAACGCTCACGGATGAGGCAAGTATTTTACAAACCAACCTTAAAAACTACATTGAGCAAAGCTCGCTTCAATTTATTACCGGAAATAAGGACTTAAATAAAGATTGGGACGCTTATGTGAAAGGATTGGAGAACTTGAAACTCAGCAGGTATCTCGAAATTTTGCAGAAAGCGTATGATGCTGCCTCTTTTAAAAAGTAACGATAGTTCAAGTCAGGCCAGGCGTTTGATCCGGAGACATAAAGCACCTGGCTTTTTTTAACGCGAATTCAATGTAAAAAGGGGATGAATGATGTGACTCAACGATGGAATAAAGCGAAAACGTGGCATTTGGTTTGCGGATTTTTACTGGCGCTTATTGCTTTTTTGATTCCAAACGCAAATTTGGCGAAGGCAGCAGATAACGGCTTAGCGCAAAAACCATATATGGGCTGGAGCAGCTATAGCATGCAGGTTTATCACAGCGGTAATTGGATTACAGCCGCGCAGATTATGGCGCAATCCGACGCTATGCATACGACTCTTCAGCCCCACGGCTATAATTATATCAACGTAGATGCGGCCTGGAATGGCGGTATGGACGCCTACGGACGGCCGCTGCCGAGCACCACCCTCTATCCGAACGGTCTGGGTGAAGTTATTGATCATGTACATAACAATGGGCAGAAGTTTGGCCTCTATTTTATTCCGGGGTTGTCGCCAGCGGCTTACGACGCCAACTTGCCGATTTATGGAACCGCTTGCCATGCGCAGGACATCGTCGTCTTGCCCTTAAGGACAGCGGATTATTGGAACATTGGCTATAAAATTGATTTCTCGAAGCCATGCGCGCAGAGCTATATCAACTCGATTGCCGATCAGATTGCCTCCTGGGGCGTCGATTTCGTGAAGTTTGACAGCGTTACGCCGGGCTCCGGACATAATGACACGTCCATTGATGCGCGCGATGACGTCAAAGCCTGGTCTCAGGCACTCGCTCCGCACCATATCTGGTTTGAGCTATCATGGGCGTTGGATATTAATTATGCAGACACCTGGAAGAAGTACGCGAACGGATGGCGCGTCGAATGGGATGTCGAATGCTATTGCGGGACAGCAGGTTTAACCAGCTGGGGGAATATCGCACGGCTGTTTCCGAAAGCCGAGCAATGGTGGCGTCACGCCGGGCCGGGCGGTTGGAACGACTTCGACTCCTTGGACATCGGCAACGGTGCGATGGACGGCATTACGCCGGACGAGCGGCAGACGGCCATGAACCTATGGGCGATGTCGTCGGCTCAATTGTTTACGGGCAATGATCTGACGAATTTGGATAGTTACGGTATTCAACTGCTGACGAACGATGAAGTGATTGCTGTCAATCAGGCCGGTCATCCTGCTCATCCAGTGTCTACAGCAACCGAACAGCAAGTATGGTATGCCAATAACGGCGATGGCAGCTACACGGTCGGATTGTTTAACCTTGGAAGCTCTAGCGCAACGGTTACCGTTAACTGGAACGATATCGGTTTAAGCGGTGCCGCTTCGGTAAGAGATTTATGGAGTCATTCCGATCTTGGCGTGTATAACACCAGTTACAGTGCAACTAATTTGGCGCCGCATGCCTCGCGGTTGTTCAAAGTGGTGTCTCAAGGAGGCGTATCCTCCATCAATGATGACGATACCGGCATTTCCTATACGGGGAATTGGCAGCGGGATCCGAATAGAGGGCTTGGCGTTTCGCAGACACTTGCTATCGACGTTACCGACTCCTTGGCACAGAACAGTACGATTAGCCCTTCTGCGGCAAGTTTTGACAAGAAGCAGGATATACAGGCCGATGTAACGACAACGATGACGTTGAACGGGAATACACTGAGCGGCATTGCCAACAATGAAACCGCATTGGTGCCGGGCACGGATTATACGGTCTCGGGCAATCAGGTAACCATTAAGAAAGAATATCTTGTTTCGCAACCGGTGGGGACGACCCAGCTCACTTTCAATTTCAGTGCAGGGGCTAGGCCAATTCTCGCCATTGCAGTAAGTGACTCCTCACCTTTGAACAGCACCATCCTTCCATCGACGCGAAATTTTGATAAGAAGGCAACCTTGCAGTCAGATGTCACAACGACATTGAACCTGCAGGGTAATCAACTGAGCGGTATCGTAGGCGGGGGTAATCCTTTAGCAGCGGGAACCGACTACGTCGTTACTGGCGACACAGTGACGATCAAAAAGGAATACTTGGCCAAACAATCGACTGGAATGAACAACCTCATATTCAACTTCAGTGCCGGTAACCCACAGACCCTTGCCATTGTTGTTAGCGATACTTCCCAAGGGGGATCTGTCGCAATTAATAATGACGATCCTGGAATTTCCTATTCGAGCGCTTGGCAGCGAAGTACGAATCGGGGACTTGGCGATTATTTAAATGACGTGCAATTCACCGAAAGGAATAATGAGTACTTTGAATATACGTTTAATGGAACGGGTATTGAATTGATTACGGAAATGGATAATTCCCAAGGCGACATGGACATTTTCGTGGATAATGCCTATAAACAAACGATAAGCACCTATTACACAAGCAGATTAGCTCAGCAACCCATATATGGGATTTCCGGATTACCGAGTGGTTCTCATACCATTAAAGCCGTGAAAAAGTCGGGATCTTATATGCTGCTGGATAAGCTCCGAGTTTTGATCCCTGATCTGATTGGGCCTTCAACGGGAAGCTTTGATAAAAAAGCAGCAGCACAGACTGATGTAACGACTACTTTAGCATCTGGCGGATATAGCTTTAGCGGGATCGAGGTTGGAGGTACTCCTTTAGCGGCAGGAACCGACTACCTGCAATCGGGAAAAACGGTAACGATCAAGAAGGAGTACCTTGCCGTTCAACCTACGGGAACAGCTTACTTGACTTTCGCTTTTAGCGGCGGAGCTACACAGACCTTCGCTATCGCCATAAGTGACAGCTCGGCACCTGTAACTCCGGTTTCCGTAAATGATAACGATGCGGGGATAACGTACACGGGCTCGTGGGGGTATAGTTACAACCGGGGGCTTGGAGATTATCAGGACGACGTTCATTATACCGAAGTCAACAACGATTCTTTTGAATATGCTTTTACGGGAACGGGCGTTGAACTCATAACTGAGAAAGATGTTTCCCAGGGCGATATCGATGTCTATGTAGATAATGCGTTTCAGCAAACGGTGAGCACCTATCACGATGGTCGTTTGGCCCAGCAAAACGTATATGCCATTGCCGGACTGCCGAACGGTCCTCATACCATCAAGGCTGTGAAGAAATCCGGTTCTTACATGCTGCTCGATAAACTGAACGTGACTCCAGCAAATGCAACGAATACGGTTACCGGAAACGTTTATTTGTCTACGCAGTCGGCACCTCCGGTACCGTTGGCGTTAACGGCTCAACTAGCTCCCGCATCTCAAGGTGCCACAGCTTTCATCAATGATACCAATGCCGCGATTCAATATACCGGCTCATGGGGGTATAGCAGTAATAGAGCGTTTGGCGATTATCAGAATGACGTTCACTACACCGAGACAAACAATGATTATTTCGCCTACACCTTTAAAGGAACGGGGATTGAATTCATCACAGAGAAGGATTCTTCCCAAGGGGATATCGATATTTATGTAGATGGTGACTTTAAGCAAACGGTAAGCACTTATAACGCAAGTCGATTAGCTGGGCAAACGGTGTATAGCATTTATGGATTACCGAATGGCTCGCATACCTTCAAAGCAGTGAAGAAATCCGGAACGTTTATGCTGCTGGATAAATTAACGATTGTTGCCGGTAATCTTATCACCCCAGACACGGGAAGCTTTGATAAAAAGCCGGACGCACAAGCGGATATCAGCACCACGTTGTCACTGGGTGAGTACGCATTAGATCGCATAGTCAATGGCAGAACAACGCTTTTGCCGGGTATCGACTATACGTTGTCAGGCAACAAGGTAACCATCAAAAAGGAATATCTTGCAGGGCAGCCGGTAGGCACCACCAACCTGACATTCATTTTCAGTGGAGATTATCAGAACGATGTGCATGTTACCGAAACCGATGGTGATTCCTTTGCCTACACCTTTAAGGGAACCGGCATTGACGTCATTACAGAAAAGGATGCCTCGCAAGGCAGCATTGATATTTACGTAGATGGCGGCTTCCGGCAAACGGTGAGTGCTTACAACGATTCCCGCTTAGTCCAGCAAACGATATACAGTGTTTCCGGACTTGCGAATGGTTGGCATACGATCAAAGCTGTGAAAAAATCAGGAAGTTACATGCTTTTAGATAAGCTGAGCTTCACCGTTGTACCGGGTCCAACAACATCCACAGTGATCACGGGCGCAGCCTCTAAGGTGAAGCGCACAAGTGCCACGATTGAGGGCCAAGTTACCGCTGATGGAGGTGCTGCAGTCACATCACGAGGAATTGTGTATGCAACAACACCGTCTCCAGCAATTGGCGATAAGGGATCAATGAAAGTATCCGTTGGCTCCGGATTAGGCCTATTCAGCGGAAAGCTGACTAAATTAAAGCCTAATACAGTCTATTACGCCAGAGCGTATGCGACTAACTCGGCAGGTACGAGTTACGGGTCTGAAATACGTTTTATGACACAAAAGAAATCCGAACAGCAGGATGAAAATTCGGACGACGATGACGATCAGAAGCACTAAGAATAAGTTCAAGGAAGCCACGGGCCCTTCATCAGGTTACAGGAGGGCTCAGGCTTTTCTTTAAATTGAAAATCCTCAATCATACATGATATATTTATGGGAAAAACGATGGGTGAGGGTTAGATGGGAAGTAAAATCAGCCGAGTTAATTTAACGGATGAAATTTATCGGATCGTGAAAGAAGATATATTATCGCATAAATTGAAATCTGGGGAAAAAATAAACATCGACCTATTGGCACGCTCTTTAGAGGTAAGCAACATTCCTATTCGCGAAGCGCTTTCCAGATTGCAATCAGAAGGGTATTTGCATGTTATTCCTTTCAAAGGGATGTTTGTTAACTTCATGAGTCTTAAAGACTTAAACGAATTATTTGAAATCAGACTGCAGCTTGAACCTTTAGCCGTAGAAAAGGCAGCGCTTCTCATACCGGATGATAGACTCGGAAAGCTTGAAGAAACAATGAATTTCCTTAAAATCAATGCGTCATCACGATCGGTTAACGGATTAGAGCGAATCACCGAAATGAATGATTCCATACATGGCACCATTCTAGAGTATTGTGATAACACCAATTTACGGAATTTAATTAGAGGGTATATTGAACAGATTCAACGATATGTAACCTTTATTCAATTAAATCTGGATGTAGATACTACGAACGTGGAATGGTCGGAACATCATTCTATATTAGAAAAGTTAATGCAACGGGATCCTAAGGGCGCTTCCGCAGCCATGATCCGACATTTGCAAAGTTCTCAAAAAAGGACAAACGATCATTTCATCAACGCGGGGAATTGATTTGCCCATTTTGTTAAAACAATCGTTTTAGGGAGGATAGAACCTATGCAATTAGCGGGGAAAGTAGCAATGATTACTGGCGCGGGTTCAGGAATCGGCGAAGCTGCTGGCAAATTATTTGCCGGCCAAGAAGCCAAAGTTATTCTGGCTGACTGGAATTATGCGGAAGCAAGCCGTGTCGCTAACAATCAGTCGAATTTTATCACGGGTATTGCTTTAACGGTTGATGGTGGCGCGTCGCTAGGATATTGAGTATTCGGCATATAGTGTGGCGAGGCATTGTTGATTATCGAGATACTCTGCGCAGTAAAATCATACATGATACATCATTTGAGGGGGTTGAAGCATGATTGAAACAGCCGGAAAGGAATTACAGGCCTTCGAGAAGAAAAGAATTGTTTTTCTTGGAGATAGCATTACAGACGATGGGACGTTTATCGCCTATTTGGACGCTTATTTTCATCAGTATGCGCCAGAAATTGAGCTAACTTTCATAAATCTGGGCGTAAGCAGTGAAACAGCCTCCGGATTAACAGAGCCGGACCATCCGTTTCCACGTCCTTGTGTCCTTGATCGACTAGGAAGGGCGCTGCAAGAAAGCCAACCGGATTGGGTAGTTATGGGATATGGAATGAATGATGGGATCTATTCCCCATATTCCGAAGAAAGGTTTCAAGCTTATCAAAGAGGCATTCTTGCAGCCATCCGCACGATCCATCAGTACGGAGCCAAAGCCATCGTCATGACCCCTCCGCCATTTGATCCGATATCGATGAGCGATAGCGTTCTTTCTCCCGATGGTCTAGAAGCATATAGCTACATGGCTCCATTCGTACATTATAACAACGTGCTTCGATCCTATGCGAACTGGATACTTAGTCTGGACTCAGTTGCCGATCAAGTTGTGAATATTTACGATCCGCTTCTCCAGCAGAGAGAACAAGAACGTAAAATAAACCCTAGTTATCGATCAGGTGATGGTATTCATCCGAATTCAGACGGTCATTGGATCATAGCTACAACGTTATTAAGCCGTTTGTTTCATATAACCGTGGAACCTATTCCTGATTTTGTTGAGAGACCGGAACAATCGCAATTATTTCAGTTTGTTTGGCAACGTCATCGGATATTAAGTTCGGCCTGGAAAGAGCATGTAGGTCATACGAATCCCAATAAAGCGGAAGCCTTGCCGCTAGAAGTTGCCTTGAGATTATATAAGGAGAGATCGCAATGAAAATAACCAGAGTGGAAAGTTTCATTTTGCATGTCCCTTTGAATCCGCCCATTACGGATGCGATTAATTCGCCGACCCACTGGGGATTGCCGGGAGCTTCTACGGAGGTGATCCCGCAGTATTTTGATAAGTATCGGGTAAAGTAGAAGAAAATCAAAGAAAAACGGCCCTGCACGACATTCGATGTGCAACAGGGTCGTTTTTCTTTGTTTACCACATACGGAAATATAAAATTTCGGATCCCGAAAAATGCTTTCTTATTGGCGATAAAACCTAACTCTTTCGCCAGTCAAGGCGGGTAATACGTCGGGAAGTAGCGGTTCTGATAGCCTCTTCACATGGGAAGCCGACCATGCGACCATGCAAGATTAAGTGTACCTAAGGAAATGATCGTAACCTTACGGTCCTTGTGTGACTTCGATTTTGTGAAAATTGAGATTCAATGACTTATTTCGACAGACAATGTCTCGTTTTCGTTCTATGATAGTAACCAAATTGAAAACGCTTTCGAATAGTATAGGTATACACGCGAATGAGGTGATTGGTCTGTGCTGAAGCAAAAATTCCAACTGAAGTTCAAACATTCCCCCATTTTCAGAAACTTCCTTATCTCCTATGTGCTCATCCTGTTTATTCCGATGCTTACGGGTTTCATTTCTTATTTCATCTCCTCGGACATCATTAAGTCCAGTTCGTTAGAGGCGAGCGCGATGCTGTTGAACCAAAGTAAGGACATCTTAGACCGAAGAATGGAAGAGGTTGAAAACATTACAAGACAGCTGTCGTTGGACCAAGACCTGAATTATGTGCTTAACGAACAGGTGGATGCCGATCATTTCAATATTTATGCACTTTGGAAATCATGGCGCAATACATCTGCATATAGCTTGACGAATAACTTCCTAGAAGATTTCTACATTTATTTGAACAATTATAAGGTTATATTTACACCATCCGGTGTCTTTGTTCGTCCAGAAGATTACTTCGACTTGTATCATTACGAGAATATTGACCGCACCCAATGGAAACAGGATATTTTGGGCAAAATCCATCGCAGAGAGACATTACCGTCGCAGCCGTTCATCAATAACGGGAAAAGAACAAACGTAATTACGTATTTACAATCGATCCCCTTCGATAGCTTTCAGCATTCGCTCGGAACAGCTGTTATTTTGATTGACGAAAATGAAATTGCCAAAATGTTGGAACGTATTTCGAAACAATACGGGGGTTGGGCCTATATAAGTGATAAAGATGGGCATACGATTGCCAGAATGGGCATCGAGGATTCGCAATTAAAGTCACTGAATATACCGGAACTAATCGAAAACGGGTCGACCGGCACCTTAGTCGAAGACAAAACGCTGCTTATTTCCTCGAAATCGACTTATAACGGGTGGGTGTACGTCGTCGGTTTGCCGAAATCTATCGTCATGAAACAATCCGAGTTCATCGCTAAGGTGACTTGGACAATCACCGCTTCGACGTTATTGCTCGGGATTATAGCGGCCTTGTTATTTGCTAATAGGAACAGTGCGCCGATTAACCGGATTGTCACGGTTTTTCGGGAGCAAACCGGCCACGGCGGTTACAAAGGGAAAAATGAATATGATTTTCTGCAAGGAAACATCTCTAATTTGCTAGCAAGCCAGAAATCTCTCGAAGAGGAGCTGAAGCGTCAGCAGCCATTATTGGAAGACGCATTTCTGAAGCGGCTCTTGAAAGGGGAGTTTGACTCCTTCCAAGAAGTGCGAACATTAATGCATTCGCTGCCTAACATGGATTTGAAAGGTGATGTCGGTTATGTAGCGATCCTCCGAATTAACGGCTACAGCGGTCTTGTTAGCAAAGAAATTATTCAGGAGCTGAATGCAGCCCGATTACTGATGAAAAAGCTCCTAATCGAGCCTAGCGACGCCATTCAAATGAACGTGACCGATTTGGACTCGGATAAAATTGCGGTTCTGATCACTCTAGCCGAAGCGGGCGATTGGGGGATGACAGATCATATTGCAGCCGCGTTCGACCAACTTCGGGAGTACGTGAAGACGGAGTATCGGATGCAAATTACCGTTGCAATCGGCAGCAGTTTCCAGGTGCTCTCCGACAGCAGCCGATCCTTCGAGGAAGCGAGACAAGCTCTTGATTACTCAGTTCTCATTGAAGACACCCCAATCATTTGGTACCAGAACGTGAACAAGGAATCAACGATGTATTATTATCCGATCGATATGGAATTGCGAATCATTAATGCAGTCAAAATCGGCGAGATTCATGAGGTGAATCGCATATTTGAACAGCTTCTGGAGCAAAATTTCTCGGAACGGCATTTATCCATGGAGATGGTCCAGCAATTATTCGGCGAATTGAAGGGAACTTTCTTTAAACTGCTGCAGCATAATCCTTTTACGGATCAAGCTGTATCGGAAGGGTTGAAACCTCGCGTTGAGAAATTGCAGTTATCGACGAACTTGGACCGCTTCCGTAATGAAATTCAGGGCCTGCTTGAAGCGTTTTGCAAACGGGTGTTGAAGAAGAAAGAAGATAGAACCGGAGAAATCTTCAACAAAATTGTGACCTTCCTGGAAAATCAATATCCTGACTCGGATTTGAATCTATATCGGATATCGGTAGCTGTTGATCTTCCTGAAAAATACATTTCGCAGTTGTTTAAGGAGCAGACTGGCGAAAACCTATCGGACTATCTAGAGAAGATTCGCATCAAAAATGCGACGGACCTTCTGTTCAACAGCGAGCATACGATTGATGAAATTTCGCATCAAGTCGGTTATAATAGCGCGCACGCATTTCGGAGAGCTTTCAAGCGTGTATCAGGAGTATCGCCTAGCATTTACCGCAAAACCGTAAATTAATTGTTTTTATGCTGTCTGTGTACTCCTCTAACGGAAGTGTACCTATACAAGAACGCTGTTTTGTGATTTATTTGGAATGCTCTTTATTAATTTGGTAAAAGAACAGGAGCTGTCGATCATGAAACTGCGTTATCAAAGCTACGCACGCGTCTGGACTGAAGCGCTTCCTATCGGAAATGGTCGTTTGGGAGCCATGGTTTTCGGCGAACCGGAAGCCGAGCATTTACAGCTGAATGAAGATACACTTTGGTCAGGCAGGGGTCCCAAAGACGGGAATAATCAGAATGCGAAAGTCGTTCTCGCCGAAGTGCGCCGTCTCATTGCAGCAGGCAAATATGAGGAAGCGGATAAGAAAAGTAAGGAGATGATGGGTCCTTATAACCAATCCTATATGCCGCTTGGCGATCTATATTTGAAGTTCCGTCACGGCGGAGTGGTTAGAGCATACGAGCGAAGCTTAGATCTGACTGATGCCATCACCCGGGTCGAGTATCGGGTCGGTGATATTGTTTATACTCGCGAGATGTTTGCTTCCTACCCGGACCAAGTCATTGTGATTAGATTGGAGGCAAGCTGTCCGGGCGCTCTGAATTTTACCGCGCGGCTGGACAGCCCGCATCCTTTTCAAACAGGCTCATTCGCGAATCATCTGTTTCTGCGGGGCGTATGTCCGGAACATGTCGACCCCAATTATTACAATACCGATCAACCTGTAGTGTACAGTAGACCGGAAACAACCGAAGCCATGCGTTTCGAAGGGCGTCTTGGCGTTCGTCTTGATGGCGGGGCTTCTTCTATCGATCGGGACGGACTTCATATTCATGGTGCTCAAGCGGTAACCCTGGTTTTTAGCGCTGCGAACAGCTTTCAAGGATTTGACAAGCCTCCCGTTAGAGAGGACAGCGAAATTGCCGCTGATAACGAGGTTCGATTGCAACGAGCGATGATGAAGACCTATGAACAATTGCAGCAATCTCATATCGACGATTATAAGACTTTATTCGAGCGGGTGGAGCTCCACCTCGGCCGTACCGAGGCGTCTGAGCAGATGCCGACCGATCGGAGAATCGCCGAATTTGGAGCGAAAGATCCGGGGCTTGTCGAGCTGCTGTTTCAATACGGCCGCTATTTGATGATCGCAAGTTCGCGTGCCGGGACGCAACCCGCCAATCTGCAAGGGATCTGGAATCGGGAGATACGGCCGCCATGGAGCAGCAATTGGACGCTGAACATTAACACGGAGATGAACTATTGGCCAGCAGAGACGTGTCATTTATCCGAGTGTCACGAGCCGCTCATTCAATATATTCAGAATCTGGCCAGCAACGGGCGAAAGACCGCCGAAGTCAATTACGGCTGCAGAGGTTGGACGGCGCATCATAACGGAGACATCTGGTGTCAGTCTGCGCCTGTCGGGGATTATGGTCACGGCGATCCGGTATGGGCGCTTTGGCCGATGTCGGCCGCTTGGCTGTGCCAGCATCTTTGGGAACATTACTCGTTCGCCAAGGACGTCCAGTATCTTCGCGAGCAGGCTTATCCGGTTATGAGAGATGCTGCTCTCTTTTGTCTGGATTGGTTACATACCGACGAAAAAGGTGATTTGATTACATCGCCATCGACCTCGCCGGAACATAAGTTCGTAACCCCAGATGGGCAGAAGGCAGCGGTCAGCGCAGCAACTACGATGGATATATCATTGATCTGGGATTTGTTTACGAATTGTATGGAGGCTTCGGAAATACTACAGGATGACGAGCGGTTTCGGGCCGAGTTGGCAGCGGCACGCGAAAAATTGAAGCCGATGCAAATTGGCAAGCGCGGCCAACTGCAGGAGTGGTCAGTGGATTGGGATGACGAGGATATCCATCATCGTCATGTATCACACTTGTTCGGTATATTCCCTGGACGTCAGCTGACGGAACAGGATACGCCCCAGCTGTTTCAAGCAGCAAGAAATACCTTGGAGCAGCGCGGGGACGGCGGCACTGGCTGGAGTCTGGCTTGGAAAATTTGTTTATGGGCTCGCTTTAAGGACGGGAATCGTGCTCTCAGTCTCATTTCCAATCTGCTTCAGCTCGTGGAGGAGGACGGAACGAATTATCAACGCGGCGGTGTCTATGCCAACCTCTTCGATGCGCATCCTCCTTTCCAAATCGATGGGAACTTCGGATATACCGCCGGTGTGGCGGAGATGCTGGTACAATCTCATAACGGCGAGATTTGCCTGCTGCCTGCATTGCCAGACGCTTGGGCGACAGGCTTTGTGAGAGGACTTCGAGTTCGAGGCGCGATGGGCGTCAGTCTGTCTTGGGCAAATGGTTCTTTACGAGAGGCGGAAATAGAATCTCAAGTCGGCGGAAGCTGCCGTGTTCGCACGAAGGGAAACTCGATCAAGGTCGAATCGGAAGGGAAAAGCGTTCCCTTCGAGATTGTGGAGGACGGTGTCATCGCGTTCGATACACAGGCGGGGAAGACATATACGCTTGTTAGCTTATAATACGTTCAAACTTACACGTTTCACAAACGGCGGGTTCCATTGGATCCGTCGTTTGACGTTTAATAGACAATGTACCCGTCAGAAGGAAGTGTACCATGCATCTTCGAGCAGAGGTACCTTCCCATCGTGAGGTGTACCTTTACGAAGAAGGGTCAATTGTGGTTTTGTAGTCATATGGAAAGCGCTATCAAATTGGGAGGGATTGTTCTGAAAACAGTAGCAGTCAGAGCGGCACGCGCTCCGAGTATAACGAAGAAGTCTAAAATTTGGACGGAGGCGACTAAGAGCTTTAGGAAGCATTGGCAGTTTTATTTGCTCATTATTCCTGCCGTTCTTTATTTTATTCTGTTCAAATACATTCCGATGCTGAACGCTGTCATCGCATTCAAAGATTACAGCGTAGTCAAAGGGATTTGGGCGAGCCCTTGGGCCGGCTTCAAGCATTTTCATCTGTTTTTCAACAACCCGCAATTTTGGGTATTGATGAAGAACACGCTTTTCTTAAGTTTGTATCAGATTGCTATCGGGTTCCCCGTGCCTATTCTGCTGGCTTTGGCGCTGAATGAAGTACGAAACGGTATTTTTAAAAGAGCGGTTCAGCTCGTGACTTATGCGCCTTACTTCATTTCGACGGTTGTCATGGTCTCGATGATTATGCTGCTGCTCTCCCCGAGATTGGGAGTTATCAATATTATTTTACAAAGCTTAGGGTTCGAATCGATCAACTTCCTAGGTGTACCCAGCATGTTCCGCAGTGTGTATGTATGGTCCGACGTCTGGCAAGGTGCGGGGTACTCGGCTGTCATCTATCTAGCTGCGCTGGCAGGGGTTGACCCTTCGCTGTACGAGGCGGCTAAAGTCGACGGAGCTTCCAGATTTCAAAAGATGATCCATATTGATATTCCCGGCATTATGCCGACGGCTGTCATCATTCTGATCTTAAGCGTAGGCAACATTATGTCGGTTGGATTCGAGAAAATTTATTTGTTGCAAAATCCGCTGAATCTGGAGACGTCGGAAGTTATCGCCACTTACGTGTACAAAATCGGGTTGTTGAACGCAAACTTCAGCTTCGCAACCGCGGTAGGTTTGTTCAACTCCGTCATTAACCTGATACTGCTCTTGCTGGTAAACGCGATCGCAAAAAAAATCTCAAGTACAAGTCTATGGTAATGAAAGAGAAGGAGGAAGAGGCGACATGGTAGGGTATGGGCGCGGCATTCGGGAATCGAATGCGGACCGGCTATTTCTCGCGGGTATATATGTAATTCTGGCAATCGTTCTTATCGTAGTCCTGTATCCTTTGGTATTCATTGTTAGTTCGTCGTTAAGCAGTCCGCTCGCAGTTTCGGCGGGACGTGTCTGGCTATGGCCGGTGGATGTGACACTTGACGGATATCGGGTTGTTCTAAGTAATCCGCAGGTGCTGATGGGCTATGGGAATTCGCTGTTTTACGCCGTGACGGGCACCTTGATCAGTGTTACGTTGACCGTTGTTTTGGCTTATCCGTTATCGCGACGGTCGTTTTTCGGGCGCAATGTACTGATGGTTTTCATTACGTTTACGATGCTCTTCTCCGGCGGCCTGATCCCTACTTATTTGGTGGTCAAACAGCTCGGGCTGCTCGATACAAGATGGGCGCTGCTCATCCCGCAAGCGATATGGGTATGGCAGATCATTATTGCCCGGACGTTCTTTCAGTCATCGATCCCCGAGGAGCTCGCGGAAGCGAGCGAGATGGATGGATGCAGCGATTTGCGCTTTCTGTGGAGCGTCGTGCTGCCATTATCCAAGCCGATCATAGCCGTGCTGATCTTGATGTATGCAATTGGCCAATGGAACGCTTATTTCGATGCATTAATTTATTTGAAGTCACAGGCATTGTATCCGCTTCAATTAATCCTTCGCAGCATCCTGATTCTTAATTCAGCTGCTTCAAGCAATATCGATGCGGCGGAGCAGCTGAGAAGACAGCAGTTCGCCGATTTGACCAAATACTCGCTCATTGTTGTAGCGAGCTTGCCGGTACTGGTCATTTATCCTTTCGTACAGCGGTATTTCGTGAAAGGGATGCTGATTGGTTCGGTGAAGGGTTAGTTAGCCGCCCAAGCACATTTTGGAGGAGGTGGTGCAGGGCAAGCAATCCGGAAGTAAAAAGTGTAAAGTGTAAACTTTAAAAATGAAACGCAGGGGTTATCACTTAATAACGAAAGGGAGAGGGCGCATTTGAAAAAATCAATTTCAACCATTATGACAATGCTGCTTACTATCATCCTTGTTCTTACGGCTTGTTCATCCCCACCAGCATCCGATAACAGCACTTCTGGCACCAAGGAAACGACTAAAGGGGCTCAGGGCAGCGGCGGTCCGGTTGCGATCAAAATTTTTGCACAGCAAGACACGAATACGGATTTAGCGACGAACAGCTTCTCGAAGCTAGCGGAAGAAAAGTTCAACATTAAGTTCCAATGGCAGACCGTTCCGTTCGATGGGGCAGCCGAGAAACGGCAAATTTCGCTTGCGAGCGGAGACTATCCGGACCTCTATATGCTGATTCCGTGGGTGGATAAATTTTCACAGACAGACATTCTTCGCTATTCGCAGCAGGGCGTAATTATACCGCTGGACGATTTGATCAATCAATATGCGCCGAATGTGAAAGCGGCCTTGGATAAATACCCTTACTTTAAGGCTATGAACACCGCACCGGACGGTAAAATTTACGGATTGACACAATTGGTCGAATGTTACCACTGTTCCTACCCGAATAAAATGTGGATCAACTCCAGTTGGCTGAAGAAGCTGAATCTGCAGATGCCAAAAACGCTCGACGAATTCAAGCAAGTCATGCAAGCCTTCAAAACGAAGGACCCGAACGGCAACGGCAAGGCGGACGAAGTGCCGCTCAGCGGTTCGATTGAGGAGTACGGCGTTCATATTATACCGTATTTTATGAACGGCTTCATCTATGACGACGATAAAACCTATCTGTTGTCGAACAACGGAAAAGTGGACATCGCTGCGAATAAAGCGGAATGGAAGCAAGGCTTGCAATTCGTTAAGTCCATGTATGACGACGGCTACATTGATAAAGGAGCCTTTACGCAAAATGCTGCGGCCTTTAAGAAAATCGGCGACAACGCCGACGCGCAAATTTTGGGTGCGGGCGCTGCGATGCATCCTTACATTTTCGTAACAGGCGGATCGAATAACTCCAAAACGTATGATCCCGTTCCGCCATTAGCAGGTCCGAATTCGGCATATGCTACGTATAACTATCCGAGCGATCCCGGCGCCACTTTCGTTCTGACGAATAAAGCAAGTAAAGAAGCGCAGATTGCTGCGATTAAATTAGTCGATTATTTATTTACGCAAGAAGGCCAAATCCGTGGCCACTTCGGGGAAGAAGGCAAGGACTGGAGAAAGCCGAAGGATGGCGATGTTCCAGTCGAGAAGGGAGCCGCATCCATACTCGCTACGATTCCGACACCAACGGGTGAAACACCTCACAACTCGGCATGGGGGGCAATGGCTCAATATTTCCAACCAAAGGCATTCCGGGACGGTTGGGTTGCAGCTACTGATCTTTATGACACTACAGGATATGAGCGTAGACTACAGGAAGCAACTCATTTATATGACGGTAAGCAGCCTAAAGAAGTGTTCCCGCACTGGGCGATCTGGATCGATCCTTCAACCGCCGACGAAGCGGCAATGTTGAAGACGAACATCAAGAATTATATCGATCAAAACTCGCTGCAGTTCGTTACGGGTGCCAAAGATTTGAACAAGGACTGGGACGCGTACGTTGCCGGTTTGGAAAAATTAAATTTGAAGCGCTACCTGGAAATTATGCAGCAATCCTACGATAAGTCATTCAAAAAATAAATAAACGTGCAGGCCAAGCGATCCTGTGTAGCCCGGGTGGTTGCACAGGATCGTTGTGCATGTGGAATGCTAGGATTAACTAAGATGTATAAGGGAGCGGGAAGCCATGATTAAAAGCGAGCAAGCGAAACGGCATCCGATCAGCTATGACAAGCCGGCACCGGACTTCTTCGAGGGTGCATTGCTGGGAAACGGAGGTCTTGGAGCTGTCGTGACAACGCGTCCGGACGCGGTCGTCATCCATTTTGGCCACAACAATGTATGGGACATCCGGATCGCGGAGGATAATCAAGACAAGATCGGGACTTTTCAGGACGTGTTTCAGCAATTAAAGCAAATTCCGCAAGAGCTGGAGTCGTTCCAAGAAAATGACTGGTATCGCGAGTATTGCGACATGACACAGGAAAACTACAGAAAGCCGTACCCTCGGCCGATGCCGTGCGGATCCCTTTTGCTTGGCTACGACAGGCGCAAGGCGGAGGTACTGGGCCATAAGCTGCATATCGATAATGGCCTTTGTGAGGTTTACTTTAAGGTTGAAACCGGTTATGCCACTTTGCAATTATTTATCGAGCCTGCGAACGATAGAATGTGGCTGAAGCTTGTTTCATCCGAAGGGGCAGCCGGGGGATTGTTCAATAGAGTGAAGTTGATCCCCGATCCTGATACACCCGAGCAGTTTCCGCCAGCGGAGACTGTTGTAGATACTAATCTTAGGCAGCTATCTTTCAGGCAAACGCTTCCTCATTCACATAAGAAGGATGTCCGTCATATCGAGGACAAAGCATTCCGGTTGGATGTTCGGTTTGCGGAGGAGATCGAGGCTACTGAGGCAAAGGAGGGGGTACAGAGCAATCTGCTCCAGTCGGGCTCGTTCCTTGCTTGTGTGGAGCTGACGGAAGGTAAGGATGACGCTGTTGCAGCAGGGCTTAAAGAACTGCAGGTTCCGTCTGAGGATGCGTTCGCCCAAGCCTTCGCTGCTTGCAGGCAAAGCTGGGCATCCTACTGGGAATGCTCTGGTGTGAGCCTGGAAGACGAATTTTTAGAGCGGATCTGGTATTGGAATTTATATTTTTATCACTGTTCCGTCAAGCCGGAAGCCACTTGTCCCGGTTTGTTCGCGAACTGGAGCTATCGCTCCATCGGCTCCGCCTGGCACGGCGACTACCATATGAACTATAATACGCAGCAGCCTTTCTGGCTTGCATTCTCAAGCAACCATGTCGATAAGCACTTGGCTTACGTCAATATGGTACACCATATTCTCCCGATTAGCCGCAAATGGGCTAGCGAATATTATGGCATGCGCGGGGCTTATTATCCTCATTCCGCCTATCCGGTCGAGATGAATACGATGCCATATCCTGTACCGCACTGGGGTTGGGAAATATGTGAAACCCCCTGGACCGTACAAAGCCTATGGTGGCATTACGTATACACGATGGACCGGGATTTTCTAGAACATAGGGCTTTTGAACCGATGAAAGAAGCCGCTTTGTTTATGGTCGATTACATGATGAGGCCGGATGCCCATGGCGAGAAATGGGGTGACGACCGCTATCACATTTTCCCGACAGTCGTGCCTGAGCTGTACGAATTGACACCAGGCTTTACAAAAAATTACGATTGCATTGTCGATCTTACACTGACCAAATTTTTGTTTCGTTCTTTTCAATCAGCCTGTGAAATACTTGGGAAAGAGCAGGAGGAAGAGGAACTATTGGCCAATATAAATGAGATTCTATGTAAATTTCCAGAGTATCCGACAGCCGAGTCGAAACGCGGCACCGTATTCGTATCAGTGCCGGGGGAGGATACAGAGGTCGTCTACAACACGCCTAACTCCATTATGACGATTTTCCCGGGAGAAGATCATGGACTTCACTCGCCGAGCGAGCAGTACCAAATAGCGCTCCATTCATATCTTAATCATCGCAACGAAGGCGGCAATGAGCTCGTCTTCTACAACTTGGCCGGTGCGCGTCTCGGTAAGCTTGACCTGGAGCGGTTCAAACGCCAGATCGCCTACTGTATGCTCCCTAACGGTACGTGCACGGACCGCGTCCTGCTGTCTGGCGGACGGTATAAAGATACGATGAGCTTTGACTTCATGAGCAGAGTCGGGATTTGGTTCGAGAACTTCGCGCTGCCGGTTGTTGTTAACGAGTGTTTACTGCAGAGCTATAACGGCATTCTCCGGTTTTTCCCGAACTGGCCGGATGCGAGCCGTGCGGAATTTGCCACGCTCAGAGCGGTTGGGGCGTTTCTAGTTAGCGCGGCCTTCTCCAATGGGGAAGTGCAATGGGTGGAGATTTTTAGCGAAGCGGGATCTATCCTGCGGTTTTACAATCCGTGGGAGCAAGGCGCTTTATGTATAAAATCTACTGGGGAAGAAACAATCCATGAACGTGTGGGACTACTCTCCACCATCCCAGGTGAAACGGTTCGTATAATTAAAGCAGACATTTGAGCGGTTTCTAGCGAACACGTTAATATGTTAGAACGTTAATGGAACAATTAAATTCAGCTTTCTTGACATATGATTGACTTTCCAGTGAAATAAAGATAAGCTCTGCGAATACATACATAGCGCAGCAAACTGGGAGGTACAAACATGTCGCGTAAGTGGGAAAGAATGGTTAGCAAAAATGCGAAAAAAACGAATATGCTAAGGTCAAAACAAGGGAAATCCCCGATTTCCGACTCGAATCAAGCTCAAGTCTTTAAAGGTCGAAGTCTGTGGCTCCCCTTATTGTTTGTCATCATTTTCATATTTTTGTTGGCAACGTATACGAAGGCCGATCAGAACGGTATGTATATAGCTACGATATGCGGATATCTGCTTGTCGCGCTGCTCATGTATTTTGTCCGTCGTCCTTATCTGAAAATAGGGAAAACGAACCTGGCCAAAAGAGGATACTCAAGAGAACTCGTTTTGGAAGCTAATAATATTAAGCAAATTATCCATAAGCCGGGTTCTGTGGTCATTGAGCTGGACAATAAGACGCGTTGGGTGTTTTCCAAGCGAATGAACCTTTTTGATGTCACAACGATCGCAGAAAAGCTGCATCGTTTTGCTGAGCTTAATCGCATTGCATTCGAAGATAAAACAGAGTAGGGATGAAAAAACGAAGGATAGCATGGCCGCTGCACGATCGGTCTTGCTATCCTCTATTTTTTTGCTGTGGGCCCTATATTCCGTTGCCTTCTCAGGTTTCTGTCATGACGCCGCCGTTGACATGAAGAACCTGCCCGGTTACATACGATGAATCGTCAGACGCCAAATAAATGTAAGTCGGCGCAAGCTCGAACGGCTGTCCTGCACGCTTCATAGGTGTCTCTAACCCAAAAGTTTTTACATATTCAGCCGAATAGCTGGATACAATGAGCGGGGTCCAAATAGGGCCTGGAGCAACTGCGTTAACTCGTATCCCTTTACTGGCTAGTTGGAGTGACAAGGAGCGGGTGAAAGATACGATAGCGCCTTTTGTTGAGGAATAATCGACAAGCAGCGGAGCACCTGCATAAGCGGTTACCGATGCCGTCGAGATGATGGAGCTGCCCGGATTCAGGTAAGGGAGCGCGGCTCTGGTCAAATAGAACATTGGGAAAATGTTGGTACGGAATGTATCCTCGAGTTGTTCATCGGTTATGTTGAGCAGGCTCTCCTGTGGGAATTGGACGCCTTGGTTCAATACGAGTACGTCAAGAATTCCGTAACATTCAAGCGTTCTTCTGACCACTTCTGTGGAAAACGAAGGTTGCCGCAAATCGCCTTCAATCAGCAGGCACCGGCGCCCGTACCCTTCTACCATCCTTTTAGTCGCCTCTGCGTCTTCACGTTCGTATAAGTAGGCGATTGCCGTGTCTGCGCCTTCTTTGGCAAAGCCAATGGCGACGGCGCGACCGATGCCGCTATCGCCTCCGGTGATAATGGCAATTTTCCCCGTTAGTTTTCCGCTTCCCCTATATTCAGGATTGTCTGAAATCGGGATAGGGTTCATTAGATATTCCAACCCAGGCTGCACGTCCTGATGCTGCGGTGGAAAGGTTATCGGCACTTGCCGGCAGCGTGTCTCATAACTGTAATAAGGATACATCGGAATCAAGGTGAATCCTCCTCTGCTATCATGCTCAAATGCAGGATATTCGCCTAGTCCTCGATTGGTGCCGTTAAGATTTCGAGTAATATTCAGCTAAAGCATGAAAAGATTGCTTTGGTTCCCAAGGCATATCCTTATAGGTTGCTCCCTTTTGGTCCGGATTAGTTTTAATCACGCTGAAACTGGCCATTTCCAAATTATAAAGGAAGCGCTAGCCATTCACGTTTTCCTCTTTGAAAATATCCAGCCTAACTGGCTCCAGCTCAAGCTATTGCCATGTATAGCCGCGCAAGCTATTTTGGCCCCGACACGCAGTGCCCTATTCGGTAATTAAGAGGTAGCTTTAGAAGGCTTGGTTGCCTGCTCTAGGGAATGCAAAATTATAAACGCCTCCTCGTTAGAATGTCCGCACATCTCTTCCGAGGGCCGCAAACTGCTGCAAACAGCTGGGCGTTCCGGTTTACCAAACAATCCGCATCTGTAATCGGGCAAAAGCTGTACGCATGGAATACCTGCCGGCTTACCGTTAGGCATACCAGGAATCGGAGATGAAATCGAGACAACAATACAACAAGCCGCACAACCTGCTCTGCAATCCAACATTCGTCCCCCTTAAATCCTGATGACCAAATTATAGCATGTTTAGGGATTTTGTCCTTTTGTGCCAGACCAAATGTTATAATATGGATAATATGATCACGGGTATACATAGTAAGTCTGGCATACGGGGGAATTCAAATGAACTTAGAAGTACGGGATTCAAAGAATGCATTTTCGGAACTAAATGAGTATGTGCTAGAGACAAAAAATCTTATTCCGGCCTCAGCTGCATCTACTTTCGTTATCCAAAATGATTATATCGTGAATGAATGGTATTCGGGATATCATGATCTTAGCGACAGGAGTCGCATGGTAGACGCCGAGTCCCAGTTCAATGTGGCATCCGTTCGCAAAACCTATTTGGGTTTTGCGGTAAGCCTAGCCCTTTATGAAGGAAGAATAAAAAGCCTCGATGATCGCGTAACCGATTACTTAGATGATGTGAACGAATCTGTTATGAGCAATACGATGATACGCCATCTGCTAACGCATACTCATGGTTTAGAAAGCCCGCATCAAAGAGGCTTTCCACCTGGTACAGACTGGAAATATAATAATGCAGGGGTTAATTTGCTCATTAGAATTGTCCAAAAGGTATTTGGTCAACCGCTCTCCCAAGTAATGGAGAAAAGAGTGTTCATCCCTTGCGGCTTGAAGGAAACAGGCTGGCGAAAACATGAGAATGAAAAGCTGGTTTGGCTAAACGAAGATTATGCAGGGGATCAAGGTGGGGAAGCTAATCTTTTTGTAAGTACGCGGGAGCTTGCTTTCTGGGGATACTTGCATTTAACTAAAGGAAAAATTAAGGGCAAACAAATTTTTCCGAGTGCAATATTTGAACAAGCAATCTCGATTGCCACACCAAAGCGACTTGATGAATGCTTGCCAAGACATGGATTTTTTTGGTGGATACAAGATCAGCCCCGGCCCATGTCAGAGCTAGGAAAAGATTTGCCAAGGAATTCTTTTCAATCCCTTGGCTTTTATGGCAATGCCTGCTTAGTCATACCCGAATATAGATCTGTCATCGTGAGAATGTTTAACCAAGTTGAATCTAATCCTGAGGGGTATGACTATTTAAAAGATATACAAACTTTTGGCAACATCGCATACAAGTGCATCCTAGCCAATTTGCATTAATATTCAAAAAAAATTTCCCGGGAAATCATAATTCGTTGTCGGAGATGACTTCTCTTTTTGAAAATGATAATGATTCCATAAAAAATTAGATTAGACCATCGTTGGAGCAAAATCATGGGTCTATCGTTTTAGAAATTTTCCAACACTATCTTTCCTATCGATCTTCCAGTTTCCACTTTTTCATGTACGTAGCGTAGGTTTTTTGCGTGAATGGGTTCCAGGCGTTCAGTTAAAGTGGTTTTCAACTTGCCTTTATCGATTAATTCAGAAAGTTCATTCATTAGATCATGTTGTTCGATGATATCTTTGGTTTGGAACATGGACCGGGTAAACATAAGCTCCCATACAAATGTGATACTTTTAGAAAAAAGCATGTCCATATCTAAACTTCCCGTCCAAGAAGCCTTATCTGCAGGAACGATTGAACAAATCTTACCTTGGGGGATTATGATTTCTGCCATATTCGCTAAATATTGAGCCGTGTCATTCAAGCAAAATATATAATCCACGGTCTCAAATCCAATATTTTTGAGTTGCGATGCAAAATGGCTATTGTGGTTGATCGTACATTTGGATTATATGTTGTATACTTACTTTTAGGAAGTACGCATAAATTTATTATATAGTATCAAAAATTATACCTGAATAGGGAGACTGAATAATGGGAGATCGAAAGACATTAGTACCGATCATATTATCTATGAAAAAATGGGGGGAACCCATAAATAGGATAAGGAAGCCGGTTCTAAAATTTATAGATTACGATTCCGAAAGTGGTGTACATCATTGGATGCTTTGAAATACCATATCACCGACGAATGGAACGAAGCTCGGTGGACCGCAGTAGAGCGAATCTACGAGCAAGCGTTTCCACTTGACGGCAAGAAAAGCCGTGATATCGTTCGCCGCATGTTTGAAAAACGTATGTGCCAACTACACACTATTGCCCTCGGCTCAGAAATTATTGGGATGGCATTGACCGGAATCGATCAGCAAGCTGGAGCCTTGCTAATTGATTATATTGCGGTTCGGAAAGATGCTCGCGGCAGCGGGTACGGCCGACTATTACTGGACCGCATTAAGCAATGGGCGCACACAGTTGCAGGCTGTAAAGGGATAATCGTCGAAGTGGAATCCGATCCGACGGAGGAAAACAGCAAACGAATCCGTTTCTGGGAAACAAACGGTTTCCATCTCACTGCTTATGTTCATCAGTACATTTGGGTGCCGGAGCCTTATCGGGCTATGTATCTGAATTTCGAAGAGGCTAATCGGTTGCCGGAGGATGGGAAAATGCTGTTTCGCAGCATTACTCGGTTCCATGAAAAAGCGTATCGTGGTTCTTAAGTTGTAAAGTCAAAGGAGAGATTGATAGTGAAAATTACAGAAAACACCATTCTTATTACTGGCGGTTCATCAGGTATCGGATTTGCTTTCGCTGAGCGGTTTTTGAAATCAGGAAACAAGGTTATTGTTTGCGGGCGTAATGAAGAGAAACTTTTGGAGGTTCAGCTTAAATATCCAGAACTTCTTATTAGGGTATGTGATGTTGCAGACGAATCGGAACGAATCGCTTTGTTCGAGTGGACTACGAGAGAGTTTCCTGAGTTGAATGTCCTGGTTAACAATGCGGGGATACAGCAGAGGACCAACCTCTTGAAGTCGAAAGAGGACTGGAGCTACCATCGTCAGGAAATCGCTGCGAACCTGGAAGCCCCTTTACATCTTGCGATGCTGTTTCTGCCTCATCTAGCTGAGAAAAGCAATGCTGCGATTATTAATGTTTCCTCTGGCTTAGCGTTTACGCCGATGGCTGCGGCTCCGATCTACAGTGCAACGAAAGCTGCTCTTCACTCCTTTACGGTGAGTCTCCGTCACCAGCTTTCCAATACGGGAATCGAGGTTATTGAGGTGGCGCCGCCGGCTGTTAATACGGACTTGGGTGGGAAGGGCTTGCATACATTCGGCGTACCGCTGAATGAGTTTGCTGACGGAGTGTTTCAAGGACTGGAGAATGGTCTGCAAGAGATCGGCTACGGTTCATCGGAAAAAGGGCTGCGCATGTCACGGGATGAGATTGATTCTGCCGTTCAAGCTATTAATAGCCGCGTTCCGTTCTAAGAAGGGATGGGCTTCATCTTTTGGCTGGAGGGCGTTGCGAGAGGTGAGGGTTTGCTGCCCTCACCGACTCAGTTCAGCGCCGACGTAAAATTCTTTTGTAAAGTGCAATAAACCTGGTTGCCAGAACTCTGTCCGAGTAATGAGTTCTTACATATCTTCTGCATGTGTAAGGGGGAGGAAGCTTGCTTAGATTTTTAACTTTGTTTGCCATTTCATTTGCATTCCTGCACAGCAATTGCGGCATGCCTTTAAGAACCTCCGGGGCCGCTCCGTTTTTAAGTGCCAGAACAGGTGTTCCGCTGGCTAACGCTTCCACCATGACAAGGCCAAAAGGTTCATTCCAAATCGACGGAAACAGCACACATGACGCTTGTGAGAGTAATTTTTGTTTCCGGGCGCCGCCGACGCTTCCTATATATTGAATATTTTTATTGAGTTGTGGCCGAATCATGGATTGGAAATATTTCTTATCTCCTAGCGGAGTGACAGGACCAGCCAGTAGAAGTTTTTTATCTGTTTTTTTGGCCACTTCAATTGCTAAATGAACGCCTTTCAGGCGATTCATGCGCCCAAGAAACAGCAGATAATCAGCTTTTCGAGTGCTATATTTATAGTCCGCCAGGCGTATCCCATTTGGAATATAATAACCTTTTCCTTTCCCAATCGTCATCAACATGGTTTTGCTTACATAAACGGGATGTTTTACAAATAAACGAGAGTTCCCATGGTTGCTTCGGACGATGGGAGTTCGAGTATTCAACTTCGAGGCAAGTCCGTAATGATCATGGATAATGTCAATATTAGCAGGCAGCTTGGCACGCAGAAAAGCCAACTGTTCCTGTTTATTTCCGCTTGGCCAGTAAAACGTTTTTGTTGCATTGGATACAGACCCCTTTTTTGCAAACAAAAACACTTTATGGCCCCGACGAGTCAGTTCTTCCGTCAGGTAATGCACCTCTCGTTCCGTCCCCCCGTAATCAATTGGCGGTACAGCCAGGACGTTCGTTGAGATCATTGCAATTCGCATGCACATCTTCCTCGCTTTCATTGTTCGGGTTCTCCGTTAATAAATGCCGATTATTATCGAATGGATTGGACGATTTCATCATTTCCTCCCCGTGCATAAAAACATTTATCGAACTGACAATAACCCTTTATCGGGATAAGGGCAGTTTTAGTGGTAAGATGGAAAGAGCCGTATTTGACACAAGGGGGAATGCCTGATGGCTTTTTCATGGAAACGCAATTTGTTCGTGCTGTGGATGGGTACGTTTTTAGTAAGTATGGCTTACTCGGTGTCGATACCGTTCATGTCCATTTTTTTGCAGAACGACTTGGGTGTGGACAATCATCTTGAGGTCTGGACGGGGGCGGTTTTTGCCATCACTTTTCTGGCCAGCTCGCTGATTGCACCTTTCTGGGGATCCATTGCCGATAAGTATGGCCGGAAACCGATGATGCTGCGCGCGGGCATTTGCCTGTCAATTGCTTATTTTTTGTACTTTATCGTGCAAAACCCGTACGAGCTTATCGCCGTACGCATCATGGAAGGTTTGCTCGCCGGTTATATTCCTTCAGCATTTGCGTTGGTGGCGACCAATACGCCTGAAAAACATGTCGGTTACGCGCTAGGTATTATATCAACCGCCAATGCGGCTGCATCCGTCATCGGACCATTGGTTGGCGGGGTTGTCAGCCATATTATCGGACCGCGAGATACTTTTTTTCTTGCAGGGGTGATGGTTTTCATCGCGTTTTTAATTGCCTGGTTCTGGGTAAAAGAGCCGTCCTTCAATAAGTCGCAAGCCAAGCGATCTTCTGTCATTCAGGATTTGAAAGCAGCGTCATCGAACCGTAATTTGATGGTGGCGCTTATTATTGTCTTCATCACATCCACTTCGATTATGATTTTGGAACCTCTGCTTACCATCTATGTGATACAGCTCGGATCGGGACAAGATTCCGCATCGCTTCATGCAGGTATCATTTTTTCGGCGGTAGGAATTGCCACTTTGATCGCCGCACCGCGCTGGGGGAAAATCGGTGGAACGATCGGGTACGAGAAGGTACTGTTCATCGGGCTGCTGGGCGGAGGGATCGGCAATCTCTTGCAAATTGCGTTCCATCATTTGATCGGATTCGGTTCGCTTCGTTTCGTGTACGGACTATTTTTTGCAGCGGTTTTTCCAGCGCTGAACGCCTTCATCGCTCAGCATACGGATCCGAACTTTCGAAGCCGTGCATTCGGCCTCAATCAATCGGCCAATCAGCTGGGGCTATTGCTGGGCCCGCTCATCGGTGGGTTGCTCGCAACCCGGCTGCCGATTACTGCCGTTTTTGCGATCAATGGCTGTTTACTTCTGCTCGTGGCTGTGTTCATGCGAATACCGAGATTTTCTCTGCTTTCCGGCAAAAGTTCCAGTGTTCAAGCTGGGAAATAACTTTAAGTATATCGTAACGACTGAGCACCACTACACGATTCTGACGTGTGGTGGTTTTTTTGTCGGCTACAAATCTTTTACAGAACTTAAAGCTTGAGGGATACCCTTTCTAAGAAATTTTGGTATGCTTAAAGAATGTAGCGAGTTAGTGCTTGAAGCATGTGAAAGGGAAATGTACCCGAGAGGCTAGCCACCTTGAAAGTTGCAAAGCTACAACTAACAGTTAGTGCACAGCTTGGAAAGATGTTTTTCATCGTTGCAGTGGGCGAGGGGAAATGAAGTCGTGTCTCTAGCGATGTTTTTCATCGTTGCAGACGATCAAAAAAACAATTTTGCTCGTGGAGCGAAGCTGGAAAGATGTTTTTCATCGTTACAGTGGGCGAAGGGAAATGAAGTCGTATCTCTAACGATGTTTTTCATCTTTCCAGATGAGAAGCGGGAGGATGGACAAACGCGGTCGCTCATCTTTGTATGGCCTCGATAGAGGTTTTCTCATAAAATAAAAACTATGTACTTATACGAGGGGGAAATCTTGTGGAAGCAAGGGAAGGAATCTTCAACGGGGTTGGCGGGGTTGAACTTTTTTACAGAGTTATAGAACCAAAATCAACTCCAAAAGGGGCAGTCATTGCCCTACACGGACACGGCGACCATAGCGGTGGTTTGAACAACATTTTTGAAAAATTATCGGAAAACAATTATTTGACTTATGCCTTTGATTTGCGGGGACATGGTAAAAGTTCAGGTACAAGGGGGTATATCCGTACTTGGGATGAATACATAGGGGATTTACATGCATTCCGCGAGCTGGTTGCTTCAGAAGTTCCCCAATTACCCCTTTATATGATGGCACACAGCCTGGGTGGGGTAATTAGTCTTGATTACTCCTTATACCATGGTGAAGGTATTTCAGGGCTCGTTTTGATTGCACCAGCGATATCTTATGAACTAAAACCGTCGGAAAAGCTGCTTATCGCTTTAATGAGCAAGCTAAAACCCAATTTAACAATCAAGAATTCCAGTAACTATCAATTATTAACGCAAGACCTTGAAATTCAAAATAGACTAAAATCCGACCTCCTGCGTCACAATACAGTAACTCCAGGTTTGGGACGAGGTTTAATGCAAGCGGTCCAGCGACTAGAAAGCAGTGCGGGGTCCATTAAAATGCCTATTCTGTTACAGTATGGACTTGGCGATGAAGTTACACCCCCCGTGAAACTTCGTCAATTCTTTCATTCTATCGGTTCTCAAGATAAACAGAACTATGAATACGAGGCGATGCGACACCGTCCATTTGATGATTTGGGACGTGAACGTTTTTTTGCAGATCTATTAACCTGGTTAGACCGGCATTAGCATACAAGGGGGAATTGTCATGCTAGATCTGATAAAACATGTAATCGAAGACATGAACAAGCAACTCAACCGAATTATTACGAGCATAAACCACCTTGATGATGATTTGATTTGGAAGAAAATGAAGGATTCCACGAATAGCATCGGTAATCTTTGCTTGCATTTAGCAGGTAACGAATATCAAAACCTCATCAGTGCGGTCGGCAACAAACCTTTCATTCGGGAGCGCAGCCGGGAATTTAATGCTGAAGGCGGCCTATCGGCGGATGAATTGATTAGCCTTCTTTTGAGAACACGATCCGAATCGGTAAATGTATTATCAGGTTTATCCGATGAAGATTTAAAAAGAGAAGTTATCATTCGTTATAACCACGTGGATTGGAACAAAATGCTTCGTGTTAGCGCTTCAGAGGATGAGACCTATGAAGTGAGAGAAATTAGCCGGCTTCTTGTTCAAGTTGCGGCACATTACGCCTATCATACAGGGCAAATCGTACTACTCTCCAAAATATTGAAAGATACGAATGAACACATTACAGGCCAGTATCATTGATCAATTATTTTAGAAAAGTTTTAATCAACGGTCCTTCAAACGTTCCTCTGCAATATGAATAAAGGTTTGTGCTGCATGACCGAGATATTTGTCCGCCCTATAAATGATGCTCATCTCCCTTACAGGCGGATGATCATGGATCGGGATAAAACGCAGCTTGGGATCATCCATGGATTTGACCAGTGGATAGGTCTGGATGGTTACCCCCATATTTTCTCTTACGAAATGGAAGAGGGAAGGGTTGGACGTCGTTTCTACCACCACATTCAGTTTGAACCCATGCTGCAGGCAGCAGTTTTCCACGAGTTCCCTTCCCCAGAACCCTTTCGGATATAGGATGATGGGCAGCCCTTCAAGCTCGGATAAGGATACGGTTTCTCTACTGGCCAGCTCATGATCTTCCGACATAACTACACCGTATTCCTCCCGAGTTAACGGGCGAACGATTAACCGGGGATCGTATAAAGGTTTCACCGATATGCCGATATCAATCTCAGTACTTAGCACCAACTGGGCAATATCGACTGCCGAAACGATTTTCAGCCGTACATTCGGATACTTGTGACGAAAACTAATAAACATCGGCGTCAGACGGAAATCAAGCTCGGACGGCAATACGCCAACGCCAAGGCTGCCACCCTGTTGATGGCGGAGCTCATCCATCTCATGGAGAGCGTTTTGAAGATTTTGAAACATGCTCCGAGTGTGCCTCAGCAGGATTGATCCTGCTTCCGTCAGTGCTATGCGTTTTCCGATTCGGTCGAATAAAGGCATTCCGATTTCTTCTTCCAGTGCTTTAATTTGCAGGCTTAAATTAGGCTGTGATATACCGATTTTATCGGCAGCCTTCGTAAAATGCAGCTCCTCGCTTACCGCAATAAAATATTCGAGTTGTCTCAGTTCCATCGATCCTTCTCCTATCAAGGCAATTTGCAAAATGCCGCATAATCATTTGTGAAACAAATTATTGTTATAATTTTAATATAATTGATAAATTATAAATCTCCAAGTATGATTTGTTCAAAACCAGTTATACAAGGAGAGATTACCATGAAAAAATCTTCATTATGGAAGATGGCCATTGCCCTTATATTAGCATCTTTAAACTTGCGACCCGCGATAAACTCCGTTTCTCCCGTACTGCAAGCCATTCGCCATGATCTGGGGATGAGTGCTTTTGCTGCCAGCCTGCTTACTTCAATTCCTGTCCTTTGCATGGGAATATTTCCATTCTTTGCCGTCAAACTGGGCGGCCGGTATGGCATAGAACGTGTTATCGGTTGGTCGATCTTTGTAATCGGTATTGGAAATGTGCTGAGGATATTCACGGGATCCTCTTTCTTTCTACTCGTTACCGCAGCGATTGCGGGAATTGGCATTGCCGCGGTCGGGCCGTTATTGTCCGGGTTTATTAAACAGCACTTCGCTTCAAGGGTTCCTGCCATGATCTCTTTATATACGGTTGCACTGGCCGTTGGGGCGACCCTTGCTTCCGGGTTGTCCGTACCGCTCCAAGCCAGGATGCACTCCTGGCAAAATTCGCTCGCGGCTTGGGCCGTTTTAGCGCTGATTACCCTGCCTGTTTGGTGGTTCTTCGTCCTGAGACTTGTGAAACGCCCTGAGGGAAATGTAAGTACTAACCGCCAGACAGGACTCCCGTGGGGACATGGACGGGCTTGGCTCTTAACATTGTCCTTCGGATTTCTTGGGATGCTGTTTTACTCAATTACGGCATGGCTGCCGCCGATGATTGAAAATATGGGCTACGGCAAAGAATATGCGGCCAACATGCTGACGTTATTCTCTGTCATTCAAATTCCAGTAGGTCTCCTGTTTCCGTTGCTCCTTAAACGCATTCCTTCCCGCCTTTTTTGGTTGCTGCTCGGCTCCTTCTCCATGCTCATCGGCTTCCTGTTGATTATGATGTCCATGACGCCGTTGCTAGCGGCTATTTTAATCGGCATTGGTCCGGGCGTGCTGTTTCCGACCAATCTGCTGCTTCCGATTGAAGCTGCTTCCGATGCGCAGCAAGCTGCCGCATGGTCAGCCATGACGCAGTCCATCGGATATGTCATCGGGGCGCTTGGGCCTATTGTGCTCGGTTTTGTCCATGATGTTGCTGGAGGCTACTCCGCACTGATTGTCGTGCTGATTGTGGTCAATTTACTTATGATCGCTGTGCAGCTTAGCGTTGTAAAAAGAAAAGCGCACAAAAAAGCTATAGATAAGGTAAAAGGGTTTCCAATAGCTGAGGAAAGAGTATAATAAATTGGCAGAAGTATACATTAAAAGGAGCTGCCATATGTTGGCTTAGACCTATAAATAAGGAGAAACGATGACAGAGAAAAAAGCAATTATAGAAACAGGCTGGAACATCGACAACAGTTACGCTCGTCTGCCGAAATCATTTTTTACTAGGATGAACCCAAGCCCTGCAAGCTCACCGAATTTGATTATTCTTAATGGTCCGTTGGCAAAATCACTAGGATTGAACGTACAAGCGCTGCAAAGCGATGATGGTGTAGCGATGCTCGCCGGCAATATTACTCCTGAGGGAGCATTGCCTCTTGCTCAAGCGTATGCAGGGCATCAATTCGGGCATTTTAACATGTTAGGGGACGGCCGGGCTCTGCTGCTCGGCGAGCAGATCACACCTCTAGGAGAACGGTTTGATATTCAGCTCAAAGGCTCAGGCAGAACGCCGTACTCCCGCGGTGGCGATGGCCGAGCAGCGCTTGGACCGATGCTTCGCGAATACATTATCAGCGAAGCCATGCATGCGCTTGGCATTGCTACTACCCGCAGCCTAGCCGTGGTGGCAACCGGTGAGCCGGTCATTCGCGAAACCGACCTGCCTGGCGCAATTCTGACTCGTGTGGCAGCCAGTCATCTGCGCGTAGGTACTTTTCAATATGTTTCACAATGGGGCACTTTGGAGGATCTCCGTACCCTGGCGGATTACACATTGCATAGACATTTTCCAGAGATTGACGATGATGAGAACCGTTATCTTCGCCTACTTCAGGAAGTAATCAAGCGTCAAGCCATGTTAATTGCCAAATGGCAGCTCGTTGGTTTTATTCATGGGGTGATGAACACCGACAATATGTCGATTAGCGGAGAAACCATTGATTATGGTCCTTGCGCCTTTATGGATGCCTATGACCCAGCAACGGTATTCAGTTCTATTGACATTCATGGCCGCTATGCCTATGGTAATCAGCCGCGCATTGCCGCGTGGAATCTTGCGAGATTTGCTGAAACTCTATTGCCGCTGCTGCATGACGATGAGGCGCAGGCTATTAAGCTGGCTGAGGATGCGATTTCAGATTTTAGCGAGTTATATCATCGTAATTGGTTCCAGGGGATGAGGGCAAAATTGGGGATTTTTAACGAAGAGCTGCAGGATAAATCCCTTATTGAAGGTTTACTCATTCTGATGGAGAAGTATCGTGCGGACTACACTAATACCTTCCGCGCATTAACTTTTGACAAGCTGGAGGATACGGTTCTGTTTGGCACAACGGAATTTGCTCAGTGGCATGAGCTGTGGCAGGCGAGGTTAGGTAGGCAGCAGGAGCCAAAAGCCTCTTCGCATAAGTTGATGCGCAGCAGCAATCCCGCGCTAATCCCGCGCAATCACCGGGTAGAAGAAGCACTAGAAGCCGCTGTGAAACAAGGGGACTACAGTGTTATGGAACGGCTTCTTGATGTTCTTTCGAGTCCTTTCGCGCACTCCCCCGAACAGGCTGATTACACCAAGCTGCCTGAGCAGTCAACCCGCCCTTACCGAACCTTTTGCGGTACTTGATAACGATAGCAATGAAAAAGAGCAGTCCGAAACATAGTTTTGGACTGCTTTTTCCGATAATTTTCGCCACATCTATTGCTTTACAAGGTCCTTATAGTACAGAGTGCGCTTAACCAGTTTGCTATTTTTAAGCCAATAACGATCCCGCACTTTCATAGTATGACTCTTTGGATTTTTTCTTCGAATATATACATAATTGAATCTATCTGTAGAATAAATTTTAAATCCACTAGCTCTACATTTTTTTAAAAACCGTGCATCTTCGCCTAATGATACATTTGCAAATTTCACATGATTGAATACTTTTTTCTTAAACATAATCGTTCCTCCGGCTACAAATCCGACTAGCCTGTCTCCTCGGTTAGGATAACGAATGAACAAACTTTTTTTTGAATTTAGATAAACATATACGGAGCTTTTCCAAACAACATCTACATCTTTCCGCTTTAGAACACCCATACTGCTCCTTAAATAATTCGGTGCATAATAATCATCATCATCAAATTTGGCAATATATTCATATTTAGATCTGGCAATGGCAAAATTTAAACAGTTTCCTAGTGATTTTTTTTCGGGAATACGGTAAATGGATACATTTTTGATTTGTTTAGCCTTATTTCGGTAAGGAATTAAGCTTATATCATCTCGATTGATGATAATAATCAGTTCTTTATTGATCCCAATCTGATTATGATAATTACTAAATATATTATTAATAAATTTGGAGTTATTTGTACAAGTAATAATAGAGATTCCCAAAAATATCACCTCTTTTCATAAAAGAACATTTCCTTTCTATCATATTATGACTTGTACAGAATAAAGTTACGGCTATTAAACCGCGTTAAAAGTTAATTTTCTATAATACTTTCGCTTGCCCACAACCTACTGAAGAAAGCCGCAATAGACGAAAAAAACAAAGGAGTTAAGCACATGCAAGCCGCTTAACTCCTTTGTTCATTTAAAGATGCATTTTTTGATTAATAGACGTGTCCCAAGTCTACTTAATTTTTACTTATGGGACAGCCTCTTTCTCATAAAATCAATGTATGTTATTTGGAGAGCAGTTTCAAAAACTCGCGCATGAAGCCTGGTAAATCCGGCCAAGCGTGACCAGTGACTAACTTTCCATCCACATGAAGCGTATCTGTCGTATACAGCGCTCCAAGCTGCTCGACATCTAAACGACAAGCGTTATACGCAGTCATGGTGCGGCCTTCAAAAAAATGATTGTCTTTTAAAGCGGAGAATACGAGTGCCGCATGGCAAATAGCGCCGAGCGGTTCATCGGCTTCAAGGAAGTGACGGATAATGCGCGGAATATGCTCATTCGAACGAATGTACTCTGGGGCTCTGCCTCCAGGAATGATTAACCCATCATATTGACTAGGATCTACATCAGCGAAAGCAATGTGTGACGGCAGTAGATGCCCTGGCTTCTCTGTATAGGTTTCCCAATCCTCGACAAAATCGTGAACGACAGTACGAAGCACTTTCTTAGTCGGTGAAGCAATGACGGCCTCGTACCCTTCCTCCAATACACGAAAATATGGGTAATAAACTTCCAAAACCTCTGCAGCATCACCAGTTAAAATTAAGATACTTTTTGACATGGTATCACTCCTTGGAAATAGATGGTAACCCACATCTAATTATGAATAAACCTCGTTACGATGTAAACGGGTGGATTTTGAAACGAATTGTCGAATCGAAATTCATCTTCATATGATGTAGTAGAAAATGCAGAGGCAGATTGACTGGAAATATATGCGGGCTTACAGGGAGCGGTAATTAAATATGGTATAATATGGAGATGATCTTAGAGTGATTAAAGGGAGATACACATGAACATCAGAAAATTGCATGCAAATGAAAAATATCCAATGGATCTTTTGTTATTAGCAGACCCTTCTCAACAACTTGTTGAACAATATATTAGAAGAGGAGAGTGCATGGTTGCTGAAATGGAAGATCGCATTGTCGGGGTTTATGTACTTCTTCCTACTAGGCCTGAAACGGTTGAATTAGTAAACATTGCAGTTGCTGATGAGCTCCATGGGAGAGGTATTGGAAAACAACTAGTACTTCACGCAATTCAAACTTCTAAAGGGCGAGGTTATAAAACGATTGAGGTCGGTACAGGAAACTCTGGGATAGGGCAATTAGCTTTATATCAAAAATGTGGCTTTAGAATTGTTGGTGTCGATATGGACTTCTTTATTCGACACTACGCTGAGGCGATTTATGAGAATGGAATTCAATGTAGGGATATGATCCGCTTATCTCAAGATCTTTTTTGACATTAACAAAAGAGTGCTGCAAACAATCAAGGCTCCGGAGCTTATCAACTCGGAGCCTTTTCATTTATTTAGTGTGTTATAAATATTTTAATATTGTGTTTTAAATAAGTTCAATTATAATAAATAATATGCATAAATATATCGACTATTAAATTATGATCGAAGTAGTGTGACTCTAATACTTAGGGAGGTTTAGCATGTTTGCACAAGAAAAAGGGAAGCAGACCGTTATTTTAAGACTGGAAATTGATCAGAATATCTCATTTTTTGAAGTTATTACTAAGATTCATGAGTTCGGAGCAGAGATTATTGCTGTTGATATGATTAGCTCTTCCCAGGATGCAACAATACGTGATATTACAGTTAGTGTTCTCGATGACTCCCACCAAAATAAACTTGTAAAAGGGCTTGAAGCTAATTCAGGCATACGTTTAGTGCATATCTCCGATCAAACCTTTCTCCTTCATCTGGGCGGGAAAATTGAAACGAAATTAAAGGTTCCTGTTAAAAATCGGGATGATTTGTCCCGGGTTTATACCCCAGGAGTCGCCAGAGTTTGCATGGCTATTCATGAAGATCCTTCAAAAGCTTATACGTTGACCATTAAACGAAATACGGTTGCGGTCATTTCCGATGGAACAGCTGTTCTTGGATTGGGAGATATCGGCCCGTTAGGAGCGATGCCGGTGATGGAAGGAAAGGCAATGCTTTTTAAGGAGATGGCAGATTTAGACTCTTTTCCAATATGCTTGAATACGAAAGATACCGAAGAGATCATTTCTATAATTAAGGGCATTGCCCCGGCATTTGGCGGGATCAATCTGGAGGATATTTCTTCACCGCGTTGCTTTGAAATTGAGGAGAGGTTAAAGCAGGAACTGGATATTCCCGTATTTCACGATGACCAACATGGCACTGCAGTCGTTATGCTGGCAGGATTGATTAATGCGTTGAAGATTGTAGGAAAACGTATGGAAGAGATTAAAGTCGTATTTTCCGGTGTAGGGGCTGCAGGGGTTGCTTGTACGAAGATTTTGTACAGCGCTGGTGTGAAACATATTATAGGTGCAACACGGGTAGGTGTACTGAACCGCATGAACACGTACTCCAATCCTGTTTATGAATGGTATGCGGCAAATACGAATCCGGAACTCGTAGAGGGAACACTTGCTGATGCTATTCATGGGGCTGATGTGTTTATTGGGCTATCCGGTCCAGGCGCTCTAACAATCGAAGATGTTAAAAACATGGCCAGGGATCCGATTGTTTTCGCAATGGCGAATCCAACACCGGAAATAAGTCCTGAGGATGCTGCTCCTTATGTACGCGTAATGGCAACCGGCCGATCTGACTACCCGAACCAAATTAATAATGTGCTCTGTTTCCCGGGAATTTTCCGGGGCGCATTGGATTGCAGAGCGACGACCATTAACGAAGAAATGAAAATAGCTGCAGCTCATGCCATCGCATCCATAATTGGGGAACATGAATTAAATGAACAATATATCATCCCAAGCGTATTTAATCATAAAGTAGTCGAATCTGTGCGATTAAATGTTATCCGAGCCGCGATTGAAACAGGCGTTGCAAGAAAAATTCCACATGATCTGCAAGATAAGAAACTGAAAGTTGAGCTTAAAGGATCGAAGGGGTAATCGATATAGCTTTGTATCCCCAAGCGAAAGGCAGACCCCACGCATGAAGACTAAGCGTGGGGTCTGTTTTCATTTTCATTTTAGAGCTTGAACTAACCTTGCAAGAATCCCTGCTTGTTCCACGGTAATTCGCTTGCCTGTTTGGGCATCAATCTCGTGAATGAGAGCATCGACTTGCCGGTGCTCCAGCTTTTTCAGCAGTGAGTTCTCGATCCCTTGTTCACCCGGTCCTGTGACGAATTCCCGGATCAAGTTGGCGAGACTGTTCTCAGTTACCTGCACCGTGTATGATGCAGAACCAGTCCCTACGTTGCCTGCATGATCGGTGACTTGAACCGTGATATCGTGGGACCCAAGCTCCAACTGATAAGCAGGAGCACTAACCAACGGCTCAGCGCATGGGTTATACACGATGCCGGATACGGTGTCCACTGCTGTGCACGTGATCGATACCGTTTGATCGACAGTATACGCATTCGCCCCTGAAATTTGTATCGTCGGTGCTGTCCGGTCGATTGCAATTTGCACCGTTTGCGTTTGTTCTGTATTGCCGGCGTTATCCGTAGAACGGTACAGCAATGTATGAGTGCCATCGGTAGTTAAGGAGAAAGGAGATACATATAAGTTCCAGCTTAATCCGTTATCCGTGCTGTATTCTGTTTGCTTCACACCTGTTTGATTGTCGCTTGCCGATAGTTTCACCTGAGCTTCCGACACATACCAGCCGTTATTTTGGGTACCTTCGATGGTGGATGCCGAGACAGGCGGCGTTACATCGAGAATATTGGTCATCGTAACGGAGTTGCTGGCAGCACTTTCGTTATGAATCCGGTCAACTGCTGTTACGACATATGTGTATACTTTTCTATCCGTTGCTGTTTTGTCAATGAAGGTGAGGAGATCAACACCCGCTTGTTTGCGTACTTCTGCGACAATATGAGAAGGATCCTGAAGATTTAAGGCAGCCTCCCCATCAAAACGATAAATGACATAGTAGGCAGCATCACCTGGTTGGACATTCTTCCATGTAATCTCGATCCCGGCCGCTTTTCGAATAGCAGATGCCAAGACCGGTGCCTCAGGCGCAGTCTGATCCAACCAAGGCATAGCAGGGACTAAAGCCGGGTACCGGTAAAAGTCGTTCTTCAATCGATCCGTAAACCCGAGAGGATTGGCTTTAAACCATTGAGCGCTGAAAAATATACTGCCGAACACGTTATCGAAGTTTCGGTTATAAGCAATTTGGTTCGGCATTTCGTCGGGGTTTTGCCAAGCCGGATCGGACGAACCGATACGGTAGGCCGCCTGACCGCTGTACAGGTGGACATTTTTCCCGGTCGTCACGCCGCTCCACCACTCGATTAACTTATCGTAGGCCGCCGGTGAATATCCCATATACCAGTAAATTTGCGGCGTAATGTAATCGATCCACCCTTGATCGACCCATTTTTTCGTATCTGCATAGATCGCCTCGTAGCTGCTAAGCCCGTTAGTATCGGAGCCGGTCGGATCCTGGCTTTTGTTTTTCCATATTCCAAAAGGACTAATCCCGAACTTGACCCAGCGTTTCTCATGTTTGATGGCTGCATTTATTTCCTGCACGAACGCGTTTACATTGCTGCGTCTCCAGTCCGCTTTGTTCGTGAAAGTGGAGCCGTATTTCGCAAAGGCATCTTCGTCAGGGAAATCGACGCCAGTTACCGGGTACGGATAAAAATAATCGTCAAAATGCACGGCGTCGATGTCGTAATTTTTCACGACTTCCATGATGCTGTCTTTGATGAATTGTTTCGCTTCCGGGATCCCTGGATTGAAGTACAGCTTGCCGCCGTATGTAACGACCCAATCCGGATGCTGCCTCGCCGGGTGATTAGGCGCAAGTTTATCGAGACGATCCTGTAGGCTGATCCGATAAGGGTTGAACCAAGCGTGGAACTCCATATTCCGCTTGTGCACTTCCTCCAGCATAAACGCAAGAGGATTATATCCCGGGTCTTTGCCTTGTTCCCCCGTCAGCCATTCCGACCAAGGCGCATACGCCGAAGGATAAAAGGCATCTGCGGTCGGCTTCAATTGAACGATGACCGCATTTATGCCGGCCGCTTGCAAGCCATCCAACAGCTCGATAAAATCGCGCTTCTGCGCTTCTGCTTCTACAACGCCTTTTGCCGGCCAGTCGATATTATCGACAGTTGCAATCCAGGCGGCTCTCAACTCTCGCTTGGGTACGGTAGCCACTTTATTCACCACCAGGTAAAAATCGCTCGACTTGCCCCCGTAAGAAGCTTTAATTCTCGAGGTTCCCATCTGTAATGCCGTAATCAATCCGCTTGCACTTACGGAAGCGACACTAGGATTACTGCTCGTATAGGCAACGCCGCTTGTCAGCTCGACCGGTGCAGGAAGCCATGTGTAGGTGCCGATCACTTTCGATTGCTTCGACTCTCCGATGGTCATCGCTTTTAGGCCGGTGAGCTCGATTTTTTGCAGCACAGGAACCGGATTGGTTACCGTGAGCACGTATTGTGTGGAGATGCCGCTAAAGGCTGCGGTAATCGTAGTCGTACCTGCCTTCACGGCTTTAATGTTACCGGAGGCGTCGACAGTCGCAATGTCCGGGCTACTGCTTTGGAACATAGCCCCAGTCAAAATAGAAACAGGATCAGCAACTCCGCTGTATGAAGCATACACGCTCAGCCGGTTAGTTGCGCCGGTTTCGAGCTTGGTTAGTGCCGAAAGTTCCAGTTTCTGAGGAATCGGTGCGTCTGCTGTAACCGTTAACGAATAAGCTGCTTCCGGCGCATTACCAATTGCTGCGGCAATCGTTACCGTACCTGCTTGCAGCGCCCGGACAGTTCCGCTTGAATCGACAGTCGCGATCCGTTCATCGCTGCTCCGATAGGTAATCCCGCTTGTGACCGGAACCGGTTCGGTGCCGTTTTGATATGTGGCGTATACAACGGCTTGCAACGCATCCCCGACCTTCATAGGCGGAAGTCCAACCACGTCGAGGCCAAAGACGTTTGAATCCGTATAAAACGCATTCAACTGGTCAAAGTACAGCACACCGCTAGTTTTATTATTGTCCTTCGTTTCCACGACATAAATTAAATTGATCTTAAGGGGAGCTTTGAGGGTGCTGGGTACAGCGACCGTGACATATTTCCATCCACTCCAGTTAAGCCCGTTGCTGGTCGTGAAATCAATTGCCGTTTTCGTACCCGTCGCATCCTGCAGCTGTGCGCGCAGCCAATGGTTGTTCGCGTCGCCATAAACCCACAGCCCCAGTTTTTTCGGAACGCCTTGCAGCGTACGTCCTGCAGCTCCGTTCAGATCTTTGAAGTTTATATAAGCCGCCGACGTACCCGTCGTCCCCGTAAAATCGTAAGCTAATTTTACGGCATGGTAACCATAATAGATCGTCTCCGGCCTGCTGATTAAGCCGATACTAACGGACTTGGCTTGTGCAGAAGAAGCAGACAGGTTCGTTGTTTGTTCAAAATTTTCCACGATGACATTAGACGGTGAACTTACCGCATCGATTTCGGCTATAGAATCTGCATGCACGGTAGGTGATACATGGCCAAATCCGGAGATGATTGTACTTATTAAGAAGATTAGTGCTGTTAGAATGGGAGTCAATTTGGTCGTCTTGCGTGAACGATTTGTCACCTAATCACATCCTCCAAAAAGTATTAAACCGATCTCAACAGCTGAATACCAAGTCGTTGTCTCATCTCCTCCTCATGTCATGTAAGTCTGGTAAAGCTTGGGAATGACTTAATTTTAGGTTATTGAATTTTATTACAAAAATCAATAGTAAATATAAAATTTTATTTCATTTGAGAGGGTTTCGTATGTCTTGTTTAAGGAAATATGTGTTAAAATGAGGAAATGATGAGAGCGTTGATATAAAAAACAGAGGAGAATCATTTATGAAGGTACAGATTCCTGGGCAAGGGGATATTCAAATAAGCCATCTTGTTTTAGATTTTAATGGAACTATTGCATTGGATGGATTACTTTTACCGCATGTGAAGGAAAGACTTATTAAATTAGCCCAATTGATTAAGATTTTTGTATTGACCGCTGATAGCAACGGTAGTGCGTCTAGAGAATGTGAAGGGCTACCTGTGGATCTACACGTAATTGGAAAGGATGATCAACGGGAGGAGAAAAGTAATTTTGTCCGAAAGCTTACACCTGGTGTTGCCGTTATGGGTAATGGGGTAAATGATGAGTTCATGTTTCGTCAAGCTGACCTGTCGATTGCGGTTATCGGGCAAGAGGGTTGCGCCACTGCGACGTTAATGGCTAGCCATATCGTTGTTAAAGAGGTTAACGATGGATTGGACCTCTTATTAAAGCACCATCGACTTATTCCAACACTCAGAAAGTAAGGGAAAAGGCTGCCGATGGATGACCCAAGGGCAGCCTTTGCAAACTTAATACTCAAGCGAATGTGACGGATTCTTCAATTTGATGTCAGAGAACGATGCGTGTTGCGGCTGCAATCGATATACATCGGGTAAACAACTTCCATAATTTCGACAGGTTCAATGACTTCAACAACTTGTTCATTTCGACTTTTATTGGCATGTTTAATGGTATTGTTCCTTTTGAGCACATCGATACAAAGAAGGAACATGATCCCAATAATAATTAAAACCAGAACACAGATTTCTAACTCTTGCATCATGTGTCGTCCTCCTATGAATCTTTTTTCATAGGTTAACGGATTTCAACTAAAATGTCGCTCGAAAACCGGTGTCGTTTTCTAGGTTATTTTAAAACATATTCAATAAGGAGGATTCACCATGAAAGTTTTAGAAACAGAACGACTGATACTCCGTCACCAAACCATTGAAGATGCGGAATTTATCCTTGAGCTTTTGAACGATCCTTCTTGGATCCGGTACATTGGTGATAGAGGCGTGAGAACTGTTGCTGATGCACGGAACTATATTTTACAAGGACCTCTTAAGATGTATGACCGTTTGGGTTTCGGATTTTACTTGACGGAGTTGAAGGATGAGGGGATCCCGATCGGCATATGCGGACTGGTAAAGAGAGATTTCCTAGAAGATGTAGACGTTGGTTTTGCTTTTCTTCCTAAGTTTTGGGGAAAAGGGTACGCCTTTGAGGCTGCATCCGCAGTGATGACTTATGCTCAATCTGTTTTGGGATTGAACCGTATTGTGGCCATTACATCCGAAGATAATCATGCGTCCGCCAAGCTGCTAGAAAAGCTGGGGCTTCAATTTGAAGGTTTGATTCCATTTGAGAATACTGATGAAAAGGTCCGCTTGTTTGGAATGAATGTCTGAGTGGCACAGAAAAGGCACGGAATTCCCATGCCCATAGTTCTATTTGAGATCTAATAGCCCCAATATGACTGATACCGATATGTGTATGGAATTTGTTGGTACTGCTTATTGCAGTTCTCATATGGACCTATATATGTTGTGGGTTTAATGGGTTCAGTTGCTTGTTTCCATATGTTTTCATCGATACAGTAGGTATGTGACATAATATTTGAAGGCGTAAATTTTAAGATGTCAGAACCTAAAATCACTTCTGGAGTCGGTGCATCAAAAATAGCTAAAAGATGAGTGTTATCAACTGTAGCTATTTCATAGTGCCACCAGCCTTGCGGAATGTTTGCCACTTGTCCTGGGGTTATTGAGTAATTGAGAATCTGTTTTGTAAATGGGTTCAGCATCGATACAGTTGCAGCACCAGAAATGCAATAGACTAACTCGGCAGCATTTTGGTGATAATGCGGCTCTACAACATTACTAGCACTTAGGAATATGTCTAAGAGAGACACATTTTCCAATGTATTCAACTGTTTCACACCTAATACGTTAATAAAGTTATTGTTATCCTTTTTAAACAAGGGACTCTGACTTACGTCAAATGCGTATTGAGTGGATGGAGATGTGTAATCCATATATGAAGCCATAATATTCTTCGCCTCTTTACATTAGGAGTAAAAAACTCTATAGGCATTTTATGTAATTCAATGGAAAGGCGTTCCGTCCAACCGGTACGTCTTTTATCATTTCCTCATGGAATTGCCTTCTGTACATATGATAGTAACGATCAATGTTTAGAGGAGGCAATCCATGCAGAATCCCTATCCTGTATATCCATTTATCGGCCACCAAATTGAGAAGGTTTGCAAGCCGATTGAATTCCCCCCGCAGCACCAAGATCAAGTCCCGGGGCTAGAGTACCTTATGACGCCGAGGCCGATATTCGATTACCCTGGTTATGTCGGAAGCGGAAAGCTAAGAGGTAAAGTTGCCATTATTACCGGGGGAGATAGCGGATTCGGTCGTGCGATAGCGGCAGCTTATGCCAAAGAAGGCGCCGATCTGGCGATCGTTTATTTAAATGAGCATCGGGATGCCGAGGAAACCAAGCATTACGTTGAGCAATTCGGCATCAAATGTATTCTTCTGCCAAGAGATCTTCGTATTCCCGCGAATGCGGCTGACATTATTAGTGAAACTCTTCAACATTTCCATAGGCTGGACATCTTGATTAACAACGCTGCCGTACAACCATTTACAGCCAGCATCATGGACGTTTCCGATGAACAGCTCGAAAACACGTTCCGAACCAATGTTTTTCCTATGTTTTATTTGATAAAGGCGGCATTGCCCTATTTGAATCAAGGCAGTTCGATTATTAATACGGCTTCGCGAGTCGCGTATGAAGGGGATAAGAACGTTATCGACTACGCTGCATCCAAAGGAGCTATTGTAAGCTTTACACGCACGATGGCATTGTCTCTTGCCGATTGCGGGATCAGGGTCAATGCGGTTGCTCCAGGACCAGCATGGACCCCTCTCACTGTCAGCACCTACTCCGGGGAACAAGTTGCCACCCTAGGCACCGACATCCCATTCGGGCGTGCCGCTCAGCCTTTCGAGGTAGCTCCCGCCTATGTCTACCTTGCCGCCAATGACTCTATGTTTGTCACAGGCCAGGTGATGCATGTGAACGGAGGAAAGATTCGTTATTCGTGATGAAGGAGGCGCTGGATTATGCCGGTGAAAGTAAAACTGCAAAAATTCGTCGATAAGCTGCCGATTCCCGAAACCATTTCCCCGATCAAGCGAGACAAGAAAGGCTCGTATTATGAAGTGACCATGAGGGAATTTACGCAAAAACTGCATCGTGATCTAGGACCCACCCGCTTATGGGGCTACAACGGCATGTACCCTGGCCCGACTTTCGATGTGATGAAGGATGAAACGACATATGTCAAATGGATGAATGACTTGCCCGCGAAGCATTTTCTCCCTATCGACACGACCATCCATGGTGCAGGCAAAAATCTTCCTGAGGTTCGGACTGTGGTTCATCTGCACGGAGGAAAACAGCCGGCTCATAGCGATGGGTATCCTGAAGCCTGGTTCACGAGAAATTTTGAACAAACAGGACCTTTGTTTGAAAGAGAAGTCTATGAGTACCCGAATCTTGAAGCCACGACCTTGTGGTATCATGATCACACAATGGGCATAACGAGATTGAATATGTATGCGGGACTTGCAGGATTTTTTATCATCCGCGACAAGCATGAACAATCCCTAAACTTGCCGACGGGAATCTATGAAATCCCTCTTTTAGTTCAGGATCGTTCGTTCAATCCGGACGGTTCGCTCTATTACCCTAGTACACCGGATAAAAATAACCCTCGTCTTCCTTTTCCCTCCATTGTCACACCTTTTGACGCAGACACGATTTTAGTAAATGGGAAAGTATGGCCCTATGTCGAAGTGGAACCGAGAAAGTATCGATTCCGCATTTTAAACGCCTCCAATAGTCGAGCCATTACATTTAAACTGGACTCTGGACAGCCGTTTTATCAAATTGGAACCGACCGCGGTTTGCTGGAGAAACCAGTGAAAATGAATGAGATCCTCCTCCTCACTACCGAGCGTGCGGATGTGATCGTCGATTTTTCTCGATCCTTTGGTAAGTCGATCGTGCTTAAAAATGTCTTCAAGGGTGCCTCTCCAGAAACAACCGATGTGATGCAGTTCAGAGTAACCGTTCCGTTAAAAGGCAAAGATACCAGCGCCCTTCCGGATCATTTAACGAAAATCGATTTTCTTTCAAGAAATATGGCAAGCAGGACAAGAGATCTCACACTCGTCAGGGTAGCTGATGAATATGGCAGATCGCTTAATTTACTGGACAGCAAAATGTGGATCGATCGTATTTCCGAGAAAATAGAGTTAGGAACTATTGAGATATGGCGGTTAATCAATATTTCAACGGATGACCATCCCATTCATTTACATATCGTAGACATGCAAATTCTTGAGCGCCAGCCCTTTGACGTTGCCCATTTCCAAGCCACAGGAAAACTTAAGTTTACAGGAGAGGCTGCCCCTCCAGATCCTAACGAAAGGGGATTTAAAGATACGATTCGTGCTCCAGCCGGTCAAGTTACCTCATTTATCGCGAGTTTTGGACCTCTCACCGGACGATTTGTATGGCATTGTCACATGCTCGAACATGAAGATTACGAGATGATGCGACCGTTTGAAATCCTGAAGAAAAAGAATACATTAAAAGATAAACTAATGAGAATGATTACCCTTCACCGTTTTCATAAAGACAAATACAATTAATCAGCCGCCTTTTCAAGAGGCGGTTTTCTTTTGCAGAGAAGCCATGGTTGACCTTCACCTTACGTCAAGGTTTATTCTGTATTCAAACGATTACAGGAGGCTTCAATGAAAATTCTTATTAAAAAATCGACGATCCTTACAGGGAAAGAAGAGGCGCCGTTTGTCGGTGATATTTTAATTGATCAGGATAAAATTGCGGAAATTCAGCCGGAGATCCGTACTCCTGCAGACGAAGTCATCCAGGGAAATGGTTTTGTGGCCATGCCAGGCCTAATTAATGCACATCAACATACGCCTATGAGTTTACTAAGAGGGTTTTCCGACGATTTAAAGCTGATGGATTGGTTGAATAAAAAAATGCTTCCCGCTGAATCGAGAATGACACCCGAGGATATTTATTGGGGAGCCAAACTTTCGATGGCTGAAATGATTAAATCAGGGACCACATCTTTTGCTGATATGTATATTCACATGAATGAAATTGCTTTTGCTGTTCAAGAAGTCGGTATGCGGGCATCGCTTACCCGGGGGCTGGTTTTCATAGAAGAAGATGGAGGAAAAAGGCTTACGGAAGCACTCGATCTTATTCATCGATGGTCCGGAAAAGCAGAAGGCAGAATAACTACCATGTTCGGACCGCATTCACCCTATATGTGTCCGCCCGAACACTTAAAGCATGTTATAGGACTTGCAGAAATCGAACAATTGCCTATCCATATACACCTTGCAGAAACTAAAGAAGAAGTAGTAACCATAAGGGATAAGTACAATCAAACGCCAGCGGAATATTTATATCAAAATGGATTATTTGAAAAATCCCATGTGCTTTTAGCCCACAGTGTACACCTGAATCGGCGTGACATTGGATATTTGAAGGGCATGCGCGGCGGCGTATCTCATAATCCCATAAGCAATTTAAAATTAGGGTGCGGTATTGCGCCTATCTCGGAAATGATTGAACAAGGGATCACAGTTGGCATAGGAACAGATGGGGCAGGAAGTGCTACGACTGTGGATATGTTTGAAGAAATCAAGGCTGCCTCATGGCTGCAGAAATTAGATTACGGGGATCCTACCAGGATACCTGCTGCTCAGATTTTACGCATGGCGACTTCTGAAAGCGCCAAATTGCTAAATATCCACCATGAGACCGGTACATTGGAAGTTGGAAAAAAGGCCGATATCATTTTAATAAATATGAAGAAACCGCACCTGCAACCGATGCACGATGTCGCATCTTTAATCGCATTTAGTGTGAACGGGGCAGATGTAGATACAACCATCGTTGATGGAAAAATACTTATGAAGCATCGCGAGCTCCAAACAATCGACGAAGATGAGCTTTTTACCCAAGTAACGACTCGAGCGAAACGGATCGTGAATGGTATTTAAAATTGATTTCTAATATGATTATAGCCAAACTCTCCATGTCATGCAGTAAAACGTTTGTGGTAAGTTTAAGGTACTACTTTATGATGAGGTGCTCAATTGAATAAACTGCAGGATTGGATAATAGAAGCAGATATTATGAGTATGCAGAATGCCATGGAAGCGGGTTCAATAACATCTGAAGAGCTCGTTCAAGTATATTTGGACCGGATTAATAAGTACGATTCGAGAATAAACTCAATATTAGAATTAAATCCAGAGGCTATACAAATAGCCAGGGCTTTAGACATAGAACGTAAAGAAAAAGGGGCTCGCGGAAGATTACACGGTATTCCTATTCTATTGAAGGACAATATAGACACATACGATAACATGCATACCAGTGCCGGATCAGTAGCTTTAGCCGGATCATTCGCGGCGGCGGACTCATTCGTAGCCTCCAAGCTCCGTTCGGCTGGTGCAGTATTACTTGGGAAAACGAATATGACAGAATGGTCCAATTTTATGTCAAGCACGATGCCGGCCGGCTATAGTTCACGTGGTGGAATGGTTCTAAATCCATATGGTCCTGGTGAGTTATTCATTAGCGGGTCTAGCTCCGGAACGGCTGCGGCAATAGCTGCAAATCTTGGCGCAGCCGGAATTGGAACCGAAACGGCGGGCTCGATTGTCGGTCCTGCAAGCCAAAATTTACTAGTTGGGATCAAACCCACTGTCGGATTAGTGAGTCGTGCCGGCATTATACCTATTTCCAGTAGCCAGGACACTCCTGGACCTATAGCCAGAACTGTTTCGGATGCTGTTATAATATTGGGTGCATTAACTGGGGTGGATGACAAGGATGTTGCTACGTTAGCGAGCATAAATTTATCTTATCAGGATTACACACCTTTCTTGGATGCAAATTTTTTACGCGATGCGAGAATAGGCATTCCAAGACATTATTATAAAGATTTGGACGAAGGAAGACTTTCTATCATGGAAGCTGCGATTACCACTTTGAAACATGCTGGCGCCACTATTATAGACCCCGTAACTCTTCATATCGAACAGAATAGCTGGAATAATGATGTTATTACCTATGAATTTAAGAAGGGTTTAAATGATTACTTGTCCAAATTAGCTGATTCTGCACCGATTCACTCTTTGAAAGAATTGATCGAATATAATGATAAAAATGCGGAGTCAGCTTTAAAATATGGGCAAGACACATTAATAAGATCAGAAGAAACAACTCTAACCGATCAAACCTATCTTCAGAAGCGTCAAGAATATATGGAGCTGCCACTAAAACAAGGGATCGATTATGTAATAGATAAATACAGGTTAGATGCATTAATGCTGCCCGGAGATGTGGATGGGATGTATATAGCTGCACGATTGGGTTATCCCTTGATTTCTGTTCCGGCCGGATATTCATCAGAGGGAGTTATGGATTCGGATGGTGATTCAACGAAAGGACCTTTTGGAGTCGTTTTCTCAGGAAAAGCATTTAGTGAACCTTTGTTGATAAAAATAGCCTATAGTTTCGAACAGGCCACACTTCATCGTTTTCCACCCCAATTTGAATAAGTAATGACGAGGTCCTTCCATCAAAAAAACTCAATAATCTATGAATATTAAAGTTAAACAGCGGTTAACTTAAAAGATAAGTTGTTCTTCCTGTATCTATAAAAGGAGGGAGTGAGTCGCTATGGAAATGGATAATCTGTTAAACGAGCTGTTTAGTTCTCAAGAGGATTGGTCAGTAAAGATCAATGAGAATGCATTTGTTGTAATCCCTAATGATTACGAAGAAAATAGCACAATGAGTTCTGAAGATGAGTGATGAGGGAGCCTGATGGGCTCTCTTTTTTTTGAGAGGATCATTGTACCGATACAGTTTGTGCAAATTCAGATGGAATAAAGCCTTCCTATCCCATATGCTTGAACTGATCACATGAATGATATCGGAGGGAATAACATGAAGGGACTCGATATTCGACGTATTTCAAAAGAGCAATTCCTCGACAGTCTGGCACTGTCTGAATTTGCATTTCAATATGAGCTTTCGCCAGATAAGCGGGAGGAAATGCGGTCCCAATTTATAGAAAAGGAAAACTGGGGCGCTTACCTTGATGGGAAATTGGCCGCCCGTCTAACAGTTCTAGAGCTGCATACATGGCTGTACGGCAAGCGATGGGAGATGGGGGGAATCGCCGGTGTTGCTACTTGGCCGGAATACCGTCGCGGCGGACTTGTTGCTGGACTGCTGCACCATGCGCTTCATGTGATGAGAGAGCAGGGGCAGATGCTATCCTTCCTCTATCCGTTTCAATTCGCATTTTACCGGAAGTTTGGTTGGGAGACTTATACGGAAACAAAAAAATATGAAATTCCAACAGCTTTACTGCCCAAGCTGCCTCCACAGCCGGGAAGGGTGGTTCGGATCGGTCATGATGATATTGAGCTATTAAATGCGATATATAGTGAATACGCCGCACGTTATAATGGAACTCTGGTTAGGGATGAAACATGGTGGAAGCAGCGTATTTTTGCCAAAAAGAAGGGTTCTGTAGCCGTCTATTATGATGCTGAAGGCAAAGCAGGCGGCTACATTCATTATCAAGTGAAAGAGAAGATATGCCAAATTTATGAACTGGTATCGCTGCATTGGGGAGCTGTGAAAGGCCTGTGGCGATTTATCGCAGATCATGATTCGATGCTGGATAAGGTTACTCTAAGCGCTCCAAGTGATGATCAGTTGCCATTTATGCTGGATAACCCTCGGATCAAGCAGGAGATTGTGCCTTATTTTATGGCGCGTATCGTTGATGTCAGGCGGTTTTTGGAACAGATTCCATTTGCCGCTGATGGAATTCAGATTGGCAGGAAGTTGACACTTAAGGTCACTGATGCTCAAGCAAAATGGAACAATGGTCTCTTTGCGATCGAACACCTTGTTGATGGGAGTGTCCGCATTGAGTTTGAGGAACTGTCGGACGTTCAGCTGAATGGCGAGGAAACAAGCCTCAATGGCGCCTCTTACGATTTAGCATGTGATATTACAACGCTCACAGCCATGTTTATGGGCTACCAGCGGCCTTCTTATATGAGTGGAATTGAGCGCCTGAAAGGTGAAGCGGATGCTGTTAGCCGCCTCGAGGCATTGATTCCTCACCGTTCGACGTATTTACTGGATTTTTTATAAACGATAAACTCGCAGCTCAATGATAGCGTTTTTAAAATCCCACAAGATATAAAAGATAAAGCACCGTAATTGTGACAGACTGTCAAATAGGAAAATCTCTGAGGGAAAAAGAACTGGTCAATTCATGTATATTATTCATGAGTTGACCTGTTTTTTGTAAATCTGGAGGAAATCACACTAAAATCGGCAAGCCTGTTGTCTGGAAAAAAGAAAATTATTTCTTCAACAACAAATACATAAAATACGGCGCACCAATCAATGCGACCATGATCCCTGCCGGGATGCCATCAGGGCCTACGACATTGCGTCCTATGGTATCTGCTAGCAATAACAACCAACCGCCCAGCAAAATCGCGACCGGTAGACATAATTGATGCCTAGGTCCGACAAGAGCTTTGGCGATATGCGGTGCCATGAGCCCGATAAAGGCAATCCCGCCTGTGACAGAAACCGCTGAAGCTGCCAGGGCAACCGCAGTTAACAGCAGTACGATTCGCTCTTTTTCAATCGACACGCCGACGCCAATGGCTGCTGGTTCACTCATTCCGAGAAGATTCAACCGATTTGCTTTATATAGCGACAATGGAATCAACAGGACTAACCACGGGAGAATCGCCCCAATAAACGGCCAGTCCGTCCCCCAAATCGTTCCGGCCAGCCATTTGGCGATAAAATCTACTTTGGCACGCTCGGCCGATGAAATAATAACGATCATAATCCCGGACAGCGCCAGGGAAAAGCCAACTCCGATCAACACCAATCTGACCGGCTGCAAGCCAGCCGTCCGGTTATACGACAGCCAATAGATCAGACATGCCGTGATGATTGCGCCGATAAAAGCAACCAACGGCAGCGCATAAACGAATGTATCCGCTTTGATGGGAAAATACAAAAAGAATACGGCAATGGCAACGCCGGCGCCGGAGTTGATCCCGATAATACCTGGATCTGCCAAGTCATTTCGCGTAATGCCTTGCAAGATGGAGCCAGACAAGGCAAGCGCCATTCCGGCTAACAGGGTAATGATGATTCGTGGCAAGCGGACGGAAAATAAGACGAAATTTTCTTTGAACGTGCCCTGGCCGAGCAGCGTCGGAACCAATTTATCGAAGGAGATCGAGGAATACCCCAAGCCCATTCCGATAATAATCGTAATCGTAATTAGCACGAGCGCGCCGTATACCAGGAGTCGTTGCTTTTTGATTATGGCCGGATGAATCATGGCTATGCTTTCCTCCCTTTCCGTTCGATGATGAGGAAAAAGGGAAGACCGAACATTGCAACGATAGCGGCCACAGGCGTTTCATACGGAGCATGGATCGTTCGTGCCAAAGTATCCGCAAACAGCATAAAAGCGCCTCCGAAAATAGCCGACATCGGAATGATAAACCGGTAATCGGTTCCGACAATGGCCCGAACAACGTGCGGAATCATGAGGCCGATGAAGGCCATGTTCCCGACAAGCGCAACCGAAGCGCCTGCGAGTAAGACAATAACGGCAAAAAGAATCATTTTAATTTGAGTCGTCTTTTGCCCAAGGCCAACGGCAACTTCTTCACTTAAACTAAGAAGGGTAAGCTGCTTGGAGAGAATCAGCGAAATCATCGTTCCAACCGCTATGAAGGGTGCGATCGTTTGCAGCTGGCTCCAAGAGGTGCCGATGAGTCCGCCGGCCGTCCACATGGACACATCTTTGGATATTTTAAAGTAAATCCCGATACCCTCCGAAATGGCGAAGAGGAATGCGGAAACGGAAGCGCCGGCCAGCACAATGCGAAGCGGCGAGAAGCCGCCTTTTTTCATCGCACCCATGCCGAATACCAGGATAGCGCCTAGGGCAGCTCCTAGAAAACAGGCAATCATAATGCCGAAGTAATTGGTTGAAGGCATAAAAGCGATCGTGCACGCAAGCGCCGCATTGGCACCGGCCGTTAAACCGAGCAATCCCGGATCGGCCAGCGGGTTTCGCGTTATCCCTTGCATAATGGCGCCGGAAACGGCTAATGCGGCTCCAACAATTATTCCCGCAATTTCACGCGGCAATCGAATTTCGCGGATGATCGAAAGTTGATCGCCCGAAGCCTTGGAGCTTAGAGCTAACCATACGTCTCGGACCGTGGCGTCCGCTGCGCCAAACACCAAGGCGATCACAAACATCGCCATAAAAACGATGATTCCAGCGATTAGTTTATATCCAAACGGGATGTAGCGTTGATTTTCTTTGGTCATCATTCTCTCATCCTTGCGTTGTTATTTACCCAAGTTTTTAATAAAGTAGTCCAGTTGGTAATCTAAGGTCAACGGATCATTGAAGTAAAATTCTTTCGCGTTCACTTCAAAGATATGATTGCTTTTTACCGCCGGAATATTTTTGAATGTATCTGTATTTTGGAATGAGTTGTCGGCATCCGGGTTTTTACTGAGGATCACATAGTCGCCCGTGAACTGAGGAAGAACTTCCAGAGACAAGGCGTAATAGCCGTCTTTCAAAGCCATATCCTTAACTTTTTGCGGCATGGCCAGCTTCATTTCCTGATACAAAATTTCCGTACCGCGTCCCCAGTTGTTGCCGAAAACATAGAGCTGCTTATTAAAGCTTTCAATAACGGAAATCGTTTTGTCTGCACCGATTTTGGCTTTAATGTCATCACCGGCTTTTTGCGCGCGTTTTTTGAAGTCATCGACCCAAGCTTTGGCTTCTTTTTCTTTGTTCAACAGCTTGCCGATTTCGATGTGCTGCGTCAAATAATCTATTTTTCCGTATGTAAATGTTACCGTAGGAGCGATTTGCTTTAATTTGTCGACGTTTTTAACATTGCTCAAGCCGATGATGAGATCGGGCTTTAATTCAATTATTTTTTCCAAGCTTTCATCGGTGACCTCTTGCACGTCTTGTAGGGCTGTTGCAAAGCGCGGGTTCATTTTAGACCAGGAGTCGACGCCGACCAATTTGACCCCGAGCGCCATGACGCTCCCTGCGAAGCTTGAAAGGACAACGACGCGCTGCGGGTTGGCAGGAACGTCGACAGGACCGTTTTCAGATTGATAAATGATAGTTGTCGGTTTGCTATCCGAGTTGGCTGTGTTCTTCGTTGTGGTTTGGCTGCTGCAAGCGCTCATCGTCAGTACGATGATAAGCAGGAATGGAATCAATCGTTTTTTCATTTGCTTAAACTCCCCTTAATAAATTGTATGTAACGCACATCGGCTTATTGGTTCGAGGATCTCGGCCGATGTCAGCATCGATGCCGAATACTTGCTGCAGCACTTCAGGGCTGATCACTTCTTCACAGGTTCCGGCCTTCACGATTTCACCGTCTTTAAGCGCGATAATATAATCGGCAAAACGGGCAGCCTGATTCAAATCGTGAAGCACCATAACAATCGTGCGTCCTTGTTCCTTGTTCAGCTTTTGTAAAAGTTCCAGAACCTCAAGTTGATGAGCCAAGTCCAAATAGGTCGTAGGTTCATCCAAAAAGATAATGTCCGTCTCTTGAGCCAAAGCCATCGCAATCCATACGCGTTGTCGTTGACCTCCGGACAAAGCATCAACCGGCCGGTACTTAAAATGGTGCGTTCCCGTCACAACAAGAGCCCAGTCGATGACTTCGTAATCCTTTCTTGTTAGGCGCCCGAAGCCTGTTTGATAAGGATAACGGCCGTAGGATACGAGTTCGCCGACGGTTAAACCGCTTGCGCTCTCAGGTGTCTGCGGAAGAATAGCCATTTTCTTGGCGAGCAGTTTGGTATTTTCTTTAGAAATAAGCGCTCCATCCAATACGACGGTTCCGGATTGATGAGGAATAATCCGAGTGATTGCCTTCAGCAGGGTAGATTTTCCGCAGCCATTCGCTCCGATGATCGCGGTAATTTTACGATCCGGAATCTGAGCACTGAGATTTTTCACAATCAGACGGTCATTGTAACCAATGCTCAGTTCATCTGTATACAGGCGAACCATAATCCAACCTCCAGTTATTCGTATTTGGCAGCCAATTGTTAAATGATAATGATAATTATTATCAATTACACAATACGTTACTTTAAACTGGTGCTTTATGTCAATATTATTTTTTTAATCATACAGTGGCGATAACACCAATCTTTAGGAGCGGGGCGGCGGCTCAACTTCGATGGACCGTGATAAAAGTATTTGATTGTCAAAAGAATAGAAAAGCGGTATATTCAATTAAGAATGATTATCAATCGCAATTAATGTTGAGGAGTGAGATAAATTGGATCAACCTGATCTGTTCGATGTGACTGTAATTGGGGGCGGGCCGGCTGGCCTTTACTCAGCTTTCTATAGCGGACTTAGAGAATTGAAAACGAAAATTATTGAGTATCAGCCGCAGTTGGGCGGAAAAATACATGTATATCCGGAGAAAATGATCTGGGATGTCGGGGGACTCACGCCGGTTCCAGGCGCTAAACTTATCGAACAGCTTGTACAGCAAGGGTTAACTTTTCAACCTGAAGTTGTGCTGAGTGAAAAAGTGGAGTCCATCAAGCGGAACGAAAAGGGGATTTTCGTTTTACATACCGCTTCTGGCGAACAGCATTTCTCGAAAACCGTTATTGTAGCCGTTGGCTCGGGAATTTTGAATCCCAAGAAGCTGGAGATTGAAGGCGCAGAGCGATATGAGGTATCCAATTTAAATTATACCGTGAAGTCCTTGGAGCGGTTCAAAGGTAAAACAGTCATTATTTCAGGCGGAGGCAATTCTGCGATTGACTGGGCTAATGAGCTGGAGCCGATTGCCGATCAAGTCTATTTAACTTATAGAAAAGATCAGTTATCGGGCCATGAAGCGCAAGCAACACAGTTAATGAGCAGTTCGGTCATTTGCTTCTTCAACACTTCGATTTCCAAGTTAGTTGCCGGCGCTAATCATGAACTCATTGAACGCGTTGAATTAATCGACCATGAAACGGGAGACGTCTCGTCCTTGCTGATCGATGAAGTAATTATTAATCACGGTTATGAACGCGATACGACACTGCTGGAAAATAGCGAATTAAACATTAAAATTGCAGACAATTACTATATTGCCGGCACTTCATCGAGCCAATCGTCGGTTGAAGGTCTTTATGCTGCGGGGGACATTTTAAGCCACGACGGGAAAGTTCATTTAATCGCTGGCGCTTTCCAGGATGCGGCCAATGCTGTGAACAAAGCCAAACTCTATATTCAGCCTACGGCTGACAAATATGGGATGGTATCTTCCCATAATGAAGTGTTTAAAAAACGCAACCGGGAGCTTATTAAACAAATGATCCGATAAAAGGTGAGTCAAGGCTTTGAAATTGAAATCGGCAAGATCGATCGTCGATCAAATAGGCCTCTAGTCTTATGGACAAAAGTATGATAGTATTGATACGAAATGTATCCAAAAAACTTTAGGAGCTGATTCTTTTGTTCAAAATCATTAATTTGAAGCTTTTCATGGCTTTACTCACTTTCATCTCATTTGCTACTTGGTTTTCGCCTGTTTCCACGCATGCCGCGACGCCCGGACCTTCGATTATTTTGGTTCTGGACGGCATAAAGGGTGAATCTAGGGACCAACGTGTGAAGGACGGCATTGATGTTTACAGTTTTTCCTTCGGTGCGACGAACCCAGTTATAAGTGGACCTCTTAATAACGGCAGACAGGGTAAACCTACTTTCTCAGATTTTAGTTTTATGAAGAGCTTTGACACAGCTTCTTTGCCGCTGTTAAAGAATCTTGCAACGGCGCATAGTATCGCTTCCGGAACGCTCTACTTCTTCAATAACTCCAATACACCCTACCTCACTATTAAATTAAAAAACATCATGGTAACCTCCGTCCAATATTCAGGAGCGGAAACGGAAAAAATCACAGAATCCTTGAGTTTAAATGCAGCTGATATCCAATTCGAGTATATTGCGTTGAGAGAAGATGGAAGACCCGGATCCAAACAGACATTAGACATTGATGTAAACAAAGGCACTGCCAATTAATGATTACCAGAATAAAAGTAGGGAGGTTCACCTATGGGACAACCTGAGCAACCGCATATTTCCGAAAATAAAAAGCCGTGGAGTAAACCGCATCTCATTATGTTGGATGTTAAATCTACAATGGCTTCTAATGGAATATGGGAATTCACCCCTAATGGGGATTTCTGGAAGAGGGAATTACTCTTAGAAAGCTGAAACAGATAGATAATTGGGCTGATCGCGAGCTTCTAGATACATATTGTATCCAATGAAAAGGAGTAGATTTGATTGTTGGGATTTTTCAATCTGAGAAGGCTAATGACCCTGCTGACTGCCGCCATTCTGTTGATCACCTGGCCGGCTTCCTCATTCGCCGCACCGGGGAGCTTGCCTTCCAAACTGCTAACTTTGGACGGGATTCACGGCAGTTTTTCCGAAGGTCCCTATAAAGACGCTATAGTCGTATCGTCCTACTCGTTCGAGGCCACCGTACCCGATTCGCAAGTAGGCAGAGCGGGGAAACCAGAATACCATGACGTGAAAATAACAAAGGAGATGGATGCTTCATCGTTGTCCATTTTAAAAACTCTGGCAGTAGGGCAGAAGATTCGTGAAGGAACCTTGTATTTTCAAAACAATAATCCGAAAAACAACTTGACTTACTTGAAAATTCATTTTAGTGATATCCGGGTAACCAATTACGACATGTCTTACCAGGAGTCCAAAGTCATAGAGAATATAAGTCTCCACTTCGATCAAATGTTATTCGAGTATACCACTCAAAAGCCCGATGGCTCGCCTGGAAATACCGATACATTGAAAATCAGCCAAGGAAAAATCACATCCATTATGACGCAATATCATTTTGATCCGATTTACGAAACAAGTCCTAAAGGGATTTCATACATCAAAGGATTCAAAGTTTCGTTGAAAGCCACGGCTGATTCCGGCACCGTGCAACAGACACAATACCGGATCAACGGCGGCAGTTGGGCCACCTACACTGGCACATTCGAAATCTATGCGGGCGATACTCATTCTTTAGAGTATTTCAGCACAAATAAGGAAGGCGATGTAGAAGCGGCCAACATCATGAATTTTGATTCAGGCTCCTTCAGCGGGGCCGGTTCGTATTAGAAAAAAACTGCGGTACAAGGAGTTATTCTTGTATCGCAGTTTTTACTTTTTTAAAATAAAATATCCCTGATTCCCGTAAGCGTTACAATCCTTTATCAGCATAACTGATAAATCATATAAGATCATTCTAATTGACCCAATACGTCTGCTGTGTTAGGTTCAAGAGACAGAAATGTAATGAGATACGTATACTTGGAATTTATATTCTTGGCATGCTATGAGAGGTGGATATTTTTTGGAACTTCAAGTAATGAACAGTCCCTTTAATCAGGAACAAGTAGATTTGCTTAATCGTCTGCTTCCTACACTAACGGAAACTCAACGGATATGGCTGAGCGGGTATCTAGCGGCTACTCGCGGATCATCAACTGCGACGACAACTGGCGTGACGCCCCCTGCGATTTTGGTGGAGAATGCGCCGGTAATTTCTAAAGAGGTGACTGTGCTCTTCGGATCACAGACCGGCAAATCCCAAGGATTAGCAAAAAAGGTGTCCAAGAAGCTGGAAGAGCTCGGCTTTCAGGTAGCTCTCTCCTCTATGGGAGACTTCAAACCGAATGGCTTGAAGAAGATCAAAAACTTGCTTATTCTTGTAAGCACCCACGGAGAAGGAGAGCCGCCGGATAACGCCATTTCCTTCTATGAGTTCCTTCATAGCAAGAGAGCGCCTCAATTAGAGGATCTGCGTTTCTCTGTTCTCTCGCTTGGAGATACATCTTACGAGTTTTTCTGCCAAACAGGCAAGGATTTCGACAAGAGGTTGGAAGAGCTGGGCGGTAAGCGGTTTACACCGCGAGTCGATTGCGACGTGGATTTCGATGAGCCTGCCGCGGAGTGGATGAATCAAGTTATAAGTTCCTTAAGCGAAGCTTCAGCTGTCCCGGTTATTGCAAGTGGTGCAGGAGTTACGGTCGAGAATGGAACTGAATCGGAGTTTTCCAGAACGAATCCGTTTCAAGCGGAGGTTCTTGAGAATTTGAATCTGAATGGTCGCGGTTCAGATCGTGAAACTCGCCACCTCGAGATCTCTCTGGAGGGATCTAATCTTCAATATGAACCTGGTGATTGCTTAGGCATCTATCCGGAGAACCACCCTCGGCTTGTCGATGAATTGATCGAAGCTATGGGCTGGAAAGCCGAAGAACTAGTTACTATAAATAAAAATGGCGAAAAGCGGCCGCTGCGTGAGGCTTTGCTTCGCAACTATGAGATTACCGTGCTGACGAAGCCGTTGCTTGAGCAAGCTGCAAAGCTTGATTCGAACAATGGACTGCAAGAACTGCTTTCTGAAGGGCGCGAGCAAGAGCTTAAATCGTATCTGGCCGGTCGGGATCTACTTGATTTGGTGCAAGATTACTCCTTTAAAGGTGTAGCCGCGGGCGAATTCGTATCGATCCTTCGGAAGATGCCTGCCCGACTTTATTCGATCGCAAGCAGTTCGAAAGCATTCCCTGATGAAGTTCATGTTACGGTTCGCGCCGTGCGTTACGAGGCTCAAGGAAGAGAACGTTACGGAGTATGCTCCGTGCATCTTGCGGAACGAATCAAGCAGGGAGATTTGCTGTCGGTTTATGTACAAAATAATCCGAATTTCAAGCTTCCTGACAATCCGGAAACTCCGATCATTATGATTGGACCTGGAACGGGCGTCGCTCCGTTCAGAGCCTTTTTAGGTGAGCGGGAAGAGATTGGAGCCGAAGGGAAATCATGGCTATTCTACGGCGATCAGCACTTCTCCACAGACTTCCTCTATCAGGTTGAGTGGCAAAAATGGCTTAAGGATGGCGTGTTGACGCGCATGGATGTTGCGTTCTCCCGCGATACCGACAAAAAAGTTTATGTGCAGCACAGAATGCTTGAAAAGAGTGCTGAGCTCTACAAATGGCTTCAGGAAGGCGCTTGCGTGTACGTTTGTGGCGACGGTCACAAAATGGCACACGATGTCCATGAGACCTTAACAACGATCATTGAACAAGAGGGCGGTTTCAGTGCAGAAGAGGCTGCGGAATATTTGATCCGTATGCAACAGCAAAAACGTTATCAAAGGGATGTTTATTAAGAATATGTCCCAAAGATCGCGAGAGGAGCGAGGGCAATATGTCAGAAAATAATTTACTTTCATCGAACAGTGCGCCACACAGCGATGTAGAACATATTAAGATCAGAAGCAATTACTTACGGGGGAGCCTTGTCGAGACGCTTGAAGATGTCATCACAGGGTCCATCCCAGAGGATGACAATCGATTAATGAAGTTTCACGGAAGTTACATGCAGGACGATAGAGATCTGCGAAATGAACGGCAAAAGCAGAAGCTGGAACCGGCCTATCAGTTCATGCTCCGTGTACGTGCCGCTGGCGGGATAGTTACGCCGGAACAGTGGCTGATGATGGACCGCGTCGCAAGTAAATACGCCAACGGAACGATTCGTCTGACAACCCGTCAATCCTTCCAGCTTCATGGCGTCATCAAGTGGAACATGAAGAAGACAATTCGGGAAGTCAATGATGCGATGTTAAGTACATTAGCAGCTTGCGGTGACGTAAACCGTAATGTCATGTGTAACCCTAACCCGTACCAGTCCGATGTTCATGCTGAAGTTTACGAGTGGGCCTCCCGCGTCAGCGCTCATCTCGATCCGCGGACCCAAGCCTATCACGAGATTTGGCTTGATGGCGAGAAAGTGGTGGACAGCCAGGATAACGGAGTAGAACAAGAGCCGATCTATGGGCCTGTTTATTTACCGCGTAAGTTTAAAATAGGTATGGCTGTGCCTCCATCCAATGATGTAGACGTATTTTCCCAGGATCTTGGATTCATCGCGATTGTTGAAGATGGACGTTTGTTGGGCTTTAACGTATCCGTAGGCGGCGGCATGGGGATGAGCCACGGCGATCCGCTGACTTATCCGCAAGTTGCCCAAGTGATCGGATTCATCAAGCCTGAGCAGGTTATTGACTTGGCCGAGAAGACGGTTATGATTCAACGGGATTATGGTGATCGTTCAGTCCGGAAGCATGCACGTTTTAAATACACAATTGATGACCGCGGCATCGATTGGTTCATTGAAGAACTTACCAATCGCCTAGGATGGAAGCTGGAGCAAGCGCGTCCTTACCATTTTGATCATAATGGGGATCGCTACGGCTGGGTGAAGGGTAGCAATGGAAAATGGCATTTCACTCTGTTTATCCAAAACGGCCGGGTCAAAGACGAGGACAACTACCTTCTCATGACGGGTCTCAGGGAGATTGCCAAAGTGCATAACGGGGACTTCAGGCTCACTCCGAACCAGAACCTGATTATCGGAAATGTAAGCAGCCAGAAAAAGAAAAAGATTGAAGAATTGATCAAGGAATACGGGCTCACTGATGGGAACAACTACTCCGCCTTACGGAGAAATTCTATGGCTTGCGTAGCTCTCCCTACTTGTGGGTTGGCGATGGCCGAATCAGAGCGCTACCTTCCCGATCTGATGGATAAGATCGAACCTATGTTGGAAAAGGCCGGCTTGCAAGACAAAGAGATCGTGATTCGCATGACAGGTTGTCCGAATGGATGCGCCCGACCCATGTTGGCGGAAATCGCGTTCATTGGCAAGGCGCCTGGCAAATACAACATGTATTTGGGTGGCGGTCATGCCGGTAACCGGTTGAACAAGCTATATAAGGAAAACATTGGCGAAGCGGAGATCCTGGAGTCGCTGGAACCGATTATTGCTCAATATGCGAAGGAACGGCAAGAAAACGAGCATTTCGGCGATTTTGTGATCCGTGCAGGCTATGTTAAAGAAGTTCGTTCGGGACAAGACTTTCATTCGTAAACGTCTGTCCCTATGTTAAATAAAGATTTTCAAGGAACCTTCGTTTCCACTTTTTTGTGGAATTGGAGGTTCTTTGCATTTTCGTAAGCAAGAACGTTCAACGTGCAGAACCGAGATTTCCTTGAAGAGAACATATTTTAGGATAGTCTATTAAAAGAAATATGAAGAGGGGAAAAGTGGCGTAAATATGAAAACAATAGCTGTATTCTGTGGACCGGGTACCGGGAATGATCCTGTCTATATGAGCGAAGCAAGGAAGTAAATGGCGGGGCTTGATCGAGAACAGCGAGTGAGAATCAGCAAGGTTTTAGAATGACTTGGAGATAGCAAGGATCCATGGCGGTAGTTTGACGTTTATGAGTTACTGCTTTCAGTCTCATGCCGAATAAAGTGTTTGCAAGTAAACCAGAATGAAGGAATAAACGCTGAAAGAATAGGCCCATGGGGCAATTCACTCGGCGTTTTTGATTTTAAAGTAAGCATAAGTTTCGAGAGGACGTGTGGCCCACCTTTCTAAGCGAGTTCGACTATATGGGATGCTGGTCGATGCGTTAATGATGTTATTCAGCGTTAACGACGTAAAAGTAAATGCAAACGAGTGAATAGTGATGTTTTCCATCGTTACAGAGTAGAAAAAGGCAGTATGGCGAGCCAGAACGAAGCAATAGCGATGTTTTACATCGTTACAAACGTAAGAGAAAATGGAATCGAGCCCACAATGATGTTTTCCATCGTTACTGATTTGAAGGGTCAGATGCCATACCTAAGTTCCTCCTTAGTCGCAAATGGAGGGAAAAGGATCGTCAGGAAAAACCGAGGCCACTGAAAAAGTCCTTACGTCTTTATCAAAGGTGGAAAAAGCCCGTTTTTAGCCCGTCTGCTTCCGCGGGGCGCCGTTACATTGGCATATTTCACCAATACGAAAAATACGTTCTTCTTCGCCATTTGTTTTGGTATTACCTTGAGGCGAATTACCAGGTTTTGCCATGAAATATATAATTCATGTATGATAATGGAGTAAGCAAATTCAAGTGAAATCACTAAAAAAGAGGATGTGTTGTTTATGAAGCTAAACCATCTCAATCTCACGGTCAATGATGTTAACGCAGCCCGAGAATTCTTGGAGAAATATTTCGAACTAAAAACCGTGAATACCCGCGGTAATTCATTCGCTGTACTATTAGACGACGACGGATCCGTGATCACCTTGATGAAAGGCGCACAGGTCAGTTATCCCAATACCTTTCATATCGGCTTCATACAGAAGAGTGAAGAACGGGTGAACGAGATCAATCAACGTATGAAGGATGACGGATTTCATGTGGATCTGCCGCAAAGGTCGCATGGCTATACATTTTATGTTGAAGCCCCGGGTGGATTCACCGTGGAAGTTCTCTGTTGACGGACATTTCAGTCGGAGTATTCTCAATAATTTCCTTTACAAATAACGCTTCTGTTCCTTCCGGCGCGTACAACATAACATCGTAGGTGATACCTCCGGGTTTGCTCATCTGTACCTCGATACCCGGGCCCTCTGTACTGACTTCTGTAATGATCCTATCCAGATCAATAATGATTTTCTTCTCGCTGCTTTGGGCTTTATTCTGCAACACAGCAACTTCTTCTGTAATGCCGTATATGTCTACAGTTCCCCCCTTACCCGTAGCGGAAAGAATCAAGGTCGCTAATAGAGAACATTTTGACGCAATTGGTAGGTGAATGACCACCAATCAGGCTTCGAACGAATAAAATTCCATAATTAGCGAATATTTGTTCGTTGTTTATGGACTTTTGTTCTTTCGAGCCCCGAAATGGCAATTTCTCCGAAATTTAGCGTCAAACTTGTTCACTAATAACGACCTTTGTTCTTTGTCAAGCGGGTGACTCGAAGGTTAGCAGGAGTGTTGATAACAATCTTTTTCAAGATTACGCTTTATAGATAAATAGTAAATAAATTATGCAATTGATTATACTTTTCATTAATTTAAACCTGAAGAAAGACTCCATTAGGTTCACATCGATTCTTATTGTTCATTTACGTTTTTATAGCTTTAGACGAACGATAAACCACTGTAGTTGCATGATTGGTGGAAGGTTTTTAGCGCGAATATCTAAATAACGGCGAACTTTGTGGGAGGAGTGTCATCCCTATGAACGAGTTCTCTATAGTTCGGTTGAATGGGATTCATCACGACTTATTTCACTTAGTCGAACAAAGTTTAGCAGAAGGTCATCGTCATATTCAAAAGTTAGTTCAAGAATATCAAAGTGGGACAAATAGATTTAATCATGAAGGGGAAACGCTCCTTGCAGCCGTATATAAAGGTCGAATCGTCGGAATATGCGGACTAAATCGAAATCCTTTTGAAAATAGCAACAATATCGGACGAGTACGGAGGCTTTATGTATTAAAAGAGTACCGAAGAAATGGTTTTGGTGAAAAATTAATGGAAGGTATCATGGATGTGGCTAGCCTTCATTACAAGGTTCTAGTACTTTATACGGATAACCCTGCAGCAGATAAATTCTATAAAGCACTAGGATTCACCGAAAGTTCAAGCTTTGAAAAATCAACTCATTATCTGGAGTTAAACAGCTTAAGGGGGTATTAGCATGGGCATTAAAGCAACCGACCCGATTCTATTTTCGATACCAGAGAGCTTTGAAAGTAAAAGATTGCTGATACGAGCCCCATTATGGGGGGATGGCGTAGCTGTAAATGAGGCCGTTAAAGAAAGCATGGAAGAATTACGTCCATGGATGCCATGGGCTAGGAACATTCCAACGATTGAAGAATCAGAAATGAATATTCGGCGATCCAGACTGCAATTCTTGGATAGAACCGACTTAAGATTGCTTCTTATTTTGAAGGAAACAGGTCAATTGGTCGGCTGCAGCGGTTTGCATCGCATGGATTGGCAGTCGCGAAAATTTGAAATTGGTTATTGGGTGCGAACATCTTGCGGTAACCAAGGGTATATTACTGAAGCAGCAGATGCTATTACAAACTATGCTATACAGGAGTTACAAGCTAATCGAATTGAAATCCGATGCGATGGCCGCAATACAAGAAGTGCACGTGTTGCCGAACGCTTGGGGTTTACTTTGGAAGGGATTCTCCGAAATGAGACGTGCGATGTTGATGGTTCTTTGAGAGATACTATGGTATTTTCTAAAGTCCGCGGTATCGAGTTTTAGAGGTGGGAGGCGGAAGCACTGAAATTTTTAATTATTCAACCAAAACTGGAAAAAGGTATTGTACAACTTGAAAACGAACTACGGAATAATCCTTTTGTTGATGCAGTAATTTTTCCAGAGGGCTATTTGAATGAAAATGTAGAGGACGCCTGCTTGTTAGCTAAAAAATACAATACTGTTCTTATCGGCGGGCATAGACGGCTGCAAGAAAAACCAAAAGACAGAGCAATTATCATTAATCGTAAAGGTGAAATCATACTTGACAGAGTAAAGTACAGCCCGACCACTTTTGTTGTGGAAGAAGGGTTGAAAATGGGTCACATCCTTTGTGATGAGCTGATCGAACAAGGAATTAAAAGCGATGAAGCCTATAGTAGGGGCATCGATCTGCTCGTTCATCCCATTGGAGTAGGCATGTTTAGTGAGGAGCAATTCGAAGAGTGGATCTGCGAAGCTCGAAAAATTGCTGTTAAATACGATACAATGATCATTGGTACTAGTCATGCAGATGGTTGCTTTAGAGATACCGGTATATCTATACCAATTGCATATGGCTTTGAAAGAAACGGTGACCCCATTTTTATCTCGAAAAATGATACTCGGGCAATAGTATTGGATATTGTATAAAGATCAAACAGGCTGCCGGTGAATAACCGGCGGCCTGCAATCCATAAAATCTATTTAACGATGGCGGCTTCTTGGCAAATGGGCATGGTGGTCGCCAGCGCCATTGTCTAGATGGTGTGGGCTGGACGGGGGCAGAGCTCAATCCGCTCGATTACGGCCTCATAACTTGCGGGAGGCACGATTGAAAGATCTATTGCCGCCGGCGCCTCGATCCGGATGTGCAGTTTCCGGTTTTGCCTGTCGGCTCTCCAAGAGACATCGATCCTGCCCTGTCGCGGCAGCGGGACGGTACCGCGAGCCCAAGAAAGGTCAGCGATTTGTGGCTCTATGAGCACTTTTGACCAGCCTGGATTAAGACCCCGAACGCCTAAAACGTAAGCGCCGAGGAAGTAACCTGGACCGGCCGACCAGGCATGACAATGGCTGCGAGTCATCAATTTCGGATGGTCCCGGTTCTCAGAAGAATTCGGATACATTTCCCAGCACGTTGTTGCATCGTGTTCGATCATGACACCGTACTGGGTTCTCATATCTTCAAGCATGACGTCGAACCGGCCGAGCTTGGCGAGCGCCTCTTGGTAAAAGAACGACATAAAAGGGCTCCCGATCTGCACGAAATCTTGCGGAGGCTTGATGATGTACGTTTCTAAGCTGCTCAGTCGGGTCTCGTCCGCGATGCCGCACAGATAGGCGACCACCTGCGTTTGCATGCTAAATGTCTCGGAGACTCGGCCGTCGCTGTGAATGCAGTCCACGTAAGCTTGGCGTTCTTCCGACCAAAGGAACGTGTTAATCGCCGTTTTTAATTGGTCAGCGCGGGCCACAAAACGTGCAGCGCACTCCTCATCGATTCCATCAGCAATCAAAGCGGCGGAACGAAGCGCCTGGACAAAAAACATGTTTTGGTGAGAGACGATACCGTCATTAGGCTGATCGATCGGAGCCCAATCCAAGAGGTTCCAACCTTTCATATTCAGTAGACCGTTATCGTCAAGTTTTTCAAGAAAGTGATCCAGTGTATGGCGGATATGAGGCCAAATTTGTTCGGCAAATTGATGGTCCCCGTTATACCGGTAGAGCTCCAGGCAGGCGATCGCCCAAAAAAATGTCCAATTCGGAATTACGCTGCTCCACCCGCTTGGCACCTGATCCCCGTATAAGGGAGACTGGAATTTGGAGCCGGGGACGAGTCGCAGACACCTTTTGACAATCGTATCATCACCGAAAACATAATAGTTGACAAGCGCTTCGTTGCGGGCATCGCCCACCCAAAAGGTCTGTTCGAACGCCGGACAATCGACAAACGTATCTTCCATACAGAGGCGGGTCGTATGTTTGCTGATTTGCCAGATCTCGCCCAGCAGCGAGTCGGAGCATTGGAAACGGCCGATCTCTGCGACGGCGTAGTTGCTTTGCAAGAGCGATACACGGTGAAGCTTCAAAGGTTCCCGGGCATTCCGGACGACGACCATCAAGTAACGGAATCCTCTTCGAACTAAGGAAGAGTATGTTTGATGACCTTCTCTGCATACGTATCTCATCGTGTTGTCCAGCTCGTATGTTTCTTGCCTCCAACCGTCCCTCATGTACTCGAAGCCGTAGAAATCGATAACGGTGCCGCCTGCTGCTTCCGCTTCGAATTCAATGAAACCGGAGACCTCCTTGCCGAAATCAATAATCATCTCGGTATGTGCTTCCGGATAAACGGGAATGACGGCGGCTGCGCGGTTTGCGATGACTGCGTTTTGTAGGGAGTAGGGGATGGGCACCGGTATGGATTGCTTTTTCCAGATGCATTGACTGAAGACGTCATCGCGACTGACATAACGATTATCGATCGGTTTTAACCAGGCTTCGAATTCTTTGAGATCGGCCGCTCCTCCGACTTGTTTTGCCGCTGTGAAATCCGGATGGGCGGGGTTAATAGGGCGTTCAGGTTGGTGATCGATAATTTCGACATAATCAAAAGGTCCTAGTGTGGCAAAAGGCGAGCGGGAACCAGTGGGATAGGGGCTGTTCTCAAGAGGAGAAACGATCTCGAAAGGGTCCTCGCAATCCATTGCGAGATGAAACCCGTGCCCATGGCTGGCACCTTGAATATCCATCATGAAGAAATTATCCCCTTGGACAAGCTGGACGTCTAAATAACGTTCCGGCTTTTCTCCGTAATAGTCGCCCTCGTCATACCACATTCCATTAAGGCTCATAGCTCCAAACAAACGTCCGCCGTCGACGATACCGATTGTAGCACGAGTTGGCTTATTCGTCCGGATCACCGTGGACAAATAGCCGTAAAATCGGACGTTGTTGGCATGATGCTCGCTGCTCGGAACAAAATGGTTCCGCAGGTCAAGCACGACTCCCCATGATCGCGGCTTTACCTGGCTTAGGCTTTCGATTCGGACCGGGTATACCGGTTCTTCGGTTAGTGGAGGAATGTCGCGCTCAACAAGGCGTGTCCATGGTTCCATGCCTGCCGGCCCTATCACGGATGCAGGTTGCCAATCCGCATCGATGAACCCAGTTTGTTTCCAGGCATCATCCCAATTTCTGGCGTCGATAATTTCGGTAAAAGGAAGTTGGCAGGAAATACGGGAGGAGCGGGAATCGTAGCCGGCATGAATGACCGTGGTCCATGTGGAATCGGTTGCAAGTATGACGTTACGTTGGTTCCCGTCAATCTGTTCGATTTGGGCTAGAAGTCCACCCCTGCCGCGTAAATATTGAAATGTTGGAACCCCATAGTGCATAACGATGACTGCGATCGTATTATTGGCGCCGTCTTTAAGCAAATGGCCGATTTCATGTTCGTCATAAGCGAGCTCGAATGGCCAGGAACGAACGGGACCTCGTCCTAGCAAAGTCCCATTTACATATAGGACATACCGGGAATCGGCCGTAATTTTAATAGTAACTTGCTCGGTAACATTTTCCCTTGAATAATGAAACTGCTTGCGGAAGCATCGCCATTCATTTCGAGGGCTTTCCTCTCCTTCAGCCCATATCCATTTAGCCTTCCAATGTGCGTTTTCTTTCATTAGTTTCCTGAAGCCTCCCTAGATTTCAAGTTGATTTGAATATAGTATAATCTAGAGATAACTAGAATGAGGGTGTCTAAAAGGACATTGTATAGGGTGTAATCGGACATTCACGGGTGAGGTGACGTTATGCGAGTAAAAAGACATGTTATAACGACTCCATCGGATTTGTATTTGACGCCGGATACGCCGATTTATGTCAACAGGGTGTCGGAATCCTTCGAGCTTGCGGAACATAACCACGAGTTCATGGAAATCAATTATGTTAGCGAAGGCAGCGGCTTTCATCATATCGAAGGTCAGACGCTGCCAGTAACCAAAGGGGATTTGTTTTTTCTTCCAATCGGGGTGTCTCACGTGTTCCGTCCGGCATTCGCGCAGCCGAAACGGCAGCACTTGATCGTATATAACTGTTTGTTTGGCGAGGTGTTTACACGTAAGTTGACGGATTTTTTTGCTGATGAGGGAGAGATTCTCCGTGTCCTTACCACATCGTATCCGGATAGTCCATGGTTTCATTGGAAAGATCGGGACGGCACATTTCAGACGATGATAAATACGTTGTTCGAGGAGTTTGCGCGGAAACGACCGGATTATTTGTTGATGATGCAAACGGAGATGATCAGGCTGCTTGCGCATATGCACCGCAGTAGGAGCGGGACGGCGGCTTCGGAACATTCCGCAAGTACGGAAGATATGCTGGAGCAAGTGCTACAGTTGATTCGCGAACAAATCGCAGAGCCGCCGCAAATCACGCAGCTTGCGACAATGGCAGGACTTAGCGAAAGACAGTTTCGCCGCAGATTCGCCACGCGCACCGGGATGAACTATACACAGTTTGTCCATAAGCTGCGCATCGAATTGTGCTGTGAACTGCTAACATCAACGAACGAAAAAGTCTCATCGATCGCACGAAGAGCCGGGTACCAAGACATCAAGTTTTTTAATCGCTTATTTAAGGAAAAGACGGGTATGACGCCAAGGCAATATCGTAATCGGGTGAAATCGGTTTGAGTGCCGATTTTTTCTGTAGAGAACAATTGTTCTGACTATGCATTCTGCTCAGTAACCCCTTCAAATACGAACATTTGTGTGGTATCATGAATACAAACATTTGTTCGGAGTGTGGTTGAAATGGCGAAAGCAGAGTCATTGTCATTGTTAGATTTTCAAAAGTATTTTGGCACAGAAGAAAATTGTGCCGACTACATGATGAGTAAACGCTGGAAAGACGGTTTCTCGTGTTTGAAGTGTAACCATACGGAATACTATTACATTCGCTCGCGCCAGCTCTATGAGTGCCGTAAGTGTCATTACCAAGCGTCTATTACCGCTGGGACACTCTTCCATAAAACTAAGCAACCATTGACGGTTTGGTTCTGGGCCATATACCTCGTCGCCCATGACAAACGCGGTAAATCGGCTTTGTCGCTTTCTGATGTTCTCGGCCTTAACTACCGCACAGCGCTCAATATGTTACGGAAAATCCGCGCTGCTATGAAAGACAGGGATTCGGGCTATATGCTCTCAGGCGTAGTGGAAATGGACGATGCTTACTTTGGAGCCCCCCGTAAAGGGAAAGACGGCCGCGGAAGCGATAAATCCAAGGCAGTGATTGCCTTGTCCAAAGATGGCCAAAATCACCCAGCATATCTGAGGATCGAATCCATCGAAAGTGTCTCTATCGAAGAGATTGGGCGTGTAGCCAAGAAGCACATCAAACCAGGCAGCAGGATCGTCTCGGACGGTCACAGTTCTTATAAACGGTTGATGGATATTGGCTTCTTTCACGAAGCTAAAGCTTACTACAAGGAAGACAAAGATGACTTTCTGAAGATGCTGCATATCATCATCGGAAATGTGAAGGCCTATATCCAAGGCACTTATCACGGGTTGGGCTCCAAATATCTGCAGTCTTACTTTGATGAATTTTGCTTTCGGTTTAACCGACGGTTTAATCCGAAAGAAATCTTCGACAGACTGCTGAATGTTTGTGTTTTGGCATCTCCCCATCCGATGTCCTGAGGTAAGTGCATAATCAGAACAATTGTTCTCTAATAAAGACCGGAGAGACGCTAAAAGGGGAGGAATCTCCGTCTAGGGATCGATTAAAGAACAAAGGACTATAAATAACGAAGATGGTTCTTTAATTAAAGATCTTTGTTCTTTCGAGACCAGTTTGGAGCATGCCTTCATTAAAATTGCGTCAAACAGGTTCGCTAATAAAGACCTTGTTCTCTAATCTGCTGATTTTACCTACTTTCAATCGCCCGCAGGGTTTTGATCGTAATCAATGATCTCCCACTATCAGAACAATTGGGCAGTGATCGCTGCCTGTAATATGGGCATCAATCTGCGCGTCGATTAACGACGGAGCCAGACGGGAAGAGGCAAGGAAGTAATCGATTCGCCATCCGACATTTCGCTCTCTCACCTTAGGCATATTCGACCACCAGGTGTAGGCATCCGTTTGGTCGGGGTAGAAGTGTCTGAAGGTGTCTATGAAGCCGGACTCTAGTAATTGAGTCATTTTGTCTCGCTCTTCTTGCGTAAACCCCGAGTTGTTGCGATTGGATTTGGCATTCTTGATGTCAATCTCGTTGTGCGCCACGTTGAGATCTCCACAAACAATAACCGGTTTATGGGCATCTAGTTCCTTCAGATAGCTTCGAAACCGATCCTCCCATTCCATCCTATAGTCCAGCCTTGACAGATCACGCTTTGCATTGGGCGTGTAAACCGTTAACAGATAGAAGGTGTCAAATTCCAACGTGATGATCCGCCCCTCAGGTTCTTGATCCTCTTCCATACCGTATCGAACGGACAACGGTTTGATTTTTGTGATAACCGCCGTGCCTGAGTAGCCCTTTTTAATCGCGTAATTCCAATATTGATGGTAATCTTCGCCATACTCAAGATTGATTTGCCCTTCTTGCAATTTTGTTTCCTGGATACAGAAAATATCAGCGTCTGTCTCTGCAAAATAGTCGTTAAATCCTTTATTTACACACGCCCGTAAACCGTTAACATTCCACGATACCATCTTCATTTTCGTCGATCTCCTTGCACGATGCTTAGTTTTTATCTAGTAGTATATCATACTTAGAAGGGATATTCGTTTCAGGAAAGATTTAAAGAGGGTGCATTGTTCAATAATGAAGAAACTGTGTTCATTACTCTTATTTTTCAGGGTGTGGATCCTTTATATACTTGGAGGAGAGGTGTTATCGATCTGAAAGGCGGTTGTCATGATGAAAGTTGGGTCCAGAAATTTCACCCTGAAAGGGCGCTGGGAATCGCCTGTCGCCGGGTATCTGTTTATTTCTCCTTGGTTGGTAGGCTTTTTACTATTAACGCTTTGGCCGATGGTACAATCCGTCTATTATTCGTTCACTAAATATACGCTGCTTGATTCGCCTGAATGGATTGGTCTCCGCAATTATGAGCGTATTTTTACGGACGATGAGATGTTTCGCCAATCGCTGAAGATTACGATTCTATTTGTCGTTTTATCGGTGCCGATTAAACTCATCAGTGCCTTGATGGTCGCTATGGCGCTCAATAAGAAAATAAAAGGCATTTCCATTTACCGGACTTTTGTCTACTTGCCTTCATTAATTGGCAGCAGTATTGCGGTAGCCATTCTCTGGCAAAACATTTTCGGGAAAGACGGATTCATTAATAAAATATTGAACTTCGTCGGTGTTGAAGGGATCAGTTGGATTAGTAATCCTAGTACGGCGCTGGGAACGCTGATTATTCTCGTTGCCTGGCAGTTCGGCTCTTCGATGGTTATTTTCTTAGCCGGATTGAAGCAAATTTCCAGCGAGTTGTATGAAGCATCTTCCGTGGATGGAGCGACAAAATGGAGGCAGTTCTTTAGCATCACATTGCCTATGCTCTCACCTGTACTGCTGTTTAATCTTGTCCTGCAGACGATAGGTTCTTTTCAAATGTTTACGCAGGCCTTCATTATTACCAAAGGCGGACCGATCAACTCGACTTACATGTATGCTTTGTATTTATATGATCGGGCGTTTTCGAGATATGAAATGGGCTATGCTTCTGCGCTGGCATGGATTCTGCTGGTGGTCATCGCTATCGTGACTGCTTTGATATTTGCATCCTCACGCTATTGGGTATTCTATGAAACCGAAGGAGGGAGAAAATGATGAAGACGAATCCTATTTCGACTCCTACGCTCCGGACCCACTTCGTTCTTGCCTTATTTAGTCTGGTCATGATTTATCCGATCCTCTGGTGGGTCGGTGCGGCATTTAAATCGAACGCGGAAATGAGCTCACCCAGCCTGTTTCCAACGGAATGGTTGTGGAGCAATTTTAGTCAAGGATGGGTAGCGATTCCTAAATTTACTTTTACCCATTTTTACCTCAATACGTTTGAATTGATAGCGGGGGTACTTATCACTTCCGTGCTGTCCTGCAGTTTGGTTGCCTTTGGTTTCGCTCGATTAGATTTTCCCTTGAAAAATGTTTGGTTCGCCATTCTAATGGTGACTTTGATGCTGCCGAGTCAGGTTACGCTGGTTCCCCAATATATTATGTTTAATAGTTGGGGCTGGATTAATACATATCTCCCTTTTTATATTCCGCATTCGCTGGCAGGCGGGATCGGTGGACCGTTCTTCATCTTCTTGTTGGTTCAATTCATTCGCGGCATTCCGAGGGAGTTGGATGAATCGGCCAAAATGGATGGATGCAACTGGCTTGGCATCTACTTCAGAATCGTGCTGCCGCTTACGAAGCCGGCTCTTGTAACGGTGGCCATTTATTGCTTCTTGTGGAACTGGGACGATTTCTTCGGTCAGTTGCTATATATTAATTCCGTTAGTAAATACACAGTCGGCCTCGCGTTGAAGTTGTTTGTAGACAGCCAATCTGCACTGCCATGGGGGCAACTGCTGGCGATGTCGCTCGTTTCTATTATACCTTCGCTAATTCTCTTTTTTATGGCGCAGCGTCATTTTGTCGATGGCATTGCCTCGGGTGCGGTGAAGGGATAGAATAAGGCATATAAGAATGTAGAAAAAGGCTGCAATCTGCAGCCTTTTTCCACTTTTGCGCCTGTTGGGGAGGGGATGCGGTGTTTAACGTTTTTAAGCGCGTGCGGATCGGCAGGCTCTTCTTCGGAAGCTTCGCCGCATTTATAGCTTTGCTTTTGCTTGTTTTTTCATGGATCAGCTATAGTTTGACCTCGCGTGAGCTGGCAGACAACACCTCCGTTTATCAGCAAGATTTATTAAACGAACTGAATAAACGTTTGGTGACTCAATTAAATTCCATCGAACAAATGTCACTTGCGGCTTCCCGGAACATTGATATTATTGGCTTTGATCCTCTTGAAAGCGATTTATTCGAGCGAAACCGGCGCAAAACGGATTTGGGAGATTTGCTTGCGAGCATCACGTATAGCACAACCATGGTACAATCCATCTATTTATATATGGATCATCCTTTCTTGGCGGATCCTCAAGGTCCGATTCGTATTTATGATTTGCAGAAGGTTAGAGACGAGGATTGGTATCCGGATATCCAAAACAACGATTTCGCATGGATTAAGGAGCGCGCGATACAGACGAATAAGGGAACCCTGCCCGTCATAAGTTTCGCCAGGAAATTGTATAACAACTCCGGCATTTATTACGGTTTGCTTTTGCTCAATGTGAAAGCTTCGGACATTCAGGGGTTGATCCGGGGTGAAACGGAGACGAGAACGAGGCTGCTGTTCGATGCGGGCGGCAGACAAATTGCATCCATCGGCGATGCGCACTTGCAAGCTAATGAATGGGAGATTATTGGCAGGATCAAGGACAAGTCCGGGAGCATGCACATATCGGCGAACCAACCGAATGATTCACTTCTTGTATGGAGTAAATCGCCTTCGAACTGGACGCTGGTTGAGCTGACGCCATGGAAAAATATCGTTCACGGAAGCATTCGGCTAGCGTTTATTCTGCTCGGCGTAGGGCTATCCGCCATTTTTATCGCGTTGTTTTTTACATTATTTATTTCCAGACAATTCACCAGGCCGATTAAGTTACTTGTTGCCTATATGGGAAAGCTTCCGGAGCAAGGCTTTGTTACTGAATTGCCGATGGACTATTCCAATGAATTTGGGAATTTATTCAACGGCTACCGCAAGCAAATGGAAAGAATCGAAGAGCTCCTGCAATCGTTGAAATCTCAGCACAAGCGCCAAAGAGAGGCCGAAATTCAAGCGCTGCAAGCGATGATCAATCCCCATTTTCTCTATAATACGTTGGATCAGTTGAATTGGCTGGCGATCGATTCGGGTCAGGATAAGATCAGCAAAATTTTATCTTTGATGGGAAAAATGTTTCGAATCGGCCTCTCCAATGGTGAAACGCTGATTTCGATGGCCGATGAGATCACGCATGTGGAATGTTATTTGCAAATTCAACAGATCCGCTGGGGGGAACGCCTTGTATTTACCATTGCCGTGGAAGAAACGGCTGCGAATCTGTATATTCCTCGACTTACTCTTCAACCTATTATTGAAAATGCGATTATTCACGGATTTCATGGGAGGAAGAAGGGGGAAATCAAGGTTACGGTCCGACTGCACGATCAAGAATTGCAATTGCAGGTTTGGGATGATGGCGTAGGACTGCGACAAGACTGGAATCAACCGAAGCGCAGAAAAACAGGCGGATATGGGTTGCGAAATGTGAAAGAGCGAATAGGCGCTTATTTTGGTCCGCCTTATGGAGTTCATATTACGAGTGCAGCGGGAGAAGGAACCGAGGTCACGATCCGATTGCCGCAAATCCATCATAAAGAGGAGGCCCGTGAGAGGTACGATGTGGAAAATACTCATTATCGATGACGATTTTCAAGTTCTGGAAGGGATGAAGAAGTCCATTCCCTGGGAAACCATTGACGCGGAGTTGGCAGGTGAGGCATCCGACGGCGTGGAAGGGCTGGATATGGTGAGACAAACCGAACCGGACATTGTGATCACGGATATCTATATGCCTGTTATGAACGGTCTTGAAATGATTGAAAAGCTCCGGGAGGCAGACTTTCGCGGTGAGATTATTATTTTGAGCGGTTACGCAGATTTTCAGTATGCCCGCCAAGCAATGCGGCTTGGGGTGACTGATTACTTATCTAAGCCGGTGACGATCGAAGAGCTGGGTGAAGTGCTGTCAAAAGTCGTTAAAGAGCTGGAAAGCAAAGAATTGAAAAAGTTGGAGCAGGAAGAAGTCAAACGAAGGCTGATGATGTATGAACCTTTTGTCCATAAGGAATGGCTTAAATCGGTTATCACAGGCACTTTTGATCCATCTTTAGCTTTCGAAAGCATTCAGCGATCTGAATATATGCATTGGTTGGAACGGAATCACATGGTGATGGGCATTGAGCTGACGAGTACGGTCCGAACCGCCAATTTATCGCTAATTGATTGGAATTTGTTTCGCTTTGCGCTTGCGAATATAATCCGGGAAATTTTGGCGGAAGAATGGTCAGAATCCGAATATATTGAGCTGCATAGCCATCATGCGGCAGTTCTGTTCAGTGCAGAGCCTTCGCTTAACCTAGAAGAGGCACGTAAGAAGATTCATTCTATTGGCAAGCGAATCGCCGAATGCGTTCAAACTTATCTAAAATTAACGATTCGCATTGGCTTGGGCTCCCTGAAAGACAACTGGCAGGAGATCGCTGATTCGACGGAGGAAGCGTTTCTGGATTTATTGCAGCAGACGACCGTGGATACGCAGGGCGAGAAGTCCATGTTTCTTTCCGAGAAAGAGGGGGCGATCAGGCCGATTAAATTTTATCAAGAACTGGCAGAGGCCATTGTCTACTCCAAGGAAGAAGCAGCTCTAAGCATCATAGAAGCTTATTTTCAGCAATTAAAGTCGGTATCAGCCGTAACACCAGCTTATTTGCAGTATTTATGCACAGAACTATGGGCTATTTTTGCTTATTCTTTATACAGCGTAGGCATTGTACTCGACGAATTGGTGCCTGATATGGAGCTGCAAAAGGAGATCGCGCAAATTCAATCGCAGGAGCAATTGAAAGGGTGGTTGAAAAACAAAATCCATCTCATTGCGACGAGTCGCCATTGGCATGAGAATTTCAGGCATAAAGAAGCGGTTGATTTTATGATTGGGTATGCGCACGAGCATTACGCGGAAGAGATCAGTCTGGAAGATATGTCGAAGCAGCTGTATTTGTCCCGAAATTATTTGAATCAAATTTTCAAGAAAGCAACCGGCGAAACGTTCACGAATTATGTGATTCGGGTGCGGATGAAGAAGGCTCAAGCTCTTTTGGCAGAAGGCAAGTACCTCATCTATGAGATTTCAGAAAAAGTAGGCTATAAAAATGTCCCATATTTCAGCACCATATTTAAAAAGTATAACGGAATCAATCCCAGTGAAGTAGGAAAAGGCGGATTGTGATGAAAAGTGAAAGAAGTGTGTTCATTACTCTGCTTTTTCTTCATTTCTGCAGTTCATATAATAAAACTATGAATGATAACAGGATTGAAGGGGGATTTACAATGAAAGCGCAGACAAAACAATGGAGCATGCTCTCGATGACTGCCCTACTGGCGCTATCCCTAAGTGCATGCGGCTCAGGGGCTCAATCAGGCAACGCGACTGCTACTACAGCGACAACGAGTACGCCAGCTGCTGCAAAAGCAGATCCCGTAAAGCTGCGAATTGTTTGGTGGGGGTCTCAGGCGAGACATGATGCGACATTAAAAGCATTAGAAGCTTATACCAAAAAACATCCCAATGTAACATTTGAGCCTGAATTTTCCGGGTTTGACGGATACGCAGATAAGCTCGCGACCCAAGCGGCGGCAAAAAATGCCCCCGACATTATCCAGATGGATCCCGCCTGGCTTGCTGAATATGCGGGCAGAAATCAACTGGCCGATTTGTCCAAAGGCATCCGTACCGAAGACATCGACAAATCGCTCGTCGATTCAGGTAAATACAAAGACAAGCTGTACGCGATTCCGCTCGGGAACAATGCAACGGGGATGATTTACAATAAAAACGCGGTTGATAAGCTGGGCGTTACACCGCCTCAAAACGGCTGGACTTGGGATCAATACTTCCAATTCGGCAAAGATGCCAAAGCTAAGCTGGATAAGGACAAGTATGTGCTTATGGACGGCACCTCCGATTATACGACGTATTCCGCCTATCAGATTAGCCAAGGTAAAGGCTATCCGATTACCGTCGATGGCAAATTTAATTTCGATAAAGAGACTTGGCTGACTTATGTGAAAAAATATGCCGAGCTGCGGGCAGCCGGGGTTATCCCACCTGCTGATATCGCGAGCACGGACAAAGAATCCGACGCGAAGCTTGATTTGATGAACAATGACAACGTGTTGATGAAACGTACGTTTGCCGCTCTCTTTCCAGGTTATGAAGGCGTGAAGCCCGGTGCTTACTCGCTTGTCGCACAGCCTAAAGGAGCGCAATCCAGCGGTTGGCTGAAACCTTCCATGTTCTGGTCGGTGAGCGCCGATTCCAAATATGCGGAAGAGTCCAAAAAATTCATCGACTGGTTCGTCAATGATTCCGAAGCAGCGGACATTCTAACGACAACGAGAGGCGTTCCGGTATCCAAAAAGATGCTCGATTATTTAACGCCCAAGTTAACGCCAGCCGATAAATTGCAAATTGAACTGATTAAGAATGTCGCTCCGGATGCTCAGCCTTTCAATCCTGGAGCTAAAGGCTGGAGCAATTATACCGCTAAGGATTACAAGAGCATCGGTGAAAAAGTTATGTTCGGCAAATTGACGCCAGAAGCAGCTTTTGACGAGCTTGTGAAAAAAGCAAAAGACTATCAATAAAACGAACAAGGGATAGAAAGCTAGATAGTTAGCTAGATAGAAAGCAAAAAAACCGCGGCTGCGGTTTTTTTGCTTTGATATAAGATCTCAGGGGGGCAGGGGCGAATTGGTGCTAGAAAGTAACTAAACATTTTACAAAAGTAATCATTAAATCTTGTGCAGAACTGTCATATAATACGGATAAAGAGCAAATGAAGGAGCTGATCCTTTTGTCCATGCAACCGCAAATGACGGAAAAGGCCTCAAATACCGGTAACTTCAAGCATTCTGTAACGATGCTGATGGGGATGTGGCTTATTGTAGGCGTGTTTATCGATGGTTTTGCACATAACCATGGTGTAGTCGAAACTTTTTTTACGCCATGGCACGCCATTTTGTATTCCGGCTATGTGGCTTGCGCTGGTTGGATTTTCATCTTGACCGTGCAGAATAAATCCAAAGCCGATCATGCAACTTGGGCGCAAGCCATTCCGGTGGGCTACAAGCTTGGGGTAGCCGGTGTTATTGTTTTTTTCATCGGAGGTATCGGCGATATGATCTGGCATACCGTGTTTGGCATCGAGAAAAATATTGCAGCGCTCCTAAGCCCGACGCATCTGATCCTATTGACAGGCGGTTTGCTGATTCTAACCAGCCCATACCGGGCGCTGCGCGAATCTGTGAACGAAGAAGCTCCGACATTCAGGCAATTGCTGCCTGCGTTGACTTCTGTAGCATTAACTTTTGCGGTAATAGCTTTTTTCCTCATGTACGCCTGGTCGTTCCGGCAAAATTTATGGATGGCTAGAGAAGAAGATGCCGTCGCGAAGGCGATAGTCGATTTTTTGATCACGACGATGCTTCTGGTTTTACCGGTCATGTTTGTGCTCAGACGCTGGAAGCTGCCGACCGGTACGGTCACTTTTTTCTTCGTATTCGAAGCGATCTTGATGGCAGTCCTCGACGGATTCTCACAATACGGTTCCATAGTGATTTTGCTGATCAGCGGGGTGGCGGGGGATTGGCTGTTCGGGTCCATTAAAGAGAAGGAGCCCTGTGTTTGGCAGTATCGGGTTGTATTTTTCGTCATTCCGGTCATTATCTGGGGCTTGTATTTTGCGGATTTGCAAATCTTTCACACGCTCGATTGGGCGCCGGAATTGTGGGGAGGCGCCATTTTTATATGCGGTCTCGGCTCAATGGGCTTGAGTATTCTGACAACGCCGATCGTTCGGGGCAACCACCGGTGAGGCGGGCAGCTGCCGGTCTGATCTGCACTGCGATCTTGCTAACCGCTTGCGGAACGGATTCTTCGAAGCAAAGCATGAAGATGAGCATGCCGATGCCGGCATCTACGTCATCAGCGGCTCACAGCCACAGCGGTGATGCCATCGCTCATTTTTCGGTCGTGTCACAGAACTATTTGCCAAACGAGGATGCGGACGTAACGATTCTCATTCAAGATAAATGGAACAGACCTATTGACAATTTCGAGCTCCTACATGAAAAGCAGCTGCATTTGATCGTCGTCAGCAAAGATCTATCGTACTTCGCCCATCTGCATCCGGCATACAAAGGCGGTGGCCGATTCGACATCATGACCCGGTTCCCTTCCGGTGGCGATTATCAATTGATTGCCGATTTTGCGCCACAGGGGATGGGAGAGACCGTACAAAGCCATTGGACGCATATCGGAGGTCAGGAGAATAAAGCAGAAGAGCTTCGACCGGATGCTAGTCTTACGAAAATAGTTGGCGGCAACGAAGCAACCCTTTCCTTCGATCATTTGATGGCCGGTATGGACTTGAGCATGGCGTTATCCATTAAGAATGCTGAGACGAAATTGCCGGAGACCGATTTGCAGCCTTATTTGGGCAGCTTGGCCCATGCGGTTGCCATCAGCGCGGACGCTAAGGAATACGTGCACGTCCATCCGAATGAACCAAAAGGGTCTGACCCGAATGCTGTTTTTACCATCAACTTCCCTAAAAGCGGCATTTATAAAATATGGGGGCAGTTTCAACAGCACAATGAAGTGTTCACTGTCCCTTTTACGATAAAGGTGCCTGATTAAGTGCCGGCTTGGCTCGATATTATGAGCTTGCCGGTTTTTTTACGTTGGGGCATGATTTGGGACGAATGAGGGGGCCAATTGAGCTAGGAGAAACGCCGTCAAGAGGTGTATATGAAAGTAAACGCTGGTATATGGAATGATCGCGCTTAGCTTCTTATACTTAAACTATCAACTGCCAACCATTGGGGAGGGGCATATGAAAATGAAACTGAAGGGAGATAGCGTGTTTGCAACCAAACGCAAACGAGTCCGAAGCCGTCTGCATCCGCGTCCGCGTCGAATTTGGTCGTCGGGGAGCGGCAGTTTAGAACTTGGTGCTAAGTTCGGAACTGCTTCTTTTTGCTAAATGGGATATTAGGCTAGATACTTTTGTGGGCAAGTGAGGATGTCTTGGAACCTGATATTCGTGTGTGTGTTGGCTGGTGCTTGCTCATGGAACTCGGTACCTTATTTGGCAATACTTTTTGAGAACTAATGTTCGCTAATAACGCCCGAAGAGGCGCTAAATGGGGAGGCATTCCCGTCTTGGGTGCGATTAGAGAACAAAAGTCCATGTATAACGAACATGGTTCTTTAATTATGGACTTTTGTTCGTTCGAGACCTGTTTGGAACATTCCTCCAAAAAATAGCGACCCAACTGTACGCTAATAGCGACTTTAAGTCCAAAACTCAACTGAAGCTGCTTTCTTCCAACAACCACCCAGGAGGGGGACGTTCTTAGCTTTTGTAGCTATTGCAGACACCAGATCCATGATCGCAGAGGGGGGGGGGGCTCCATCTTAATTTAGCATTTATCTACTTTCGAGTTTTCTTGCTCTCTTTGCATAATAAAGGTAGGGGGGATACGAAACTCATTTTCATGGTATCAATTGCAATCCATTATGAAAGCGTTGCCATGAAATTCCGAGAGGGCTAATTCAATGGGAGATCGCGAGGGTGTTTTGAAAGTGCACACATTTCTGAACTAGGTTTGTATGACAGGGTCTATAAACAATCCATATATAAAAGGGGGAGGCTCTTGTTACCTAATAGAATGTATCCGGCACAAAGCCGGTCAAACGATTATTTGCCGCTTGGTCTATATTCCATTGGTCATCACAAACAACCTCCGGTTTATCAACCAAACGGTGCAAATGTATGCCATGTCATCATCGGGAAAAAAGGCAATGGCGTGTTTCGGATTGCCGGAGAACATGATTTCATCCTCAGCCCGCAGCATGCAGTTATCATTAAACAGCGTATTCCTCACGAATTTACCCCGGTTGATGAGAAGTGGGAGACCGTGTCTATCGGTTTTTATTGCAATCCTTTTGTTTTGGCGCAATTTAGTCTGAGAGCCCATAGGCCGATTTCATTATTTTCTTTACAGCGAATCATGGAGCTGACCGAGCTGTTGTGGCGGCATGGAGATCAAGCGCAGGGATCAGACTGGAAAACCTCAGAAATCATTTACTCGTTGTTGCTCGAGATCAAGATGCAGTCGGACTGCCTTCAGCAGCAGGCCTCTTTTCCTTTGATGACGATACAGAAAATTATGGAATATATACATGACCATTACGCAAATAGGCTCACGCTTACCGAATTATCCCGTATTTTCGGATATTCCCCGCAGCATTTAAACCGGATTTTCCGGAAAGAGCTGGGTTACTCTGTGCATCAATATATCTTGAAAATACAGTTGGAGCAGGCGGCGGAGCTGCTTGGTAACAAAATGTTAACGGTCGAGCAGGTAGCCGATCGGGTAGGGATGGAATGGAGGTCTTTTTACCGGCTGTTTCAGCGGATGTACCAAAGATCACCCGGTCAATTCAGAAAGGATTGCATAAGAAAAGAACCCAGTTAGAGATGGAATCCCGCAGGCTGAAGAAGCTTTGCGGGATTTTTTGTCTAAACGAAGAGAGTAAAAAAAAGGGGACCTCCATAAGCGGGAGCCCCATATAAGTAAGCGCATATTCGAGGAGAAAGGCGCTGAAAACCGGATTAAACCAGCACTATAGTTCGGATTATAGAACAGTTCTGAAATCAATAACATGTTCAAAAGGAATATATAATCTGGCTTTTTTGAATTAATTTGAAATCGCTTTCATAGTTTGTTCTGTTTCACCATATTTACGTTCAGTACGTACATAACAAAAAAAGATTCCCTTCGATAAACTAAAGCATAGCGAGACCAATTTAACCTATATTCGAGGTATATTTAGAGAGGGGAAAGAAAGAGTATGAAGAAAAGCTTATCCATGATCGCAGCAATCACGCTGGCACTATCCATGTTCGGATCAACCGCTTTGGCTGATGGCACAGCTGCGAATGCAAGCACGGGTTCAGGGAAGTCTTCCGCAGACTTTAAAGATCTCAAAGATTTAGACGCCTCAACAAAAACGAAGTTCGATGCGTTGATTCAAGCGGGGATTTTCGACGGAGTCAGTAGTGATACGTTCGGTTTGACCGATGAAATGAATCGCGCGCAATTTGCGAAAGTGGCGGCGCTTATTTTCAACCTGAAGGTGGATAAGGACATGAAAGCATCCAGTTTCAACGATGTCAAAGCGGAGGATCCTTCAAATGGTTACGCATTGCCTTACATCGAAGCAGTCAAAGCTGCAGGCATTACTGATGGAATTGAGGATGGCGTCTTCAATCCGGCAGGCAAAGTTACCAAAGAGCAATTGGCAACATTTCTCGTACGCGGTTTGGGCTTGGAAACTACTGCCAAGTCTACGAATGGTGTTGAGGACAGCACAGTATCCGATTGGGCCAAAGGCTATGTCGCATTGGCGTTGCAAAAAGGCTTGCTGAATAATGGCGCTGACGGCAAGTTCGGGGGGCAGGTGAATGCCACTCGGGAATTGCTTGTCGTTTCTGCATACAACGCAAATCAACCTTCAAAAGCCTCTATTTCTAGCGCAAAAGCGACCGGTGTACAATTGATTCAGGTGTCGTTAAACCGGGATGTAGATACGGCAAAAGCATCCTTTACGGTAAAGAAAGGCACGGTTACGATCAATACAACAGTGAAATGGGCGGACGATAAAAAATCCGCTGCTTTAACGCTTAGCGACAATAAACTATCTGCCGGCGAATACACAGTCACGCTCGGAGGATTGGATGCAACAGCCATCGAACAGGCGTCCGCTTCCTTCACGGCTCAAGATGAGATGATACAGAAAATCGAATTCGTCAACTCAAGCGATACGCTTGCCGACGCGAAGAACGTCGTTGTGAAGATGAAAGCAACGAATCAATACGGCGAGAACGCTTCCTTGTCCGGCGGTTCATATTCAGTCATCGCCGGAAATAACAACGACGTCAATCCGCGTCTTATTAGAGAATCGGACGGGTCATTAAGTTTGAAGCTCGATACAAGCTCATTAACAGGGAAACAAGAAAATGTATCGGTGATTCCGGTCAACGTCTGGTTGAACGAACCGCACATCTCGGTAAGCAAGAACTTTACGCTCGGCGTAGCGCCTTTTGTATCCAAATTAGAGCTGGGAACGGTAAAATACAGCAGTGGATCTGCGATTAATAAGCAAGGGGATACGGCTACATTTAACATCAATCTGTACGATCAATATGGCAATGTGTTAAACAGAGACAGTGATGCGTATAAGGATTCGAACATACAATCGATCGTTTCGCCATATGAGGACAATTTGAAGGTCGATCAAGGAAATTGGGATACAAACAATTCGAATCTGCCTCAAGCGCGCGTTTCTTTGAAGAAGGATATTGATAAATCCGGCGATTATTCGATCCAAATTTACTATCAAGGCGCCTCAGCGCAAACGAAAATCAGTGTGAAATCGGCAGCCGTCGCAACCAAAGTTGAGATTGGCGATTTGGGTAATGAGATTGCGGCGGGAGACAGAGACATTTACATCCCGGTGAATGCTTATGATGCAAGCGGTAACAAGTTAAGTTTGGACGATCTGGTAAGCGACACAAATATCGGCCGAATAAAAGTAAGTGTTTCAGGGGCAAGCTATGAATCGTCCATTTTGAACGTAGGCGACCATAAAGGTACGATCCATCTGAAGGATCTTGCGGTGAATGCTAGAGGCATAATCTCTGTCACCGCCTATATCGCAACGGTTAATGCGAACAGTAATTCCTCAAAAACGTATACGGTGAAGCCCGTCCGCGTTCCGGATCATTTGAAGGTTTCTTCCGAACCTGCGAAGTATGTGGTTCCAAGCGCTTTCACAACATTCGCGGTTCAAGCGATCGATCAATACGGCTCCAGCATGGACAGTTCTTTCGTTACGGACGGTAACGGCAATTTGCTGTTAGGCGCCACGGATGCAAGCAGTGTAACGGGGAATGTATATTATTATGCTACCCTTACGCCTAACAATCTGACCGCAGGCAAAACATGGATCTCCACAGATTCGGACGGAGCTGGCATGATCGGCGTTTCGGAAGACTATGATGCTGCAGCCGGTATGGCGACCTTCAAGCATGTTATTGCCGATGCGAATGGCAGCGGACTAAAGAATGATCATTTTGATACGATGAATAACACCTATCGATTATACACGTCTGCCGGCGCTTCCGGTTCCTTCGGATTTACAGTCAAATTGATCAAGGTCGGGAAAGACGGCAAAGAAACTGCAATAGATAGTGTAAGCCGTTCAACAAGCGTACTGTCCAACAATGAAAGCTTGACGTATTCGGTTAGTTCCGTCCCTACTTTATTTAATGCTCTTAGTAATGGAGTCATTGCTACAACGAAGTATGACGGAGTGACAGAGTTAACGGACACGGTGCAAAAGGACGCCCAAAACGGGAAATTCGGCAAAGAAATTACGATTTCCGCAGTGACCGCGTCCGGCGATTCGGTTGCAACTTTGTCGAAGCAGATTACGTCCGTAACAACTTCAAACACTTCGGTTACTAAGGTCGTATACAGCGCCGGACAAGCGTTCGTTGTCGGCAATAATGCTGGTACGGCAACAGTCGTCATAAGCTATAGAAGCGCTGACGGTTCGATTAAGACGCTCAGCACGAAAGTAACTGTAAAGGGAGATACACTTGCTGTAGATCATGTCACTGCAGGGAACGGCGGGGTGCAAACGATCGGCTTATCCGGTAATGATGCTTGGAACGTTATGGATCTGCAGGTGTATGACAACTATGGCAATGAATTTGAAAAGGGCGACGCCATGAAATATAACTACCTGTTTGGCGTTGTTTTCTCTACAGCACATATAATGGCTGTAGACAGTACTCGCCCTACAGGAAGGGTTAATATTGATCAGTATGGAAATATTACAATTACCAAGGCGGACGGGTCAACTCCGACAAACGCAGCGGAAGCAAACGTTTCTTCATTCGAATTGACGGCAGTTTCGGCTAACGGCATATCCGGAACTACGCCGATTAAAGTGCAGTAAGACATTGTTGTTATTAACTTTAGGAGGGCTGTCTCTTCAGCAGCATAAGCTGCTTAGGGGACGGCCTTGTTTTTGTTTTTTTGCTTTCTCAATTGACAACGCTTCCATAATGGGATATGATTAATTTGCGAGATTGATTAACCGGTTAATCAAATTTGCTGAACCGGTTAATCCATAAAATGACATTATGCAACATGAAATGCGCCCGATATTCATTGTGGAGAGAGAGGGGTTGAATCAAATTCGTGCGAATTCCAAGCTTAAACAAATGTGGACCGACAAAACGCTCTACTTTATGCTGCTTCCAGGCTTAGCCTATTTTATCATCTTCCATGTATGGCCGATTATCGGCATGAAGCTGGCGTTTTATGAATATCGCATTCTTGGCCATAACGTCTTTGTAGGACTTAAATATTTCAGGGACCTGTTCAGTACACCGATCTTCTCACAAGTGCTGGAAAATACGTTAATCATCAGTGCGATGAAGATGTTTATTATTTTTCCGATTCCGATCCTGTTTGCGTTAATGCTCAATGAGTTCATGAACGGCAAATTCCGCAAAGCGGTGCAAGTCGTCTCGTACTTGCCGCATTTTCTTTCATGGGTCGTAATCGCGGGCATTTGGTTCGAATTTTTGTCGCCGTCAACAGGGGCTATTAATGAATTGATCAAGGCGTTGGGGTTCCCGACTCATGACTTTTTGACGGACAAAACGGTCATCAGGTGGATTCTCGTTGCCAGTGAAGCCTGGCGCAGTGTCGGTTGGGATTCGATCCTTTTCCTTGCAGCGATTCTGGGCATCTCTCCCAGTCTTTATGAAGCGGCTTATGTCGATGGCGCGAACCGCTGGCATATTGTTACACGCATCGTGATACCCGCTTTGTACGTACCGATGGTGACCATCTTTATCTTGAATGTCGGTTTTATTATGAATGCCGGTCTCGACCAAGTGATCAACTTTACCAACGATTCGGTCAATAGTCAAATCGATATTATTGATACTTACGTATACCGGATGGGCTTGCTTAACGGCCAATATTCATTTGCCACAGCTGCCAACTTGTTTAAAAGTGTGATTGGTGTGATCCTTGTGCTCTCCACTCATTTCATATCGAAAAAACTAACCTCAAAAGGGGCATGGTAAGGAGGTGTCTGCATGGTAGGACGGAAATTAACCGTTTCCAAAGTGTTGATCGGAATCATTCTAACGGTCATGACCCTGACGATGTTCGTGCCGATTATGAACTTGTTTGCCAAAGCACTTTCCAATCCGGACAAAGTCCATTTGCTCCATGGTTATGAGATTTGGCCTAAAGGCTTCTCCTTCATCAATTTTCAGGTCGTGCTGATGAATCCCATTGTGACAAAAGCACTCCTTAATTCTTTATTTATTACGATAGTAGGCACATGCTTAAGTATTTTTTTCACAACGATTACAGCATTCGTTCTGACAAGGAAAAACTTGGTCGGCAAAACACCGCTTATGATTTTTCTTATTTTCATTATGATCTTCGAGCCTGGGGTTATTCAAGAATACATGGTGATCAAAGATTTGCATTTGCTGGATAGTCTTTGGTCGATGGTCCTGTATCGTACGATCAACGTATTTTACCTGATTGTGATGATGAGATTCATTGAGGACATTCCCGATTCTTTAATTGAAGCGGCCAAGATCGACGGGGCCGGGCATATGAAAATATTTCTTCGAATTGTATTGCCGCTTTCCCGCATTCCTCTGCTTACCATTGGTATGTTTTATGCGATCGCAAGATGGAATGAGTTTTTTAAATCCAGTATTTTTCTCTCAAGCCGAGACCACACGGTATTACAAGTGCTGCTAAGACAGTTTGTAGTGGAAAGAGACACGACGACATTAGTCGGCGCGGTTGATCTGCTTAAAAATAATCATATCGCGCAGCTGGATTTTTCAGCCTTGAAGGCGGCTACAATCGTGATTGCCATGATTCCGATTCTCATGCTCTATCCCATTATTCTGAAGTACTACACCAATGGAGTAATGGAAGGCGGCATCAAAGAATAAATCCATACCCAAAAAGGGAGGAAACAGAAATGAAAAAAATGCTTAGCGTTTTAGCTGTAGGCTTAATGGTTATTACCACAGCGTGTAGTACCGGCGGGGGCCAAAAATCTGAACCATCTTCGGCTCCGGCAGCAAGTGCGGGTGCAACCTCATCAACCAAAAGTCAAGAGCCTGTTACTATCTCCATCGTAGACAAAGATTTTCCGCAAGACGATCCTAATACAAAGTTATTGATTAACGGGATCGAACAAGGCATGAAAGCAGAAGGAAAGAACGTTAAGTTGAACATTGTTCCTGTGCAAAGCGGCACCTACTCAGAGAAATTAGGTCTGCTGCTGCAAAGCGGCAACATTCCTGACTTGATCTATTTCCAAGGCGGGGACTATCAATTTGGAGTCACTCAAAAAATTCTCGAAGACTTAACGCCATTCATTGATAAATCTACTTATGTGAAAGCTTCAATGACGGACTTTAATAAAGAAAGAATGAAGAACTATCCGTACTTAGTATGGCTGGCGCCGATTAACAGCAAGGTTCCGGTCGTTCGTCAAGACTCTTTTGACAAAACAGCTTCGGGCAAAGCTTTATTGGATAATCCGACAACGGATAATTATTATAACTTCTTTAAAGAATTGAAAGAAAAAACCGGAGCTAAATATGTCTACACCACTGCAGGCGATATTGATGAGCTTGACGTGATGTTCGGGCAGGCGTTCGGACTAACTTCAACATGGATCAAAGGCGCCGATGGCAAGTACGCATTTGGCAAAACGACGCAGTATGAGAAAGATAAGCTGGAATTCTATGCCAAGCTGTATAAAGAAGGATTGCTGGATCCGGAGTATCTGACCAAAAAATTCGATACGAAAGAGAAAGCGTTTTATGACGGTCAAGCAGCCATCATTGCGGGTACGCAAGGTAAAGTTATCGATATTTATAATACGAAGTCATCCACGCAAAACGGCGCGTCCGCTAAAGTGATGCCGCTGCCGCCGGCCAAAGGCAAAGCCCAAGGCTACACGCCGGTTGATGTCAGCAAGGAAAGCCGCGGATTTGCCATTTCCAGTACTTCCAAGAACAAAGAGATGGCTTTTGCCGTGCTAGAGTTCTTGGCCAGTCCAAAGGGTCAAATGCTCGATAAAGTCGGCGTAGAGGGCGAACAATATCAAATCGTCAATAACAAAATCAAGCTTACGGACAAATTTGCTGCCTGGTATCCGCACTTTGTTGAGTCGACATTCAATTTCAAGCCTGATAAAGAATTCGATCCGTCGACGCCTTACTTATCGGCTCCGGCAAGCAAATCGCTGGAAATGTTCACCGCCATGTCCACCAAAGATAATGCGTTTATTATGCCTGCTGATCTCGCGGCCAAATGGGACGCATGTACGGCGCTTTATAAAGAATTCGCTGCAAATGTAGTAACCGGCAAGAAAACGGTGGCGGATTTCGATAAGTTCGTTCAAGCATGGAACGCTGCAGGCGGTAAAGACATTACCGATTACGCGAATAAAACGATCAAGTAAAAATGAACTGCAAAGTGTGGGGTCCAGTGCCCCACACTCCCTGTAGAGGGAGTGAGACATTTGATTACTTTTGCTGACCGGGTCAAAGGTGTGATTTTCGGTACGGCCTATGGCGATGCGATGGGCGCAGTTGTTGAAAAACTAACTTACAGCGAAATTAAAAGCAGGTATGGAAGAATCGATACGACGATGACGAAGTGGTGGAAATCCGATTGGCCGGAAACCGCGAGGCTGGGAAGAAGGCGCGGCGAAGGTATCGTCACCGATGATACGTTAATGACGCTCGCATTGATGAATGTGTACTGCACGGAACGGCGTCATCTGGATGCCTATGATCTCGCCGATGAATTCGTGAAGGAAATCGCTTTTCGCCCCCGGTATATCCCGGAATTCGGCAAAGAAGCGCTCATTATGGACCGGCTTTTTTATCCCGAAAAGCATATTTTCAATCGTCATGTCCTGGCGAATTGCGAGCCTCGTGAAGGAGGCTACGGCAATATGGTGAACTGTGGCGCGGCCATGTACATTTCCCCGGTCGGGATTGTCAATGCCTGCAACCCGAAGGGGGCTTACGATGAGGCGATTCTTTTTGCTTCCGGACATCAAGTCAGCTATGGGTTGGAAGCGGCTGGCGTGATGGCTTGCTGCGTGGCCAAAGCGTTTGTTCCGGGCGCAACGATCGAAGACGTCGTAAATACGGCATTACAGTTTGCCAAAGACGGAACTAAAAGGGCCATTCATGACATTTGTGAAACGGCGGTAACGCTTAAGAATCAAAGAGAAGATCGCGATGAAGTCGTCAGACGTTTTCATGAAGTTATAGGCAATTACTCGCCGATGGGCGACGACGTGAACCGAAGTATTCACAAAGTGGGCGTCCCTTCGAACCATTACACGCCGAGCCGTTTGTTCTCGATTGAAGAGCTGCCGCTCGCCCTCGGCTATATCGTTTTGCATGACGGCAATTTCTTGGAAGCTATGAAAGATGGCGTCAGTTCAGGCCGCGATACGGACTCCATCGGTGTGATGATCGGCGCCATTCTGGGCGCGATGCAAGGCGTTAAGGCGATCCCTGATGCGGAGATCGGCATTTTGGAAGCAGCCAATCAACAAGAGATCGATAAGCACTGCAACCTATTTATCGAAGCCGCAGCATCGATTATTACGGAGGATGTGGAATTTAACATCCGGAGACAACAACAACTTCGTTTCAAAAATTAAAGGCGGTGTGTGGCTTGATACCTTCGAATTATTTGGAAAAAGTATATTCCGGCTATTTGGGCATGAACATTGGCATAAGGCTGGGGGCGCCGGTTGAGCCGACGATCTGGACTTATGAGAGAATACAAAATACGTACGGCGAAATTACCGGATATGTCAAAGATTTCAAAAATTTTGCCGCTGACGATGACGCGAACGGTCCTTATTACTTTTTGCGGGCGCTCTATGACGATGCGGCGGATCGGGATATAACCCCGAACGACGTGGCACGTGCTTGGCTGAACTATACGCGCGAAGGCGTCGGGATGTTCTGGTGGGGCGGTTACGGCGTCAGTACGGAACATACGGCTTTCATCAATTTGAAAAAAGGGATTCCGGCTCCGCAATCCGGTTCCATGAAGCAAAACGGCCAGATTATGGCGGAGCAAATCGGCGGACAGATTTTCATTGATACCTGGGGCTTGGTGAATCCAGGCAACCCTAAGAAGGCTGCTGATTTCGGGGAGGCCGCTGCCAGGGTTTCGCATGATGGAGAAGGCATATATGGCGCCAGGTTTTTCTGTGCGGCGATTGCCAAAGCTTTTGAAACCAGCGATATCAACGCCATTATACAAGCGGGACTGGATCAAATCCCCGAGCAATCGACTTATGCCAAAGTGGCAAGAGCCGTGCTGAACTTCCACGCGCAGCAGCCGGATGATTTCAGAGCATGCCGCGATATGTTGGAGCGCGATTGGGGCTACGATAAGTATAAAGGCGTCTGTCACATCATTCCTAACGCGGGCGTTTGTGTGTTAGCGCTCATTTATGGCGGAGGCGATTTTAATCGAACGGTTGAGATTGCCACCATGTGCGGTTGGGATACGGATTGCAATGCGGGCAACGTAGGTACTGTGCTTGGCGTTGCATGCGGGTTATCGGGAATCGCCGATAAATATCGGAAGCCTATCAACGATTCCATCGTCATGTCGGGAATTTCCGGTTATTTGAACATCCTGGATCTTCCTACTTATGCGAAAGAACTGGCGATTCTTGGCTATCGCCTGGCGGGCGTTCCATGTCCGCAGGACCTTCTGGACAGTTTTACGAACAGTGACATCTACTTTGATTTCGAGCTGCCGGGTTCGACCCACAATATACGCGTTTCGGATCCGTTCTTTTGCCAGACCAAACATTCTACGGAAAAAGCGTACCAAGGATCGGGCTCCCTTGAAGTGGTATTTGACAGGATGACCCGAGGCGAGAGTTCTAAAGTTTTCTATAAACCCTTTTATACACGGGATGATTTTAACGATGAAAGGTATTCGCCGACGTTCGCTCCCAAAGCCTACTCGGGTCAAAAAGTGTCCATGCAGATCTACCTCGACCAATGGGGCGGGAATGAAACGATGGGGATTGCTCCTTACGTGCGGCTGGCAAAAAGCAAAAAAGATGTATTGCAAGGCTACAGGAAACTCGTCAACCAGGAATGGCTGCAGGTGGAGTTTGAAATTCCGGATACCGATGGTGAACTGATCGATGAAGTCGGTATCGTGTTAGAATCGTATTCGACGCGCAAACCGCTTAGTCTCGGCCGAATTTTCATTGATGAGTTCAAAATTTCCGGCAAATCCAGCTATACGATCGATTTTAACAAACAACGGATGAATTTTGGCTGCGTCACGCCTTTCGCCCATAATCATGGCGCTTGGAGCATTGCTGAAGGTGCGATGTACCTCATGACTGCGGAGCCTGCTGAAGCGTATACGGGCAATTATTTTGCGCGGGACTATTCGGTTTCTGTAAAAGTGAATCCGCAGCATGGTTACTCACATTTGGCGGCTGTTCGCGTGCAAGGTGCGATGCGCGGATACCATGTCGGATTTGACGGAGAGAATCAGGTAGCGCTGTACATCAATGATTTCGGCTATAGAAAGCTGGCCGGCTGTACGTATGAATGGCAGCATGAGCAAGATTATGATTTCAAAGTAACGGCTCAAGGTAGTACAATTACGCTATACATTAACGGAGAAGAGATTCTTAAATATACGGATGATACTTTTGGCTACGGCATGTATGGTGTGAGCACCCTTGCTGCAGCAAGGACTTATTTTAGTCATATTCGATTTACAGAGATCTAGGGGATGAAAACATGATTCGTGACAAAAAGCCTACATTAAAAGAAATAGCGGATTTGGCCGGTGTGACTAAAGCGACGGTATCGATGGTGCTGAATAATACGGGAAGGGTCAGTCAAGAGCAGCGGGATAAAGTCAAACGAATTGCGGAGGAGCTGGAGTACCGGCCCAACGTGATTGCCCAAGGCTTGGCTCGCCAGCATATGAAGCTGATCGGCATGGTGATCCCTTCCTTTCATGACGATTTTAGCCATGAAGTGTTTTTGGGCATCGAGAACTATGCCAAGGAACGCGGCTACAAAATTCTTGTAGGGCTCACGAACAATGAGGGGGACGCGGAAGACAGCATCATCGAAGAATTTTTACAGCTGAAAAGCGCGGGATTGATCGTTCATCCGTCACCGGTTGTCGATAGCGAGCAGAGAATGTACCGTCAGCTGCAGCAGGAGAAAGTACCGTTCGTTTTCTATACCCGTTATCCGCTGGACGGTAATTCTGAATATAACCGTGTGCTTTGCGACGATGTGCTGGGAGGACAGCTCGCTGCGCGGCATTTGATTGAAAAAGGCCACAAGCGCATCGCTTTTTATACGAACCGCTATGTGAAACATACGAACGATTCGATCAACAAGAGGATCGGCTATGAAATGGCGCATCGGGAAGCCGGGTTGCCGGTTGATCCGGCGCTCTCGGTCAGCTCGGATATGTTCTCGGCTGAGTATCCGGTCAGCAGCTGGGTTCGAGAGCATGGCGTAACGGCTATATTCGTATCTACCGATTATACGGCGATCAATTTGATGGAGAAGCTCCAGGACAGCGGTTTCCGGATTCCTGAGGATATTGCCATTGTCGGTTATGATGATATTCGTATGGCGAAGTTCTGCACGCCTAAGCTGACAACCGTCCGGGTCCCTAAAAAAGAAATCGGTATGAAGACCGCCGAAATGTTGTTGTCTTTAATTGAGCGTAATCTGCAACCGCTTGGACACGAGATCGTTGAGACTCCGGAACTTATTGTCAGGAGGAGCAGCTAACCATGGATGCTAAATTCGTACGCAATCGCGTCGAAAAAGTAAGACGTTCTACGCTCATTGTCCCTGGAAATGTGGAGCGCTTTATCCAGAAAGCGATCACTCGCGGCGCGGATGCCGTTCAGCTAGATTTGGAAGACAGTGTTCCACCGGAACAAAAGGACATCGGCCGTCAAATGGTGTGGGAAGCGCTGCATGCGCTGCCGCCGTCACATGCAGAAATCAATGTCCGCATCAACAATGAGCCTATGATGTGGAAGGATGACTTAGCTTACTGCGTAACCCCGCGCCTGCAAAGCGTGACGATCCCGAAATGTGAAGAACCTGCTATCATTCAAGAAGTTGAAGCTAAGCTTATCGATTTGGAAAGGGAGCGCGGCATGGCGGAAGGGCATACCCAAATCTCGGTTTTGGTCGAATCTGCGCTGGGGTTATCCCGGCTGGATGAGCTGCTTCGGGCGAGCGACCGGATTAGCACGGTGACGCTAGGGAATGAAGATTTTTGCTTCGATTTGGGCATTGAGGCTTCTGCAACAGGGGAAGAGTTGTATCCCTTCTATGCGCAGGTTATTTTGCTTGCCCGCATTCATCGCGTGATGCCATTGGGCTTCGTTTCTTCGATTGCCGATTATCGGAATTTGGATCGCTTCCGCCATTTGGCCGAGAAGAGCAAGCAGCTAGGGTTTATGGGCAGCTCTTGTATTCATCCCGACCAAGTGGCTATTCTGAATGAAGTATATACGCCTCGGCCGGAAGAAGTCCAGAGGGCGTTGGGAATCGTTCAAGCCTTTGAACAAGCGCAGGAAGAGGGCAGGTCATCCTGTTCATTTCAGGGGAAAATGATCGATCCCCCCGTTTATTTGCGGGCACAGGCCTTACTTAAACGCCATACAACTATGATGAACAGGGGGTGAGCGGGGGATGAACAAGGCGCTTCATCGCATGTTGAATCCGACCTCGATTGCCGTTGTCGGCGCCAGCGAGAAAATGAATTACGGCGGCCGGTTGATGAAAAATTTGCTTCAACAAGGTTATAATGGACAAATATTTCCCGTTAATCCGGCGAGTAAAGCAATATTCGGCATACCTTGCTATGCTTCTCTCAATGAAATTGATGCCGACATCGATTTAGCCGTTCTTATCGTTAAAGCGGAGGCTATCGAGTCCTTGCTAACGCAGTGCGAGGCGCTGCAAGTAGGCTCCGTGCTGATCATCAGCGCAGGATTTAGAGAGCAGGGGACAGAGGAGGGGGCGCAGCGCGAGCGTATGCTGACGGCATGGTCGCATCGCACAGGCATACCGATCTGCGGGCCCAACTGCTTGGGCATTGGCAGCAGCGCTTCGCAGATGTGGGCAAACTCCGCTTCATCGATCGGAGAAAGCAAGTTGCCAGGCGGTTCCGTCGGGCTTATTTCCCACAGCGGCGCAACGGCATTCGGTCCTTTGTTGAATCGGGCGAAGGATTACGGGGTCGGCTACCGCTACATTGTATCGACAGGCAACGAAGCGAGTGTATCGATGACGCAGTTTGCCGATTTTATGCTGGACGATCCGGACGTGTTAGCGGTAGGATTGTTTATTGAAGGCATCAAAGACGGGAAGGCGTTCGCGAAGTTGGCCGATAAAGCGCTGCGGTTAGGCAAGCCGATCATTACGCTCAAGATCGGAGAATCTGCTGTCGGGCAAAAAGCAGCGGTCAGCCATACCGCATCGATGACGGGAGACCAGCAGGTGTTCGAAGCCTTCTGCCGGCAAAAAGGCATCGCCTACGCCAGAGATTACGACGAGTTCGTCGCGATGGTCAAGTGCTGCACGTACAGCAAGCCGCTCACGGGAAGCCGTTTCGCCGTATTGTCGCATTCGGGCGGCATCGGCGGATTCGTCGGCGACAAGTTGGGCGCGGCCGGTCTTCACGTTCCTCAGCTTCAGCCGGAAACAATCGCTAAGATCGATACGCTGCTTACGGGTTTCGGAACGGCGAACAATCCGCTTGATTTGTCGGGGACCATGCAAACCGAGCAATTGATGGAGATTCACGCTGCACTTGTAAGCGAGACCCAACTGGACGGTTTCATATACGCCACTCACGGTAAAAGTCCGCTGGTTGGACGGCTAGATGCGCTTGATCGATTGTCAGCTAGGCCATTATACTGGCTGTGGACGGGAAGCCTGGAAGACCCTGTACTGCAGGAAGTTAAGAAGCTTCCTGTACCTTTATTCTTTAATCCGAATCAGTTAGCCTTTACGATAATGAAATTGCAGAGTTTCTACGAACGCAGCCGAGATGTTGTGAGTAGGATCACGGCTATTGCGAGCAGCAAAGTGTCAGCTGTTGAAACTCCGCTGCGGTCGCTGGCTCAACAATCCGGATCACGAACATTAACGGAACTTGAAGGCAAGCAGGTGCTTCAATCCATAGGGATTTCCGTGCCGGATCACTATTACTTACCTGTGAACGGAGAATTATCGTCCTTTTTGCAAGCTGTTCCTTTCGATGGTGAAAGTTACGCAGCTAAGCTGGTGTCCCGCACGATAACTCACAAAAGCGACAGCGGGGGCGTAGCTTTGAGCTTGAAAAGTGCGGAACAGGTCAAAGCGTTCTTTGAGCGTCGCATATTGCAAAGTACTGAAGATGCAGCAGCCGTCGAAGGCATGCTATTGGAAAAAATGGTCGGCGAGAAAGTGGAGCTGATCTTGGGCTCGACCGATGACCCGCAATTCGGTCCTGTCATCATGATCGGGCTGGGCGGAGTATTGACCGAGCTGTTCCAACTCGTTACCTGGCGTGTCGCCCCGATCGATAAAACGGAAGCGGCGCGGATGCTGGCTGAAATTAAAGGACTTGTGACATATCTGCAAGGATTCCGCCATATGCCAGAGATGGATATGGATGATTTACTTCAAACGCTGGAAATATTTTCGCATTGGGTATATGATCAGCAGGATTTATTAGAGAGCGTAGAAATTAATCCGCTCGCCGTTTTGCCGCGTGGTCAAGGCGTCAAAGCGCTTGACTGCGTCATCACACTTAAACCGGCAGCGGAAGAAGTCAGAAACAGTGAAATCGAGGGATAGCCGTATGCAAGAAAAACAAGCAAAAATCGTCGTAGTCGGCAGCATTAATATCGATCTTGTGGTGAAGTCGGGGCAGATCCCCGTCGCCGGTGAGACGGTCATCGGTCAAGAGTTCGCGACCATCCCCGGCGGCAAAGGGGCGAACCAGGCGGTAGCTGCGGCCAGACTTGGCGCACAGGTCGAGATGATTGGCTGCGTGGGCGGCGATACGTTTGGGAAGCAGATGCTGGAACAATTGGCTCATGAAGGAGTAGGTACTACTTACGTCACTACAGAACCCCAGCAAACTACCGGTGTAGCGCTCATTCAGGTGCAGGACGGTGAAAACCGGATTACCATTGTACCGGGAGCCAACGCCAGCGTTTCGCCTGAACATGTTGAGCAAGCGAAAGCAGTCATTGCTGACGCAGATGTTATACTTGTCCAGCTTGAAATTCCGCTTGAGACTGTCATGCGGGCAGTGCAGCTTGCGAAAAGCCACGGCGTGAAAGTCATTTTGAATCCGGCTCCTGCCGCCGAGCTTCCGTCTGAGATTTGGCAGTATGTTGATTTGGTAACGCCAAATGAGACAGAAGCGGCCATTTTGACGGCAGAAACGGCGTCCCATACTGATGAGTCTGAGCTCATGACCAAACTTTACAATCAGACGAAGACGAACATTTTGATTACGCTGGGAGAAAAGGGCGTAACTTACCATATGAATGGAAACACCGGATCATATCCAGCGTTTCGGGTTCCGGTGATCGACACGACGGCGGCAGGCGATTCCTTCAATGCGGCATTGGCGGTAAAACATGGCGAAGGGCAGCCGCTAGAGCAATGCATTGAATTCGCGACGAAAGTAGGCGCGCTGACGGTTTCGCGTTTCGGTGCGCAGACATCGCTTCCGACGCGGCGAGAAGTGGAGCTGTTTGACGCGAGCTTGATCCAGCAAGGCTAAAATCGTATATCTAGAGATCGGAAAGGGCTGCCGCGGCAGCTCTTTTTCCACATATTGCCCGCGCCGAAAATCGCTTTCTTATTCGCGATATAACCAACCACTAAACGCTGTAGCTCATCATGGAGTAACCTCGGTAGGCAGGGGAGGACGGTTTGGCTCACTTTTCTAAGCGATTTCGACCCTATGTGACGCTGATCGAAGCTGGAACGATGTTATTCAGCGTTACTGAAGTAAAAGTAAATGGAAACGCGTGAATAGCAATGTTTTCCATTGTTAGAGAGTAGAAAAAGGCAGTAGGGTGAGCCAGAGCGAAGCAATAGCGATGAATTTCATCGTTACTAGATGTAAGAGAAAATGGAATCGAACCCATAGCGATGTTTTTCATCGTTACTGAATTGAATCGGGCAGATGCCATACCTAATTTCTTCACTAGTCGGATGGTTCTTTCGGTATAGACTTTTGTTCGTTCGAGACCAGTTTGGAACATTTCACCAATAAAATAGCGTCCCAACAGTACGCTAATAGCGACTTTATGTCCAATACGCCGCTGAACCCGCCTATTTCCAATAATCTTCCAGGAGGGTGATTTCCTCCGGGACTCATGTTTCAGTCGCTTAAGCAGCACTCTATTGGAATTATCCAATAGAGTGGCCAGCTATTTCGGATATGCTCACTCACTTACCGCCCATTCATCTCTTCCTTTTCCGGAACTCGGAGGGGGATACCCCGTAAAAAGCGGTAAATTGCTTAGTGAAATGATGAATCGAAGAATAGCCCAAATCCTCGGCTACATCCGTGACGGATCGGTTGCTTTCCAAAAGCGTCACGGAAGCTTGCTTCATAATGGTTTTGGTCCAATAAGCTTTAGGAGAAAGGCCGGTGGCCTGCTTGAACAATTCATGGAATTGAGTCCTTTGAAGTCCGCTCTCCTCAAGCCAGCTCATGTAATGCGCTCCAGTGGCCGCTTCCTTATCAATTCGCTCTATGATCGGCTTTATTCGGTAATCGATGATCCGGTCCTGCGCGTGCAGTTGAACCAATTGCAAGATAAACGCCTTCAGCAAACAGATGACTATCTCAACCGAGTATGGTTCATTGTTCTGATGGTTTTTGACGATTTCGGCACAAGCTTCCGATAATGCGCCTTGATACTGTAGTGGTAAGAAGTAAGGCAACGTATCCAATTCCGTACCTATCGTCACAGTGGTCATGAGTGAAGGGTCAAAATCAGACGGCTTCCAAACGATATGATGATCTGTGCCAAAAGGTTTATCCGTCCATAGATCACAGTAAATGTTATAGGAAGAGAGCGGATGCGCAGGTTCGGAATAAAACCCATGCAGCAGCTTAGGGGGGATGTAGAGAAGATCTCCTTTTTTAACGGCAAAAGTAATGTCTTCAACGGTCACTGTTCCTTTACCGCCATCAATCAGATGGAATGCGTAACAATAGCCGATTCGATTCACTTCACTCTCATTTCTTTGAACTGGAAACCGGTAATAATGGGCTGTTCGAATAAACGGCTGAAAGGTCAGTAGTGAACTTATATCCGCCCTCTCCTTTCTGCAATAATATACACGGTTCATTATATCACGTTAGATAAATCACCGGAGAAAATGACCAATTTCCGAAAAGCTATCTAAATATTATTAGCAGTATGTTTGCTAGTATTAAAGCGTAATCATAACTATCGTTGGAGGGTGTTAGATATGAACAGTGATAAATATGGCGGAAGTTTGAGTAAGGAACAAATGGAATTTTATGATGAGGAAGGCTACCTTATACTGCCGTATTTGCTTACTGAAGCGGAGATGGCTCCTGCCAAAGAGGCGATGAATCAAAAGGTTTCGATGATTGCAGAGGAGCTGCTGCGGGATGGGCTCATTGCAGATACGCTGGTTGAGTATCCATTTGAGAAACGGCTTGCGGCGCTTTTTCAGCATTTGACCGCGGATGATTTTTTGAAATACGGCAGAAGCTGGCGAGATCGCCTTCCTGGATATTTCCATTTAATGAGCAATCCCAAGATCCTGGATGCCGTTGAATCGTTGATAGGCGGGGAGCTTTTTGCCAATCCGGTCTATAACACAAGGCCGAAGATTCCAAGGGTGGCCGCGGGAGCTGTACCTTGGCATCAGGATAAGTCCTATTGGCCGGACGCTAACTCCAATCCTGTCATTACCGTATGGATACCTCTGGTTGATGCCAATGAGGTAAACGGCTGCTTACACATCAAGCCGAAGACGCATCGGAAGCGTCTGTTGAAGTGGCATCAGGAATCAGAGACCGGCACAGGATATACCGCACTGCGTGAAAGTCAACTGGGAAAAACGCAGACCGTAGCTTTGCCGGTCCCGGCGGGGAGCGCGATTTTGTTCAACGATCGCTGCTTGCATATGTCAACACCCAACCTATCGGACGAAGTCCGTTGGAGTGTTGATCTGCGCTATCAGCCAACGGATCAAGATCCCATGGCATCGCACGGCGCCGGCTTTTTGGCTCGAAGCTATAAGTACCCGCACCGGGTGGCTACCCTGGAGGATTGGCTGGCTGAACGTCCGGAACATGTGGAAGTGACAGTAAAATGAAGAATTTCGACTGTCAGGTTGCTATAATGGCGAGCTAATTTTTCAATACGAAATATGTTGGTTACGCGAAATCTATTTATTGTGCCTTGCCTCGTGCCCCGTTAAAATTGAATGAGCAGCATTCCTTTAGTTCAATTAGAAAGCGAGGCAATCAAGCATGTATGAATCCTTATTAGCGTTACCGACTCCGCAGCAGTTGAGGTGGCAGGATTTGGAGCTCGGCATGTTTTGTCATTTCGGCATTAATACGTTTTGCGATCAGGAATGGGGAGAGGGGACGGATTCGCCGGCGTTGTTCCATCCCGCGCAATTGGATGCTTCGCAATGGGTGCGCACAGCCAAACGCGCGGGATTTAAATATTTTGTTTTAACCGCCAAGCATCATGACGGGTTTTGCCTTTGGCCTACGAATACGACCGATTATTCAGTGAAAAGCAGTCCATGGAAAAACGGGCAAGGCGATGTCGTTCGGGAATGTGCAGATGCTTGCCGTGCCGAAGGCATGCCATTCGGTCTGTATCTCTCTCCGTGGGATCGGCATGAACCCTGCTATGCGGATAAGGCCGCTTACGACGATTTTTATGCCGAGCAGCTGACGGAATTGTTAACGCAGTATGGGCCCCTAGTCGAGGTGTGGTTCGATGGAGCCGGTTCGCAAGGAAGAGAATACGACTGGCCTCGTATTATTGGGCTTGTGAAGAAGTATCAACCGGATGCGATGATCTTCAACATGGGCTCTCCAACCATTCGCTGGGTTGGCAACGAAGACGGCGTGGCGCCCTACCCGTGCTGGAATACGGCGACAACGGCAAGAGAAAGCATGTTCACAAGCGACATGCTGACTTGGCTGGAGGGAACTCCGGATTGGGTTCCAGCCGAATGCGATGTGCCGATTCGTAAGCATCACTGGTTCTGGCATCCGAATGATGAAGACAGTCTGCATTCGCTTGATCATTTGCTCGATTTATACGATCGGTCTGTCGGGCATGGAGCGACCCTGCTGCTCAATGTAGCGCCAGATGATCGGGGCCTTCTTCCGGAATCCGATGTGCAGCGCGTTATTGAGTTTGGGGATGAAATACGAAGAAGATTTTCCAATCCGATAGCTTCTACAACGGGTGAAGGAACGGAAGTTCAGCTGCTATTTGGTTCAATGACTTCAGTTAACCATGTCATCTTGATGGAGGATATCGCATATGGGGAACGGGTTAGGGAGTATGTAATTGAGGCAAATCTGGCGGGAGATTGGGTGGAGCTTGTCAGGGGAAGCGCGATTGGTCATAAGAAAATCGATCGTTTTGAAACCGTTCAAGCAAACGGACTGCGCGTAAGATTTATCAACAGTGTGGAAACCCCGCTTGTTCGAAGCTTCTCTGCTTTTTTTGTTGACTAGCATATAGAAAAAATGATCTTAATTGGGGGATCCGGCAGATGGGTAGAACTTGGTTTTATCGGTTGCTCTTCTCGTATATGCCCGTTTTTTTCATAGTGGTCACCTTTATTTTCTTCGTTTTTTTTCAAATGTTGAGCGAGCAAAGCAGGAACGAAGCGCTGAATGCTAACAAGACGCTCTCGATGCAAGCGATCAGACTGATCGACTCTTCCCTGAAAGCCGTTGATAATATGGTCATGCTGGAAATTATCAATAGTCCGGAGTTGAGCAAATTTTATAACGATCCGAATGGGACGGATGCCTATATAACGATTCAGGCTGTCAAAAAATTGCAGGATATGATGACATCCAACCCGATCATCGACTCCATTTATTTAATCAGGCTCAAGGATCAATTTGTGATCAGCACTTCGACGAGAGATACGTTAGAGCATTACTTGGACGCGCCATTTATTAAAAGTCATATGGAATCCCCCAACGCCAAGCAGTGGACGGGTGTCAGAAATTTTCAGGAATTTACGGTCAAAGAGAGCAAACACGTCGTCAGTCTGGTACGGGGAGCTCCTTTCATTACCGGTACGGACGGACTGTTAGTGGTTAACGTAGCGACGGACTCGCTGGACAAGATGATCGCCGACTTATACAATCCCAAGACAAGTTTCATTCATATAACGGATGCAAATGGAAAGAGCTTATTTGACAATCAGAACCATTCCGGCAAATTAGAGGTGTCCTCCAAATTCGTCTCCAGCTATACCGGTTGGTCTTATGAAAGCGGTTTAATGGGTGGCGGTTGGATCCGCGTTGTGATGAATCTGTACAACGTCTGGTTTATGATCGGCATACTGATGATCGTGCTGGGACTCGTATGGATGATCTATGTCACAAGGAGAAACTATAAGCCATTAGAGCAAATCGTTGCCCGTATCCGCAATTATACGGTACCCCTCACCCATACTTTTTCCAAAGAAAGCAAGGTGGATGAGTTTACATTCATTGAGTCCGCATTGGTGAATATGATTGAACAATCCAACCAGTTTCAGAAGAAACACGAAGAAGACTTGCATTTAAGAAAGAGGTATTTATTTTACCAGCTGATTGAAGGGGAACCTCCGCTTTCGCGGGATGATTGGAATGAAGAAGCGATCAACCTGTACTTGCCACGGCCCTCGGAACGGCAAATCGTAGCGGTAATCGAAATCGATAAATATACGAAAATTTGTCAGGATTATTCGCAAAGAGATTTGAATTTGCTCAAATTTGCGCTTCGCAGCGTTATCCAGGAATTTGCTCAGAAGATCAGCTGCATGCTTTTGACAGAGTGGACATCGGCCTTCCAGTTAAGCGCAATTATCGATTATGGAACGAATGAAGAGGCATCCGATCAGGACATCCACCTCTTGTTTGACAATATCCGGTCATGGGTTGAGTCCAATTTGAAGTTTACCATCGCGATCGGAGTCGGGGAAACGGCTGTGCGTATGGCAGACATCCCGAGATCCTATAAGAGTGCTATGGAAGCTTTGAAATATAAAATCATGCTCGGAGAAAATCGCATCATCCGCTACGAGGATATCGTGAGCCATGGACAGATCGAGGTATTTTCCCACCTCAATGCCATCCGCGCCTTCGTCCATTCTTTCCGCTTGCAGGAAGAATGTTGGAAGGATAAGTACGATGGTTTATTCAATAGCTTGAAGCAAGGACTGTTAACGAAAGACGAGATTATTCATTTAATGAATTACCTGACGTATTATCTCGGGCGTGAAATGTCCGGAATGGCGAAGGAATTTAAGGAGTTATGGGAGCATAAGGGGTTGCCGGGACTTAGCGAACGAATGGAATCGTTCCAATCGCTGGATGAGATGCGGCAGCACATTGAGAACGAACTGGTTGATTTCGCTGCAGCGCTTAAAAGGGTTCAGGATGAACGAAACCATGCGTCGACGATCCGGGAAGTAAGGAAATATATCGAGCAAAATTTTCGCAATCCGAATCTATCGTTGGACCATTTGAGCGAGGAATTCCATATCCATGCCAAATATTTAAGCAAGCTGTTTAAAGAGGAGACCGGCCGTAAGTTCGTTGATTTTCTGATCGATGCCAGAATGGAGTACGCCAAGAAGCAAATCTCCGAAACGAACGATCCGGTGCAGCACATCGCGGAGAATGCCGGGTATACGAATGCGATTTCATTCAGCCGCGTGTTTAAAAAAATTGTTGGACTCTCTCCGACCGAGTATCGGGAGGAAATCACCCGGCAGGTCAGCCGGTAATTGGAGATTTTCCAATTAAGCCCACGGAACCTACTCCTATGCACCCTTTCTGTTGTATGAAATCCAATGATTAGCGTTCGAGGCTGTCCCAAAAACCATGAAAATGGCTGAGGGATAGCCTCTTTTTTACCACATAGGAAAGTTTAACTTCGTTAAAGCACTAAAGTGCTTAACAAACTTTCCTATTGGCGATAAAAACCACTCATGACGTCTTACGACGTCACCACCAAGAATGAAAATAAATGAGTTCTCACAGACAGAGGACTCAAGATAGAGCATTTCGTCAAAGATGAAAAGTAACAAATCAAAGGACGGCGGAAGTACTGGGATTCGATCCTGAATAAAAACCCGTCTCTATTGCGCCTTCGAGAACCGCCAATTGCCTCACTAGAGCGTGTATAAACTTTCACACTGCGGGCGCATGATTTGTTCATTTTTCATGAAAGAAGGAATGATGATGGATGCGATTCGAGAATGTTGTGCTGGTATGGACGTGCACCAGGAAACAGTGGTTGTATGCATTTTAAAAGGGCCCTTGGATATAAAACCTAGGCCACAAATCCGAACCTTCGGTACGACCACGAAAGAACTTCTGCAATTGCAGGACTGGCTGGCGGAATACGATTGCAAGGAGGTGGCGATGGAAAGTACGGGTGTACTTTGGAAACCGATTTGGAATGTGCTGGAGTCGACCTGCAACTTGATTTTGGCAAACCCCAAGCACATCAAAAACTTACCGGGGCGCAAAACCGATATCAAGGATGCGCAGTGGATCGCACAACTTCACCGATGTGGGCTAATTGAAGCAAGTATGGTCCCTACTCAAAACATCCGGGATTTAAGGGATCTCACTCGGTATCGGAGAAAACTGGTTCAGGCCATCACCTCGGAAAAGAACCGAATCCACAAAATACTTCAAGATGGGAACATCAAACTGACGACATTTATGTCCGACGTCTTTGGCGTGTCAGGGAGGGCGCTGCTGCAAAAGTTAATTAACGGTGAAGTGCTCGATGAACCGGAAGTGCGTGCGCTGGTCAAGGCAAAACTGAAACGTAAAATTCCTCAGCTTCTTGATGCATTAAATGGAAAACTGCGACTGCATCATCGGGAAATGATGAGTTACCACTGGGAGCATATCGAGTACCTCGAGAAACAAGTTGAGCAATTAGAGGCCAAGATCGACTCCTGCGTTCAAGACTACCAGAATGAAGTCGGTTGGTTGGATTCGATCCCAGGAATTGATGAGCATACGGCGGCAGCTATATTTGCTGAGATTGGCCCCAACGTAACGGATTACTTTCCGACTGATACCCAGTTCGCTTCATGGGCGGGAATTTGCCCTGGGAATAACGAAAGCGCCGGAAAAAAGAAAAGTACAAAGATTCTGCAAGGCAACAAACAACTCAAGAGCAGTCTTTGTCAAGCAGCTTGGGCGAATGCCAGAGCAGACAATCGAATCGGTCAATTTTATCGGCAGGTCCAGAAACGACGAGGCGAGAAAAAAGCGATTGTGGCAACAGGGCACCTCATGCTACGTATGATCTATGCGATGATGAGAGACAAAACCGAGTATAAAGAAATAGACGTGCATGGCGGCACGTCTCAAGAAAAAATACTCAAGTATTACTTAAAGCAAATTCAGGGAATGGGTTTTGAAATTCAAATTAACACCAAAGAAGTCAGCTAATTTTTGAAAAGTGAATTAGCTGAATCAAGGGAAGTGGGTCTTTTTTTGTCTTATTAGCACTATTTTGGCACAATCGAGTTACTTTTTTGTCTTTCTAGCACCATTTTGGCCGAATCGAGTTACTTTTATTTTCGTATAAACTTCCGCTGAACGCGGTCGCTCATCTTCGAAAAGACGTCGATAGACGTTTTTCTCATGCTTTTACGAAAAGTATTTGTCATGCGAAAGGCGTTTAGGAAGTGATTTCGATTTCAGTTTGCACCTCGAATCTTGTTTATTGCGCAAATGGTCGGTTGAGCCTAGAATCGGAGGAAAGCAAAGGGGAGGGCACGAGATGAGGATCGGGACATTGGCACGAACAGCCGCAGGAATAAATATCAAACCTAAGAGAAACGTATGGAAGCGAATAAAAAGGCACTGGCAGCTCTACCTTGTTGTGTTACTGCCGCTCACGTACATTATTATTTTCAAATATATACCGATGCTGGGTACCGCGATTGCATTTAAGGATTATAACGTGATTAAAGGCATATGGGGCAGTCCATGGGCAGGCATGACTTATTTTAATCAGTTTTTCGAGTCGCCGAACTTTTGGCTGTACATCAAAAATACGATCGGCATCAGCCTGTACGGGATAGCGGTTGGGTTTCCCGCCCCAATCATTTTGGCGATCGCGCTGAACGAAATACGCAACGGCCCGTTTAAGAAAACGGTCCAAATGGCCACCTATGCCCCCTACTTCATCTCTACGGTCATCATGGTTTCCATTATTATGATGAGCTTATTGCCTGAAGTGGGTTTGATTAGTAAATTTCTCGGCATGTTGGGCGTAGCTAATACGAACTTTATGGGGATTCCCAAGTTGTTCAAGACGATCTATGTCATGTCGGATGTCTGGCAGTATTCCGGTTATTCGGCCGTCATTTATATAGCCGCTTTAGCGGGAGTTAATCCGGAGCTTTATGAATCGGCGAAGGTCGATGGAGCTTCCAGGCTGCAGAAAATTATTAACGTAGATATCCCCAGCCTTATTCCGGTATCTGTTATTCTTTTAATTCTGAGTGTCGGCAACATTATGAAGGTTGGTGTGGAAAAAATCTTTTTGATGCAAAACATGCTGAACCTCAGTTCGTCAGAGGTCATTTCAACTTACGTGTATAAAGTGGGCCTGCTAAATGCAAGCTACAGCTTTTCTGCCGCCATCGGGCTTTTTAATTCGCTTGTCAACTTGCTGCTGCTCGTACTTGTCAATCAGGTAGCCAAAAAAATATCGGGCTCAAGTCTTTGGTAAAAGGGAGGGATCAGAATGTCTAGAATAGCCATCCAAGATTCGAGGGGAGACAAATGGTTTCTATTCGGCGTCTACGTGTTCTTGACCCTTGTTCTCGCTGCCGTCTTATTCCCATTGCTATTTATCGTCAGCTCATCGTTCAGTTCGCCGCAAGCTGTCGTATCCGGCAAAGTTTGGCTGCTTCCGGTCGATTTTTCTTTGGAAGGGTATAAGGCTGTGTTCAGGGATCCGCATATCGTTCAGGGATACTGGAATTCGTTGATTTATACGGTTGGCGGAACGTTCGTGAATGTGGCGCTGACGGTCATGATGGCCTATCCTTTGGCCCGTAAAACGTTTTACGGCCGCAACTTCATCATGGTTCTGCTGGTGCTTACGATGATGTTCGAGGCTGGACTGATTCCAACCTACCTGGTCGTGAAGAATCTGCATCTGCTGGATTCACGTTTGGCCATGATTATCCCAGGTGCCATAGCGGTCTTTCAGGTCATTGTGGCGAGAACTTTTTTCCAGACCACCATTCCGGATGAACTGGCCGAGGCGGCGGAGCTGGACGGCTGCAGCGATATTAAGTTTATGCTCAGTGTGGTGCTGCCATTGTCCAAACCGATTCTGGCCGTCCTTACGCTCATGTATGCGGTTTCCAATTGGAATGCCTACTTCGATGCGATGATCTATTTGAAAACGCCGAGTCTATTCCCGCTGCAAATCGTGCTCAGAAATATTCTCATCTTAAACACCATTGATCCGAGCATGATTGCGGATGTAAAAACACTTTTAGCCCAGCAAGGACTGAAAGATTTGTTGAAATACTCGCTCATCGTTGTAGCAAGCTTGCCGGTTCTGATGATTTATCCGTTTGTGCAGAAGTATTTTGTCAAGGGTGTCATGATTGGCTCCTTAAAAGGGTAGCTCAATACTTTTGCGGGTAACGGGGGATTTGTTAAGGAGGTGGTGTGTCGAATCATTTGGTTTAGCAGGTCGTTGAAGGGGTTCAAGTGGAATCGTTTGGCAACCATTTTTTGAGGAGGAGTCACTTTGAAAAATAGTAAGAAGACATGCTTTACTCTTTTAAGCGCAGTCGTGAGTTTAACCGTTGTACTAACCGCTTGTACGGACTCGAAAGATAGCGCATCTGTGAGCAGCTCGCCAAACACCTCAGTAGAAAAGAAGGATGCATTCAGCCCTGTAGGAACGCTGCCGATTGTTACGAATAAAATGACGATCAAGATGTTCGCGCCGCAGCTTGCAAGCATTGAAAATATGGAAACCAATACATTTACCAAGTGGCTTGAAGATAAGACTAATATCCATATCGCCTGGGATCTGGTTCCGGACAAATCATTGGACGATCGCAAGAAGCTCATGCTGGCAAGCGGCGATTATCCGGAGGTCATTTTGCAGGGAAGCCTGACCAAGGACGAACAGATGAAGTACGGGAAGCAAGGCGTGTTTATTCCCTTAAACAGCTTAATCGATCAATATGCGCCGAATATTAAGAAAGCGATGGCGGATCTGCCCTATCTCAAGGGTTCCATGACGACGCCGGACGGCAATATCTATGCGATTCCCCAAGTCAACGAATGCTATCATTGCAATTTTGCCAATAAAATGTGGATCAATCAGGCGTGGCTCGATAAGTTGAATTTAAAGATGCCTACAACAACCGACGAATTTTATGAAGTGATGAAATCATTCAAGGAAAAGGATCCCAACGGAAATGGGAAGAAGGACGAAATTCCGCTCACAGGTTCCGAGTTCATGTGGGGAGGCGGGATTGAAACGTTCCTGATGAACGCGTTCATCATCGATGATCACCAGGATAAAGATTCCGCTTCATTCCTTATGGTGAAAGACGGCAATGTGGATTTTGCAGCTAACAAACCGGAGTGGAAGCAAGGCCTGCAGTATATGAACAAACTGTATAAAGAAGGGTTGCTGGATCCGGCCGCTTTTACCCAAAAAGACGATGCCGTCCAACAGCTTGGAAACCGAGAACCCGATAACGTCATAGGCGCGCTTCCGACTGCTTTAATCAGCTATGCCTTCTCGCCCGACGACAAACATCCGAGACACAAGGATTACGTGGCTGTGCCTCCGCTCAAAGGACCTAACGGCGTACAGCAAACGCCTTACTACGCCGGCGTATCGAAATCGCAATTCGCCATTACGAATAAGGCGACGAAGGAACAGCAGATCGCTGCGATCCGCTTGGCTGATTTTCTATATACCGAAGAAGCGATTTTACTCGAAGAACACGGAGTTGAAGGGAAGGGGTGGAGAAAGGCCAAAGACGGCGAGCTCGACATGAACGGAAAGCCTGCGAAATACGCCTTAATCCCTGGCGATCCGAATAAGACCATTCAGAACGATGGCTGGGAGCAGATCGGACCTTCATTAAGAACATACCAGTACCGCGATTCGTTTGTGGCGCTTCAAGATCCGCTTGCAGAGGGCGCGTATGAAGTACGCTTAAAGAGAGAATCCGCCAAGTCGGAACCGTTCAAATCGAAAGAAATGTATCCGACAAGCGTCTTTATCGCGCAGGAAGATTCAGAAATCATGGCACAGCTGAAAACAACAATCGTTGATTATGTCAAATCGAATATGGCTCAGTTCATTGTCGGCAGCAAAGATATCGATAAGGAATGGGATAACTATGTAAAAGGCTTTGATGGCATTCAGTTGAAAAAATATCTCGACATCCACCAAAAGGCGTTGCTTAAAAAATAAGATTTGAACCTGCCCTGAATTGATCAAATAGTCCATGAAGCTGGTCATTAAAGCTATTCTACATAGTGAAAATGTAAGGTTTAATGGACTATATATTGAATATCAAACACATGACGAAAGGGAGATTAAGATGGGCAGCGATTCAAACAAATTAAATTTGGAAACAAGATGTTTGCACTCACTGGTAAAAGTGTTTGCGGATGTGGAATTAAATGACGTTCCATTCAAAGGTTCCACCGCATTGCAAAATGAAACATTTGCGTTTCAAGTGGCATACCGATGCCCGCAGCTAATTCGAGGTATTCAAGTAACAGCGGTTTCGGAGCTTCGTGATGCAATCACGATTCGATCCGTTGGCCTTGCTCCTTCGGAGTTTCCGATGTATGCCAATCATGACGGTAACTTGCTGCGAGCAACACCGGGGTTGTATCCGGATCCTCTTTATCCGATGGACCAGGATGGCGTTCATGCACTGCCGAATCAGTGGCGTTCGGTTTGGGTGAGCGTGGAAGTTTCAGATCGTACGGAACCAGGTAGTCACTCGATCGAAATTCGGTTCAATGGGGATAATGGCGAACGGCTCGGGAGTGAAATTTTTGTATTGGAAGTCATTCCAGCAGTACTGCCGAAGCAGCAATTGATACATACGGAATGGTTCCATACGGATTGTATCGCCACTTACTATGGCGTTGAAGTGTGGAGCGAAGAGCACTGGCGGCGCATTAGGCAGTTCGTGCAAACGGCGACGAAGCATGGAATGAATATGCTGCTGACCCCGCTCTTTACACCGCCTCTTGATACGGAGGTTGGCGGGGAACGCCCGACTGTTCAGCTGGTCGACGTGGAGAAAGAAGGGGAAATTTACCGTTTTGGCTTTGACAATCTCAAACGATGGGTAGAAATGGCATCGGAATTAGGTATCAGCTATTTCGAGTTTTCCCATTTCTTCACGCAGTGGGGAGCGAAGCATGCCCCCAAAATTATGGCGACGGAAAACGGTGTGTACAAGCGGATTTTCGGTTGGGAGACAGATGCGCACGGTGAGGCGTATAAGTCGTTCCTCGGCCAATTTTTACCTGCTCTAGTTGCATTTATTCATGAAAACGGATTGGATGAACGGAGCTATTTTCATATCTCCGACGAGCCGCATGTAGACCATTTGGAGTCGTACCTAAGCGCAAGCGAAACGATCAAAGGGCATTTGAAAGATTTCCCGATCATAGACGCGTTGTCGGACTACGATTTTTATGAAGAAGGTCTGGTGAAAATCCCGATTCCGGCCAACAATCATATCGAACCGTTCCTTGAGAACGAGGTTCCAAACTTATGGACTTATTACTGCTGCGCTCAATATCAGAAAGTTGCGAATCGCTTTTTCACATTTCCTTCGGTTAGAAATCGTATACTTGGCATGCAATTGTATAAATATCAGATGGCCGGATTCCTGCATTGGGGCTACAATTTCTGGTACTCGCAATTCTCCAAAAAAGCGATCGATCCCTTCCGTGTAACCGATGCAGGCCAAGGCTTCCCTTCCGGAGACGCTTTTCTGGTATACCCCGGTGAAGAAGGGCCAATCGAATCATTGCGGCTTGAAGTCCTCTACGAATCGCTTCAAGACTTGCGGGCGCTTCAGCTTCTTGAAAGCAAGATTGGGCGCGATGCCGTAATCGCCTTGCTGGAATCGGGCTTGGAGAAGCCGATCACGTTCAGCGAATATCCGAATGATGCCGAATGGCTGCTGGGTAAACGCGATCAAATTAACCGTCTTATTGCGGAACATGCATAAATGAGTTTGGAAAATTAAGGCCATCCAGATCTAGGAGCGGCTGTTGAAAAAGCACCTTTTTGAAGAAATTGACGCTTAATAAATCCGTATAAATCGAGGTTTATAAAAGTCATATTTTTTTAAAAAAGCTTATGTCAACAGCCCCATCTATTTGGATGGTTCTTTCTTTATGGATGATGATTCCGCATAACGCTCCTTATTCATTCTGATTGAGTTGTTACATGGTATCTTCCTTCTCAAGCCTCTAACTCTGCCCCTCCCTGTCTACTCCAAAGCCCGTTGTTCTCTAATAAGACACTCAAGTGACTCTAAAAATGTGTGATTCAACCGCCAAAGATCGCATAGAGAACAAGATTCCATGTTTAACTAATAGGGTTCTTTAATTATAGACTTTTATTCTATCGAGCTCGTTTTTGACCATTTTTCATTTAATTAGCGTCAAACTAGTACACTATTAGCGCCTCATGTTCTATGTTGCGAAACCCGCCCCATGCTCTTTATAGCGAAACTCGCCTCAAGTCATGAAGAAACCTAAGAAACCTATTTATGCCGTAAAAATGAAAAACATCGCAATCAGATAGCGTCAAGAAGTTTATCTATTTAGGTTTGGCTATCCATCGGAATGACGGATCTTTTACGTGTTCGCGTAGACTTGCTGTGGGTAAAACTGTAAAATCAATGTGTATATCGGAATAGGGAAAGAGGTGCAGCGCGTGTCTTTTGTAATTCGGCTAAAGTGGTTTTTCAAATGGAGATGGAGTCGTTATGCGCTAGCCATCGGGTTGATGGCGTGTGTCAGCCTGCTGACGACGATCCCGCCCAAAATGATCGGGAATACAATTGATCATATTTCAAAAGGAGAATTAACCTCAGCTGGCTTAAGCCAGACCGTACTTTTGCTTGTATGCCTGTCCTTGCTTTTATATGGGATGGTCTTTGTATGGATCACGACCTTGTTCGGGAACTCAGCGCTGATCGAGAAGCTGCTTAGAGGAAGGCTGCTCGCGCATTTGACCAGGATGATGCCGGCTTTTTTTCAGCGCAACAGTACGGGGCAATTGATGGCGCTGGCGACTAACGACATTTTGGCTATCGGCCAGACAGCCGGTTATGGCGTCATGACACTGGTCAATACGCTGGTGGGAGCTTCGATCGTGATCATTACGATGATTTCCTTCATCTCCTTCAAATTAATGCTGGCCGCATTGATTCCACTGCCTTTTCTAGCTATCGTCATCAGTAAGTTGGGGAAAAAAGTAAGGACCCGCTTTCTCGCCGCCCAGGCTTCTTTCGGCAAAATGAACGATCATGCGCTGGAATCGATCTCCGGCATCCGCGTCATTCGTTCTTATGTGCAGGAAGATCACGATCTTACCGCTTTTGATAAAGTGACCTCGGACGTTATGAACAAGAATAAACGCGTTTCGATATTGAACGCGCTTTTTCAGCCACTCATATCGCTAATTGTAGGAGTGAGCTATTCGATCGGGATCGGTTATGGCTCTTACATGGTCTTTCATGACCAAATTACGCTTGGCCAACTGATTTCTTTTAACATTTATCTGGGCATGCTGATCTGGCCCATGATTTCCTTTGGCGAATTTATTAATGTGCTGCAGCGCGGAAGCGCTTCGGCGGATCGGCTTGAACAGTCTTTTACACAGAAACCTGATTTATTGGACGTTGAAGCACCGGCAGCTATCCAGGTTCCAACGACAATCGAGATGAAACAGTTAACTTTTACGTATCCGACCTCTAATCATCCAAGTCTTGATAGCGTTTCTTTCTATTTAGAGCGAGGTCAGACGCTAGGCATTGTAGGAAGAACGGGCAGTGGAAAGAGTACGCTGATTAAACAACTGCTGCGCCAATATCCGGTTGAACACGAGAAGCTGTTCATCTCCGGGATTCCTGTCGAACAAATCGCTCTGGATCAGGTGAAGAGCTGGGTCGCTTACGTGCCGCAGGAGCATCTGCTGCTGTCCAAATCGATTCGCGACAATATCGCGCTGGGCAAGCCCGGGGCGACACCGGATGAAATTGCCCGAGTGGTAGAAATGGCCTCTTTTACACAAGACATCGCTCAAATGCCTGAAGGACTGGAGACGATCGTCGGTGAAAATGGCGTGATGCTTTCCGGCGGGCAGAAACAGCGTCTGGCTATTGCGAGAGCGCTGCTTATAGACTCAGAGATTCTGCTGCTCGACGACTCGCTTTCGGCGGTGGATGCACGGACGGAGAGCCGGATTCTACATCATATCCGAATGGAACGGGCAGGTAAAACGACTTTCATTACGACGCACCGTCTATCTGCGGTCAGTCATGCGAATTGGATTCTTGTGTTGGACGACGGAAGGATTATCGAAGAAGGCACGCATGATGAATTGATGCTGTTTGGCGGCTGGTACAAGCAACAGTGGGAACGCCAGCAGATGGAAGCCAGCCTGGAAGAATGAAGAGGAAGGGAGTACCGAGATGCCTAAGCAATCCACGGCGAGAAGACTATTCGCATATGCTCTCGTCTATAAATTTAGAATTATCGGCGCGCTGCTTATTCTTTGTTGTGCGGTCGGTGCTGAACTTGGCGGACCTTATATTACCAAAACGATTATCGATCAGCATTTGAGCACAGGTGCGCGCGATCTGGGAGCCGTTCTTGGGCTGCTAGCTTTGTATATGGGACTGCTGCTAATCGCGAGCATCGGCAACTTTACACAAGCATACATTCTCCAATCCACAGCGCTGCAAATTATCAAAAACATGCGAATGGATTTGATGCGCCACATTCAGCGGATTCCGCTGCGCTATTTTGACAATACGCCGATTGGGCAGGTGGTATCAAGAATTGCCAACGACACGGAGGCCGTTCGCGATCTGTTCATGAGCTTTATGGCGACATTCGTCGTGAGCATGGTGCAGCTGGCAGGCATCTTCACAGCCCTATTTATTTTGGATGTCCGGCTGGCCCTATTGTGTTTACTGCTTCTGCCGCTGTTTGTGTTGATCATGAAAATCCATCTGAAGTATTCTAAAATATTTATCACCATCATGCGCGCCCGGCTCAGCGATATGAACGCCATGATTAATGAATCGATTGTCGTCATGCCGATTATTCAGGCTTTTCGCCGGGAGAAAGTGACGATTGAAGAATTTGAAGTGTTGAATGAAGACCGCTATGTGAATCAAATCAAACAGTTTCGGGTGTTCTCCTTGTCTTCCCGCAATATCGTGGGAACGATCGGCAGCTTGGTGACGGCGTTAGTCATCTGGTATTTTGGGCGGGAGTCGCTGACAACGGCGATTTCCTTCGGTGTGTTTTATGCATTTATCGATTATTTGGGCCGGATCTTTCAGCCGATTATCGGGATTTTCGATCAGCTTACGAACGCGCAAAGAGCATTTGTATCCGCTGAAAAAGTGTTTGCGATCATGGATATGGAAGGCCGTGAGGTCGAAAAGACGGATCAGGTAAGCCGCCCGGAAGGTGTCGTGAAATTCGACAACGTGACGTTTGCCTATAAAGCAGGGGAAAATGTGCTGAAGCGAATTTCTTTTGAAGCGCATAAAGGGGAGACGGTGGCGCTTGTCGGCCATACGGGTTCAGGCAAAAGCTCGATCATCAACCTGCTGCTTGGTTTCTATGAACCGGATGATGGCAAAATCACGATCGACGGCCGCGACATTTCAACCTTTTCCAAACAAGCGTTGCGTAAGCATATGGGCATTGTTTTGCAGGATCCGTTCTTGTTTGCAGGTGATATTAAATTCAATGTGAGCCTATATAATGGAGACATCACGCTCGATCGTGTGAAAAGCGCACTTCAAGATGTAGGCGCCGCGCCTTTCATCGAACAACTGCCGGGTGGCTATGATGAGCAGGTGGTAGAGCGGGGAAGCACGTTGTCATCCGGCCAGCGGCAGCTGATCTCCTTTGCCAGAGCGCTGGCTTTCGATCCGTCCATCCTTATCCTGGATGAAGCGACGGCCAGCATCGACAGCGAAACTGAGGGGTTAATCCAAAAAGCGCTGAAAGTCGTCAGCGAAGGCCGGACTACGTTAGTCATCGCACATAGACTGTCTACGATTCGCGATGCCGATCAAATCTTAGTGCTGCATCGCGGTGAGATCGTCGAGCGGGGCAATCATGAAACGCTCATGGCGCTAGAAGGCAGGTACCATAAGATGTATCAGCTGCAAACCGGGGAGAAGGCATTGAAGGTATAAACGTAAACAGGCTGCCGATAACAGGGGTAGCCTGTTTTGTTACTTCGCCAGTATGGTTAAGTTCTTTACAGCGATAAACAACAAACAGCAAGTGTAAGCTGGAAAGGTGTTTTTCATCGTTACAGTGGCGAGTTGGATATGAGGTCGTGTCACTAACGATGTTTTGAATGCTTGCAGACGAGAAAAAAAGCAGGTTTGTACGCTAAGCGAGGCTGGAAAGATGTTTCTCATCGTAACAGGCATGTGGGGATGTTGCAATCGTGTCTCAAACGATGATTTTCATCTTTACAGACGAAAAGATGGGAGGATTGACAAAGACAAGTTCGTTCCCAAACGAATGGCTTTAGACAAGGACCTGGTCATCGGCGAGGTGTATCTCACCATTATGAGATCGGAATTTACAGTAGATTGGATGTGCTGCCATTTGTCAGATGTTTCTTTTTATCGCGACACTTCCTTAGCTTTTTTCGAGGTGAAGGTATGCAGTTCAAAGAGCATTTCCTATAAGAAACATTTTCATGAAGAACTATCCATAGGCGTTATAGATAAAGGTGAAAGCAAAGTTTGGTGCGATGGTCAGCATCTTCAAGTTGAAGCGGGAAGGATCATCGTAATCCCTCCCTACTTGCCGCATGCTTGTAATCCAGAGGAAGGCTCGGACTGGAAATATAAGATGCTTTTTTTTCACATGGATTGGGTCCATCATCTGTTGGGTGATGAGGCGAGGTTACATGCGCCTTTCTTGCTTGAGAACAAGGTCAACCCTCATTGCAAGGATTTGCTGAACCAGTTTGTTCACTGTATGTCGAGTCTGAAAACACCGCTAGAGACGGAGACCGTCGCCATTCATTTGATTCATACCATCATTCAAAGAGAAACAGTCGAAGCGTTACATATCCATGACTCTGCGAAAGCAAAGAAAGATATGCAAGAGATTAAAGATTACTTGCATGAACATTATTTGGAGCCGATTACACTGGAAAAGCTGGAAAGCGTATCGGGCCTTAGCAAATTTTATATAGTCCATCTATTTAAGAAAGCAAATAAGATACCGCCGCATGCTTATCAGAATTTATTACGAATCAATTTTGCCAAAAAAGAATTGTGTAAAAGGAGGCCCATCGCGGAGATCGCGATTGAAGCGGGCTTTTATGACCAGAGTCATTTTACAAGAGTATTTAAGCAGGTTGTAGGCGTAACCCCTCAAAAATACCCAAGTCCACTTTGATAACGAAGTAATTCGAGAAGTTAATCGGCGTCGAATCTTGAACGAATCCGGGAAGTCCGGTACTCACGTAGTACATCTCTACGCTCCGTTCCTCCTTCTCCGGATATCGTCCAACCTTCTCGGTTCTGAAAGCGGACTTAAAAGCTCAACACTATAACAGCAATTTTGTACAATACCCTTTCGGCTTAGTGAGGTATGGTGATAGTAACGAACGAAAGGGGAATGCAAAATGAATAAGTTAGCATCCATAGAGAAGGATTTCTCAACAGCTCTAAAATCTGTCGCCCGCAATCTGGAAATGAAACAATATATCCAGCAGTCACCTGAGCTTTATCCATTATTTCTGCGAGCTGCTCAGCGGTTTGTGACGGGAGAAGGTCGCAAGGATGGGATAGATGTTGGGGAACTCCTCATGGGCAAAGGTTACGCCATTTCTCTTGAATATATCGGGGAGAACACAACGAATGCCGATGAATGTCGACTTGCCGTTCAAGAGTTTAAAGGTCTTATTCAAGAGTGCGGCCAACGAGGGATGGCTTCCCGTATTTCCCTTGATTTATCGCACATTGGTATGTCAATCGACCCTGATCTGGCCTATGAACATCTTCTGCAACTGGCTCAAGAAGCGAAGAAATACGGGCTGTCTATGATGCTGAGCATGGAAGAATCGGCCAAAACGGACCGTATTCTGTCCATCTACAAAAAAGCTGTCGTCGACTATCCGAATATTGGCATAACGCTTCAAGCACAGCTTCACCGCACGCCTCAAGATCTATCGGAGCTGCTAGGGTATCCTGGTGCTATTCGGCTGGTAAAGGGGGCCTACCAAGAGTCTGATGATTGCTATACCCCGCGCTCTGAAGAGCTTAATAAGAGATATTTGGAACTTGTAGACAGATGCGTGCTAGCAGGACATCCGGTATCCATAGCTACGCATGATGAGGAGATCGTCCGCCATATTGCTGGGCGGGATTACTTCCAACAAGCTTGGGTTGAAGCTGAAATGCTGTACGGCATTCGTCCCGATCTTGGCAAACAGCTCAAGGAAAGCGGTTATCCGGTACGCATCTACCTCACTTATGGTGCTGAATGGTACTTGTACCTCTGCCATCGGATTGCAGAATTCCCGCCGAATCTATATACGGCCATCACCGATATAATTAACGGCGGGAGGAGTTCATCCCAATTGTATTAAAAAATCAAAAAGACGGCTTTATTTCGTTCGATGCTGTGATCGGAATTCACTTGGTTTCATGCCCGTTTGTTTGCCGAAACAGCGGATGAAATAAGGAAATGAACGAAATCCCGTTTCTTCGGCAATCCGGCCAACGGGCTCATCCGTATGGATCAGCATTTGTTTGGCCTGTGCGACGCGATGGCGCGTTAAGTAATCGAGCGGTGTGCAGCCGAATGCCTTCTTCATGCAGATGGCAATATAATTGGCGTGAAAATGAATTTCTTCGGAGAGCCTCTTGTAATCAAGGGGCTCTTTGTAATGTTGGCGGAGAAAGGATGCCGCAGATTCTGCAATACGAAGATGGTGGTTTTGCTTGGCGAGAAGTTCCTCAGCTTGCAAAGCAACCAAAAGTTCCTGAAATAGAATTTGCTGCTGCCACCTGGAAACGGTGGCGGTTTCCTGCTGCAGCAGGATCAATTGCCGAAGGGTAGCAAAAACATCACGGGGTGAATTTAGTTTCCCATATCTGGACAGGTAGAAGGAGAAATATTCGACTTGCGCAAAAGGATGACCGCTATCCATCGGTACCTGTCTTTCTGGTTCCTCTGTTTCCTGCCATTCCCCAACGGTTTGGAAGTGCAGCCAAAAGAAATGGGTCTCCTCACTGCATGGTCTGGCTGTTCGATGGGATCGGTCGGGACGAAGAATAAGAAATTCTCCGGCCTTTACAGTGAAGCCTTGTCCGTTTTCTTCGAGCCATAAGACACCGTTCGTGACGATCAACAGATCAAAGACGCCGATGTTGGCACGGTCAGGATGTTTCCCTCCGGTCGGGTACGTATCTTCCCCGCAAACGGTCATATGGGGCAACGGTGGTGAAATAAATCGGAACATAGACAGCGGTGCTCCTCATGTTCATTTTGGATATATCATAGCAAATAAATGGCTATTTACATAGATGATTTTCGTATACTCAAGGTTGTGATTGTATAAATATTAGTTGCGATTAGCTATCTCAAACAGCGTGCATTCGATGGTATATTGAAGGGGAGCTTGTAACGCGGCACCATAACGGAAAACAAGGAGTGAGATGATGATGACAGCGAACAGCGTCTTTCAAAATTTGCCGCTTGGCAGCATCAAGCCGGCAGGGTGGTTGCTGAATCAGCTTCGGATTCAGGCAGACGGCTTGACCGGACATTTGGAAGAGCATTGGCCCGATGTGGGTCCTGAGAACGGCTGGATTGGCGGCCAAGGCGAGAGTTGGGAGCGAGGTCCCTATTACTTGGACGGACTGCTGCCTCTAGCTCATCTTCTTGAGGATCCGGCATTAATTGCCAAGGCCAATCGATGGATCGAGTGGACGCTTGCAAGCCAGCAGGAGAATGGGCTATTTGGTCCGGATCGCATTCAAACCGTTAACCACGATGTCAATAAGCAGCAGGACTGGTGGCACTACATGATCATGCTCAAAGTGCTGATTCAGCATGCGGAAGTAACGGGGGATGCGCGCATTGTCCCTTTTCTTTCGAATTATTTTCGTTATGTCAACAGCATGATCGATACGTTCCCGCTGGATGGTTGGGCAGCGGCAAGAGGGGCGGAAATGATGCTGTGCATTCATTGGCTGCATCGGCGAACGGGTGAAAATTTCTTGATGGATTTGCTCCAAAAGGTAGAAGCGCAAACGATCGAATGGACGGACATCTTTTATGAGTTCCCCTTCTGGCGCAAAGTCGAGCAATGGGATTGGCGGACGCACGTGGTGAATGTCGCGATGGGGTTGAAAACTCCGGGAGTTCGTTATGAGCACACCGGTCATGAGAGGGAGCGGGAGGCCGTTCACAGAGGCATTGACAGTTTGATGACCTACCATGGCCAAGCTCACGGTATGTTTTCGGGAGACGAATGGCTGTCAGGTACACATCCGAGTCAAGGTGTGGAGCTATGCGCAGTCGTGGAATATATGTTCACGATGGAACAGTTAACGCGTATTTTCGGAGAGGGACGGTTCGGCGATATTTTGGAAAAGGTTGCGTTTAATGCGCTGCCGGCCGCTATTTCAAAGGACTGGACCTCCCATCAGTACGACCAGCAGGTGAATCAAATATTATGCAATATCGCCCCGCGGGATTGGAGCAATGGTCCGGATGCGAATGTATTCGGGCTGGAGCCGAACTTTGGCTGCTGTACGGCGAATATGCACCAGGGGTGGCCCAAGTTGGTCAGCCATTTGTGGATGTCGGATGGGCAAGGCGGACTTGCGGCAGTTTCTTATGCGCCGTGCAGGCTAAGTGCACATGTCGGAACTGGTGTTCAAGCACATCTTGAGGTAAGTGGAGCGTATCCTTTTCGCGATGAAGTCCGCATCGATTTGAACCTTGAGCAAACAAGTTCCGAGAAATTTGCCATTTCCCTGCGAATTCCAGCTTGGTGCGAAGCGCCGGTCTTGCAAGTGAATGATGAGATCATATGCATTTCCGTCGAAAAGGGGTATGCAAAAGTTGAGCGTGAATGGCAAAACGGAGATGTCGTTAGGCTGCGTCTGCCCATGCAAGTCAGAACCAATACGCGTAATTTATACGCGGTAAGCATCGAGCGAGGTCCGCTGGTGTACGTATTGCCCATCAAGGAAAACTGGCAATTGTTAACGAAGCGGGAGAGGTTTCATGATTGGGAGCTATACCCGGCTTCATTTTGGAAGTATGGGATCATCGCACATATGAACTTCGAGGCCAAAGAAGATGACGTGCCTTACCAGCCATTCGATGCGGAGCTAGCGCCGGTCCGATTGAAAGCATATGGGCAGCGGATTCGCGACTGGAAGATGGAAGGCCATAATGCTGGTACGCCTCCGATGTTTCCTAACACGGACGGTCAGCCCATTGAAGAGCTCGAGCTCGTCCCATATGGCAGCGCAAGGCTTCGAATTGGAGAGTTTCCGCTCATTCCACATGCAAAAAAATAATTTTGTTCATTTTGTTCACGGCATCAACGACAAATAGTAACACCCTTTTACAGCTCACTTGTATATAATAGGGTTTGTCTTGTCATTGATCAGGAACGGAGCTAAGTAATGTGGAACAAATCCTTTTAGCAAAAATCGAATCCTTACGCCTTCTAATGGTCGAAGAAGCATTTGTACAAAGAAGCCTTACACATGAGAATGTGATTGCTCTTAGTAGAAGATTGGATCGATATATTGCTTTCTATCAAAAGCGAAAAAAGAAAACATCCCAGTTCGCTGCTGCGAATTAATAAACAGGCTGCCTATATTATCGGCAGCCTGTTTGAATGCGATTTCATTTTATTTTTTAAAATCTTCCAAATATTTGAGAACAACTCCCAATGCGCCAATGTAATAAGCAATTTGCAGCAACCAGCCTGTATGATCCAGGGACATCATGTTGGCCATCAAGAATAATGGGAATACATAAAAGAGCATGTCCTGGAGATACCCTAGAATCAGTTTGGAAGAGAAACTGCCTGCTTTGAGGGAGCGATATAAGCCCATCAAGAAGCTAAGGCCCATTAAACCGAGTACAACCCACATTGAGTAGAGCATCCAACCTGTAAGCGTAAGTGTCATTTCGTCTCACCACCTTTAGGAGGATTTGCTTGCGTACCATATTATATGGTTCGGGGGAGCAGGATGTACCTGACAAGCATCCATATCCGCTTAGGCGCATAACATAGTGAGATGAAATATATTTCTTTATAAAAACCAATTAGCGCTACTGACATAAAGGTGTCAGTAGCGCTTTTGTATATTCAATGTAAAAATGAATTTGGAAAGGATTTGCCGATGAAAACAAATAATGAAAGTCGTATACAAGAAACAAGAGGAGAGCTGTATCCAAAAGCCCCCTTTGATTTTGAGAAATCTCTCTCGTTTATTGGCGGGTTTAGTCCGATGAAAAATGAGCAGTCTTTAGAGTCCAGTACGATGGTCAAAGCGTTCTCCGTCCGGAAAATACCTGTAGTTATGGAGCTCAGCTCCACGGGAACCGTCGACTCTCCCAAACTTAGCTATGTGCTGTATTCGGAAGAAGCGTTGTCGGATCGTATTCGGGACGAAGCCATAGAGCGGATGGATTTTTTTCTAAGTTTATCTGATGACCTATCTGCATTCTACGCATTAGCGGAACAAGACGACGAGTTCGAACCGGTCTTGCAGAGGCACTACGGATATCACCAAGTGAAATTTATGACCCCGTTTGAGAATGCGTGCTGGTCCATACTTGTACAGCGAAATCCGATGCCGGCGGCTCGCCAATTAAAGCGCTATTTGTACGAAACATATGGCCGATCCCTCGTAGTCAGAGGAGAGCAATACGCAACTTTCCCGGAGCCGGCGGATTTGCTCGAAGCGAATATGGAGCAGCTTGTTGAAACTTTAGGCTCAAGGCGCGCCGAGTATATACAAGCCGTTGCTGCAGCTTTCTCACAGACGGAGGAGAGTTTCATGAAGCAAGGCGATTACGCAGCTGTGAGAGAATGGCTTCTCGGGATTAAAGGTATCGGTGAATGGTCCGCACAATTTATTCTGATCCGCGGGCTCGGAAGAATGGAGCAGATCCCCTGGAATGAAAAAGCGGCCTTAGCGGCCGCGAGTGCTGTTTACCATGAACGCATGTCTCCTCAAAGGCTCCAGGAAATTGCGGACTATTATGGGATTTACCAAGGTTATTGGCTTCATTATCTAAGGATAAACCATGGATAGAGACGGCTAGGAAGCGACACAAGCGGCAAACTGCGACTTGAACCATGCCTCATCGAGATTTCGGCCAATAATAACGAACTCGCTGCAAGGAATTTCATCTTGTTTCCAGGTCCGATCAGGCGCAGAGGCGAATAACATATGGACACCTTGAAAGATGACTCTCTGCTTGACGCCTTGGATATGGAGAACGCCTTTATACCGGAGCGTATCGGCTCCATGTTCGGATAGCCATACTTGCAGGAAACGTTCCATTTTGTTCAAATCCAGTGGACGGTCCTCACGGAAAAAGATCGATTTGACATCGTCGTCGTGATCGTGATCATGGCTTTCCAGGAAATCGGGATCGAGTTCAAGCTTTTTGTCTAATTCAAAAGCATGAATGCCGAGTATGTGTCGAAGGTCAATGCTGGATTGCTCTGTCCGGTACAATTTGGCCGCGGGATTCATATGTTTGAGGCGGTTTTCAAGCTTAAGCAATTCTTCTTCGGTAACAAGATCCACTTTGTTCACGAGCAAAACATCCGAGAAAGCGACTTGCTCCTGAGCCTCGTGGCCTTTATCCAACTGCGCTTCCGCATGTTTGGCGTCAACAACTGTGACGATCGCATCAAGCTTATAATGTTCGGCAATGCGCTCGTCAACAAAAAAAGTTTGAGCCACAGGCGCAGGATCAGCTAACCCTGTAGTTTCGATTAATACACGGTCAAAGTGGACTTGCTTACGGTTGTTGCTGCCGCTTCGCGCTTCCATGAGCTCATTCAAGATTCGTATCAGGTCCCCACGAACGGTGCAACAAATGCAGCCGTTGTTCATTTCGAATATCTCTTCATCGGCTCCCACAACGAGCTGGTTATCGATGCCTACTTCGCCGAATTCATTAATGATGACGGCGATTTTTTCGCCATGATCAGCAGTCATGACATGATTGAGCAGCGTAGTTTTGCCTGCGCCTAAGAATCCGGTTAAGACGGTAACCGGTACGCGTAAGTCGGCCTCTTGGGTAAGGTTTGGCATGCAATCGCTCCTTAATTGTAATTTTTACATTTAAAGTATAGGCGACTCTTCTCTAGATTGTCAAATGAACGTCGAGCACGGCTCCTAGCTCCTATTGACACAATGAATGTAAAGAGATACATTTTGATTTAATATGTAAAATTTACGGCTAATGAGCGGGATTATTTTAGTCACTATGAATTGGAAGGATGAAGCTTGTTATGACCACTTGGGATTTATCAACAGTCAAGCATCATGTACTGATCTGCAACGGGGCATCTTGCCTTCGCAATCAAGGGGACGAAACGACGGCAGCTATACGTCATGAGCTATCGGCATTAGGTCTGGAATATCTTGTTCACACAACGAGAACGAGATGCAATGGGCGCTGTGAGGACGCCTGTGTTGTTACCGTTTATCCTGAAGGCGTATGGTATAAAAATGTGACGCCCGAAACGGGCAGACGAATTGTAGGGGAGCATTTGTTAAATCAAGAACCGCTGAAGGAATCGATGATCTATTCGTATGATGGTCATTTCAGACCTACAGGAAGCGGCGCGGCAGGAATTAGTCGTCATCATCCGCCTGCGAAATGATGTGTTTCCGACTGTTTCCCTTGACTGCGTTGCTCCTTTACGGCACTATGAAGGTATAGTTTAACGTTGAAAGGAAAAGAAACATGTCGGAAACCAATAGCGTCGAAGAGATGATCAAGGTCATGTCCAGGCATGGGTGGAGGATCACGGACCAACGCCGGGTATTGGCAGAGATATTCGCCAAAACAGATGGGTATTTATCGCCTAAATACGTCTATGATCAAATGACCGTTCATTATCCAAGCGTCAGCTTCGATACCGTATATCGTAATTTGCGATTACTGAGCGAGATGGGGGCGCTGGAGCAGTTTTATTTTATGGATGGCGGCTTAAAATTTCGAATGAATTGCTCGAATCACCACCATCACCACTTGATCTGTATGAATTGCGAAAAAACCTTGACGTTCGATTATTGCCCTATGGAAACAACCTTAAAATTGCCCGGGCACTTCAAAATTGTCAACCATCGCTTTGAAGTGTATGGTGTTTGTGAGGATTGTCAGGAAAATTCAAATGTTAATGAATGAAAAAGCCGGGGTTTTGAACGGCTTTTTTCGTTTTAATAGCGAAGCTGGAGCGATGTTATTCATCATTACAGACGTAAAAGTAAAATGGAAACGAGTGAATAGCGATGTTTCTCATCGTTACAGAGTAGAAGATGGCATTATGGTGAGCCAGAGCGAAGCAATAGCGATGTTTTTCAACGTTGCAGACGTAAGAGAAAATGGAATCGAGCCCCATAATGATGTTTTCCATCGTTACTGATTTGAAGTGTGCCGATGTCATACCTCATTTCCTCCTAAGTAGTAAACTTATGGATTTTCACGCAAAAGGACCGTCAAGGAAGATCGGAAGATCCTGATGATCATTTTGCGTTTTCATAGACTTCTTCCAAACCAACGTTGACGGAAACCCGGATACCTGCTACACTCATAAACGTAATAATTACTAATAAGCGTAGTCCGCTTTTATTTTTTATTCTAAAATCGTAATTATTACGTATAATTTCAAAGGCGTGGGGTCGGTTGACAGGGCTTGACTTGGAAAAGGTGCTTTGTGACATGTCGGTGTACGGATATTGTCAAAGCTGCCAAAAATGGAAAATGAGAATAAGGAAGGGAATTGAAGATATGCTTCTATCTGCGATGACAGACGTCTCGTTCGGTTATAGCGATGTTCCATGCTTGCAGAATGCGAGTATCGAAATTTATTCAGGGGAATTCGTAGCTGTTACCGGACCCAATGGCGCTTCCAAAACAACGCTGCTTAAACTGGCTCTTGGCTTGCTTCAGCCCTGGGCGGGAAGTACGTTCCTGTCGTCCCATAATCAGCAGGGGCAAAAACTTTCCGTAGGTTATGTGCCGCAGCAAATCGCCGCTTTCAATAGCGGATTCCCAAGCACGATTCTGGAATTCGTGCGATCCGGTAGATTCGTCCGGCGCTCCTGGTTTCGCAGACTGAATGCGGAGGATCATGCATGGACCGAGAGGGCGCTTCGCCAAGTTGGGATGTGGGAACTGCGCCACCGGAAAATAGGCGAGCTTTCCGGCGGTCAAAAGCAGCGGATCTGCATCGCCCGCGCTCTTGCTCAGGAGCCTGATCTGCTTGTTCTGGATGAGCCTACGACGGGGATGGATCAAGGGAGCCGCGAAGCTTTTTATGAATTAATGCATCATCAAGTGAAGGACCATGGACGTACCGTCGTGATGGTGACTCACGGTCTATCCGAGGTCAGCCAATATTTGGATCGCATCATTGAATTGGAAAGAAAGGAGGGAGGAGGATGGAAATGCTGCACTACGACTTCATGCAGCGGGCATTTTGTGCCGGTGGGTTAATCGCATTGATTGGTTCGGTGCTTGGCGTATACTTGATGCTTCGACGTCAGGCGCTGATGGCAGACATGTTATCCCACGTCTCCCTGGCCGGCATTGCGGGCGGAGCCTTTCTACATATGAATCCGACCCTAAGCGGCTTTGTCGTCGCTTCCATCGGAGCTATCGTCGTTGAATTTGTCAGAAGATCATATCGGACATACAGCGAAATGTCGATCGCGATTATTATGGTTGGCGGCCTCTCTAGTGCTGTTGTGCTGATGAGCTTGAACCAGGGGATGAATAAAAGCTTTTCGGCCTACCTGTTCGGTTCAGTAGTTGCTGTGAATCGAACTGAGCTTACGCTGATGTTTGTTGTCGCGTTGATTGGCGGGCTCTTTTTTATCTTATTCCGTAGGCCTTTATACCAGATTACGTTCGACGAGGAAACAGCGAGGACCAATGGACTGCCTGTAAAATGGATCTCGCTTTCCTTCAGCATACTGACGGGCATGATTGTTGCGGCGGCGATGCCGATTGTCGGGGTTCTTTTGGTAAGTAGCCTTATCGTGCTCCCTGCTGCCTTGGCGACGCGGATCGCATCGAGCTTTCATGCAGCGATCCTGCTGGCGATGGTTATCGGATTGGGGGGTGTTTTTACAGGACTAACGGCTTCCTATAGTCTCAGTACGCCGCCGGGCGGGACCATTGCACTTGTGCTTTTATTCATACTTGTGACTGGGATCAGTCTTAAAAAGCTGTTGAGGAAGTTGGGCCAAAGCAGAAACAAGATCAACAATGAGGATCAAGAAGGCTCCATGTATACCAGCATTCCCCGTTTATCAAAGGATTCAACCCTACACTAATTTCGGAGGTTATCAAATCATGAAAGCATGGATTCAAAAATCTTTGGTACTGTCCGCAGCATCCGCACTTATCCTCTCCGGTTGCAGCACGAACGTTAAGCAAGATTTGAAAACGGACACGACGGCTATACCGAGCACAACGAACTCGGGAGCGGTATCTACGGCCACTGATAGCGGCAAGAAGCTAAAAGTGGTGACTACTTTTTATCCGATGTATGAGTTCAGCAAGCAAGTAGCCGGAGATCGTGCCGAAGTGACTGCACTGATTCCGACAGGCGTCGAACCGCACGACTGGGAACCAAGTGCGAAGGACATCGCTCAAGTGAAAGAAGCGGACGTCTTTGTATATAACGGAATCGTGGAAGGCTGGGCTCCTAAAGCGCTGGAGAGTGCTGCGAATAGCAAGCGTGTCGTGGTGGAGGCAAGCAAGTCGGTAGCAATATTGAAAGGCTTGCCTGAAGAGGGAGATGATCACGGTGCTGCCGGCAAAGAGGGTCAAGCGAATGAAGAATCTACACTTGACCCCCACGTATGGTTAGATCCTGCTCTTGCCCAGAAAGAGGTTGCGGCCATTCAAGCGGCGATGGAACAAGCGGACCCGGCCCACAAAGAGGATTACAAGAAAAATGCCGAAGCTTACATCACCAAGCTTAAAGAGCTGGATGAACTCTATAAATCAGGGCTAAAAGACGCCAAGCGTAAAGATTTTATTACTCAGCACGCGGCATTTGCCTACATGGCCAAAGAATACGGATTGACGCAGATTCCGATTGCAGGTCTTTCACCTGAAGAAGAACCGTCGCCTGATAAGATGGTTGATGTCGTGAAATTTGCCAAGGAACATCAAGTGAAAACGATCTTTTTTGAAACGTTAGTGGATCCCAAAATCGCTTCCACGATTGCAAAAGAGGTCGGAGCTAAGACCGATGTACTGAATCCGCTTGAAGGATTAACGGACGAGGATAAGAAAAACAACCTGGACTATATTGCGATTATGAAAAAGAATCTTGAAGGGCTGAAGAAAGCTTTAAATGAATAAGAGGCTTCATTAACCATTGGTTCAAATCGTAATAATTACAATAAAAGGAGCGCAGCTAAATGACGCAGCAGCAGATTCCAGTTACCGTGTTAAGCGGGTACTTAGGAGCGGGGAAGACAACCCTGTTAAATCATATATTAAATAATCGGGACGGCCTACGTGTCGCCGTTATCGTCAATGATTTGAGCGAAGTGAATATCGATGCGGATCTCATTCGCGATGGCGGAGGCATCTCTCATACGAACGAGAAACTCGTTGAAATGTCGAACGGCTGCATTTGCTGTACGCTTCGGGATGATTTATTGAAGGAAGTTGAAAAGTTAGCCCGGGAAGGTCGGTTCGATTACATTCTGATTGAATCTACCGGTGTGGGCGAGCCCGTTCCGGTTGCACAAACGTTTACTTATGTGGATGAAGAGCAGGGTATCGATTTATCGAAGTATTGCAGATTAGACTGCATGGTGACTGTCGTTGATGCGTATCGTTTCTGGCATGATTATTCTTCCGGCGAAACCTTGCTTGATCGTAATCAAGCGGTTGGCGAAGATGACACGCGCGAAGTGGTCGACTTATTAATCGACCAAATTGAATTCTGCGATGTGCTTATCCTGAACAAATGCGACATGCTGGCCGACGAGGAACTGGAGGAATTGGAAGGTGTGCTACGTACACTTCAGCCTAGAGCCAAATTCATCCGTTCGGTTCAAGGCAAGGTGAATCCGAGCGAGATTCTGAACACGCACTTGTTTAATTACGATGAGGCAAGTACTTCTGCAGGATGGATGAAAGAAATGGAAAAGCCGGCTCATACGCCGGAAACGGAAGAATACGGCATCTCTTCGTTTGTATACGAACGAATCCGGCCTTTCCATCCGGGCAGGCTGATGGCGTGGATGAGCGATTGGCCGGCGGAAGTTGTTAGAGCGAAAGGCATCATGTGGCTAGCGACCAGAGATGCCTACGCACAAAATATTAGTCAAGCCGGTCCTTCCATCCGATTCGGCCCCGCGGGTTATTGGGTCGCGGCACTTCCAGAAGCGGAGCAGCAGGCTGTTCTCGAGGAAGATGCGGAACAAATCCAACATTGGGATCCAGCGTATGGAGATCGCATCAATAAGGTTGTGTTCATCGGAATCGAAATGAACCGTGGACTCATTTCGGAAGAGCTGGATCAATGCTTGCTGACGGATGAAGAGATGAGCATGGATTGGGCCCGCTTTCCGGATGAGCTGCCGAATGTTGTGGAAGAATTTACGACTACTGCCTGATAAGGATCCGAATACCATTTGGAGGTGAGTTTGACATGAGAGTGATCGTCACATTAGCATGTACCGAAACCGGAGATCGCAACTATACGACGACGAAGAATAAGAAAACGAATCCGGGACGCTTGGAACTGAAAAAATATTGTCCTCGTCTAAAGCGGCATACGCTTCATCGTGAGACAAGATAGGTTCTAAGTCGATAAATCAATAAGCCAAGTCAGGCCGGCTCTTACGGTCAGACTCGGCTTATTGTTGTTGCGTTGGATCATAAACATTTATTCATTGAGACTGATTTGAATTATGTTATGATCTGGGTAATGGATAGGGATCGAACATGCTGCAAAACTTACTATAGTGTCAGTTATAACCAAGACTTAGACTGGGGTTATTTATTATGAAAAAGGTTCAGAGACTTTATTACTCGGGCATGGCACTAGCCATGTTATTATGTGTGGCGGGAGAGTTAATCTGGCTGCCTGATCCGTTACGACTGGGGAAAGCGTTATACTGGATTGATGCACTTGATCTGCTCGTTTATATACTTGCGTTAGTCCCGCTGATCTGGATGATAGCGTCTATACGAAAGCTTTTTAACATAAGGCAAGAGAGCCACTTGAGATGGGCTAAAATAAGATCCGGAGCCGTTTTCATTTCCGGAGGAATTGCCATGATCGTTATCCTGACGATACCGAAGCAACTTCAGTTTTCGGTGAGTGCTTTTGCGCTGTCCTGGTTGCTCGTCTTTGTTGATTTATTTTTCAGTGAGCGTAAATGGCGCAAAATTCCCGTTCGGAGCATGTCTGTTTTTGTTCTAACGTTGTGTTTATTGTTTGTTTTATTTTTTCCAACCAGGTATTTGGTCACCTATCCCGGGATTACATTGAACATGAACCGTTATGCGCAAGTGAATGGCGGCATTCCGCATGGCGAGATTTCGGGGGTACTCGTATTTGATCGACCGGCTTTCCCGATGGACTGGGTATATGCCAAGCTATTCCCTCACTATTATTTTGAAGTTAATAATCTGGGCATGTCGATAGGCGATTATAATCAACAAGTTAGGACTATGAAAGTGGATGCCAATGAAGCGGGAAGTGCAATTGCTTTGCAAAAGTTAGGAAGAGGCAAGGGGATTACTTCCACTGGGGTTCTCATCACGGGAATCGCCAAAAACAGTCCTGTTGAGGGCATTTTGCAGCCAGGCGATGTGATTGAGGAGGTAGGAGGAGAGAGTGTAAAATCCGTACAAGAATTAACGGACCGCATGGCGATGACGACACCGGGGGATCAGGTGGAAGTCACGGTGTTGCGAGCCGGCAAGCCCTTGACGCTAAAGGCGGGGACCCGTGCCAATCCGGATAATCCGGGACGGGCGGCATTTGGCATCTATGTGAGCAATGAACTGCAATATGACATACCCGAAAAGGTCAACTACCATAACTATTTGTTTCATGAAGGAGGGCCGTCGCATGGCGCGATGCTTGCGCTAACCTTGATCGATCAACTAACGCCAGGCGGCGTATTGAATGGGCATAAGGTAGCCGGAACGGGAACGATGGAACTTGATGGAATAGTTGGGCCTGTCGGGGGCTTGGAGCAAAAAGCGTATACGGTTAGCAGAACGGATGCGGATGTGTTTTTTGTTCCCGTTAGCAATGAAGCTGAGGCGAGGAAAGGAGCCTCTGGATTGCTGATCGTGCCTGTACGTTCAATAGATGATATTTTAGATTGGTTGCGGGATCATCCCAAGCCCGGTGCATAATGAACGAATTGATCTGAATTGTGAGGGAAAGAACCAAGGTCTCTAAATAGAGAACATTTTGACGCATCTGGTGGGCAAATGACCACCAATCAGGCTTCGAACGAATAAAAGTCCATAATTAGCGAAGATCGTTCGCTGTTTATGGACTTTTGTTCTTTCGAGCCCCGAAATGGCGATTTCTCCGAAATTTAGCGTCAAACTTATACACTATTAACGACCTTTGTTCTTTGTCAAGCGGGTAACCCGAAGGTTACCCGCTCATTTCTTTGAAATTGGCCGATGGTTGCATGATGTGCATTCGAAGCGGGCCAAAATGAGTACTTTTAGTTGTGACTAGCTTAAGAAGCAGCCCGCTTGGGGACTGATCGGTTAGTCCGACACCTTTAATGAGGATACCTGTTGTCCCGTTATTGTCGCTACGAACTTCTGCAATTTCACCGGCCGTACCGATGAGATCCGCTTGCAGCTTTGCATCCAAGACGGTGATTTTCGAAGCAGGTGTTTGCGGCGGTAAGCTGAGCGTTGCTGCCATGGAATGTTCTGTAGAGACAGTCAGGCTGACATGAAGATCGGAGAGACCGAGCTTGGTATCGTCAAGCATCCGATAAACCGTATCTTTGCTGACATTTAGCACGATGCCTTCGGTACCCACACCTTTGGTGTGAATGGAGGCCTGGTCGCCGGACGGTTTAATCGAAGTGATAACGCCTGTCGTCTGAACTTTCTTTTGCTGTTCCTCAAGCGTGATGGAAACCGTATTGCCCTGCGTCGAGGCAGAACCGTGCAGTACTTTGTTTACAAAAGAGGGCACATATAATTTGTTATCCAATAGTTCAGGCGCCGCACCGAGGGAATTAAACATTTTATTGATCGTGTAGTGGTCTTCACCGGTTTTTACGGTTGTAAACAGGGTGTTTTTGTTTAGATCAACAGATAAGTTTTCTTGGTTCCAGACTAACGTGAATCCTAATCTCTCAGCAACGGCGCGGAGTGGCAGCATCGGTTCCGTCCCCTTCAATGGCAAATAACCGTGCTCATGAATCGACTCTCCGTTAATGGATATCGTTATAGGGGATACCGCGGCTTGGGTTGAAACGGTTATATCCGTTGTATTTGGTTGAGGGTTATCATTCGTTTGCGCATAGGCCGCTCCAGTTGTCATTAGGGTAGATAATGCGAGTACGGCCAGGCTTTTTTTCATTGTGTGCTTCTACCTATTTATTTGTTTTCCTATAATCCCCCGGTGTCAGACCCACAATTCTTTTAAATACCCGGTAAAACGACTGCGTATCCCGATATCCCACCATACTCGCGATAGAATCGATTTTTTCCGGTGTACCCCGCAGCAGCTCGCAGCTTAACCGAATGCGGCACTGCTGCAAATACGCATGAAACGATTGCCCGATTCGCGCTTTGAACAAACGGAAGAAGTGTCTCTCGCTTAGTTGGTACTTTTCTGCCATCGATTGCAGTGTGAAATTTTCTGCCGGATGATTTTGCATATAGGCCAAAGCTTGACCGATCGGATCGTCGGTTTTCTCAGCAGCGAATACATCTATTTGAGGGCAATGCATGAGATGGCGGGCAAGCTCGATCAATAGCTCAAGGAGAAGTGCGAATAGAAAGGTGGAAGAACCCGGTCGACCGAATGTATGCTCTTCGTGCATGCGCTGAAACGTGGACTCTAATGTCAAACGGCGATCCCGGACAGTCAAATATCCCTCGATTTCACTGTTTTCCAGCAATAGGGATTTCAATTGGAACTCAGGAATCAACTCGGTTATTTCATCGAGCAGCGATTCTGTGAATAGACAATTATAGACGATAAGCTTGTCCTCACGTTTGGTTGTATAAGGGCGGAATACATGCGAAGTTCCTACAGGTATGAAAAATAAGTCCCCTTTGGTGACAGGGAAGACCTCGTTATGAATATGATGGTAGCCTTTTCCGGATAAAACATATACGATTTCGAAAAAATCATGCTCGTGATAGTCCAACTGAAACCCTTCTTCGTTTCGATTCACATGAATGCGCATTCCTTCTTGAAACAAGTTTTTTCCAGCCAACTTACTTATATGACGACGGGTCATAGCAAGGCTCCTTTACCAACGAACTATCTTCCTAATCGATTGTCAACTTTACCATATAGTTATGTCAAGAATACAAGTATTCGCACAAAAATAAAAGTCTTACAATGAAGTTGATCATAAGGAGGGAGGCTGACAAATGAGCTCATTCAGTGTGTATGACGTACGTTGCAATTATAAAAGAAACCCACTGGGCATGGACGATGTTCAGCCGAGGATTAGCTGGAAAATTACGGCGGATGCCAGAAGTTTTATTCAAAAGGCCTATCAAATTCAAGTTGCTAGAGAGGCGAATTTCCTTGAACCGCTGCTCTGGGATACGGGAAAGGTGCATAGCGATCGAAGTACGCATCATGTATACGACGGCTCCGCGCTTCAATCTAGAACGCGCTACTTTTACAGAGTCCGAGTGTGGGATCGGGAGGATCGCGTTTCAAACTGGAGCGATACGGCTTACTGGGAGACAGCGTTCCTGGCGCAAACGGAATGGCAAGCTGATTGGATCAAGCTGCGATTGCCTGAAGACGACCAGGGCAACGAGCCGATTGCCTATTTACGAAAGTCTTTTTCACTTCGTGATCATGTAGCGACAGCGCGCATTTATGCAAGCTCGTTGGGCCTATATCAATTATTTCTGAATGGGCAGATCGCCGACGATACGTTGTTTAAACCGGGTTGGACGAGTTACGAGAAACGGCTGCAATACCAAACATTTGATGTGACAGGGCTGCTATCCAAAGGAGAGAACGTTATTGGAGCAATGCTCGGGAACGGTTGGTATAAAGGGAATTTAGGATGGGCGAGTCAAAAGGGTGTATACGGATCTGAGCGGGCGTTATTGATGCAGCTACATGTGATCTATACAGACGGCTCCGAGGAAATATTCAGTTCGGATGAGACATGGAAAGGGCATTCGGGCCCTTTATTGATGTCCGAGATTTATCATGGAGAGATATTTGACGCGCGGAAAAAACAGGACGGCTGGAACACGACAGACTTCGACGATGCTCAGTGGAAGGCCGCTAGCCATCACGAACATACCAAAGCGACATTGCTTGCGCAGGAGAACGAACCGACGCGAATCATCCAAACGCTGAAGCCGATTGAGGTGATTACGACACCGCGTGGAGAAACGGTGCTCGATCTTGGGCAAAACATGGTCGGAATGATGCGCTTTACCGTGAACTTGCCGGAGGGATCCGTCGTTACTTTACAGCATGCCGAAGTTCTCGATCGTGACGGGAATTTTTATACGGGCAACCTTCGTTCCGCCAAGCAAACGATTCGGTATATATGTCGTGGGGATGGTCCTGAATCCTACGAACCTTCCTTTTCTTTCCAAGGATTTCGTTATGTATGGGTAGACGGGGTACCAAAAGATAGGCTAATGAACGATTTTATTGGATGTGTGATTCATACGGATTTGGAAGCGAGCGGTACTTTTAGTTGTTCAGATGAGCTTATCAATCAATTGCAACATAATATTGTATGGGGACAAAAAGGGAATTTCCTGGATGTCCCAACGGATTGCCCGCAACGCGATGAGCGGCTCGGATGGACCGGAGATGCTCAGGTTTTCATACGAACGGCTGCTTTTAATATGCATGTAGCCCCGTTTTTCGAGAAGTGGCTCAAGGATTTGGCAGCGGATCAAAAGCCGGATGGCGGCGTTCCTCACGTCATACCGAATATACCTAAGGTCGGTTATGCTTCCGCCGCATGGGGCGACGCTGCTGTCATTTGTCCTTGGACGGTCTACGAATGCTATGGCGACACGCGAATACTTGAGAGTCAATATGCAAGCATGAAGGCATGGGTGGAATATATGCGTGCTCAAGGGGAGAATGAGTACCTCTGGAACACGGGCAAGCATTTCGGCGATTGGCTAGCCCTGGATGCGAAGGAAAACAGCTACATCGGTGCCACTCCGGATGATTTGATTGCGACGGCTTTTTACGCTTATTCAACCGGTATACTTGCTAAAACTGCCCGAATTCTTGGGAGGCACGAGGATGCGCTGTCCTACTCGGCGCTTCAGGAGCATATCGCGCAAGCTTTCAGGCAAGAGTTCGTTACGCCTAATGGACGCGTAGCCTCTCCAACGCAAACGGCGTACGTGCTTGCGCTGATGTTCGATCTGCTCGAGGAAAAAGATAGAGCCCGCACAGCCAGGATGCTTGCTGACCATATCGAGAAGAATGGAACGCATCTTACGACCGGTTTTGTCGGAACGCCCTATTTGTGCCATGTGCTTTCACGGTTCGGTTATACGGATTTGGCCTACAAGCTGTTGTTTCAAAAGGAATATCCGTCATGGCTTTATTCGGTTACGAAAGGGGCAACGACCATCTGGGAGCATTGGGATGGCATTAAATCGGATGGCTCGTTTTGGAATGACGATATGAACTCCTACAACCATTATGCCTACGGCGCAATCGGCGATTGGTTGTACCGGGTCGCTGTCGGGATCGATACAATGGAAGCAGAACCCGGCTATAAAGCGATCCGCATCAAACCGCATATGGGGGAGCAGCTCTCTTTTGCAGAGGCCACGCATCAGACGATGTACGGGGAGATTCAGGCAGGATGGAAGAAAGAGGATCACAACCGCATTGAATTATCTGTCGTGATTCCAGCCAATACGACAGCCGAAATCATTTTATCTCCTCTACCAATCAATCCAGTAATGGAAAGTGGCAGCCCGCTCATGAGCATGGAAGGTTTGCATTCCGTCGCAGAAGGCGAAGATGGATTGATCATTCGCGTCGGTTCCGGAAGTTACACTTTTAATTATTGAAGTAAAATCTTGGATAAAAAAAGCCCGATTGGAAATCCTATCTTTATTCAATTGAAGGATGATTCCAGGAGGGTAGCGACAACATGTTAAAGAAAATAGTTTTGATGCTAATGGCAAGTATGCTGGTTTTCTCCTTTTCAGTTCCAATGCTCGTAGAAGCCAAAACTTCCTTTAAGGCGCCGCGCAAAAGCTTCACACCGGCAGTACAGCATAAAACGTCACCCCACGATGTTTCTAAACATGAACCTGCGGGAACGACGACAAGAACGCCCGGTGTTACATCACCGAATGCCAAACCCGGATTTTTTAGCGGCGGTTTAATGAAAGGTTTGTTACTCGGAGGTTTGGCTGGCCTATTGTTCGGAGGCTTATTTGGAGGTATGGGCGCACTCGGTCATATGCTCGGTTTATTCGTAAACATTCTTGCTATTGTCCTCTTGTTTGTCCTTATCAAAAAGGTCGCAGCCTACTTCTATCAAAGAAGAAAAATGAATCAGGACCCGGAGAGGTACTAACGAATAAAACCATCCAAACTCAATTGGATGGTTTTTTATTTGCCCCTGACAGTCAAACTGTGAATATTGTGGATAATATTTACATGAAAATGGTCTAAGTCACAACTTGTGTGACTATTATATAGTAGTTACAAGTTATTTATTTTCTAAGTGTTCTCAGCCTTACTAAGATTGGGGGTGAGACGAATGAGATTTATTATAATTATCATCTCTATTTTAGGCAACGTTTCAACAATTATTGATTTTTGGTTTACAATGCGCAAATTTATCCGATGGCTTAAAAGTAAAAGGCGTTCGAAACAAACAAAGACCACCCTATAGGTTTAGCGGCCACGCAGGTGATCTTTATTTGTAACTATGGAAGGAATCCATTTGTTGGAGTCTGGGACTTTTATCCCTGACTCCTTATTTATTGTATTAGATAATGGTATTTCTATGACTCCTTTTATGCATTTTCATTTATAATTATTTTCGGTCAGGGATCGAATAACGTGAGTACATGCGAATCATTGACAGGATGGAGCGGGCATCATACTATAATTTGTAAGTATTTTGGAGAGGGTGAGCGTATGACGGAAAAAGCTAGATCCAGCATTTGTGAGGTCCTGCAAATTCTTGGCGCCAAATGGGCTTTCCTGGTGCTGGACGAACTTCTTAAGGGGCCGCAGCGCTTTAATCAGCTTCAAAGAAGCGTGTCTATCATTAAGACCCAGTCCCTAACGGACACGCTCCGCCATCTGGAACAAAATGGACTTGTGAGCCGCCAAGTGTTTCCTACTGTACCTGTGACGGTAGAGTATTCGTTGACCGAGAAAGGCAGCGATTTTCAAACCGCTCTGAAAGAAATGGACAAATGGGTGCAGAAATGGGGCAATCAAGAACAGCAGCATTTAGATAGCCGCAATCCAGCCCGTAAAAATCGCTCCTCCTAATTCCGACCGATTCCGGACGATGAGATCGCCATCATGTGCGCGCAGTATTCGTCGTGCGATCGTAAGGCCAAGACCGGTTCCTCCGCTTTCCGGATTTCGCGATTCATCTCCCCGGTAGAAAGGCTCGAAAATATGAGGCAAATCTTGATCAGAGATGCCTGGTCCCGTGTCTTCAACGGTAAAAGTGACCTGACTCTGCTCGCTGCGCCACTTCACTTTGATCGATCCGCCGGTTGGTGTATGCCTCAGAGCGTTGTCAAGCACGTTTCTCACCGCGCGGCTCAGCAAATGGGAGTCACCGTGAAGCGTGCAGCTGGCATCTGGAGACTCGAAGACAATTTCCACCTCTTTTTCACCGGCAATCGCTCGATAATCCTCTAGAGCAGCCGACAGCAATGAGCTAAACTCAATTTCCTCGAGACGACGGGCATCTCCTCCCATATATTCCATTTTCGTATAAGCAAAGAGATCGGAGACCAGGCGCTCCAACTGGTCGGCTTTTTGCGTACATATTGTGATGTATCTGGCCGTTTTCTCCGGGCTTTCGGCAAGCCCGCGTTCCAGCCTTGTTAAAAAACCACGCAGGACAAAAAGCGGCGTTCTAAGATCATGTGCGATCGCACTGAGAAAGAAACGACGTTCTTCTTCCATCTGGGACTGTCGTACAAGCGAATCCCGAAGCCCTTTCCCCATGACTTGGAAGGACGCCCTGACATCAGCGACTTCAGCGACGGTCGATCCGGGAAGTTCAAAATCCAGATCGCCTCCGGCAATCCGTCTGGCTGCTGCGCTCATGGCCTCAAGCGGTTTTACGACCACACGGCCCATTTGATATCCGATAAAAAAAATAACCAATACCGTGGAGAGTACGGCGCATATTGATGCCGCAACACTGCCTGGATCGGAGATGTATAAGAGCACATTCCCCAGCACTTGACCGCTTTCTATCACGGTTGCTTCGCGAGTGGGATCGGACCCGGACTTGATATCCGCGGAACGGAAAATTTCGTGATCCGCAGCGTCCAGAAGCAAAACTCTTACTTGAGAACGAGAGGTTTGATCACGTAAATCCGCTTGCCAGCCTGCCTCCCGCCAATGAGATGCGTTCATCGTAACCTTATTTAAAATGGATATTAATGCATTTTGTTGTTGTTCATGTAAGGCTCTCTCGAACACGAATCGATCCAGCATGCCAGGAATTTCATAGAACAAACGGGGAATGACAAGGATGACTAACATGCCGACAAGCATCAAGCGGCGTATTCTTAGCGTTTTCATCTTCTTACTCCTTCAAAGCGGTACCCGACTCCCCATACATTGGCAATGAGTTTGGGCTTCTTGGCATCGTCTTCAATCTTTTCGCGAATCCGACCGATATGTACCGTGACGGTATGCTTGTCGCCGACTCCGTCCCAAAATCGCTCCAGCAGCTGCTCATAAGTAAAGACTTGGCGCGGGTATTCCGCCAATAAACACAAGATTTCGAATTCCTTCGGTGTAAACGGCACATGTAGGCCGTCAATCCTTGCTTCATGTGCTTTTAAGTCAATAACCAGCCGATCGAAGTTTAATTCAAACTGCTGCTCTTTCTCGTTCTTACCTGAACGACGGAGCACGGCTTTTACACGTGCTACGACTTCCTCAGGCGTCGCGGATTTCACGATATAATCGTCTCCGCCTAAACTCAAACCTCGTATTTTGTCCACATCCTCGCCACGTGCGCTTAAGAACAAAATAGGCGTATCGCTTGTGCGGCGGATTTGGCGGCAAAGGTCGAAGCCGTTCTGACCAGGCATCATTACGTCCAGCAAGATACAATCCACACTCGTTTGTTTTAATATTTCCAAAGCGCTAGCGGCGTCGTAAACGCCGATTACGGTGAACTGTTCATCTTCGAGAAAATCGCGCATCAATTCCACGATGGTTTTATCGTCGTCGACGATCATTACCGTGCGCTTAATGTTCATAAATAAACCTCCAAATCGGATCTGGCTTCAATTGTACCATATGCCGTGTCTCGAGTTGCCGATTTGACTGAAACGGTATTCTTTGTTGAGCGTTTTGTGATTATTATCAGCATGAATTCGTGAGAATTAACGGTTAATGTAGGAGATGTGGTAAGGAAAAACGAACGGAAAAGGAGAAGGATTATGGAGATTGGTACTTTCGCCCGGTGGGGGCGGCTCATTTTTGAAATACTGGCTTGGCTTTTCTTACTCTGTATCATCGTTCAAGTATTTATCGCCGGCATGGCAACCTTTTCAGATTCGACCGATTGGGAAATACACAGGACGTTCGTGCGGAGTTTCGCGCTAACGCCGTTGGTTATGTTCCTGCTTACATTTGCAGGGAAAATGAATGGAAAAGTTCGCTGGTTAAGTCTGGGTTTGTTCGCGTTGATTATTTTTCAATTTCTTACTGTACAAGTGTTTAAATCCGTCTTTGTGTTGGCTGCGCTTCATCCGGTCATTGCGTTGCTGCTGTTCTGGGGTTCGATTACAACGCTGAGACGGATACCAAGGAGGCAGGCGCGATGAACCATAAAAACAAAATCGGATGGATTGTCGCCGGACTGCTGCTTGGTATTCTTATGGCGGCTATGGATAATACAATCGTCGCTACAGCGATGGGGACGATCGTAGGAGAACTTGGCGGATTCGACAAGTTCGTATGGATTACTTCCGCCTATATGGTCTCCATGATGGCCGGGACACCGATATTTGGTAAATTGTCCGATATGTACGGACGTAAAATGTTCTTCGTAACCGGTTTGACGCTGTTTATTCTCGGCTCCGTTCTGTGCGGAACCGCCCAAAGCATTGTGCAGCTAAGCGTGTACCGGGCTGTGCAGGGAATCGGAAGCGGTGCAATTATGCCGATCGCTTTTACGATTATTTTTGATATTTTCCCGCCTGAGAAACGAGGAAAAGTCAGCGGGGTGTTCGGATCTGTCTTCGGCGTTTCAAGTATTTTCGGCCCGTTGCTTGGCGCATTGTTGACAGAGACGCTCAATTGGCGCTGGATCTTTTACATCAACCTTCCACTTGGTATTCTATCGCTGGTCTTCATCGTATGCTTTTACCACGAATCGTTGCAACGCTCCAAACAAAAGATTGACTGGTGGGGGGCGGTTACCCTTGTTGCGGCAGTTGTCTCCCTTATGTTTGCACTGGAATTGGGCGGTAATGAGTATCCGTGGAATTCGGTAGAAATCATCGGTCTGTTCGCGGCGTTTGCTGTATTTCTTTCCTTTTTTCTGTATGTGGAGACCAAAGTTCAAGATCCGATCCTTTCTTTTCAAATGTTTAAGAATCGGCTATTTGCAGCAAGTAATGTCGCCTCATTATGTATTGGGATAACGTTTATTGCAGCTACCGTTTATATTCCTATCTTCGTTCAGGGCGTGCTCGGCGGTACCGCGGCGAACTCCGGAACGATTTTGACTCCTATGATGCTGGGCTCAGTCGCGGGCAGCCAGATCGGAGGATTTCTCACAAGTAAAACCAGTTACCGGAATATCATGCTCGGAGCCTGTTTGTTCTTTCTCGGCGGGATATCTTTACTGGGCACCCTGACGCCGGAAACGACACGGATGGCAGTTATGGGCGCGATGATCTTGACCGGATTCGGTGTAGGTTTCTCATTTTCGGTCCTCAACATGGCGGCTATACATCCATTCGATATGCGCCAGCGCGGTTCAGCGACGGGTACCAACCGATTTATGATATCGCTTGGTACGACACTCGGCATTACAGGATTCGGAATCATTCAACGCAGCCTCTTTACGAACAAAATGACGGGCAGTATCGGGGACGTGAGTTCAGGTATCGGGAACACGAACAGCCTATTGACACCGGCAGAGCGGCTAAAGCTTCCGCAGGAAACGCTGGATTCTATCGTATCTGCGCTATCGTCATCCATTTCTCAAACGTTTCTGTGGGCTTTAATCCCCGCAGCCCTGGGCGCAATCTCTATTTTCTTCATGACAAATGAACGTATGCCAGCTTCTTTTAAGCATGCGGCGAAGTCTTCAGAGCCAAAAAGGGAGACGGTATAAAATGGTGCGACAAAAGAGGATCGGTTGGATCCTATTCGTAGTCATTATTTTAGGCGTTGGGGGATTTGCCATTGCCCCGTATTTGCTGTTTGATCCCGCACTCAGTCGCATTAAGCTGAACAGCGCTGTTCCATACCAGTTTCCATTGCTGCTCGTTCATATCTTTATTTCGTTTATCGCCCTTGGCATAGGTTGGATTCAATTCATCCCAAGCTTGCGCCAAAAGCAAGCGCGCATTCATCGCTTTGTAGGTCGTATTTATCTGGGATGCATAGCCATTGGAGGTGCGACTGGTATTGTCGTGGGCTTGTTTGAGGAAAGCTACATTCGGCAATTGGCTTTTTGGACCTTGGCGGTCTTGTGGCTCTTCACCGGGTGGAAAGGATATCGCTCTGCGCTGAGGCGCAATTTTGAAGCGCACAGGTCGTGGATGATACGTAACTATGCCATGACTATGGTCGCAGTAAGCGCACGCATCGTAACTCCGATTTGCATCTTATTGTATTTCGCGGCGCACGGGAACTCCGCGGGTGGGGATATTGCAATGGTTTTGGGCAAAGTGCTTGAGGTAAACATCTGGTTAGGTTTGGTCATAAATGTTGTGATTTCAGAGTGGACCCTGCAGAGCTATTTTCGAAAACAATAACATAGCGGCAGCCAAGAAATAAATGCTGAACTATTGAAATGTCAGATTTGAAGTGGGCAGATGCCATACCTAATTTCCTTCTCATACACAAACGTATGAATTTATACGCAAAAGGACCGTAAGGGTAAACCCGACGGTCCTTTTGCGTGTAATTCTCCTGTCACAGTTCAGCTATTCGGCCGAAGAATCGGAATCGCCGGAATCGTTTCCGTCGTGATTCTCCTCTTCATACCCCCGCTGCTTCTGGACTTTCTCAACATCCGAGGCTCTAACAAATGCGAAGCGGTGGTTAAAGTAGATCCGGTAGAACTCTTCCTTTCCTTTGACCAGCTTATGGGTCGCATAAGGGTCATTCGTAAATACCGAGGCATAATAATAATCACTTTTTACTTTTTCCACGGCAACATAGACCTGATCTTGCGGAATGGTGTACTGCAGTGGAATCAGCACTTTAGGCGAGATATCGGAAGGATATGCTGCTGCTTCCGGATAAGCGGCGCCATAGACCGAAATGGAAACCGTGCCGGCTTTCGGAGTGATTGGCATCCCTTTGCCTGAGACCGTATTCTTTCCCTGCGGGTTATGAAACCAGGCTTTTTGCCCCCCGTACCAGATTGCGGTCCATTCACCCAGTTTGTCTGCGAGTGAGAAAGTCTGCCCTACGGAAGCTTTGGCGCCTATACTGAGACCTTCATGCTTGTCTTGACCGACAAGGGCCGGATCATCAATCAAGTCAGCATAAAAGCTAGGCTCTTTATATAAATAAACGAAGTTGGACGGCTGAGCAGGCGCATCCTTGATGTATGGCTGATTGCTCTTGAAATCGGGCTTGATGGTCACCATGCCTTTGGAGCCGTGCTTGGAAACGATTGGAGCTCCAACCAACTGCATATAATGTTCCCAATCCCAGAAAGGACCGGGATCCTGATGCATAAGCGGTTGGCGCGCCGGAGATAGACCCGGTATTTCATCATGACCGATAATATGGGCACGATCGCGTGGAATATCGTATTTCTCAGCCAGATAGCGAACAAGGGCAGCAGAAGAACGATAAAGCCGCTCGGTGAACCAGGTTGCTCCTTGCATGGCGAAGCCCTCATGCTCCAGGCCTATGGAATGCATATTGAAGTACCAGTTGCCGGCATGCCATGCTACATTCTTGGTCTTGACCATTTGCGTGATTTGACCGTCGGACGACCGGAGAACATAGTGGGCGCTAACCGAAGCGTTAGGGTTGGTGAATAAGTCAATCGTTCCCTGGTAGCTTACTTCAGTGTCATGAATGATGATATAACGGATATCGGGACCGAATTTGGGACGGTCGGCAAGATCATAATTGGAATAGTCCGTCGGGTTGTTTCCGTTCTGCTGATAGGCAGCAGGAATAAATCTGCAGTCGAGATTGCGCGGACACTCGGCGGCATCGGGTTTGGTTTCGCGCAGATGAAGTGTTTTGGCGGATTCGAGATTAGGCTTTACTTCTTTGGACGACAGCTCTACCTGTTGTCCTTCTGGAGTTTTCCTAGCCATTCCCTGCTGAATCGTTTCATACACGCCATTAGCGAAATCCAGGGCAGCCGCCGATTCTGAAGATCCGCTATATTTGGCAACGGCACCATACCAATCAGATTCCGCTACCGGTAGTTTACCGAGCGTTTCCTGCGCGTACTTTGCCAGCAGTGCGGCTCCGCCCCGGATATTGCTGGCAGGATCTCGTTTTAATAATTCCGGATCGACTTTCAATAGCTGGGCAGCCGCAGACAGCGTATGCAGATTCGGATCGTTCAACGAAGCTGATGTCTTATCCTCGTCGCCGTTCCCCTTCTCATCATTCTTTTCCCGCTGCGTAAAGTCGGTCAGATGCATGATACCGTATCCCCCGGAGGTGCTGGGCTGTCCATTATGGTGCTCCCACCTTGAAAGGTTGTAGGAGACGGACATCAAAATGCTCACGGGCACTCCGAACTCCTTGGCGGCGGAAGCGAAGGCCTCTTGCAACGAATCCGTCTTGACTTGTTCGGCGTAGACCTTAGACGGGGCTTGGAAAGAACCGGCAAGCCCAGGTGTGAATCCGGTAGCCGCTAGTAGGGCGACTGCCAGGGAGATCGACAGCTTTTTCCAATGAAATCCTAGTATTAGTTTCAACAATTTCCCTCCCGAATGAAGATGATGATTACAACTTGGCAAAAAGCCTTCTTCAATCCTCCTTCCATAAAATGGGACTCCGTTTCTATTATAATTTGCTAGAATTAAAATTTCAAATATTTAAATGAAATTTGAAATATTTTTTCTGAAGCTCAATGAGGCTGCCGGATCGTCTCATCCCTGGCAGCCTTATGGTGTAAATATTGAGCTTTACATTCTGACCGAAGGCTCGAGTACGGTAAGCATGTTATTGTTTGTATTTAAGTTGACATTGGCCCCTATTGGGATTGCTGCTTTATAGTAACCGTGTGCCGTGCTTAAGTTGGTCATGAGGGGTTTTCCTAAAGGAACAATTAACTCCTGGATCAATTTCTCGTAAGACGTATTGTACGATATAGTGCAGCCCGTGCATTGGCCCATCACAATGCCGATACAATCACGAAACTTTCCCGCCATCCTCAATTGAGTCAAATAACGGTAAATCGTATTGGAGGGTGCGTGTGTTTCCTCCAGTAATAATATTTTCCCAGTGGTATTAACTTCGTATGGAGTCCCAAGAGTACCAACCAGTGAAGTAAGATTTCCTCCTACGATTGGTCCGGTAACATTTCCTCCTATTAAACTGGTCAATTGCAATCCGGGCGGATTCTGAATGATTCTTGGAGCGGTTAAGGTTGATGTAGCGGAAAAAAATTGGTTGAAATTATAAGCTGGAGTGTCCGCATTAAAATCAATTAACAAAAGACTTTGGAAAGTAATTAAATCCGCGAGTTGGTAAAGGATATTTAATAAAATGGTTATATCGCTGTACCCAGTTACTATTTTAGGATTATTTCTTATGAATCCGAAGTCAAGGTACGGAAATATATCCGCAACCCCAGTGCCTCCTCTTGCAGGCAGGATCATTTTAACATTATGATTCCTAAACATACTCATAAGGTCTTCAGCACGCTGCTGAGCTGTAGCGGCAACGATCCCATCATAGTAGTAGACATATTTTCCATAAGCTACATTGAACCCCATACTTTCAAGGAAACTAATTCGCGCATCAATGATACTGGCGTCGAGTGGGCTTCCCAGCGTAACAATTCCAACGGTATCTCCTCTTTGTAATAGGGGCGGCTTTGCAGCCATAGTGATGCCTCCTTTCTAAAAACACTCTGTTGCCTTATATGCGGTTGCCGAATAAATCATGACTTTGAATCCGCCATATCATATAAGGCGACGTTCCTTTTTCAAGAAACGAATTAAAATATAGACGATTAAGAAACCGTATATTAACGTCATTTCACCAATAGATTGTACGAGGCGGGGCAGATGAACAGCTTGAGAGGTTAGTCTGGTTAAAAACAAAGTTGCGGCAAAAAGTAAGATGATGACGATCGTGCTGGAAGTTAATCCATTTAGGAGCCCTTTCATATAGGTTCTTAGCTTTTTCATATTCCATAAGGCCGCAATCATTTCTAGAGAAAGCATCCCTGTAGCAGCTCCCACATAGGTGATTCCAGGTATGGCGATTAAATAATAATTGAGCGCCAATGAAATCATTACTCCGATAATTAGCCCGATTAGAGGGTTTTTTTTGTCTCCGATTCCCCACAAAGCAATGGTGGAAAGTTCCCGGATTCCTGATAATAAGGGGATCAACAACATATAACGAATACAGGAATCCGCCGAACTATTCGAAAATAATAAATTGGAAAGATCCTCGGCATAAAAGAACAAAACAATAGCAGAACCGCATCCCCAGAGCCAAACGGCTTGCAACGCTGATTGGATACGCCAAACAAATCGGTCCCGCCGTCCGGCTTGCCAATCTGTTGTAATTTTGGTGGACAACGTGTAGGCAAGAGCGAATGTTACGAGTGTAGGCATGTACACGATCGTTGCAGCCATGCCTGAAATAATACCGTAAACCGAAACTGAATCTGAGACGCTCATACCTGCAGCTTGCAGCCGATGCGGAATAATGATGGCATCGAGAAAATCCGAGACGGGAACAATAGAACGTGTGGCAAGAATGGAAAGTGCCGAGAAGATAAACAAACATATATCTGACTTTTTTAACTGCCGTAAAGTCGTTTTGTTATCGTTAACATTTAGTTTGTGAATGGTTGAACTTATGAGTACGATCAGTAAAAAGCATAATGATATTAGAGCGCCAACAGGGGCTCCTAACATTGAGCCCCCGACTGCATTGGGGATACCGAACCTTAACCACATTGTTGTAATTGTGATCATTGCAGCTACGCGGAACAACTGTTCAATAAGCTCTGATACCGCAATATACCCGTAATATTCCAAACCTTGAAGAAAGCCGCGTAAAAAACTAAGGAAGGGTACGATTGCAATTGCCGGAGCAATACATTGTATGGCGAATTCTAGATGAGCGTCACCCAGCAGGAGAGAAAGAGGGGATGCATAGCTATAGCAATAAAATCCCAACACAATACCTGAAAAGGCCAGAAAAATACCGGCTCCTTTAAATAACAGCCATCCTTGCTTGCGGTTACTTGCTGTAGCAAGGGAAATTGCTGTAGGAAATCCTCCTGTAATAACAGTAAGGATTAGCGCATAGACGGAATACGCCATTTGATAAAGTCCTATGCCTTCGGATCCAAGCAACCGGAATAACACAATCCGGGCAAAAAAACCTATGACCTTTACAAGAAAAATGGCACCCGTACGAAGTGCCATCTGTGTTGCCAGTTTGGGTACGATCATGGATCACCTCAAATATCCTTATGCGCCTTGTCCTAATTATCTTATTGCACAAGCCACTCAGATATGATTGGAGGTGAGACAAGTCAGTCATTAATGTGAATTAATAAATATTTCGTGTTTTTATCCCAACCGAGGTCGAAAGGCACGCGATATCGATCCGCTGTATGGGAATTGACAAGCGGATACCCATTATAGTCAAAGCCAACCAGGATCGAAAAATGATCGATATCCCCATCCATTTCATAAGCAATTAGATCTCCCGGCTTTAATGCCGCAACGGCTCCGCCAGAAAATTTGTCATTTGGCTTAACTACATCCGTAAAATAGCCTTTGGCTACGAGTCTGCCGTACCCGGAATGCAATAAGAAATCTTTAAATGAATCCGTCCGTACCCAAGCTTGGCTCCCCTCTGAACGGTAATGCCATCCCGATTTCATTCGCAGTCCGCCGCCTTCGTCTTTATCCCCGAGCACTTGCGAAGCAAAGTTGGTGCAATCTCCTCCTTGATATGTATAATCCATATACTTTTTATTGTACCGATGATCGTTACCGGCCCCCCATGCGGCTCCTGCATATTTATTGGCGTATACTAATGCCCGTTCTCTATTGTAGCCCTTCTTTGCAACATCGCCCTTTTGAACGGTATACGTTTTGGATTTCAAGAAAGCAGGATTCGGGAAACCATTGAATTCAGGAATTAATTTCGGATTTTCCGTCAGCGGATCGGTATACCATTCGCGGTGCACGAACCATTCGCCATTCATTTTCTTTAGCGTCAACGCATGCCTTGTTCCTATGCCGAACAACTGCGGATTATACTTATCTGTATTGTAGACATAACTTAATTGTAAGCTATGTTTTAATGAAACCTTCGCCAAGTCCCCTTCTTTTTTGATGCGATTAATCTGGATATTGCTTTTTGCCGCGGAAAAAACGATGCTCCTTTTTTCCGCCCAAGTGTTGATATAATTGCTCCGGAGCAGTTCCTGTTCATAAGCAAACTGGCTTATTTTGTCCGTATTCTCATAAAAATGATGAATAGCTTCCGGCTGCCGATCAATTAACAAACGGGTTCTTTCATTGAAAAGTTTGCTTAAAAAAGCTTGTATATCCCGTGTTTCCTGATCTGTGTCGGCAGCAAAAAGATGAGCAGGACAAAGAAGCATACACCATATGATCATAATCCAATTCAATCGTTTGATTTTCATAATCCCAACAGATCCTCCGGTAGAAAGCTACATAATATCGAGAATAGCGCATCTTATTTTGACGCTTACCAAGGGATCTTATCCATGAAAATCGAAATAGCCTCTGAGTAAAGCTGCTGACAACAAAAAAGCAGCCGGGGAAAATTCGTCCCGAACTGCCTTTGTCTGTGAACATATTCGCGTCTAGCCAGGGATTACTCTTCTGGCAAGCAGGTAATGCTGGTACCAATATTCGCCTTCTTTTTTATCCTTATGAATATTACTAATGATGACTCCAGTTCCTTGTTCATAAGTATGAAGAATATGCCCATCCCCCATATAAATGCCGACATGCCGCACTTTATTTAATCCAGTCTCGTTGGGGAAATCTTCATCGGAGAAAAACATGACATCCCCTTTGCGCAAATTAATAAATGGAATTTCTTGTCCCTGCACAGCCTGTTCTCTAGCGTTATAGCCTAATTTAATCCCTTGCTTCGCATAAAGATATTGTACGTAAGAAGAACAATCGAATGCTTTGTCATTAAATCTCTCTGCACCATAGACATAGGGCGCTCCGATATAACGAACCCCCTCCGAAATAATCGCATCAGCGGTTTTTTCCCATTGAGCCTGATCAGTCGCTTCATTAATCTTTATAGGTCTCACATCATTAGCGGCATAGGGTTTAGTCCCATCGGTTCCATCAGTTCCTTTTTTTAAACTGCAAGCGGATAATCCTCCAAAGAGAATCGTAGGGACTACTACCATTTTAATTATATTTTTACATAATCTTTTGATCATATAACCACCTCCAACGGGTAGTTATATTGTGATTATTCAGGTGAAAATCTATTCTGAGTAATTGGTGGATATTTAACTATAAGGCAGATAAGAATCTTTTGGGATCAGCAAACTGGCGATGAAGTAAAGAAGCACTGTGGTACCAAAGCTGAAGAATGCTGAAATTACCAAAACGAGACGGATGAGCGTAGAATCAACACCTAAATATTGAGCGATCCCTCCGCAAATTCCTGTCAATCGGCTGTCTGTTGTCGAACGAAATATTTTTTTCATGTTCATTTTCTCCTCTCAATTTATGATTTCGACTGTGAAAGAGTCGGTAACATCTTGTCTTTCATGTCTTTATTGTAAGGGATCTGCGAGTTCGGGAAAACAGACTGACGACGGTGTTGCATGCTGGTCCTAAGTCGGGGATCGCGCTTGACTTGGGGCGAAGACAGTTGATTTATGATTTATCAACATCAATAAGGGGTAATTCTTTTTTCCTTGCTTTATAAGTTAAATATCGGCTCGTTGCAACAGCGCCTATTGTCCCGCAAATGATATCCCACATTGTATCGAGGAGGCTTCCTTGTTGGGAATTAAGCCCGAATAACCAGTCTGTGGTAAACTCATAAATTTCCCAACAACCGGCCATTGCAACGGCGAAAAAGAAACTGAACCATATCGCGATTTTGGATTGGAACCTGAGTATATCTGCATTCGTATTGATTTTTATGAAAAACAGAAGTCCGACAAAGCAAAGGATCACCCCCGAAAACAAATGCTCGATTTTATCCAAATAAGGAATGACGCTATAAAATCCAAACTCATTTCCCAAAAACATCGCAACAAAGATGAAGAGCAATATGGAAAAACGCAGTGCGGGAAACATGTTGGCCTTCGTATATTTAATTAAAGTCCGGATTAGAGCCAATACGGCAATAATTAATATCGCCTCGAAAACCTTTGCATGGATGCCCTTAACTAGAAAATAAAAAAAGCAAACGGCTGCAAGCGCGTATAACGCAACCTCCAAGTAATCATTCCATTTGTCTTTTGGCGAATGCTTGATCATATGAACCCCTCCCTTACCAGTTTTAGTATAGTATTCCTGCTTTTATATTTTGCAAAAATCGAAAATCCAATCATCCGAAATAGGAAGATCTCAATAACCAATTGGATTGAGAGTGGAAGTCATGGGGTATAATAACTACAAATTTGGTGAGGAGGAACTACCGTGGGTACAGGGCAACTACAGCAATTGGAGCAGATCACCAAACTCCATGAGAGAGTAACTAACGTTTCTAAAGATTATTGGATGCATTATTCCAACTTGAATACATGGCAATTTTGGGTCGCAGTAGCATTTCTCATCGTGCCATTAGTGGCGTTGTACTTTTTAATTGACAGAAGGAAGGCCTTACTCATTGGGTTCTTTGGGTTAAATATACACGTATGGTTCCATTACGCAGATATATTTTGCGTTATGCACGGTTTGGTCACTTACCCGTATAAAATGATGCCTTTCTTTCCTGCAAGTGTGGCATTGGATACATCCTTAATTCCAGTGACATTTATGCTGTTGTATCAATGGACTTTGAATAAAAACAAAAATTATTACCTCTATGCAACCGCATATTCGTTGTTTCTTTCATTTTTGTTTAAACCGGCATTAATCACTTTTGGACTTTTTCGTATCTACAAAGGGATGAATTATTTTTACATATTTATGATTTACGTGATAGTCTTTGTAATCGCCAAATGGATAACGAATCTTTTTATACATTTTCAAAAAGAAATGCGTCAAATCGATCAAGCCAGAGGTGCTGATCCGATCGAAGCTACAATCATGAATAGTGAGAGGTTCAGTATTAAAAGGTTGTTTAAAAAAGAGAAAGCAAAATAAGATCATCCGGCTGACAACGAGCAAGGGGAAACATGTTGTCAGCCTTTTTTTGTGCTAAGTTAGAGGGAGTAAATAAATGAGCGCATGCATCTAATATCCATGGCATATGTAAGCGCAATCAAATTTGATAGCATGAGGATATCAACAATATACAGATGTTGAAACAAAATTAGGGAGGTTCAAACAAGATGAAGAAACTAGCAAGTGCCGCGATACTTTCGGCGCTATCCTTGTCCATCGCTTTGACAGGATGTTCCCAAAGGCCGGAATCGGCATCAACCAAGCCCGCAGATACAACGAAACCGGCGGAGTCGCCGAAAAGCACAGCTGCAGCAGCAGGTGGTGGCATTAAGAAGAGAATTACTGTTTACGGTACAACGAACGATAAGCCTGTTCAAGAAGTGTATAAACAAATTGCAAACGATTACATCAAGGATAACCCGAATATCGATGTTGATTTGGAATTCCCGGGCAGCGAGTATGAAAATATGATGAAAGTAAAAATGGCGGCTAACGATTTACCGGATATATTCGATACTCACGGCTGGGCCGTCATCCGATACGGCAAATATTTGGCCGATCTCAAGGATCAACCGTGGACGTCGCAAATGACCGATACGATTAAGGATGTCGTTACGGATAAAGCCGGCAAAGTCCATGCGCTAGTCTTGAGCGAAGCGAAGGACGGCTTAACCTACAATGTCGATCTTTTGAAAAAATACAATATCGAGCCGCCGAAAACGTTCGATGAATTGATGGCGGCTGCCGGAAAGCTGAAAGCGGAAAGTAACGGCGAGGTGACGCCATTTTACTTCTCCGGCATCGACGACTGGATGATCGGACAATTTTTCGACTATTTTGCAACCTCACTTCTTGTAAGTCCGAAGCAAAATGAAGCACAAAACCTGCTCGATAATAAAGTGGATTGGAACAAATGGAACCCGCTGCCGGAGAAATTCCTGGAGATGTCGAAGAAAGGTTATATGAATAAAGATGTCTTGACGGCCAAATATAGCGATCTGTCGACTCTTTTTGCACAAGGAAAAGTTGCTTTCACCCTTCTAGGACCTTCCTTTGCGGATGAAGTGCATAAAGTGAATCCGAACGTAAAAATCGGATTTATGCCGGTTCCATCGATGGCAGCAGGAGACGAGCCTAACTTCTCCGGCGGGGAAAGATATACGATGGGTGTTTTCAAAGACAGCAAAAATTTGGATGAAGCAAAAAAATTGGTCGCCTTCTTTGCAAAGCCTGAAAATATGGCGAAATTCGCTAATGTGACCAAGCTTCCTCCGGGTCTGAAGGGTGTCACGGCCCAGCATGAATTTACGGAGTATTACGATAAATATGCAAATGTACGTGTATTCCCGTACTTTGACCGGGTGTACCTGCCCAATGGCATGTGGGATGTTCTTTGCAAGACTGGATCTGCCCTATTGGCCGGTCAAGTAACGCCACAGCAATATTCGGACAAAATGAAGCAAGAAGTCGAGCGCTTAAGGAACAAGTAACAGGGATCCATGTTTAAGGCGGGGGGGCGATTGTCCCCCCTCTTGACGAACACGATTAAACGAATATCGGAGGAGTGAACATGTCGGTAAAAGAAACGATTCAAGTAAATATACCGGCTGCTGTGAATCGGAAGAAACAAAGCGGTTTGAGTAGAATATTGGGTTCCGCATCCATTTTGAATATCTTATATATACCGGCCTTCGTCTTGTTTTGTATGTTCATTTTTTATCCGTTCTTCAAGGGGATACAGATCTCCTTTACGAATTGGAACGGTTATTCCCAGACCTATAAATGGGTGGGCTTTACTAATTATCATCGCATGGTATCCGATCCCGATATTGCTAAAGTCATCCGGAATACGTTCATTTACGGTTTAGGGAGCGCGTTCTTGCAAAATATCATCGGCCTCGCCTACGCGCTGTTTTTAAACCAAAAGATACGGCTAAAAGGATTAACGAGAACAATCGTTTATTTGCCTGCAATTATTAGCCCGCTGATCATGGGATACATCTGGTACTTCTTCTTTCAGTTCAAGGGAGGAGCCATTAACGATATCATTTTGTTATTTACAGACCAGCCAATTAATTTATTGGGAAATCCCAATCTGAACGTGTGGCTCATCACTTTCGTGAACACCTATCAGTATTTAGGCATAGCCATGGTCATTTATCTTGCCGGGCTTCAAACCATCCCCAAGGATTATTACGAGGCGGCGACCATTGATGGCGCAAACGCATTTTATAAATTTATCCATGTCACTTGGCCTTTGCTCGCTCCATCCGTAACGATTAGTATTGTGCTTAATGTGATAGGAGGCTTGCAATTGTTCGATGTGATATCGGCGTTGACCAATAGCGGACCAGGTTATTCGTCGGCCTCGCTTTCCACACTCACTTATCTGCTCTATTTCGGCAGAGAGGACGCCGGCTATGCGGCTGCAATTGGCATTCTCATGTTTGTGATTATATCCGTCATCAGCATCGTGATATTGTTGTACTTAAGACGCAGGGAGGTAGGGGCATCATGAAAAAGCGTTCCATTTGGTTCGATATGGTTGCCCTGTCCGTATGTTTCATTCATATACTTCCTTTTTATATTCTGCTTACTACTTCCTTTAAAGCTGTCGACGATCTAACCTCCAAATGGATCTCTCCCGGATATTTATATTTAGATAATTTCACTAACGCATGGAAAGAAGCCCACTTGGGAACAGCCTTTACCAACAATTTGTTCATTACCTTATGTGCAGGGGTTCTTATTGTTTTGCTTGGCTCCATTGCTTCTTACCCTTTGGCACGGCATCAAACGCGTATCAATAAAATCATGTATACGCTTTTCGTCTCCGCCTTGATTGTGCCGCCTTTAATGACATTGGTTCCTCTCTATAAGTTCATGGTGGATATCGGAGGCATGAACCATTTCTGGGGGATCATTTTGCTTCATGTTACCTTCAGTTTGCCGATGACCATTTTTCTTTATACCGGATTTATCAGTTCCATTCCATTCGAAATTGATGAAGCCGCACTGATTGATGGGGCCGGGCGCTTTGCTTTATTTTATCGGATCCTCTTGCCTCTGCTGAAGCCGATAACGGCTACGGTTATCATCCTTAATTGCCTCAGAATTTGGAACGACTACCAGCTATCCCTGTTCTTTCTGCAAAAGCCCGAAATTAGGACGATTACTGTCGCACTGTCCGGTTTCTTCGGCCAATACAACAATAATATCGGTTGGGTAGCCGCCGGATCGTTGATGGGCGCCATACCGATTACCCTCGTTTATTTATTCCTGCAGAGATACTTCATAAGCGGACTATCATCCGGCGCCGTTAAAGGATAAGCAAACCCGCTCTTTCCTACTTGATCTGTCTAGGCTAATATGAAAATAGATCCAGTAGGAGGAGACACCCAGATGAAAAAGACAATGTCAATTCGATCGAAGCTGATCATTTTGTATTTGATAACCGTTATCATACCCGTTGTCATTATCATTTTTGTGCTGCCCTACTACTATAAAAATTTGTTCGTCAAGCAGACGACGTTACTTTCCGAAGGAACTCTAACATCGTTGACTCGCAATGTGGAAATGTATCTGGATGATTTGGAGCGGCTTACGATTACGCCTTATTTGAACGATGATGTGATGACAGCATTGAAACTGAAAGCCAGCGACCGATACGGGGAAGCCAGCGAATATTCCAAATATATGGCGGAAAAAGCTTTTCGGCAAACGCTGCCGAAACAGTTTACAAATCCGAGGCAGGACATTTTGGGAACGATCCTGCTGCCTGAAGACGGCTCGGTGTACGTCGTCACTTCCGTTGACAGTTCGATTCCTGTCCCGAATTATGCTTACAAGCAGCAATCATGGTATCAGAAGGCGCTGGAAAAGGACGGCAATGTCGCCTACATCAGCAAGCATAAGCAAGATTATTTGGAGCGGGACCCCCCTAGACAAGTTTTCTCCATATCTCGCTTAATCAAGGATCCCGATTCCGGAAAGCCGTTAGGCGTGATCATGGCAGACGCGGCCAACATTGTCCTGGAGAAGATCATTGGGGACGTGAAGTTCAATGTGACGACGATTATTGCCGTTCTGGATGAGAATAAGCAGCCGCTCTATTCCAACTATCCGTTGAAGGAGCAAATGCGTTTGCAATTAGTTGACGGCAAGGTCAACGTCGCGGATGACGGGGACACTTACCGGGTTGTCATCAAGACGATGGAGAAATCAGGATGGAGCATCGCCGTATTATTTTCGAACCGCGAATTTGAATCGCAATTAACGTGGATATATCTGATCGGAGCGATTTTCGCTGCCGGAGGAACACTATTGACCCTGTTCTTGAACATCTCGTTAACGCAATGGATCATCAAACCGTTTCGGGATATGGTGCATGTGATGAAAAGCGTGCAGCGTGGCAATTGGGATCGCCAGCTTGTCGTACGCGGCAAGGATGAGACCGCGCAGCTGGGGATGACGCTGAATATGATGATTACACAGCTGAAAGATATGATCGATCGCGAGTATCGCGCCGTGCTGGGGCAGAGAAATGCGGAGTACCGAGCCCTGCAGGCGCAAATTCAGCCTCATTTTCTATATAATACCTTGAATGGATTTATCGGATTAAACCGCTCCGGGCAGAGTCGCCTGTTGGAAAATGCGATTTTATCGCTCAGCAGTATGCTGCGGTATATGCTGGAGCATCAAGATATGGCAACTGTAAAAGAGGAGATTGCCTTTCTCCAAAAATACGGCGATCTTCAACGAATCCGTTTCGGAGAGAAGCTAACCGTCACGATAGACGTGGATCCGCGAACGGAATCCATCCGACTTCCCAAGCTTTTGCTTCAGCCGCTAGTGGAAAATGCCATTATTCATGGAATCGAGCCATTGAAAAGGGAGGGGAGTCTCTTGATTCAAGTGCGAATGCTTGAGGAAAGCGAAGGCCGTGAAAGCCTGACCTTGCAAATCACCATTGTGGACAACGGTGTCGGTTTCGATACCGATAAGGCCGCGAAGAGCGTAGGCATTACCAACGTCCAAGAGAGACTTCTGATCTTTCAGCCGGCTGCCCAATTCAATTTGCATAGCGTCATTCATCAAGGGACGAGCGCCGAGATTCTTATACCTTGCCAGGAGGTGTAAATGGATGAAGATTGTCATTGCAGACGACGAGCATTTGGTGAGGTTAGGGTTAGTCAGCATGATTCATGAAATGGAGACTTCGTGGGAGGTTATGGGCGAGGCGGCGGATGGGGAGGAACTGGTGGAGCTCGTGACCAGATATCAGCCGGATGCGGCAATCGTTGATATTCGGATGCCTGGAATGAACGGAATTGAAGCGATTCGCAGGGCGAAGATAAGCGCGCCACAGACCAAGTGGATCATTTTAACGGGCTATTCGGATTTTCAATACGCGAAACAGGCTGTAGGGCTTGGTGTTTCCGAATATTTGCTAAAACCGGTGAATCCGATTGATTTGGAAAAAGCGATCTCCAGTATTAGCAGAGACAACAAGCAGTATTTATACCAGTTGAATCAGCAATTTGAAAATCAGCTCTATGCGCTCTTCCATGGGTTAGTGCCTTTGGAGGCGGAATCGGAAGACAGCTTGCTTCGGAATGGGAAGTTTCAGGGATCTGTATGCTATATCGATAGCTCAGCTTCTCCTAAGGAATTGGAAGTCATACAAGGACAATTAATAGCAGCGTCTAGGCGATGTATTCAGCAGCACGTTGTCTACGGCGGCCATATCGCTTTGTTCACTTTGCCAAAAGGCGAGATGGTTACAGTTGGCGTCTGGGATCCGCTGAAACCGGAAGCACGTAAGCGTATTTGCGCGTATTTTCATGCGCTTGAAGCGGTGGTGAGACAGTTTCGCTCTGATTCCACTGCAATTACGATCGTACATACGGAAGAAATCGGCGGGTTTTTGGGCTTTCATAGGCAAATCGGGCAAATCCAAGAGATATCATGCTATCGGATTATTGCGGGAATGAACCGGGGATGGCTCCTTAAAGAGCTTCAAAATGCGGCCATTTCCGAAAGCGCATCCCTGATGGCAGGTAAAAAATTGTGCCAGCTGGCTCAAGCGTACAAGAACAAGTTGTATATGAACTTTCAGACGACACTGGAAGAATTGGAACTACTTTGGCAAAAAGAAACGTTAAGGATGAAAGACTTATGGCCTTACCTGCAAACCGTTTTTCAAATTCCGGGTGGTGAGGGCAGTGAGCAGGAAGCTGATGATTTCTTCCGCAAATTACGCAAAATGGGGGATCAGCTCTTGCTGCAAAAGCAGCACGAGGCGCATTCATTTGATCTTGTCGATCATGTTCTGGCTTACACGGAGCGCAATTATATGAAAAATATCGGTATCGGACAAATCGCCGGTGAACTCAACGTGACTCAAAGCTATTTGAGCACGATATTCCATAAAAAGACGGGAACGACCTTTGTGAAATATTTGACGCGAATCCGTATCCTGAAAGCCAAAGAACTTCTAATGGAAAGCAAGCTGAACATTCAAGAAATCGCTGAACAGGTAGGATATTACAGCACACGGCATTTTACCAAGCTGTTTACAGAAATCGTTGGGGTCTACCCGTCCGATTTTAAGAAAAGCATGACATCTCAAATGTAGCGGCCGAAATCCTATAGTGTGAGAAAAATAGCTCATTGCGGTAATAATATTCCGCCAATGAGCTATTTTTCATATGTGCCTGATTATGAACAGGACAACCTATTTTTGTGAATCAAGCTTTTTCAAATACTCAATATCGGTCAAGAGCAAATTCGCAAACATGGTTGCAATCTTTTTGCCGGCTTGCGCTTGCACTTCATTCTCCAAAGCGTTCAAGCTGTTATGATTCGCTTTTGCCATCAGGCTGTTCAGCACGCCTTGGTTCGTGATCCACCCTTTGTCGCTCCCTATTTGCAGAAGCTGCTTCAAATGAGCGGTATCCATAATTACATTTAACGTAAATTCACGAACTGTCACATTTCCTGCAAGGTCGTCTGCCGTCACCCGGATGTTGTGTTCGCCTATGTGCAGTGAAAGCGGTTCGAGCACAATCGGTTGCGTAATTTCCGCGCCGTCCAAGGTGATGACGGTTCCCGCTACTCCGCTCAAAGCGTCCGTAATGTCAAAGGCAACCTTGGCCGTATCCGTTTGATAAACCGTCATCGACACAGTCGGACTCACGACAGGTGCAGTCAGGTCGACTTTAACCTCTACAGATTTGATCGTCTCCTGATTATTTGCGGCATCCACGCTGTAATACCTAACCTCATGTAAGCCTTCGCTGTCCACTGCTACTGTATTTCCTTCCGTAAACGGCTGGCCGTCCACACTGTAAAACGTCGACTTTACACCGCTTCCCGCATCTATAGCCGATAGATGGATCGTCTGCACCGTTTTCTGCCAGCCGCTCTTCGCGTCATCCGTCGTCACAGGAGGGAGCGTATCCTTGATGCTTACCGTTACCGTAACGGTTTCCGAATCGGCTATGCCATCGTTCGCTTTAAACGTAAACGAATCAGTACCAACCACGCCCGGATTTGGCGTATATACAAACGCTCCCGTAGTCGCATCCGTGATCATTGCCGTTCCTTTCGTACCGTTTGTTACGATACTATACGACAGTGGATCTCCGTTCGGATCGCTCGCGTTCAAAACCCCATTTACAGCCGTATCTTGCCAAGTATTCCATTCTGATCCGACTGCTACAGGCTTGTCGTTTGCCAGCTTAATCTCGATGAATGGCCTGTAGTTGGCCGTCTCGTTCTCTTTAGAAGCATAAGTAACTAGAGAACCTGAACCTTTGCTGGATGGCGGAGTTATTATCTGAAGCGACAGTTTCTTGTCGGCTGCAATCGCCGATTTGACTTGATCCGTCACATCAAACTGTACGGGTGTCCCGACCGCGGGAGCAGACCAACTGGCTACGAGGGCACCGGCTATAGGCTTGTTGGTCCAAGTCAGGGTTGTTTCTCGCCAGCTGTTATCGCTTACGAGGTACGCTTCATTCGCAACGCCTAACGTACCTACAGCAACTGGAACAAGCGTAACTTTAGCGCTCTCGACTGCCCCGGTGAACGAGGAAAGATCAAATTTCAAGTATGCTTGCCGGTTATAACTCGAGGCATCCGCCTTCACTTCGAGTGTATTGCCGGTTCCATATTTCGTATTGGCGTATGATCCGTCGCGAACAAAAGCATCTTCAGAAGCGCCGATTTGAACTAAATGCGCCGGCGAAATCGCTACGGTTATGGTACCGAGCGCTGATTCGAGCTTTCCGTCAGATACTTTAAACGTAAAGCTATCGCTGCCCCACACGCCCGGATTCGGCGTGTATACAAAATCGCCGGTGTTGCTGTCCGCAAGCTTTACAGTACCTTTTGTTGCTCCGTTCACAATCGAAAATTGCAGGATATCACCGTCCGGATCGCTCGCGGACAGCCTGCCGGTTACTTGTTTGCCTTCCTTCACGTTGTACTCAGCATTGGTGACATATGGCTGATGATTGACCGCTGAAGTATCGCCCTGATATTCGAACGATCCAATATCCGGCAGCCCGTTATACAATGGATTGCCCTTATAATCTTTGCCGCCGTTATTGTCCATAGCCAGACCGGCATTAATCGCCGGAGAATCTGCCTTAAGCTCGTAAGCGTATGCCGTCTGTAAGCCTACGCCCGCACCGCCCGGTTTGACGAATTTCGGATCGGCCGTTATTTTGTTCGGGTCGAACGGTTCCTTGGCCGGATGCGTGCCGCCCGCTTCATAGAAGACATTATTGCTGAATTTCAGCTGTCCCCAGTTTTCAGTGCCCCAGTTTGTCGGAGCGGAAGGGTTGGCGTTATAGAAAATGTTGTTATAGAAGTTATACCCGTTTTGCACTTGACCGTCGCTATCGAGACTGACTTTAAACTTGGCGCCGTCATAGTAAAAGACGTTGTTATAAATGGAAGCGGGCGTCGCTTCGTCCGAAGCGAAGTGACGGATGAAAGCGCCGTCGTTTTGGCTGACGTTGTAGCGCATCACGTCGTTAATGTTACCGCCCATGAGCAGCATCGTACCCATCGGGTTGTCATGGCTGTAATTGAATTGGTAAACCGTATTTTCCAGATAATAATCAAAATCGAAGGCACAGCCGTCCTGGTTGTATAACGGTCCGCCGGACACTTCATTATATTGCAACGTATTATTTTTCCCGACCGTCAGCCAAATGCCGGCGATCGCATTGCTTCCCGCCACCCTGGTACCGAACTTGGTTAAGACGTTGCTCTCGACGATGGCGCCGTCGGTATCGCGCAGAATGATGCCGTCGCCTCCGATGTCCTCCACTGTGTTATGACCGAGGTAAAAATTCGTGTTCCAATTGCCGTATTTTCTGGCACCTGTAGTCGAGAACGAATCGTCCTGAACATAATTCGCATGCGCAGCAACGCGGATCGCGACCCGATCGACTTTGCGGATCGTATTATTTTCGATGCGCACATCGTTGAACCTGGCTACCGTTGGTTGCGAAGTCGCGTAGGTTCCTTTGATAACGCCGATAATCCCGCCGTTTTCCTTGGCACCCGCATTGTTGTAACCGTCAATGTCGTGAACGTAAGTGTTCCTTATGTAGATATGGTTGTATATTCGATCGCTCTCATTCGAATCGATGACGAAAAAAATGCCGGCCCGAAGCGCGTTGGAGTCGTTATTTTCCGATTGGAAATCATCGTCGTTTGTTACTTCAAGGTTATTGATTTCCCAGTACTCCTGATTTTTGAGCAGTACGGTTCCTGTGTTGTAAGTCGCAGTGCTGTTATACACCGTTTGCGTGAAGTTCGACCCGCCGCCATGGATGATCGGCCTTCCGCCTGTCCCGTATCGGTCGATGACGATCGGTTTTCCATCCGCTCCGGAGCCTTTCGGCCATAGTTGACCGGTCCATACGCTGCCCGCTTTGAACAAAATGCGATCCCCGGGCTGGAACGTTGTCCCGTTGACCTTGTTCAACGTTTGCCAGGCTTGCGACTCGCTGCTGCCGCTATAACTGTCGTTACCGTTTACCGAATCGATATAATAAGTAGTTCCTGCTGCCATGACCGGCTTCGGGAGCCAGGCGAAAATAAGGCCGTTAAGCAAAAGCGCAATGACGGTAATTGAAAAAATACGGTTTACATTCGGTCGTAAAATCATCTAACGATTCCTCCTAAAAAAAGTGATGAGCTAAAACTGTTTTCAAGTCGGATCAAAACCTAACTGAGAATCACCTCCTTTAATTAATCGGAAAGCGCTTACATATTAGTTTGATGATGATAACAAAATACTACCCATATATATCAAGTAATCACAGGAATAATTTTTACATTGTTGTGTAAGATTTAGACTATTTTTAATAAATGATTCCACATGCCGCAAGAAAGGCAAACAAAATCGAAAGAGGAGCCCTCTTAAAAAAGGCTCCACTTGTTTATTCATCGTATTTTCGCAGGAATTGCTTTCTGATAATTCAACATTTCCGAAACGGTCGTGAATCGGTAGCCCCTATTTTTTAATTCCGGCAAAATGATTTTTAAAGCCTCGATGGTCTGTGTGGGGCCTTCGATATAATCGTGGAATAAAATAATATTCCCGTTTCTGGCGTTCGACAGGACTTTGTTTACAATTCGATTAACCCCCGGCGTATTCCAATCTTTCGTATCCAATTGCCATGACCACATAACCATTTTATATCCCTCTTGCCTGACCGTGGAGACGAGTCTTTCATTAAAAAAGCCGCCTGGCGGCCGAAATAATTGGCAATGCCGCCCTGTCGTGGCATAAATAATTTCTTCAGCCTTGTTGATTTCTTTTTTCATGTTCGTTCTTTTGCTTAAATAGGCATGGCTGTATGTATGATTGGCAAGCTCATGACCTTCATCGACTTCCCGCTTTAAAAGGTCGGGGTATAGTTTTACTTTATTGCCAACAACGAAAAAAGTCGCTTTAGCGTCATACTGTTTTAATAAATCCAGAATTTGCGCGGTGTACTCGGGATGAGGCCCATCGTCAAATGTAAGTGCGATCACTTTCTCATCGGTTGTTATTTCCCAGACGACTTCCCCGCGATTCTCATAATACGCGCGGTCTTTTCTAGGGGCCGCGACAGCAACAGAATGAAACAAAAATAAAAAGATGCTTAACGCTGCGAGTATTCTCATAATGCCTCCTGATTGTTCATTTTTCTGTAGGTTATTTTACCTCCATTTCTCGAAAACTAATCAGCGGATATATAATCAATTGGATGCATCTGCTTGACAAAACATAGTTGTTTTAACTATAGTTGTTATAACAACTAATTAAAAAAGGACGGGTGGCTGATGATAAAAGATAGCGGGTTGGACCGATCCATCGGCTTTAATATGGGCGTAGCCTACCGTAAATTATCGAACCTACTGCAGAATCGGTTGAAGGAATATGAAATTACACCCGAGCAGTGGTCCGTACTTTATCAGGTAGAACGTGGAAACGGGTTAATTCAAAAAGAGATTGCCGAACGTACCGCCAAAGACAAACCGACAACTACACGAATTCTCGATCAACTGGAGGGAAAGGGCTTCATTACGAAGAAGACCGGTGAAAATGATCGCCGCTCTTTTGCAGTCTATATCACGGACAAAGGCAAATCACTGATTGAACAAACGCTTCCGATCGAACTGAAAGTCGTGAACGATGTGAAACGATGTATGTCGGATTCCGAATACGATATGCTGCTGGAGCTGCTTCAGCGGATCAACAATCATGTGAACGAACTGTCAGAGGGTGAATAGGAGCATGACATCATGAATAATCCCGAACAATCACACAAGCTTTGGACCAAAGCGTTTATTTGTTTGACAATTTGCTCATTCTTATTATTTTTAAATTTGCAAATGCTGCTGTCCTCGTTTCCCGCCTATGTGAAAGGCAAATTTTTAGCCGGGGATTTAACGGTCAGTCTTGTAACAAGTGTGTTCGCGTTATCCGCAATAGCGACACGATTTTTGACTGCGGCGCTGATACGGAAGTTTCAGCGAAAGGTTATTTTGCTGATCGGGCTGGCTGTAGCCACAATTATTACTGCCGTTTATGTCTGGGCGGATTCCATAGGCTCGCTGCTGGTTATGCGGGTTGGGTATGGAATTGGATTCGGGATGTCGAGCACGATCATTCCCACCTTGGTTTCACAAATTATTCCGGGTAAAAGGATGGGGGAAGGTATTGGATACTTCGGCCTTTCAACCAGTCTAGCCATGTCAATGGGACCGATGATCGGTCTGAATGTGATGAGGCATTACGGATTCGGTACGTTGTCCATGATTGGAACGGCAACCGCCCTCTTGATTTTTCCAATTCTTATTCTGTCGCGGTCGATTCCGCAAGATTCCAAGCAAGGGCAAACTGCCGGTAGTCAAAATTCCAACAAGCAACCCTTTAATACCAAACTATTGTTTCCCGCGCTGTTGAATGTCCTTCTTTCTGTAACCTATAGCGGTCTGCTTAGTTTTATTGCCTTGTTTGGAGAAGCGGTGCATCTGGAGCAAGTAGGGTTATTTTTCTTGTTTAATGCGTTCACGATCATTCTGATCAGACCCATTTCAGGTAAATTGTTTGATAAAAAAGGGCATGCAGCTGTTCTTATTCCTGCGGCGATTTGCGTGCTAGCGAGCTTGACTTTACTCTCATTTACGACTGCATTGCCGATGCTCATTCTTTCCGCGCTTCTATATGGTCTGGGTTTCGGTTCCATACAACCGACCTTGCAGGCCTGGATGCTCAGGTTAAGCCCCAAAGAGCAGCATGGCATGGCTAATAGCATGTTTTACAATTCCACGGATCTTGGCGTAGCTATAGGAGCTCTATTGCTCGGAGCGATATCTTCCGTAACAGGTTACGCGATGATGTATCGTTATTCGGCTGGTTTTATGCTGTTGTTCCTTGTTATCTATGCATGGGTTCAACTGGTTCGGGTCCAACACGGAAAAAAATACGTAAAGATAGGCAATCTTACAAATATGTAGACTTAAAAAGTATGATGCCGAATGGCACTGAAATGCCGACGATATTGCCCAATTCTTAAGCAGCGCCAATCCGAATTGGTCGAAACCCGTATTGAAAGATTTGTTATATACACATTTGAAAATGACCATCGATGCTGTCGAGGCTAGACTTAAAAAGGATTGGGACGCAGATATTTCAGCCTATGATCACGGTGTAGACCATATTATTAAACTGGCGGATACCTTATCTGAAGGGATAATTAAGCAATTTCCGCAAAAGTTTTAGTATATGAAAAGCTACCATTTTATTTATCAAGCATCTTTTGATAAGATATAGAAGGTAAATAAACTTGGAGGTAATCATATGCTGACACCAGGAACTATTCTCGTTGAGGATATTGATTTTGAGAAAGCGCGAAATCAAGGATGCAACATCGAGGCAAGACAAGCGAATTTGAGGGTTTTTGGACCAGGGAAAATTCGTGCATACGGTACGATTCAAGTTACGATCGAAGAAAAACAACTGCTAAGATCGGTCAATCAATTTGTAGTCGTTTAATATGGCGCATACAAACAAGAGCAATAACGGATAGTTCCGTTATCGCTCTTGTTTTGTTTTCCGGGCATTTATTCGTTATCCGGTTGCTTGGTATTGATGATGGAGCAGCTGCCCGGATATCCGTCATTCTCTATCATTTCCTCCAGATGCTCCCGCATGATTGCGTCTCCAAGTATATCCGCTGCAAGTTTCACCGCTGGTTGATGAAACTCTACATGCCCCTTCGGTTTGCTATCGGTCACCTTATCACCGTCCTCTCATTGAAGTAGCCTTCAGGTGAATAGCATTAACCATTTAAAGAAAAAATAGTAGGAGATAAGAAAAGATCAATCCTATATGGGGGTAATCACATGAAACCAAGAATTGCAGCATCCCTGATTTGTGTATTGATCCTGGCGGCCGCAGGCTGCAGTACGAATAAAGGGCAGAAAGCGGCTGAAAGCACCGCCCCGGCGCCAACCGGTCAAACTCAAGGCCAAGGCGAAATAACGATCGGGACGGAAGGTACGTATTCGCCATTCACGTTTCACGACAAAGGGGGAACATTAACTGGATTTGACGTTGAAATGGCCCAAGAAGTGTGTAAACGAATCAATCGCACACCCCGTTTTATTGAAACGAAATGGGATGGAATGATCGCCGGGCTGGACGCCAAACGCTATGACATGGTAGCGAATGAAGTGGCGGTTCGACCGGATCGTCTGGAGAAATATGATATGTCCGACCCTTACATTGTCTCTCGCGCTGTTCTTGTCGTAAAGGCCGATAACACGGCAATAAAAACACTGGATGACTTAAAAGGCAAAAAAGTAGGACAATCTTTGGACAGCAATTACCGTAAAATCGCCGAAGATCATGGCGCAACAAACACCGTGGTTGAAGGTTTCAACCAGGCGATCGATCTGCTAACTTCCGGTCGCATCGATGCGACAATCAACGACAGCCTGTCCTATCTTGATTTGAAAAAGCAGCGTCCCGATTTACCGATCAAGACGGTGTATGAAGAGCCGAATGCGACAAGCAACGCCTTCTTGTTCAGAAAAGGCAGCACAGAGCTTGTACAACAGATCAACAAAGCACTTGCCGATATGAAAAGCGATGGCACCTCTTTGAAGATTTCACAAAAATGGTTTAACGCAGACGTTTCCAAGTAAAGGACTGGGAGCCGATGACAACTGATCGCACAGAACGCATCCTGGGAATCCTTAGCGATTCCTTTTTTCCTATTTTAAAGGCTGGCCTGCTATTTACCATTCCGCTTACCCTGATCACATTCACACTTGGATTGCTGCTTGCTCTATTAACGGCTCTCGCCCGGTTATCGGATGTTCCCCCATTAGTAGCCATTGCCAAGTTCTACGTTTGGATATTTCGCGGCACACCGCTGCTCGTCCAGCTGTTTATTTTGTTTTACGGCTTTCCGAGTTTAGGTATTACTCTTGAGCCTTTTCCTACAGCGATTATCGGGTTTACTTTGAATAAGGGAGCCTATAGCTCAGAAATCATTCGGGCGGCGATCCTGTCCATCCCCAAAGGTCAAAGCGAGACTGCGTACGCAATCGGCATGACCAAATGGCAAGCGATGCGTCGTATCATTTTACCGCAAGCTGCCCGGGTTTCGATTCCTCCGCTAGGCAACTCGTTTATTAGTTTAATCAAGGACACATCACTGGCTGCGACCATCACCGTGACGGAGATGTTTCAAAAAGGTCAGCAAATAGCAGCTGTGACATACGAACCGCTCTGGCTTTACATAGAGGTGGCGTGTATTTATTTATTGTTTAGCACCGTGCTTTCCCATTTCCAGAACAGGCTCGAAGGGCGATTTGAACGAAAGGTGGCCAGATAAGTCCGCATTTGTTCTATCAAAACTTAAAGGGGGGATTCAGCAATGATTCAGATAACTGGGCTGCACAAAAGATTTGACGGGCAGCAAGTCCTGAATGGTATCGATCTGTCGGTTGAGAAAGGGAAAACGGCCGTCATCATCGGTCCATCGGGCTCAGGAAAAACCACTTTGCTGCGCTGCCTAAATTTACTGGAAATGCCGGAGCAAGGGACACTTTCTATTGCAAAAACAAGCATCGAGTTTAACGGTAATCGTCGCGTAGACCAAACGATTGTGAAAGCGATCCGCAAACAAACCGGCATGGTTTTCCAAAGTTATAACCTGTTTCCCCATTTAACCGCACTTGAAAATGTGATGGAAGGACAAGTCATCGTCTTGAGACGGCCTAAAGGAGAGGCGAAGAGGAAAGCAATGGATTTGCTCGAGAAGGTCGGCTTACGTGATCGCGCTGATATGTACCCCCACCAGCTGTCCGGGGGACAGCAGCAGCGTGTCGGAATCGCACGGGCGATGGCCATGGATCCTGGTGTCTTATTATTTGACGAGCCTACCTCTGCGCTGGACCCGGAATTAGTGGGGGACGTCTTGCAAGTCATGAAAGAGCTGGCTCATGAGGGCATGACCATGGTCGTCGTTACGCATGAGATGGGGTTTGCACGGGATGTCGCCGATCAAGTCGTATTCATGGATCAAGGCGTCATCGTTGAAAAAGGAACGCCAGCAGACATTTTCGAGCATGCTCGAAATGAACGGACACTGCAATTTTTGAAAAAAATTCGTTGAATAAAAAAACGCATGCGGCTCAGGACCCCATGCGTCTCTAAATGAAACTACTTATAAACGATTTCTTTTTCCTTATTCTCAACGGTGGTGACTGGTTCCTCTCCGAAGTAATTGCTTAGATATAATTTTTTTAAATTGAAATAGTAGTTCGTCGAGCGGAGATGGCTTATGATTCTGCAAATGGTTTTCATATATTTGATATCCTCAATTCCGGATGCAAGGTTAAACACCGTATTATAACTGCCAATCGCTTGATCTCTAGTAATAACCCCGCCCTCTAAATCCCTGAGAATTCTCTCCATTTCCTGACTAACAAACCATAAGGCTTGTGCTTTTGTGTTTTTATCCACCAAATCTCTTGCACCTCCATCTGTATGTAATACAAGTTTAAAACATCTCACATGTAAAAACTGTCGAAGTGTTGGAGGAGGTATTTATGGTTTATTGAAGATAGAAGAGGAAACTTGTCTAAAAGAAAGCCCATACGCGGTGGCGAATGTCTTCGTTGTAGACATAAGGGGATTTTTGGGTTCTCATATAAAAACTGAGCACGCTTCTCCAATCCCACTGTTCGTAATAGCTGTCTCCAATGGTTAAATTCTCAATCCAGGTAACAGCATGATGGCCGCTACGGCCCGCAAGCGTGACCTTAGCCGTGCTTCGGTCCGAACTAACCCAAGCCAGACGCTGAAACGGAAGTGAAATCGGATTGAAATCGCCGTAAACGTGCGAATTCGAAGTCAATTGCTTTTGCCGCTGCTTATTTAGTTTCACTTGGACTAAGAAGGGTAGCTGGCGTTTGGCTGTATCACCTGTCCATTCAGCTTCTTTGGCTCTTGAGGCTATCATTGTCCGGGAATCCACCCACGTAAAGCTCACGTCGACATAACCTGCGGGCGTATAGACTATCGGGGCGGCCTGTGGGACATTGGTCACTTTCAGCTGTTTATTTGACGTGCCCTCTCTGCCGGGGCCCCCGATATAGGCGAGTGTTTCGCCTTCGTCCGCCCATTGGAACCATTGGTCATTGTTCGCCATTTGGCCGATGGTTTTAAACTGAGAACCGTCCGAGGACAACGTGCACAGCGTATTGCTATCCGCAGATAACGACGCGGTAGGCGTTGCCAGAAATGCGATCCATTGGCCGGTTGCCGACCATTTGAAAACGCTGGTTCCAACGGCAAAGAATGCATCCGATTGCTTTGGCAGCACATATAAAGTCTCGAATCGGCTAGGATCGCCTTTTGCCGTGAGCGGTATTTTTAGGATTCGTACAGGAGTCCATCCATCAGGCAAAAGCTTGGCCCCGGATGAAGCCAGAAACCCGCTGCCATCAGGCAGCCAGGAAAAATTGCTGATATCTTGCACGACAAGATCCGGCTTCTCCGGCGCAGCAGGATCTACCTCATATAATTGCTGATCTTGTTCAAATGCGAGATGGTCCCGCGTCGGAGCCCATTGATAATTTTTGTCGACACCTGATCTTACGAGACGAGTCTCTCCGGTAGGAACGTTCCATACCCACAATTCCTTCTCATTTTCTCCTCTGGTATAAGCAATCCACTTGCCATCAAAGGACCATTTAGGATATCGAATCGTTTCTCCCTTGGTCAATTGCTTCTCGGTTTCACCGGTTTTGATCCATAGATCCCCGTTTCGCACGAATGCCGCTGTTAACTGCTTCTCAGGCTTTGATGCCTGAACGGATGCTGCTCCCGCCGAGGCAAACATGGATATTGCCAGTAGTAAAGTCACTTTTGTCCATATGTTCATAACGGTCTCCTTTATATTGCGGGGACAATCTTTGGATGAGATTTATCCCAGTGATCGCGTTATTTTTTCCTTTTATTACAAAAAACATGCTGTGGAAACGATGAACTTAGGGATAGTTCTTTTTTTAGGATCTCTGTATACTAAAGCTAAACTAAACTTGGAAACCAAATCGATTCGGGGGTTGCCTCATGAAGCTGCAGACAGCAGGCAGGGCAAGATGGTACGTCTACCAGAAAATTGTTATCGTTTTCATCGCATTTCTCGTGCCGTTAATCGTTATGAATATTGGGGTTAACTTCAAAGGGATTTCTTTAATCAAGAATGAAATATCGGAATCGGCCGCCGATGGCGCTTCGTTTTATTCCAAGCAGCTGGACAGCCAGTTATATTTTATCCGTAATCAGCAGCTGGAATTTCTGAACGACCGTGATCTTCAGAAGCTCAGCTTTCGGGGCGGTACAATGGGTAGCTACGAGGAAGTGGATTCAATTACTCAAGTCAAAGACCGTCTGCTTACACTGCAAAGTGCGAGCGACTATGTGGTCAATGCAGGTGTTTACATCAAATCTATAGGAAAAACCGTCTCTACCTTGAACGGTGTTACGAATGCGCCGAATCCGGAATACAAGGTGATCTCCGCCCTCGTGAAAACCACTCCGAAACCTTCATTTTATAGAGATGGAGATCGGATGTTTTTCATTGAAAGCGAGAATAATTCCGGCATTTGGTCTTATATTGAAATTTCCAGGGGCAAGCTGCTGGAGACCTTAAATCAACTTGCAGTCCTTTATCAGGAATCCGAAGTCATGCTTGTGGACCGAAACCTTGGGCTCGTATTATCCACTGCTAAGGATACGCGGATTTTGCCGGAAGCACTTTCGCTGATTACTAGTGAAGTCAATCGTGATCAGAATAAATCCATGATCCGGAAGGTGGGCGGGACAAGCTATTTTATCACGTACAGCCCTGTCAGCTCTTTAAATCTATCGTTGATCATGTATGTGAACCAGAATGAACTTACGCGTCCGTTGAATCAGTTCAACACATGGTTCTTCTCCTTATTTATCATTGCCATCGCGGTTCTGCTTCTATATTCATTCTCGGTCCATCTCATGATTCATAAACCGCTTTCCAAGCTGACCAAAGCGTTTCATATGATCGAAACGGATAATTTGAATTTGATTATTGAGTCAAAAAGGAAGGACGAATTCCATTACTTGTTTAGTAGCTTTAACCGTATGGCCTCCAGACTGAAACGTTCGATCGAAGAGAATTATGAGCAGAAAATCGCCCTGCAGCACTCCGAACTCAAGCAGTTGCAATCTCAAATCAACCCGCACTTTCTGTATAATAGTTTCTTTAACATTTACATGATGTGCAAAACGGGGGATGCCCAGAGTGCGGCGGAGCTCTCGCAAAAGCTAGGAAGCTACTATCAGTACATTACGAGAAGCGGCTCTGACGAGGTGCCTTTGAATAACGAGTACCGGCATGCGCTTGACTATTGCGACATTCAGTGTATTCGTTTCTCAAATCGGATTCATTACGAGTATACAGAACTCCCGGATCGTTATAAGGCAATTATGGTGCCGCGTCTGATCATTCAACCGATCGTGGAGAACGTGTTTGAACATGCGTTTGAAGACGAAACCACGCTTGGCGTGGTTTACATCGGCGTGAGCAACGAAGATCATGTTGTGCGCGTTACGGTGGAAGACAATGGAAAACTGTTGACAGATGAGAGAATTGAGCAATTGAAAGGGCAGCTTGAGCTAAGTTCGGAGCGAACCGAGAAGACCGGGATTATAAATGTAAATAACAGGCTGCAATTGAAATATGGGGCAAATAGCGGACTGTTCTTGTCTCGAAGCCAATATGGCGGCTTGAAAGTAGACCTGGTCATTGAATTAAATCCCCACTGGGGCCCCAATTAAACATTAGGAGGCATACATGATGTACCGACTGCTCATCGTGGACGATGAACCTGTGATTGTTAACGGCTTGGTGCAGCTTTTTCAAGAAAATTCGGACTTTGAACTTGACGTTTGTAAAGCGTTCTCTGCGAACGAAGCGATTGAAATCGCAAAGAAAACGAAGCTCGATATTCTGGTTAGCGACATCCGAATGCCCCAGAAGAATGGCCTGCAGCTCGTGGATGAGATTGTTTACTATTGGCCTTCATGCCGCATTATTTTCTTAACGGGTTACAGCGAATTCGATTACGTATACGAAGCTATTCGAAAAAACGTGGAGAACTACATACTTAAAACAGAAGGCATCGAACCCGTTTACAAAGCGGTGAAGATAGCTATGGACAAACTGGACGAAGAGAACCGGACTCGGATTCTTCAGGAAAAAGCGGAAATGCACGTTCAATTCGCGGAGCCGCTGCTTAAGAACGAGATGATGGAAGCCCTCCTGCATGGGGTACCTATGGCCGAGCTTTTAGCTAATCCTCGCTATGCGGAGGTGGACTTTCATATTGCTGCAGACCGGCCTGCTTTCTTCCTTGTCGGACAAGCGGATCACGCTGAAGATCAATTAACTGCCGATAAATGGAAGCTGCTGAAAACTGTTCAGCAAATATTCGACAGCTGCCTGCCGGCCTCTTTATACGGGGAGAAAGCTGTATACGATGCTTCCGCCCTTGTATGGCTGCTGCAACCGGATGCCGATTTAACGACCCGCTTGCTGGGCGAGGATCATAAGTTGAACTGGCTTCGGCTTGTCGCTTACATGAAAGGAATTTTGGAATCGGTTCAAAACGAATGCACGAGAATGCTGAATGTTTCCGTCTCCTTTGCCATTTCCGGCAACTTGATGAATGATTGGGACGGCCTTCATGCGCAGGTGGAAGAAGCCCGCTCCTTCATTCGCAAAAGAGTACAGCTTGGTCAAGAGATGGTCATCGTCGATCTGGACAAATTAAGCTCGCTTGTGCCGACGCATTATAAAGGGCGGGGAATGAGTCAGGAACAGTTCAGGCTATTACTGATTGATCAGATTCATCAATATATCAAGAATCATCTGTCCGGGGATTTATCTTTGACTGCTATCGCGGAAGAAGTCCATTTTAATCCATCCTATTTATCCCGTTATTACAAACAAATCACCGGCCACAACCTCATTGATTATATTCGGTCGACCAAACTTGAGGCAGCCATCGTCTTGATGACCAATCCGCAACTGAAATTGCATGAAATCGCTGCAAAGCTAGGTTTTGAATCGCCGTCTTATTTCACCACTTTTTTCAAAAAAATGACCGGAACCTCTCCACAGGAATACCGGAATTTACAATAGGTAAATAAAGTGAAAGCAATGTAAAAGAATTGAAATTGTTTGACTTTTCCCTTTGACCTTACAATAAAAGTGTAAGAGAGAACCGCTAGAGTACCTGATTGCAAATGAAAAAGGGGGAAAGAATCCAAGATGAAAAGTATACAAAGAATGAATCTGATGGTAACCGGCAGTCTAACGATTGCCCTAATGACAGCGTGTTCAAGTCAAGTCACTGACAAATCGAGCCCGCCGGCTCCATCGGCAGCGGCTTCTTCTACGGCAGCATCAAAAAGCAGCCCTATCGCGCAAGACCCTCTAGGAAAATACCCAGATCCTGTAACCGTTACCGAAGTTCTGGGGTACAATCCTCCGGAGGACCCGAGAACGCCGCAGGGGATCACACCCGACAAGAATGTCTACCTCAAAGATTTGAAAGACATGACGAATATCGACGTTAAATATAAGTGGACCGTTCCATCGAGCCAATATGAACAAAAATTCGCACTGGCTATGGCTTCCGGAGATTTGCCGGACATCATGGAGCTGGATCAGAAAAACTACGAGAAATTAAAGAAGCAAGGCGTGCTTGCCGATCTGACGGAAGCCTACAATCAGTATGCTTCTCCGACACTCAAGAAGTATATGGAGTCCGATGGCGGATTTGCGATGAAAACTTTCAGTTCTGACGGCAAACAGTATGGCATTCCTTCCTTCGAAGACCCGTTTTTATCGACGCAGCTGCTGTGGATTCGTAAAGATTGGCTCGATAACTTGAATCTTCAACCGCCCAAATCGATCGACGATCTGGAAAAAGTTGCGGAAGCTTTCGTTAAAAACGACCCGGACAAAAATGGTAAAAATGATACCTATGGCATCGCGATGCAAAAAAACTTCATCTACTGGGGCTTCGATGTCAGAGGATTTTTCAACGGATTTGGCGCCTATCCCTCTGTAGGTGATAACCAATCCGCGTGGATTAAAAGTGCGGATGGGAAGCTGGTACCTGGTCTCATTCAGCCTGAGGTAAAGAAAGCGTTAAGTAAAATGCAGTCATGGTACCAAAAGGGCATCTTCGACAAAGAGTTCGCATTGAAGGATGAGAACAAAGTCGTCGAAGATATCACGGCAGGCAAGGTAGGCATCTCTTATGGAGAATGGTGGTATCCGAATTGGCCGCTTAATTTAAACGTGGACAAAGATCCGAAAGCCGACTGGATCGCTCTTCAAATTCCTTCACTCGATGGCCCAGGGAAGTCACTCGTTCCCAAGCTGCGCAGCAGCCGTATTTTTGTAGTGAACAAAAACGCCAAACATCCGGAAGCGGCAATCAAGATGATGAACTTCTACCTAGAGATGGGCAATAAAAAATATATGGATAAAAATAAAGCCGAAAATGGCTATGTTTACAACTGGTTCGTTCCGAGACTGTATAACCCTGCTCAAATCGAGACGATCTATACCGAGGTCAATAAGGCACTCGATGCCAAACAAACCGAGATTACTCTGGATGACGACAATTACAAAAATGTCGCGGATGTCTTCAAAGCGACGAAAGACTACCTTGGACAAAATACGGCGAATGCATCCAGAGGCGTAAATTGGGGGCAGTATTTCAGCCGGGCCGCCAAAGAAGGCGGATGGGGGCTGACTCGCCAAATTAAAGAAAAGAAAGCATTCGTGAATAACGAATTCTACAGTATTCCTACCACGACCCAAGTCGAGAAGGGCGGTCAATTGGATAAATTGATGCTGGAATCGTTTACGAAAATCGTATTGGGCGGTTCGATCGATGACTTCGATAAGTTTGTGGCGAGCTGGAAGACGCTTGGCGGCGATCAAATCACTCAAGAAGTAAATGATTGGTACAGCAAACAAACGGTTAAGTAGGAGGTTCCTATAGGAATGAGAACGCTTCGGAGAGAGTCTCCTCTGCATCTGATGCTTGTACCAGGAGAATTGGTTACGCTTATTTATGCATACGGTCCAATGGCCGGTATCGTCATGGCTTTCCAGCAATTTGAGCCGTTATCCGGTTTTTTTAAATCGAAATGGGTTGGCTGGGATAATTTCAACTATGTATTTCATTTGCCGGATTTCAATCAAGTGCTGTGGAATACCATCGTTATCTCCCTTTTCAAAATGGTGCTTTTCCTGATCGTTCCTCTCGTGCTTGCCTTATTGTTAAATGAGGTTACGAAGAAATGGTTCTCGCGATTCATCCAATCGAGCATTTTTTTACCGTTCTTTCTTTCATGGACCGTCCTTGGCGGTGTCATCATTGAGCTGTTCTCCTTGAATGGACCGGTTAACAGTCTGTTTACGCTAATGGGTTTGAAGCCGGTGCTGTTTATGCTGAATAATGAGTGGTTCAGAGGCATCATTATCGGATCGGATGTCTGGAAAGGGATGGGCTACAACATGATCATCATGCTGGCCGCCATCACCGGCATTAACATGAATTTGTATGAAGCTGCTGAAGTGGACGGAGCGGGAAAATGGAAGCAAATGATCCACATTACGCTGCCGGGGATTGCGCCAGTAGTGATACTTCTGGGCGTCCTGGGTTTAGGCAACATTCTGAACGCCGGCTTCGAGCAAATTCTAATCATGTATAATCCGACTGTGTATCAAGGATCGGATATTATCGATACGTTCGTCTACCGGTTGGGGATGTTCAGCCAGCAATTCGGGCCGGCGGCGGCAGTCGGTCTCTTTAAATCCGTGCTCTCTTTGGGCTTGGTCTCAATCTCCTATTACACGGCATATAAGTATAACAATTACAGAATATTTTAGACCGCTGGAGGATGTGCTTTGTGGTATATAGACAGTCGTTTAGCAGAAAACTTTTTGTCGTGTTCAATATCCTGCTGTTAACCGTCATTACCCTCCTTGGGATCATACCGTTTATTCATTTGCTGTCCGTTTCTCTTAGCTCGAATACGGCTGCAATGGCCGGCGAAGTCAAGCTTTGGCCCGTCGGTTTCTCTTGGGATGCTTATTTGTATCTTGGGGAAAAGGTGGAGTTCTTCCGATCATTGGGGGTCTCCATCGAACGGGTCATTCTCGGTACGGCAGTCAACATGCTTCTAGTCTTCATTACAGCTTATCCTCTGGCCAAAACGCCGGAACAATTTAGATCTAGAACGCCGTATGTATGGTTTTTTGCCGTCACCATGTTTTTTGGCGGAGGACTTATTCCAAGCTATATCATCGTGAAAAACACGGGACTATTGGACTCGATCTGGGCGCTGATCCTGCCGGGTGCCTTGAATGTTTGGAACATGGTCCTGATGCTTAATTTCTTTAGAGCCATTCCTAAAGAGTTGGAAGAGGCGGCTACCATAGACGGGGCGGGACATTGGAGGATTTTGTGGCAGGTTTATTTGCCGGTTTCCCTCCCCTCGATCGCAACGATTGGACTGTTTACGATCGTCGGACATTGGAATTCATGGTTTGACGGCATCCTTTATATGAATTCACCGGAGAAATACCCGCTGCAAACGTACTTATCTACGCTGATTACCGCAATGAATTCCCAAATGACGGCGATTTCAGCCGAACAATTGAAAGTGATGGAAAACTTGAGCGAGAAGACGCTTCGGACCGCACAAATTTTCATGGGCGCATTGCCGATCATGGTTGTCTATCCGTTTCTTCAAAAGTATTTCGTTAAGGGCATGACGGTAGGCAGCGTCAAAGAATAAAGGAAAGATTGAGCGGGGAGACGTAAGGAGATGAACACAGATGAAGAAAGTAAAGGTTGCATTAATTGGAGCCGGATTAAGAGGCGTTAACTATTTGGAATATGCTTTACAGCATCCTCATGAGGTCGAGGTTGTCGCTGTAGCAGAACCAAATGTTGAACGCAGGGAGAAATTTAAAGCAAGACATGCTTTAGCGGATGACCTCTGTTTCAGCACCTGGGAGGAACTGTTCGCCAAACCGAGACTCGCGGATGCGGTGCTAATCTGCACGCAGGATAAGCAGCATTTCGAACCGACTCTTCAAGCGCTAAATGCGGGATATCATGTTCTTCTGGAGAAACCCATGTCGCCAAATGCGAAGGAATGTGTGCGTATGGGAGAAATCGCATCTCAAGCCAACCGGGTTTTTTCCATCTGTCATGTGCTGAGGTACACGAATTTCTTTTCGACAATTAAAGATCTGCTGGATCGTGGCGCGATCGGCAAGCTAATGTCGATACAGCATAATGAGAATGTAGGCTACTGGCATCAAGCTCATAGTTTCGTTAGAGGGAATTGGCGCAGAAAAGAAGAATCCAGTCCGATGATTTTGGCCAAATCCTGCCATGATCTTGATATCCTGCTCTGGCTGGCAGGTTCGGAGTGTGAGATGGTTTCCTCCTTCGGTTCGTTATCTCATTTCACCTCGGACCAGGCTCCGGCGGGAGCGCCGGAGCGCTGTCTGGACGGCTGTCCGGTTGCCGATGAGTGTCTGTACTATGCTCCCAAACAATATTTGACGGACGATACGGATTGGCCGACTTCGGCCATTAGCGACGACTCCAGCATGGAAGCGCGTCTGAAGGCGCTGCAGGAAGGTCCCTATGGGAGATGTGTTTATCATTGCGATAACGATGTCGTCGACCATCAAGTGGTTAATCTGGCATTCGCGGACGGGGTAACGGCCTCGTTTACGATGAATGCATTTACGAAAGATGTGAGTCGTACCATCAAGCTAATGGGAACCACGGGAGAGATTCGCGGAGCCATGGAGAAGCAGGAGATCGAAGTGCTTCATTTTGGCAGCGGTAAAATTGAAAAAATTACATTCGAAGATGCGGGAGGGCATGTTGGTCACGGCGGCGGCGATTTCGGCTTGATCAAAGATTTCCTAAGGCTGGTTAGGGAAGACGGTAAAAGCCAGGGGCTGACCTCCGCTTACCACTCCGTTCAAAGCCACCTGATGGCATTTGCAGCTGAGCAATCGCGTGAGGAGCACAGTGTCGTCCGCTTGAAAGATTTTGCGGAAAGCCTCAGGTAAAATTAAAGAGAGGCATGCTCATATAGAAGCATGCCTCTCTTAAGACTATTGACCAAGCCGGTTGTGAGACATCAGTGGATGACTTTGATGGTGGAGTCGCCTGAAGCGGTGAAGAGAATCGCATCATCGGACGTAAGCAGGTGCGAGATCGGGTCTGCCAGCGCCAGCACCAGGTGGCCGGAGTCGTCCAGCACCATCGCCCCGTAATCCTCTTTCTCGTCTAGCTGGCAGACGAGCTTCCCATTCAGAAGCTGAATGCCGTCAAGGCGCTCCTGCAGCACAAGCGGATCTTCCCCGTCCGGGCTTGCCTGATACAGCCGGTATTTGTTTTCGCCAACGGCTGTTTTATAGTACACTTTGCTGTCAATCCCGTCAAACCAGGATACGGTGTTTTCGGACAGCTTGCGCTCGCCTGTTCCGTCAAGAGCGGATGCATATAAGGCATTGTCCGCATCCTTGACATAATACAGCTTATCCCCCAAAATCCGGAAACGGCTTACTTCCGTGTTTACGATTTTCTTCGTTTCGTTCGTCTTTAAGTCGATTTTATAAATCTTGTTCAAATCGTTGTAACCGTCAGAAGGGTTGTAGGTAGATGCCATTATATAAACATCGTCTCCTATAACCTCTGCAGAGTCACCGGCCCCGATGCCGTCGACGATGTAGCCCATATTACCTAAGGTGACATACCGGCCGTAAAACAGATTCGGATTTCCGACGGTCTTCCCGAGCTGATCTTTCTGTCCTGGCGCTGCCAGAGACAGGTTACCTTCCCAATCATTAGGGCCTAGAGCGATGATCAAGGTGCCGTAGGGCGTTTTTTTGAAATCGGTATAGCCGCCTTTTTGCAATTTCATTTCGCCCTTCCCGTCGTCGTTCACTTTCACATATATATTCGTCCCCATTAGATTTGAGCCTACAAAATAGGAAAACCAGAGCTCGTTATCGAGAATTCGGAAATGCACCCTTTTCCTCGGGGGTTCGACTCCAAGGAAGTCGTACGAATAAACGAGCTCTTTTTCGGACGGATTTTGAACGGGCGCCCGATATACCTGATTCGTTTTCTCTGTCGTCTCGGCAAAGTAATAATATCCCTTATACAAGGCAACGTCGTTCTCGCCGGCGGATGCAGGCAGCTCCGGAGTCAGGATCTGCGGGTTATGGGACCGAATGTCCAGGCCTTCCGCGTCGTCCCAATGGTAATCCCAGCCGAATTCGCCATGCGCAAACCGCCAGGTGAGCGGGAAGTACGTGACATCCCGAAAGCTCAGAAGCGGATACGGTTCCTTTGAGTTGTCGATCGGTTTGCCATTGATCGAAATGGCCGAGGCGGGAATTTCGGCACTGTAAGAAGCCGTATTCCGATGGTCGGTTTTATAGGAAGCATACGAGGAGCTTACCCGGCCCTGGACAATGCCTAGCCCGTTCTCCGGTGTCCATTTCGCCTCCAGCCCGAGCAGCCGTGAATCGTACCACGTCATCGGAAAATAGGTGATATCTTTGTAAACCAGCAGCGGATATTCGCGATGCTGATTATCCACCGTATGCCCGTTCAGTGATACCTTAAAATCCGGCAAGATCACCCGCACATCCGCCGAGGCGGCCCTGCTCTCCCCGGCAGGAGCCAGCAAACTGAAACATAATGCAAACACGGCCGCATGGCCGGCCCATTTCATTCTCACCCAATACACGTCCCCTCTCCTTGAGTCAACATCTCATCATTAGACGAATATTCTTGGAAAAAGTTACAAATAATTCATCGTTTTTGGTGAAATCGTGCGGCAAGCCGGAAAGTAAACGGTAGATAGCGAATCTGCAAAGGTCCGCCGAGAGTCTTACTGAACAGCAGTTTCAAATTAATTTACGATTTACCAACAAAACGTAATCTTGAAAAAGATAGCTATCAACACTCCTGCTAATTTCACAATTCGGAGTGACGATTTATCCACAGATTTGTCGAGTGGCAAGGTCTTTTTTTTGTGAAGGTGAGAAAGTCACACTAAAAAACACTCATTTTGGCTCGCTCTTCCGCAATTTCGAATGCACATCATGCAACCATCGGCCACTTTCAAAGAAATGAGGGGGTAAACTCCGGGTCACCCGCTTGACAAAGAACAAAGGTCGTTATTAGTGAATAAGTTTGACGCTAATTTTTGGCGAAATAGCCATATCGGGGCTCGAAAGAACAAAAGTCCATAAACAACGAACAGTCGAGTCAGTTTCATAATTCAAAACCCTTGCCGTAGCAAGGGTTTTTGGCATGAAAAAAAGGA